>JAJDEW010000012.1 GCA_029259595.1 Planctomycetota bacterium | reverse complement strand
CGGCGACGATCGACGGCAACGTCGCCACCATCACGATCCAGAACAAGGGCGCCGGGCACAACTTCCCCACGGAGCTGAAGCAACGCTCGGTGGAGTCGCTCGTCGTCGTCCGTGACATCGAGGGCAAGGAGGTCGGACGCTCGCGCAAGGTCTTCCGCGACCCGTACAAACGCCCCTACGGGCTCGAGCTGCCGGTGAACACGCAGATCCCCTCGGGGCAGTCGCGCCAGCACCGCGTGCCGCTGTCGGTTGCCGCGGGGACCGTCGAGACCACGCTGTTCTTCAAGCACTACTACCCGATCGGCGACTACCACCCCGACCTCGCCCGGGTGCTCGAGTCGCGCACGCTGCCCTTCGCCGACATCGCACCCTCCACGGAGGCGATCGAGAGCGAGCCCGAGGTACACGCCGTGACGCCCGAGGGCATCTCGGCCGAGGCCTCCAGCGTGGCCAACCTCGTCGACTACGCGCGCCCGCCGATCGGCACGGTCGAGGTCGACATTCCCGAAGGGACGACGCCAGCTGACATCGAGGCCCTGATCCAGCTCTTCCAGTTCCCCGTTCCGCAGGCGAACAAGGCGGCGCAGAAGCGCCTCGCGGAAATCGGCCGGCCGGCGGTGCCGGCGCTGATCGCCGCCCTCGGGTCCTGGGACAACAAGACCTACAACCAGTCGATGGGCGTGCTCGAGAACATCGGCAACGCTGCGCGGAGCGAGATCGTCGCCGCGCTCGCCCACGACGAGCTCTACGTCCGTTTGCACGCGCGCGACCTGGTCTCGCGGCTGGTCTGGCGCGGTCCCGACGTCGAGCGCGCTCTGGTGCCGGCGCTCGCGGCCGCGGCGCCGCTCGATCGCGCCAGCGCCGCGCGTGCCATCGGCGAACTCGGGTTGCGCGGTCAAGCCGAAGGCTTGCGCGGACTCCTGGACGATTCCGACCCCGACGTCGTTCGCGAGGCAGCCCTCGCCCTGGCCGAGTTCGGTGTCGACGCCGCCGTTCCCGAACTGATCGCCGCGCTCGACCTCGCCTTCTATCCCGAGACCCGGCGCGACCTCGCCTTCGCCCTGGCACGGCTCGGTTCTCCCGCCGGGATGGCGGTCCTGCTCCAGGGCTTGGATCACGGCGACGACCTGGTGCGCGAGAGCTTCTTCGAGCTCTGGTTCACCGCGACCGGTCTGCACGCCGGCTACGATCCACTGGCTCCGCGTCCCGTCCGGCTCGAGGCCATCGCCGAGCTGCAAGGACACTGGGCCGCGCACGGCGGCGCGCAGGCCCTGATTCCGCCGGATCCCGACCGCGACCCGTTCGCCCAGGCCCACGCCCGCGAGCTCGTCGCCAAGATCGGCGGCACGGACTTCGGCCCCAGCGGTTCGGACGACGATCAGGCGATGCTGGAGGAGCTGGTCGGGATGGGCAAGCACGCCGTCCCCGCGCTCGTCCGGGGCCTGAAGTATCCGCCCGGCTTCAGCTCGAAGCGCGCGCAGCTCTGCCAGGCGCTCGGTCGGATCGGCGACCCCCGTGGCGCGCCGGCGCTGGTCGCGGCCCTGCGCGATCCGGTCCTGGTCGTCTCCGCCTGGGCGGCCTGGGCCCTGGAAGGGCTCAGCGATCCAGCCTCGACGAAGGCCCTCGTGCGCTACGAACAGCGCCTGCGTACGTTGATCGCGAACGGCACCGTGCCGCCTTCGGCCGGGACGCCGGACGGCTTGCTGGTCCAAGTCGCGCGGGCCAGGCTCGCGACGGGCGACGAGTCCGCCCGGCACACGCTCGCCGCCCTGCTGCTCTCGGACGAGCTGCACACCCGTCAGCTCGCGATCGAGGCCCTGGTGCGCCGCTACGGCGATGCCCGTGGCTTCGATCCAGAGGCGCAAGCTTCCGAACGCCGCAGCGCGGCGGCGGAGTGGATGGACTGAGCGTGGGAGAAGACGCCGGGTGGATGCGGGTCAGACCCGTTCTTTCTTGACCTGACCGTCCTCGACGACGGCGCGCATCTCGCCCGCCACGCGGGCCGCGCGCAGGCGCTCCAGGACCGGTCCGCCGATCACCATCTGGGCGATGCCGGAGAGGATCCGCAGGTGCGTGTTGCGTTCGCTGGGCGGACCCAACGTCACGAAGAAGACATCGACCGGCGCGCCGTCGGGCGCCTTGTAGTCCACCGGGCTGGCCGTCGTGAAGATCCCGAGGTAGGCGCCGTCCGCCTTCGCCACCGTCGCATGCGGAAGCGCCATGCCGTCGCCGATGGCCGTGTTCTGGGTGCGCTCGCGCTCCCACAGGGCAGCCTCGACGGTGTCGGCGTCGACTCCGTCCAGGACCTCGGCGAAGGTCGCGGCGAAGATCTCGAAGAGCTCCTCCTTCGTCTTGGCCACGACACGCGGGACGAGACAGCGCTCTTCGAGAACATCCAGCAGGGTCGGGTCCGCCGTCCCGGCCGAAGGCGGCGCCGCGCGCGCGACGACGTCGTGTGAGCTCTGGCGCGGCGCCTTCAAGCGCAGGACGGAGCACGCGGCCGCGCGCGTCAAGCGCTCGATCTTCGTCCCGACCAGATAGTCCCGCATCCGGATGTCGGGGGGCGCCCCCATCACCAGGAGGTCGTACGACGCGGAGAGTCGTGCGACCTCGACGACCTCGTCGACGTACGCCAGGGTCTTGCGCACCACGGCGCCATGGCAAAGGCCGGCGAGCTCGTCGACGTAGTCGGCGGCAGCCTGTTGTTCGATCGCGCCCGACGCGAGCGGCACACACCGCAGCAGCGTCAGCGTCGCTCCGTACGTCGACGCGAGGTGATCGGCCGTCGTGACGACCAGAGCGTCGTGCGGCCCCGGCTCGACGATCACCAGCATCTCCTGGAAGCTGCGGATGCCCGCGTCGCGGAACAGCGCCAGGTTGCAGCGCAGGTGGTCGAGCAGCCAACCCATCGGCGCGAACGGCAGCAGGCTGCGGTTGGAGCGCGGGCGCCACTCGATCACGATCCACTCGGTCCCCGGCTTGTTCGAGAGCGCATGGGTCCGACGTCCGATGTCGCGCGTGGGCACCACGTCGAGGAAGACCTCTTGTGAGTGCTTCGCACCGAGCGTCTTCAGGCGTCGTCGCAGGGACGCGACGTCCGCGGTCTCCGCCCGGTCGACGTCCTCCAGGTTCAGCTGCTCGGGGACCTCGCTCAACAGCACGGCCCCCACGCCGCGAACGCCGGCCAGGGCGCAGCCGACGTCGACCAACGTCTCGGGCGAGCTCTCGCTGCCCTTGAGGGCGACCACGACGGGCGCGTCCTCGACCTGCATCTCCTGTCCCTCTTCGCGCGAGGTCGAGAACACTTCCGGCCGCCGGCCGAGCAAGCCGACCACGCCGCGCCGGTGCGTGCGCGAGCGCCCGAAGAAGTAGAACAGCGCCCCGCCCGGCACGAGGATGCCCGTGAGGGCGATCAACCCGGTCCAACCCAGGAGCGCCAGGAGCACGATGCCGATCACGATCCCCCCGATCTGCATCGCGGGATACAGCGGCGCGCGGTAGACCGGCTTGTACCAGCTCGTATTGGCCTCGCGGAGGATGATCACCGCGATGTTCGCGACCATGAAGCCCACGATCATGAGCGAGCTCGCGAGCTTCGCCATCGACTTCACGTCGAGGAACACGATCGCGAAGGCCATCAACGAGGCCGTGACCAGGATCGAGACGACCGGCGTCCGAAAGCGCTTGCTGACGCGCCCGAAGGTCGACGGCAGCAGGTTGTCGCGCCCCATCGCGAACGGGAAGCGCGAGGCCGCGAGCAGGCCCGAGTTCGCCATCGAGGCCATCGTCAGGATTCCGAGCAGCGCGGCCGCGATCCCCAACCCGCTTCCGCCGAGCTTCTCCGCCAGCGTGTAGATCGGACGCAGGTCGCCCTTCAGCTGCTCTACCGGGACGTTCCCGCTGAGCACGAACGTGACCCCCGCATACAGGAAGGACGCGAACACGAGCGAGATCAGCATCCCGAGCGGAAGGTTGCGGCCCGGGTCCTTCACCTCCTCCGCGATCGCCGCGACCTTCGTCACGCCGGCATAGGAGATGTAGACCAGGCTGACCGTCGCCAGGAAGCCCCCGATGCCGCCCTCGAAGCTGTCCTCGAAGTTGGCGCGATCGATGTGGAAGACGCCCATCGAGGAGAGGATCGTGAGCCCCAGTAACGAGAGCAGCACGACCTGCACCTGCGCCTTGGCCACCTTGCCGACACCGAACAGGTTCAAGGCCGCGATCGCGCCCAGGACGCCGAGCCCGACCGGCATCACGGGGACGTCGGACAGGACGGACAGGTAGGCGCCGAAGCCGACCAGCGCGAAGGCCGACTTCAGGAGCAAGGACAGCCACAGCCCCAGCCCACCGATCGTGCTCGCGAGCGGCCCCAGCGTGCGGTCGACGTAGACGTAGGTGCCGCCGCTTTCCGGCATCGCCGTTGCAAGCTCGGCCTTCGAGAGCGCGGCGGGCAGGACGCAGGCGCCCGCGAAGAGGTAGGCCAGCCACATGGACGAGCCGGTCTGAACGACGGCCAACCCGGGCAGGACGAAGAGCCCGCTTCCGAGCATGGCTCCCAAACTGATGCCGATCACGGACAGGAGTCCGAGCCTGCGTTCGAAGGTTTGTGCTCTCATCGGTCGCGCCGAAGGGCGCGGGCGTGACCCCCCATTCCGCCGTGCGCCGCGGCGAGATGCCAGCGCGACCCGGCCGAATCCGTCCGCGCTCGACGCGGGGAAGCGGCGGAGCAGGCCAAGGGCCGAGCCGTGGGCCAGGCCGTGAGACGTTGCGGGTCGCGGAACGACATCGTAGGCGGAGCGTCGACCCCGCCGTCCTTTGGATCGGCGGATCGCGCCTTGGACTGGACCCCTGCGGTACGGTTCGGCCAGGTCGCCGCCCGGGGTCTTGGACGGTGCGCGCGCCCCGGCCCGCCCGTGAGCGGCCCGAGCCGGGCTCCGGGCAACGTCGCAACCCCCTGCCCGCGCTTCACTTGGACGAGCTGACCGGCGCCAGGAGCAGGCCCGGGGTCAGGGCGACGCACGGACCGCAACGCCCCCGTCCGCCCGCACGTCGAGCTCGATGCCGAGCAGGGCGGGCCACTGAGCGCGCGCCGTGCGCGTGTCGATCGCAAGCCCCGTCCCGTCCAGGCGAAGCTCGAAGCCGGGCTCGCGCAGCTCGAGCGGCGCGCCTTCGCCGACCGAAAGCTCTGTCCCGGTCACGAGGTCGATGGCGTGCGCGACCGCCTTGCCTCCCGGCTCCGGGCTCGTCCAGCGGATGCACAGGCGCGGCTCTTCGGCGATTCGTACCGGGACCGCACCGACCGCGCGCGACGCCTCGCCGTCGGGGGCCACGATAGCGGCGCGGACGTCGGTCCGCAGGGCTCTTCGCAAGGCGAATGGTGTCACCGCGCGCTCGTCCAAGCCGTCGAGGAAGGCCTCGAGCTCACCCGCTTCCGTCGACGGTGGGCGGCCGCGGCGCAGCGCCGCGACGAGCGCGAACGGATCGACGTGGTAGGCGGCCTGCGACTCCAAGCGCGCGCGAAGCAGCTCGAAGGGCGCGGAGACTCCCTGCTCCAGGGCCGCGTGCAGGAGGGCGTCCGCTTGCGGCGCGAGCTCGGGAACGCTCACCTCGAGGCAGCGTGCGAGCACCCGTGCCAGCGCGGGACGCGCCCGTTCGGGCTGCCTCGCCGCGAGGTGCAGGCGAGCCACGGACAGGCGACACGCGAGCGCTTCGGACTCCATGCCGATCGAGCGCCACGCGGCTTCGGCCACGGCGAACAGCTCGAAGACCGGCTCGGCGCCCGAGGGTTCGAGCAGGCCGGCGGCCGCGGCGTGCGCGTGCGCCGCGAGCGTGTGCTGGCCCGACTGCGCCAGGCCCGCGGCCAAAGCGGACAGGGCGCGCGCGCCTTCGACGGTCTCGGGCTGGGCCTCCGTGAAGGCCCGGAAGGCGCTGCGAAAGACCGCCTTCGGACCGTCGTCCTGACCGTCCACCAGTGCGACCAGCTCGGCCACGGCCGAGGCGTTGTCTCCGGCGCGCACCAGCGCTGTGATCCGCGCCGGCAGCCTGCGGTCGGAACGACGCGCTTGCGTCGAGCGCGGCGTGGCCACCTGCGGCAGCGGCTCGGGTCCGAAGGCCGCCGCGTCGCTCGCACCCCTGCTGTCCTCGAACTCGTCGTCCAGCACGGTGAGCGGAGGCCCGAAGGGATCCTCGCCGCGCAGACGCGGGTCCCCGCGCTCCGCGAGGTGCGCCCGCAAGCGCGACCGCAGGCGCGCGAGCACTTCAGCCTGCTCGGGATCGCCGACCACGTCGTGGATCTGCCAGGGATCGTTCGCCAGCGCGTAGAGCTCTTCCTCGGCGCGCGGCCCCTCGATGCGCGCGGACAGTCGCGCGAAGTCGGGCACGCTGGTCAACAGATCGAGCTGTCCGCTACGCGGTGGATCCCGCTCGGGCAAGGGATTCCAGACGTAGAGCCAGTCCGCCGTCCGTAGGGCCCGGATCGGGTACGTGTTCTCGATCGCGGTCACGACGAAGTCGCGCCCGGCTTGCGAAGCGGCCTGCCCCTCGCCGCGCAGGAGCGCGAGCAGGCTGCGTCCGGTCATGGCCGCGGGCGGCGCAACGCCAGCCAGATCGAGCAAGGTCGGCGCCAGGTCCGTCTGGTTCACGAAGGCGGGGATCGTGCGCCCTTCTGGGAAGGTCCCCGGCCACGCGATCGCCAGGGGAACGCGCGTGCCCGCGTCGTACAGGTTCGACTTCCCGCGCGGCAGGGCCGCACCATGGTCGCTCGTGACGATGACGACCGTGTCCGTCAGCTCGCCGCGTTCTTCGAGCAAGGCCAGCATGCGCGCCAACGCGCGGTCGGCGTGCTCGGTCTCGAGCCGCGCGTCGAGCAGGTCCGAGCGCAGCGCCGCATGGTCCGCGAGGTCTCCCGGGACACGCACGCGCCGCAGATCCAGTCCGGACGCGACGCCCGTGCCCGCCACGTACGGGCGATGGGGCTGCAGCGCGCCGCACCAGAAGAACCAAGGCTGCGCGTCCTCGTGCTCGTCCCGCTCCGCCAGGAAGTCGGCGAAATTGGCGGCGTAGTCCAGGTTGAACTTCGGGTAGCGCGACCAGGCCGGGTCGTGCGCCTTGCGGTTGTAGGCCCGCCCGAGCGGATTCGTCTCGCCCCACTCCTCCGCCAACCGGCCCGGGCCCCAGCCCTTGCCGGTCCAACCGATCCGATAGCCGCCCGCCTCCATCAGCAACGGGAAGACGTCGAAGCGCGGCAGCGTGCTCCCGAACTGGCCCCCCGTTCCGAGCCGCCAGATGTCCTGGCCCGTCAGCAAGGCCGAGCGCGACGGCGTGCAGATCGCCGAAGCCGAGAAGGCGCGCGTGAAGAGCGCTCCGCGGCGCGCGACACCATCGAAGGCGGGGGTCGAAAGCTCGGCATCTCCATAGGCTCCGAGTTGCCACCACGACTGGTCGTCGGTGAGGAACAGGAGCACGTTCGGGCGCGCGTCGCGGACCCCGGTTCGCGCGCTCGACGCAGAGGGAGCGAAGGCGACGAAGAGCGCCGGGACGAGCAGCACGACGACGAAGAGCGCCCGGACAGGACGCGACGGCCGCGGGAGCGATCCCCGCGCGCGCCTGCGTCGTCTCGATCCTGCGACCCGTGCTTCCGTCATCCTGACGCCAGCATCGCACGGCCGCAGGTCGGACGCGAGCCCCGCGGACCGACGCGGACGCCTTCTCCCTTGATCGGCGCGCGCTGAGAGGGAATGCTCCGGTGTGGCGATCAAGAACCGCAAGAACGAAGAATGGCTCGGCAAGCTGCGTCCCGCGGAGCGCTCGCCGCGTGCGGTCCAGGAGCTGCGCCAGATCCTGCGACGTGCCCTCGACAAGGCGCTCGGCAACCATGCCGACCTCTCGCACGCGGACCTCGACGACTTCGCTCAGGAGGCGATCCACCTGATCCTCGATCGCCTGGAGGCCTTCCGCGACGACTGCCGCTTCACGACCTGGGCGATCGGCGTCGCCATGCGCGCCGCCCTCGACCGCCTGCGCCAGCGGCGCGACTACCACCCCCTGCCCGAGACGATCGATCTCGCGCCGCTCGGACGTCGCACGGAGGACGCCCTGCCCTTCGACCCCGAGAACCCCGCGCTCTTGACGGCGCTCCGGCGCGCCTTTGACGTCGACCTCGACGACAAGGAACGCGAGCTCGCGCTCTCCGAAGAGCCCCTCGATCGCGTCGCCCTGCGCCAGGGCTCGAATCGTGCGCGAGTCTTCGCCGAACGGCACGTCGCGCGCCGCAAGCTGCGCGACAGCTTGCTCGAGGCCGGCTTCCCGGCCCCCGTCGTCGCCGAGACACCGGACACGACGCCCGATGCGAGCGAACCGGCCGACGTTGCGACCCCGGAGACACCGCCCTCATGAAGGGACAAGAACCCCTGCTCGCCCTCCTGCCCGCCGTCGCCGCCACACGCGACGAAGAGTTCGACTGCGACGAGACGCTCGACCGCATGGGCACGCTCTACGAACACCTCGCCACGGGCAGCGAGCCGAGCCCCGAGCTGGCCCTCACCGCCCACCACATCCAGTCCTGCGCCTCCTGCCGCGACGAACTCGAAGCCCTCGCCAGGGCACAACGCCGCTCGGACTGAGCGGCGACCAGGCGGTGAGCCCCTGGCCGTGAGCAGGGGTTGGTAAACTTCGAGCGTGGCGGTACTGCATCGACTCTCGGCCCGTTCGGCGCGCGAAGGGGTGGTCTCGTGAAGCGGGGGCTCGATCGTCGGCGTGTTCTGAAGTTCGGTGGGCTGGGCGCGGGGGCGATGCTCGGGACGGGCCTCGTCGGGCGTTGGCTCTTGCCTCCCGGGCCGAGTCGCACGCTCGCGCCCGTGGCCGAGTTGGCCGAGCGGCTGGTCGAGGCGCTACCGGACGACGTGCGGCGGGTCGCGTGCTTGCCCTACGACCATCCCTTGCGGCAGTACCACAACCGCGGGGTCGCGCTCGGGGGCTACGGCATCGCGCCCTGGTCGCTCGACCGGGGGACGCGCTCGATCCTGAACGATCTCTTTCATGCCGCGCTCTCTCCGGCCGGGCGCTCGGTCGTGCCGCGGCAGTACTTCGTACGCTGGCCGGGCATCCACCTCATGCACTTCTACCTGTGCGGTGATCCGGCCCGTCCGCCGTGGCAGCTCTCGCTGTCGGGACCGCACCTCAACCTGCGCGTCGGCGGGGTTTCGGCCGAGGGGGTCGCGTTCGGAGGACCGCAGGTGTGGGGCGATCAACGCGGCAACGGGACCTTTGATCTGCCGGGCAACGTCTACCGCTACCAGCTCGAACAGGCCACGCGCTTCTTCGAAGCGCTCTCCGCTGGCGAGCGCGAGCGTGCGCGTCGCGGCCCCGCTCCGATCCAGACCGACATCACGCTGCAGGGGACGAACGGTCGCTTCGTCGGAGTTGCGGTGGCCGAGCTGTCCCCCGACAAGAAGCGTCATGCGCAGGCGCTGGTCGACGGCCTGCTCGCGAACTGGCGCCGCGAAGACGTCGACGTCGCGCGCGCGTGCCTCGCGGCCAACGGCGGGATCGACGGACTCTTCGCGAGCCATTACGCGAGCGGCGAGGAGGGCCCCGCCGGCCCCTACCAGATCCATCGCCTCGAGGGTCCGGGGGCCGTCTTCTACTTTCGCGGCCATCCGCACGTGCACGCCTTCTGCAACATCGCGCTGGACGGGAATCGCCCGCTCAGCGTCGGCGCAGAGGTCGGCTTCAATCCCGCGCCGCTCTTCGGAGCGCGCCTGCGGGCGTACTTCGAAGACGTCCTGCGAGCCTGCACCACAGCGGAGCTCGCCTACTACGAAGCCGACAGCCTGGGCGGCAGCCTGCGCGGCGGTGCGATCCGCAGCGGCGATCTCTACGACCTCGAGAGCTGGGGCAACCAGGTCGCCGTCGTCGAGGTGCTCGGCGCGTCGCTCTGGAAGCCGTGCCTCGATTCGTTGTCGGCGGCGGGCGTCGAGATCGATCCCGCGCGGATCTACACCGTCGCGGTGACCGACTGGCTCGCAAAGGCCTCCCGCCGACGCCTGCGACGCATCGTCACGCCGGCGAGCGGCGCGCGGCCGCTCCTGCGCGACGCCCTGATCGCCCACTCGAGTCGGGTCGGATTCCCCGCCGCGCCCGAGAGCGGGGGCTGAAGCGAGCACGGGGTCCGTGCCCGGGGCCTCCTGGACCCCCCTGTTCCCCCCGGGGGCGCCGAGGCGGCGGGATCCCGCCCCGCGGTTGACGCGGCCACGGTCCGCTCCCCATCCTGGGCGGCCCGCGCGCGGCCGCACGTCGAGTCGTGGCGTCCGCCCCTGATCCACGCGCACCCGCCCCGCGCTTCGGTCCCCCGCTCCGGAGGGAGCACCATGGTCAAGAAGATCCTGATCGGACTGGTCGTCCTGCTGGCCCTCGTCACCGTCGTCGGCTTCCTCCTTCCCACCGAGTACACGATCGAGAAGAGCGTCACGATCGAGGCGCCGCCGGACAAGATCCACCCCCTCGTCGAGGACCTGAAGCAGTGGGACTCCTGGGCGCCGTGGGTCGAGCAGGATCCGACCATCGTCACGACCTACGGTGCGACGACCAAGGGCGTGGGGGCGAGTCAGACGTGGACGTCCGAAAGCGGCAACGGCGAGCTGACGCTCACGAAGTCCGACCCGAAGACCGGAATCGCCTACGACATGGCCTTCATCATGGGCGAGACCCGCGCGCCTTCGACCTGCGCGATGATCTACGACGTTCAAGGCGCGACGACGACGGTCACCTGGACGATCCACGGTGACATGGGCGACTTCATGCCCTCGGTCGTCGCAGGCCTCATGACGCCGCTCATGAAGATGAGCATCTCCGGCATGTTCGAGCAGGGGCTCGCCAAGCTGAAGACCCAGGTCGAGTCCAAGGGCTGAGCGGTCGAAGGCCTCAGCGTCACGGGGCGTCGGGAGCGCGGCGTACGCCCTTCGTCTCGGCCTTCGGCAAGCGCGGCACGATGAGTCCGCGGCCCTCGGGTTGCGGGAGCTTGCGCGAGTCGAACTCGAGTCCGAGTCGGTGCACCGCTGCTTGCAGCCGACGGTCGTGGGCCTGGAAGAGCGCGCGCTTCACGCCGAGCGCGCGGACGTCGCCGATCAGGAGCGGCAGCTCGAGGTCCGGCACGACTCCGACCCCCTGGAAGCCGACTCCATCACGATCCGTGATGCGTCGATCGCCGTAGGTCAGCTCGGCGCCGTCGGCGGCCCGCACGTCCCGCACGGCGGCCTCCGCGCCAAGCGTGCGCTCCCCGATCACCAGTGCACGGCCGGAGCGCTGCAGAGTGCGCGCGAGGTGCTCCGCCATGCTCCCCGTCGAGCCGTTGACCAGGACGACGAGCGGGCCGTGGTAGCCGTTGCGGCGCGGCCGGATGCGCATCGGGTGCTTCCACGAGATCCAACCGAGCAGGCGGTTGTGCAAGAGCCCGACCAGCGCCTCTTCGCGCACGAGCAGGGCGCCGACCTCGCGGGCCACCTCGAAGCTTCCGCCCGCGTTGTACTGCAGATCCAGGATCAGCCCTTCCGGCGAGCCGATGGCCGCGAACGCGCGCCGGACGTCGGACTTCATCTGCATGATGTCGACCCCGGCCTGCTGCTTGTTGAACGTGCGGACCGCGATGTAACCGACGGTGCCCTTGCGCGACCAGGAGATCCACGACGAGTGATCCAGCCGGAGGTCGACGTGGATGGTCCGCGGCAGCGCCGTCCCGATCGGATAGCGCTGCACCGTGCGGTTCGTCCGTGTGCCGTCCGCGAGCTCGAGCGTGAGCTCGACGTCGCCTCCCGCCGGTCCCGCGAGCAGAGGCTGCACCAACCCGACCGTCGGCTCGACGCCGTCGATCGCGATCAATTCCGGCGCCTGTTCGAGACCGGCGGCTCCGCCCTCGGCGTTGACGAGATACATCTGGCCGCCGACCAGGAGCAACTCCAGGTAGGGCACGGTCCAAGCACCGTCGGCGGAAGCGATGTTCGCGAAGGGCAGGTCGAGGGAGACGTGCTCGTCGTGCAGGGTCGCGAGCTGGCGCGTGATCGTCCGGAAGTAGTCGAAGCGCGTCTCGCACGCCAGCGCGGCGCGGCGGGCGACCTCCACGGCCGCCTTCCATTCCGCGGCGCGGTCCAAGCTCTCCTCCTCGTCGCTGGAGCCCTCCCCTTCGACGAAGAACGGGTAGTTCGCTTCCAGGTCGTCGAAGAAGAGGTCGAAGGTCTCCTCGCGCAGCTCCGCGTCGAAGGCGACCGCTTCGGGCGGCGTGGACCGACACGCGCCGACGACCACCAAGAGAGCGAGCCGCGCTACGACACTCCACCTGTTCATGCCACGGACTCCTTGTTTCCACGCAATCCGCGCGCGATCGCGCGCACGACCAGACCGAACGCGATCCACGCACAGCCGACGAGCCACGTTCGTGCCTCGACGAAGAAGGCCAGACTCGCGCAGCTCGCGAGGCCGGCAACGGCGAACACGCGCGGGTAGCGGCGTTGCTCGCCAGGCAGGCGCAGCGCGGCCAGGTTCGTCAACGCGTAGTACACGAGCACGGTGAAGGCGCTGAAGCTCCAGGCCGTCTTCAACTCGAAGCCGAGCGCCAGGGCGGACACGACGCCGCCCGTCACCCAGACCGCACGAGCGGGCGAACCGGAGGTGGCCTGGACGTGGGCGAGCGCCCGGGGTGCGTCGCCGCGACGCGCCATCGCCAGCAGGACGCGCGAGAGCCCCAAGACGAGGTTCAAGAGCACGCCACAAAGCGCCGTCGCGGCCGCGATCAGGATCAACACGCCCACGCTCGGAGCGAACTCCCGGCCGAGGCTCTCGAGCGGAGCCCCGGTCGCCGCGGTGCTTCGCGCGAGCTCGTCCGCCCCTGCCGCACCGACCGCGACGAAGGCGACGGCGAGGTAGATCGCGGCCGCGACCGCCAAGGTCAAGAGCACCGCGCGCGGGATGCTGCGGGCCGGATCACGGATCTCTTCCCCCAGCGTCGCGACGCGGCCGTAGCCCGTGAAGGCCACGAACAGGAGCGCCGTCGCGTGCAAGAGCTCGCGCGGGGAAGCCCCGCCCGCTCCCAGGACGTGCGCAAAGGCCGTCTCCGCTCCGGCGATCGCGCGCGGCCAGCCGACGACGACGAACGCACCGAGACCGAGACAGGTCGTGCCTACGAGCAGCAGGTTGGCCCGGTTCGAACGGCGCAGGCCGGCCGCGACCAGCCAGGTGACCGCGCCGACGAGCCCGGCCGCGAGCCACGGGGTGGCCGTGGGGCCGAGCTGCCCCGTCGCTTCGACGGCATGGGCCGCGAGGGCCAAGGCCGCCGCCGCCGCCGAGGCCGACTTGGCGCTCAGGAAGGTCCAACCCGCGACGAAGCCGAGGCCCGGGGTCAGCGTTCGGTGCCCGTACTCGTAGGTGCCGCCGCTGAGCGGGAAGGCGGCCGCGAGCTGGGCGCTCGAGAGACCGTTGCAGCTCGCGACGCCGGCCGCCAGGAGGACGGCGACCAAGAGCGCCGCGCCGGCCACCTCGGCCGCGAGCCCCAGGCTGACGAAGACGCCGGTGCCGAGGATGGAGCCGAGCCCGAGCAGGATGGCTCCCCCCGTCCCGACGACGCGGTGCAACTCGTTCGGCAGGGTTTCAGGCGGCGAGGGTCGCACGGGCGCGCGGTACCCTCCCATGGGGGCGGCCGCCTCGCAAGCTCCGAACCCGAGCTCGTGGGGTGACGCAAGAATCAGTTGCCCAGGGTCAAAGCGACGAGCGGCAGCGCGCTCTCGCGGCTCTTGCCGTCGAGCCCGCGCTCGCGCTTCGCGATCAACGTGAGCTTCGGGGCCTCGGGCGCGAGCTCGAGCGTCAGCAGGATGTCGAGGAGCATCTGCCCCAGGTCGAGCTCGTCGTTCGTGTCGGGCGGAGAGGCGAACCAGGTGTTCTGGTCCGCCTGCGGTCCGGTGCCGTCCAACCGGATCCACAGGGAACCGTCGACGTCGAGTCGCCAGTGCCCCACCGTGCCGGTGAAGCTCTCGGGGTTGGGGGCGGGCCCGGGCTCGACCGCGCGCGAGGAGAGCGTGAGGCCGGTCACGAGGCCGAGGACGAGGAGGGCGAGGAGGCCGAGGAGGATGGAGTGCTTCATGGGGAGAGGCTGCGGAGGGTCGGCGCCTTCGCCAGGGCCGTGCTGGAAGGGCGCCGACGGGGTCTTCGGAACGGCACGGCCACCGTTAGCATGGGCCTGGGTGGACGTCGCTGCGAGGGTTCCTCCCGCCACCGACCGTTTCCCCGCTCCAGGGCGGCCCCGGGGTGTCCGAGCCGAGCCCTGGACCCCTTCCAAGCCGCCTCACGCCTGCCGGGAACCTTCCCGAGCCCCTGGAGCGCAAGCTCGCTCCCTCCGCCGTCCGATAGCCAGAACATGCCCGTCGCGACCCCCGTCGACCCCCCGAGCGAGGCCCGGCCCCCCGGGCTGCGTGAGACGCCCTCCCGGCCCCTTCGAAGCGGCCTCGTGGCCGGCCCCTGGGGCGACTTGTTGCGGCTCTGGAGCGCCTGGTTCGCGCTCGTCCTCGCGACGGCCGTCCTCGCCCGGATCCGGGGCGGCAGCGGGTTCTTCACGGGCACGGTCGAGCGCATCCCCTCGCCGTGGATCTCGCTCCTCGTCCTGAACCTGCCGCTCCAGCTGGTTCTCGTCGCCCTCGTCGCGACCTTGGCGAACCGCCCCGGGAAGACGGCCGCGCGGGCGACGCACGTGCTCGCGGTCGTCCAGACGACGCTGATGGCGCTCCACGTCGCCCTCTCGTTCGCGGTCGTGATGTAAGTACGGTGCCGCGACAAAAACCACCGGATTCCCAGGGACTCGGGCCAACGCTGCGCGTGGGACCGAATCCGGTGGTTCTTGTCGCGGCACCGTACTGACGCTCAGTTGCCGGAGCCGGCGCCCTGGGCCTCGACCTCTTCCAGCATGTGGCGCACGGCGGCCTCGAGCTGCAGGTCGCGGCCGGCGGCGGTCGATTCGGGGTCGTTGTAGACCTCGATGTCGGGGAAGAGCTCCTGGTTCTCGAGGTACTCGCCATTGCGGTCGATCACGCCGAGCTGCGGGATGCCGAAGACCGTGGCGCCGTCCATCAGGCGCTCCCACCAGACCGCCGTCGTCGTTCCGGCCACCGGCGAGCCGATCAGCTTGCCGAGCTTCAGCGTGCGGAAGGAGTAGGGAAAGAAGTGGGCGTCGGAGTAGTTGCCTTCGTTCTGCACGACGCACACGGGGCGCGACCAGCGTGACAGCGGCTCACCGCCGAAGCGACCCGGCTCCTTGTCGCGCGGAACGAAGGTGCAGTAGGGATCGCCACCGAGGAAGGTCACGAGCTGGTCGTGGAGCCAGCCGCCACCGTTCCAGCGCGTGTCGACGACCAACGCTTCCTTGTCGCTGTTGCGGCCCAGAACGGCCTCGTAGACCTCGCGGTAGGACGAGTCGTTCATGCCGCGGACGTGCACGTAGCCGACGCGCCCCTCGGAGAGTTCGGCGACGAGCGCCTCACAACGGTCGATCCAGCGCTGGTACATGAGCTCGCGCTCGGCCATGGAGGCGATCGGCTTGACCACCTCGTCGAAGGTCGTCCCGTCGCTGGCACGCACGGACAGCAGCACGGGCTTCTTCGACTTGCGATCCAGCAACGGCCACGGATTGGCGGCGGGTGTCAGCGGCTCGCCGTCGATCGCAGTGATCCGGACGCCGGCTTCGATCTTCGAAGCGGCGCGATCGACCGGTCCGCCGGCGAGCACCTCGTCGACGAGCAAGCCCTCGTCGGTCAACTCTCCGAAGAGGAGCCCGAGCGACGCCGTGTCGTCCTTGTCCGCGATGCGCGGACGGTAGCGCGCGCCGGTGTGCGACGCGTTCAGCTCGCCGAGCATCTCGGAGAGCAGCTCGGCCAGATCCACGCCGTTGTAGACGTGCGGCAGGTAGGACGCGTAGTCGACCTTCATCGCGTCCCAGTCGACGCCGTGCAGGTCGGCCCGGTAGAACTTCTCCCGCACCTGGCGCCAAACGTGCTCGAACAGGTGTCGGCGCTCGGCGGGACCGTCGATCGCCAGCTCGGCCGCGAAGGCCACGCCCTCGACCTTGGCGCTCTCCGGCAGGTCGTGTTCGCCCTGGGAGATCTTGGCCTTCTTCAGCTTGCCGCCCTCCGTCAGGATGACGAGCGTCTTGCCGTCCTTCGTGAGGTGCAAGCTCCCCGAGCCGTCGTCTCCCAGCGCGACCAGCCGCTGGGTCTTGCGGTCGCGAATGTGGCTCGTCCACACGTCCCACTTGCCGTCGACCTCCGCGAAGTAGAGCACGGCCTCGCCGTCGGGCGTCATGCGTGCGGAGCCGATCGGAGCCGACTGCAGCGTCAAGCGATGGCGACGGTCGTCCAGGCCGCGCAGCTCGACTTCACACGGCTCGACGGCGTCCTCTTTCTTCTCGTCGTCGTCGTCCTCCTCCGCTTCGTCAGCGTCTTCGCCGGCGTCCTTCTTCGCCTTCTTCTCGGCCTTCTCCTGTTCCTTCTTGCGCTCCGCACGCCGCTCCTTCTCGCGTTCGAAGTCCTCCCACGAGAGCTGCGCGTCGTCGTAGGCCGCCTGCGTCAAGTACACGGCCAGGATGTCGCTCTGTCCGCCGCGGCCGGACTGCTCGACCTGCCCGAAGCGTCCCGAACGGTAGTACACGACCTTGCCGTCCGGACTGAAGTCCGGGGAACCGACGTCATAGCCCGACTCGCTGACGTTCGTGATCTCGCCCGTCACGACGTTGGCGATGCCGGCCTGGGTCGTGTAGCGACGGTACGGCGAGTACGTGAACGTCAGCCACAAGCTGTCCGGCGACCAGGCGTAGTGGATGTCGCCGTCCTGGTAGCTGTAGTTGGAATCCGGCTCCAGAATGCGTCGCGACTCCATGGACTCGAGGTCCAGGACGCGCAGCTCGTCCCGATTCCGCAGGTACGCGACCGACTTGCCGTCCGGCGCAACGAGCGGCTGGAAGGTCTCGTTCTCGTTCGTGAGCAGAGCCGTCTCCTCGAGCAGCGTCGACGAGCTGAAGCCCTCCTCCTCGTCGCGCACGATCGTGCTCCGGTACAGGTTCCAGGAACCGTCCCGCTCCCCGGCGTAGTAGAGGGTGCGGTTGTCCTTGCCCCAGCTCACGGTCCGTTCCTGCTCGGGAGTCGTCGTCACCCGGCGCGTCGTGCCGTGCTCGAGCGAAGCCACGAAGACCTCTCCGCGCGCGACGAAGGCCACCTCTTTCTCGTTCGGGGAGACGGCCATCTCGGTCGCGTCCTCCCGCAGGGTCTGACGCTCCACGAGGTTCGTCCGCTGGTCGACGCGGGCCCGGATCGGCACCTTGCGCGAGCCCTGGCCGTCGCGGATCCACAGCTCGCCGTCCCAGGCGTAGGCCAAGGTGCGCATGTTCGACGCGCTCAGGAAGCGAACAGGGTGCGTCTCGTGCGTGGTGAGGGGCGCCGCCGCGGCGCCGCTGTCCGCATCGAGGACCCAGACGTTCATCGTCCCGCCGCGTTCGCTCAGGAAGGCCAGGGTCCGGCCATCCCCGGTCCAGACCGGGTCGCGGTCCTCGCCGCGGAAGTCGGTCAGCTTCCTGTGCGTCCCGTCGCTGGGGTTCCAGACCCACAGGTCGCGCGCGTGGCTCGACACGTGATGCTTGCGCCAGGCGTCCTCGTAGCCCTTCAGGTCCTGGTAGGCGACCAGCCCACCATCGGGACTCACCGAGGCGCGCTCCGCCGGCGTCGTCAAGAGCTGGCGCGGCGCGCCACCCTCGACCCCGATCGCGTAGAGCTCGCTCAAGACCGCCGAGCCGATGCGCGCTTCGACCGTGTCCTGCCGTCGACTCGTGAACCAGATCTCCTGGCCGTCCGCCGCGAAGCACACCGGCTCGTCCGAGGCGGAGTGGAACGTCAAGCGCCGCGCCGGTGCACGATCGATCGTCGTCACGAACACGTCCATCTGGCCGTGCCAGTCCGCCGCGAAGGCGATGGTCCGCGAGTCCGGCGCCCAAACGGGGCTGCGTTCGTAGCCGACATGCGTCGTCAGGAGCTCGGCCTCGCGCGGACCGTCGCCTTCCTGTTCGAGGGCGACGACCCACAGATCGCCTGCATAGGAGAACGCGACGTGCGTTCCGTCCGGAGAGATGGCCGGATAGCGGATCCAGCGGGCCAAATCCGCGCCCTCCTGGGGCACGGCGAGGGCGAGGCAGAAAGCGGCGGCGAGAAGTGACATCGAAGCTCCTGACGGAAGGCGCCCGGGCGCATGGGAAATCGACGGACCGATGAACGGAGCGCAGTCTAGCCCGAGCCGCAGGGCCCGACCAGACAACGAGTCGGGCCGAACGGTCGCTCGAGCTCGTGCTCGACGCCGCGGCCGGGCACAGTTCGGGCTACGCCGGCTCGCGTGCGCCCGAAGTGGTGCCCGCTCTCAGCGCGCTGTCGTGCCGTCCGCCCGTCGCCGGCCGCCGAGTCCCTCGCGGAAGCCTACCGGCGGCGCGCCCATGCTGTTGCGCTCGAAGACGGGCGGCCGCAGGAGCTCGGGGTCGAGCCCGTCGAGCGCCGCTTGAACGCGCGCGGCCTCGTCGGCGTGGCCCAGCTTGCGCAAACGGCCCTGGAGCGCCTGGGCCGTCATCACCGGTGAGAACTCGAGTCCATCGAGGCTCGCGGCGGCTTCCGAGCGGCGCTCGAACGAGGCCAGAATCTCTTCCAGAGCGACGTCGTAGCGCTCGCGCTCGAAGGCGATGCGGGCCTGGCCAGCCAGCGCCAAGGCCACGTAGTGATCGGAGCTCGCGCCACTCTCGGGATTGGCCGCGATGGCGCGATCGTAGTGGGCGATCGCGCGCTCGTAGGCGGCGATCGCTTCATCCGGCTCGGCCTCGCGGCGCTTGTACTCGGCCACGACGAGCGACGCGTAGCCCGCGTACCACTCCAGGTTCGAGAGATCTCCTTCCCCGCCCGCGGCGAGCGCCTCGCGCTCCTTGTCGAGCATGCGTGCATAGACCTCTTCGAGCCCGTCGGCGCCCTTCTCCCACAGGACGCGTCCACGCAAACGCGCGTGCAGGTCCCACGAATGCGGATAGCGCTCGAGCCCGTCGGCCAGCACGCGCTGGGCGTTCGAGAAGGCGCCGAGTCGTCGAAGGAAGTCGTGGTGTGCCACGACGTGGTGTTCGCGGCCGAACGGGTGAGCGGCCAGTACCGAGTAGGTGTCGTTGACGTCGGTCAGCCATTCGCGCGGCCATTCCTCCTTGTCCCGCAGCTTCCCGAAGATCGCGCGCTGACGCGCCTGTGCGAAGAGCGCGAGCACCGCCATGGCGTTCCAGCTCTCCTCGCCCGACGGCAGAACGGTCACGGCCTGCTCCGCACGCCGGCCGGCTTCGTCCAGGTCGCCGGCGTAGTAGGAGGCCAGCGCCAGGATCGTGTCGATCCGCCAATCCTCGGTGCCGAGCTCCTCCGCCTCGAGCGCCGCGAGCCGGGCGTCCTCGTAGAGCAAGGCCGCGAACTCGGGCTGCGTGCTGGCGTCGACCGCGAGCGCCAGGGAGGCCTCGGCGAACTCGACCAGCGCCGCACCGTCGCGCGGCGCGCTCTGGGCACCGCGATCCTTGGCCTCCATCTGGTACTCGAGCGCCAAGCGATCGGCCAGCAGGTTCGTGACGTCGACGCCCTCGAGCGCCGTCGACCAGCTGGCGACGTCGACGGCATCGGAACGGTCCTGCAGACCCTTGTGCACCGCGGCCAGCGTGCGGGCGCGCGGATAGGTCTCGCCCAGGCGCTCCAGGGCCGCGACGAGCTTCGCCCGCATGGCCGCATCCAGCGGCACACGCAGGGACTCGTTGATGAGGTCGATCGCACTCTCCGACGTGGACTGCGCGAGAGCCTCCAGGGCCAGCCGGTTCAGCTCGACGTCGAGGTCGAATACCGCGAGCCGCAGGACGTCGATCGGCGCCTTGCCGCCGGACGCCTTGGCCGCTTCGACGATGCGCCGCCGCGTGCTCCGATCACCGCTGACGTAGGCGCGCTCGACCGCCTCGCGCTGCGACAGCTCGGGGCTGGCGACGCGCTTCTCGAGCGGCAGCGATGCCACGTCCGTAGGGTCCTCGGTCGCGGGCCACTCCTTGACCCCTTCGACGATCGTCTGGAAGACCGAGTCGGTGTCGAAGGCGTAGTAGATGTCGAAGGACTCCGCGCCTTCGAGGTCGACCATGATGTGCCGCGGCGCGATCCGACGCTCGTCCAGGAACTTGTCGTACACGATCGGCTCGAGCGCGATGTGCTCGCCACAGGTCACGCTGCCGAAGCGTGGACAGAGCACGCGCTGTCCGCGCTGATCGTAGTCGCGCGGGCTGTGGCGATAGACCGAGGCCATCACCGTCACGTAGGGCTCGTAGATTGCGGCGATCTCGGGCATCCGGTAGCGGATGCCGGCGTAGTGCTCGCTCGCGATCTCACCGTCCATGTTCACACAGACCAGGATCGGCTTGCCCGTGTCCTTCGACACCGCCACCGCATCCTCCCAGGTGCGCTGCCACGGAATCAGGCAGGGCTTGGCCCAGTCCTCCGCCGTCGGTGCGAACCACATGGCCTCGCGCGCGTCGCCCTGCGGCCCGGCACCCTGAGCGCCGGTGCCCCCGGCCACGAGGAGAAGCCCAGCGAGTGTGAGGGCGCGGTACGAACGATCCGGGGTCGAAATCATGGTTCGGGGAGAGAGAGGGTTTGGAGTACGCTCCCGCCCAGGATAACCCCGCGCGGGGCCATCGCGGCCAGACTCGAAAAGCCTTGCGCCCCTCGTACCTTGTCCGTGAAGCGCGCCTTCCTCCTCCTCGGCCTCGCGGCCTGCTCCCCGGTCCGGCTGGAGGGCGTCGTTCCGCCCTTCGCGCCCGAGGACGAGCGCGTCTTCCTCGAGCTCGAGGGCCCCTCCCGAACGGTCTTCGTCCACGAGACGGTCCGCCTGGTCCTGCGCTTCGGCTTCGAGCAGGGCTTCCTCGACGCCGAGGTCGTCCAGCTCTTCCGCCAGGACCTCGAGCTGCCGGCCCAGGTCCTGGCCACGTGGTCGGACGGGTTTGCGGGCGCGCGCGTCGTCCCCGCGCCCGCCGCAGCGGGCGCCACCGCGCGCTTCGCCCTGAACGACGGCTTCGCTGCGGGCGCCGTCGCGACCCTGGAGCGCCTCGACGGCGTCCGCTTCACCACGCTCGAGCTCACCTTCGAGCTCTTGCCCGAACGCGCCGGACTCCTGGAGCTCCCGCCGACGTTTCTGCGCTATGCCTGGGCCACGGAGTTCGAGGACGACGTGTTCCAGGGCCGTGTCCCGCTGGATCGGCACGACGGCGTCTTCGAAGCCGCCCCCCTCACGCTGAACGTCCGGGAACTGCCGCGCGAGGATCAACCGACGACCTTCACGGGCGCGGTCGGGAGCTTCACGTTCACGGCCGAGCTCGCGCCGCGCGAGCCCGGAGCCGGCTCGGGCGTGCTGCTCGCGCTGCGCGTCGCGGGCGTGGGCAACCTGGAGCTCTTCGGACCCCCGCTCCTGGACCCCTTGGCCCGTGAGTTCCGCGTGCTCGCGACGCACGAAGAGCTGGAAGCCGGCGCGCGCACCTTTCACATCGAGCTGCAAGCGCGCGCCGAGCAGGCCGGAACGGTTCGCACCCTGCCCGCGCTCGAGTTCGCCTGGTTCGACCCCGCTCCGCCCGCCGGCTACCACACGACGACGGTTGGCCCCTGGCCGCTCACGTTACGCTCGGGCGCGCTCGACGACGGCGCCGTCGACCCGCCGGAAGACCTGCCTTTGACGACGGACGGACTCCGCGACGAAGCGAACGCCTCGAACGACGGTCGCAACACGCTTCTCATCGCGCTCGTCGCCGCCTCGCTCCTGGGGCTTCTCCTCGCCGTCCTGCGCCGCCGCTCGCACCGCTCCGGCTCCCCGACACACGGCGCGGCTCGCACCAGCGCCTTCACGCAGGCGGCGCGCGCTCTGCGCGCGGCCTCGGACGACGAACTCCCCCAGGCCTTCGTCGCCTGCCTTGCGGCGGCTCTGGGCCTCGCCCCCGAGCGCGTCGAGCCACGCCGCCTCGAACACGAACTCTGCGCCGCCGGCGTCCCTGCGCCCCTGGCCCGCGAAGCGGCCGCAACCCTCGCAGCGCTTCTCGCCGCGCGCTACGGCGCTTCCGCGGCCGCACCTGCGTCGGCCGACGTCCGCGCGCTCGCCGACGCCCTGCTCACCGAGCTCGGAGCCTGAGCTCGAGCGCGTCTCACCCGAGCCGGGCCAGAGCCACGGGCACGGCGACCAGCAGGATCAAGAGGGTCGTGACCAGGATATGGAGGAACTTGGCCAGCAGCATGCGCCACAGTGCAGCCAGGGTCCCGACGCCGAAGAAGGGCCGTGCGGCACGGACGGACCAGATCAGGACGAAGGCCAGACGGCAAGCTCCGGCGAGGCCCGGACTCCACCTGGAGACGGGCACCATCAGCAGGCTGAAGAGGTAGTGGGCGCCCTCGAGGAAGAGGACGAAGACGAGCACCTCGGCGAGGTTGCGTCGGCCTCGAAACAGAAAGCGCACGATCAACCCCAGGGACGGCAGGGACAGGAAGAGAAAGAGGTTCAGGTGCCTCTGCACGATCCCGCGTACATCCTCGACCATGGTCTCCACCGCGAGCTGCGTCGCAACGCTCGCGTCGTCCCCGGGCGTGACCTCCATTCGAAGATCCGTAGGATCGACGGCGAAGAGCCGTGCGGTCAAGAGCCACAGCGCCAGACTGAACAAGCAGAAGCGCACCGGATTCACGTAGGGCTGGCGCTTGCCGGCGACGAAGTCCGACACGAGGCCGCCCGGATCACGGACGAGCCCGCGCAGGGTGCGCCACAAGCGCGCCTCCCACCCGACGAAATCGCTCACGGCGTCCTTCAGGATCGCTCCGGTCACGAGCCGTTCGTGCCGGCTGTCCTGCCCGCACGCAGCGCAGAAGCGTCCGCTACGCGCACTGCCGCAGTTGGGGCACGCGTCCAGTTCCTCGGGCGCGCTCAACGCTTCATGACCATCAGGTTCTTGAGCACGTAGCTGCGGCACTCACGACGGTACTCGCCGGCGTGGATCCAATCGTCGCACGTGAGCCGCACGTTCTTGAAGGGCTGCGCGACGATCGCTTCGGGCAACGGCGCCTCGAATGCGAAGGCCTGCCCGGGCACGAGCGTGAAGGCACCCACCGCGTGTCCTTCGACGCTGACCTCGACCCGTGCGCCGGCCAGGCTCGCGGCCTCGAGCGCCTGCCCCTGGATGACGACCCTCGCGCCGCCGGGCGCCTTCAGCACCAAGGAAACGAAGGGCGCCGCATGACCGGCCACGTCCAGCCCGGCGTAGATCTGACGGGTCGACGAAGGCTTGAGGCCACCGAACCTCAGGGCGGCGCGAAATTCCCGCAACACGACCTCGTCCGCGACGCGCTCCACGCGCGCGACGTCGGCCGCGCGCGCCGCGAAGAGCTCGCTCGCCCAGGCCTCGGTCTCCGGCCAGGCCGCCAGCGCGAGTTCCGGCAGGAGTCCGCGGCCACGGATCGTGCTGAAGAGCAACCGTGCCACGTCTTCGTGTCCGACGCGGCTCCAGTGCGAGTCCGACTCCGTGCGCCAATAGCGCTTGTCGTCGTGGAGCTCGGCCGGCAGACACAGCAACTCGTCCGGTTCCAGGACCGCGGACAGTCGCTCGGAAGCGGCTTGATAGGAGTTCGGCCAGTGGAGCGCACACACGTAGCGACCGCCCGCGGCGCGCACGAGCTCGGCGAGCTCGCCCAGGCTCTGCTGCAGCGCGTCGAAGCGGCTCTTGCTCTCGTAGTCGACGTCCATGATCAACGGATTGAAGCCCGCCTGGCTCAACCCTTCGGGATAGGAACGACTCACCCGTGCGTTCGTGCGCTCCGGATGGCGCGGCGAGAACTCGGCCAAGGCACCGAAGCCCCGCACTCCCATGTTGTCGTCGAGATCGTTCTCGACCAGGACCTGGACGACGAGGTCGGGTTGCAGCTCGACCAGGTTCCGCCGGGCCCAGGCGGCCCCGGAGAAGGCGTTCCAGGAGACGACCCCGAGATGCAGGACCTCGATCTCTCCCACGAAGCCTTCGGCCCGTTGCCGCAACATGTCCTCGAGGAAGACGCCCAGACGCTCCTCGGCCGGTTGACCGAAGCCGAAGACGAAGGAGTCCCCCAGGAGGACGACCCGGCAAACGCCCGTCGGCTTCGGAAGCTCGAACTCGCGTTCTCGAAAGCCCAGGCGGTTCGTGTAGATCGGCACCCCGACGTGATTGGCGCCCTTCAGGACGGGCATGCCGACCCGTGCCACGTCGGGATCGGGGTGCGTGTCGAAGATCCCGCGCGAGCTGTCGATCAGCTCGCGGAGCACGGCCCGGCGCACGTCAGGATCGTTGAAGTCGGGCCCCCCGCCGATCTGAAGACCCAGCAGGAGCGCGACGGCGAGCGCGAATCCAAGCGCCAGCGAGAGCCCCGCGAGGACCGCCACGGCCCGCGCGAGTCGGCGCGTTGTCACGGCTTCTTGTCCACGCTCCTGCATCGCTCTCTCGGGCCAGGAGATAGCACGGAGGCCGCGGCGGGACAAGCCGCGGTCCCTGGCGACGCGGAATCAGCGCGGCGGGAACAGCGCCGCCAGCATCCGGTCGGCGCGCGACCGCCAGCTGCCCCAACCATGGCAATCGGGCGCTTCGCCGCCGTGAACCGTATAGCCCGCTTCGACCAGCGCCGCGTGCGTGCGGCGATTGTCCGCAGCGAAGTCGACGCCGCGGTCCTTGTTGCGTTCCTCGTAGCGGTTCCAGTCCAGGTAGAACTCGACGCTACGAGGCTCGCCTGCGAGCAACTCGAAGAAGCCGTGGCGAGCGATGTCGCCCAGGAAGATGCTCTGCATGGCGGCCTTGCCGAAGACGTCCGGATGACGCAGGGCACCGTAGGCCGCCGTGAGTCCGAAGTTGCGCACGCCGAACAGCGCACGCTCGTCGGCCTTCTCCGTCAGCTCGTAACGCTCGGAGAGCCAGGGCACGAACTCTTCCGCGAGCATGTCCAGCCACGCTTCGGTTCCGGAGCCGCCGCCCTCGAACCACCATTCGTCGATCGGTTCGACGAAGGCCACGACCAACGGCCGTACCGAGCGACCGACCGTGTTGTCGAGGGTGTTCGCGAGGCGTCCTTTCTCGAGCCAATCGCCGCCCTGGTGAACGATCAACAGCGGGAACGCCGCATCCTCCGCGTCCTCGTAACCCGGCGGCAACCACAGCTGGACCTGGCGCGTGTTCTCGAGCCGCTCGCTCGTGAACTCGAGGGTCTCCAGCCGACCCCGGGCCACGCCCTCGGCCGGTTCCTCGTTCTTCGTTCCGCGCTCGAAGCCGGGCAAGAGCACCTCCGAGGCCTCGAGCTCACCCCAGCGCGCCGGGGTGCGATGCGGGTTGCGCGGGTCGGCGACCCAGTCGTCGAAGTCCACGTGAAAGAGGTACTCGATGCGACTCCCCGCGCTGACGGGATAGCTGCGGTACCACAGATCGGTCCCTTCGACGTGAACGAGCGGATCGGGGGTTCCACCGTCGGTCAGGCTGCCCGCGACGGCCACGTCCTCGGCCTCACCACGGTAGACGAAGTGCACGAAGCCGTCCTCGACGAGCGGCAGCTCGACCGCTTCACCGAAGCGCGCTTCGACCAGCGCGACGCGCTCGTCGCTCGCCTCCAGTTCCGCCAGGAAGCCGGCGAAGGCCCCCGCCGCCGCGCTGCGGGACTCGGTCGCCTCCGGCGTCGCCACGGCGGGCGCCGGCTCGGTGAGCCCGACGCAGGCCAGGCCGGCCGAGTTGCGCACGTACACGCGGTCTCCCGCCAGGGACGGCCAACTGTAGCCCGTGAACTCGAGCGCGCGCACGCGCGCCTCCTCTTGATAGCCCTCCGGCGTGGCGCGCACGACGACCACATGGCCGTCGGCTGCGAACACGATCAGGCGATCCCCGCGCCGCACCAAGCCGCAGCCGCCGGGTGGGCGTGACTTCCAGACGCGCCGGCCGCTCTCGAGGCTGACGCAGGTCAGAAAGCCGCCCTGCAGTCCGTAGACGTGCTCGTCGTAGACGACCGGCGCCGCGTAGCCGCGGCCGAGATCCCGCAGGCGCGCGGTCTCCTCGGTCGCGTAGCCGTCGCCCGCTTCGCTCGCGGTCACACGGATGACGCGCAGCGCGCCGCGCACCGACACGAGGAAGCGCTCGTCGTCCACGGGCGTCGCGAGTCCCATCGACGCGCCCTCGCCTTCCGCCAGCGCGTGGCGCCAGAGCACCGCACCGTCGGCCGGCTCGAGCCCTACGAGTTCGGGACCGTTCAACACGACGAGCTGACGTCGCCCGGCCAAGGTGAGGACGACCGGCGACTGGTAAGCCACCTCGCCGTCGAGCGCGGACCAAACCGGCTCGCCCGACATCCGCTCGAAGGCGCACAGCGCCCGGCCAGCGCTGCCGCCGACCTGCGCGATCAGAAGCTCGCCCACGACGAGCGGACTCGACGTGAAGCCGTACTCGGGACACTCACCGCCGAGCTCGCCCTCGACCTCCTTCGACCACAGGAGCTCGCCGCTCGCGAGATCGAGCGCGCGCAGGCTGCCGCGCGGATCGATGACATAGGCCGCATCGTCGGCCAGCGCCGGGCTCGCGATCGGTCCGTCCTCGGAACCGTCGTGGCCGCGGTAAACCGGCCCGAGACGATGGCGCCAGAGCTCGCGGCCGTCCGCGCTCGAGAGCGCGACGACGAAGTCCTCGGTCCCGTTCGATGCGAGCGTGACGACTCGCTCTCCCACGATCGAAACGCAGGAGTAGGACGGGCCCAAGGCGACGCTCCAGGCCACGGCGAGGCCCAGGCCCTCGCCCGGCGCAGCCGGTACCGCCCCGTCGTGAGCGGGTCCCCGCAGGTGCGGCCAGTCGTCTCCGGCCGGCGCGCTGGAGGCGAGCGTCATGGTCAGCGCGACCACGGCCGCGGGGCGGATCAGAGAGCGAGTCGCACGGGTCGGATGGCTCATGGCGCGAGTCTAAGGCTCCCGCCTGTGCGCCTCGATGAGAGCTCCGTAAGTGTCCTGTTCCGCAAAGAACATGGGCGGGGCACCCCTCACGTTCGGTCTACCATGCGCACCGCGCGCGGCACCGGGCCGAACGCACCCACTCCTCACGACGCCTGCACGGACTTCGCCATGCTCGCCCTCCTCTGCATCCTGCCCGTCTCCCTGTCCGTCGTCGTTTCGAACGGGGACACTCCCGAGTGGGGTGGGTTCCGTGGCAACAACGGCTGCGGCGTCGCGACCGCCAAGCGCCTGCCCGATTCGCTGGGCGAAGAGAACATCGCCTGGCGCACCGAGCTGCCGGCCGGTTACTCGTCGCCTACCATTGCCGGCGAGCGGCTCTTCCTGACGGGTGCCGCGGACACGAAGCTCTCCACGCTGTGCCTGTCGCGTGAAACCGGCGAGCTCCTGTGGAAGCAGGAGCTCGATTTCGACGGCAAGCGCCCGGGGCAGAACTCACCCGCCGCGCCGTCGCCGGTCACCGACGGCGAGCGCGTCTATGCCCTGTTCCACGCGCTCGGCATGGTGTGCTACGACGTCGCCGGCAAGGAGCTGTGGCGCAATCCGATCGGCTCGTTCGACATCCCGCACGGCATGTCGACCTCGCCGCTCTTGCACGACGACCTCGTCATCGTGCTCGTCGACCAGGACCAGGACTCCTACTTGCTCGCGCTCGACAAGGCCACGGGCAAGGAGCGCTGGAAGACGAAGCGCCCCGGCGTCACGCACACCTACTCGACCCCGGCCATCTGGGAGCCCGCCGAGGGGCCGGCTCAGGTCGTCGTCTCCGGTTCGTTCGAAATCGCGGGCTACTCCGTTGAGGACGGCTCGAAGACGTGGTGGATCGGTGGCTCTTCCTGGCAGACCAAGGCGGTCCCGGTCATCTCCGGTGACACCTGCTTCGTCAACGCCTACATGCCCGCCTCGACCGAGTTCGGCGTGCCGAAGGTCGGCGGCACGTTCGAAGAGGCCCTGGACGAGCGCGACGAGGACGGGGACGGCAAGATCTCGCGGGCGGAATGGCCCGGGGACGGGATCCAGATGCTCTGGTTCCTCATCGATCTCGACAGCGACGACATGCTCGACGCGACCGATTTCGCGCACCTGCAGGCGACCGGCACGGCCCTCGGGGGCCTGTTCGGAATCCGCCTGGGCGGTCAGGGCGACGTGAGCGCGTCGAACATCCTGTGGAAGTACGATTCCCGCCGTGGGCTCTCGGACGTGACGACGCCGGTCCTCGCCGGCGGAGCGCTCTTCGTCATCCGCGAAGGCGGCCTCTTGACGGCCTTCGACCCGGCGACGGGCGAGATCGCGAAGCAGGAGCGCATCGGCGAGTCCGACAACTACTACGCCTCGCCGATCGCCGGCGACGGCAAGCTCTTCACCGCGAGCCAAAACGGGCTGCTCGGGGTCGTCACGGCCCAGGCCGATTTCGAGGTGCTCTCCGTCCACGACCTGGGCGAGATCGTCTGGTCGACGCCGGCCATCGCCGGTGGGCAGGTCTTCGTGCGCACGCAGGCCGCGCTGTACTGCTTCGAGGACCTCTCCGAGGGTTGAGGCACCACGGACGGGCATCCGGGAACGATCGCGGGCGTCGATGCCGTAGCATGGCGCGCCAACCGCAATCCACAGATCCCCCCCATGAAGCTCTTCGCCACCGCCGGCCTGATCGCCGCGCTCGCACTCGTCACCGTCCCCCGCACCCAGGAACTCGCGCGCCGCGCAGGACGGACGATCCTGAATGCGCCGGGGCGCGCCGACGCGTTGCCCTTCAGCCACGGCGTGCTAACCGGCGACACCCTGTGGATCGCGGGCACGCTCGGCATCGATCCCAAAACGGGCGCCGTGCCCTCGGACGTGACGCGCGAGATCGAGCTCTTGCTCGACGGCTTCGCCGCCAAGCTCGCCCTCGCCGACATGACGATGGACGATCTCGTCTCGGTGCAGGTCTTCTGTCCCGATCTGTCGCTCTACGGCGCCTTCAACGAGCAGTACGCCAAGCGCTTCACCAAGGGTGAATACCCCGTGCGCGCCTTCGTCGGATCGGGCCCGCTGTTGCGCGACGCCCGCTTCGAGATCAACGGCGTGGCCGTTCGTCGCTGAGCATCAGGGAGACAGCACGGACTCGATCGCGGCGCGGATCTCGTCCTTGCCGTAGTCGTGTCCCGCCAGCTTCGCTCCCGGCTCGCCGGCCGGCGTGAAGACGACCAGACCGTGCTTCTTCTCCACGAAGCCGAAGGCCACGATGTCGTCCTGTGCCGCCTGCGTTTCGGCAGCGGTCTTGATCACGAATTCGACCCGTTCCCCGTATTCCTTTTCGAGCTCGCCCACGGCGGCTACGACCTTCAGGCAAAACGGTCAGCGGTCGGCGATCAGGTAGTAGCGCACCTCGGGACGGGCCGCGTCCGCGACCGGGGCCTCGGGCGCTTTCGGGGCCTGCGGCGCGCGCGGAGCCTCTTGGGCATCCGGGGCATGCGGGGCCGGAGCTACCGGGGCCGCGGTCGAGCGACACGCCGTGCCGAGGACGCCGACGAAGGCGACGGGGAGCAGGAAGCGGACGAGATTCGTCTTCATGACGGCGCAGCATACCCTCTGGAGCCGTCCTGGTCTTTCCGTCCCCGCGTTGGTTCGTCGCTCGGCATGCGCTACCTTGCGGCACGAGCGCGACCACGGTCGCTGCGCGACCCCATGGAAGCCCCTGCGCAAGCTCCCGACAGCAGCACGACGACCCGGCCCGAACGCGGGCCGAAGGGTCGCGCCGGAGCGTCCGCGACCGCCTTGCTGCTCGTCAACCTCGGCACGCCTGCCGCTCCGCGTACGCCCGAGGTCCGACGCTACTTGCGCGAGTTCCTCGGCGATCCACGCGTGATCGACCTGCCGGCACCGCTGCGGTTCCTGCTCGTGAACGCGCTCATCGCCCCGTTCCGCGCGCCGCGCTCAGCCGCGGCCTACGCCAAGGTGTGGACGAAGGCGGGCTCGCCCCTGCTCGTCCATGGCCAGGAGCTCGCGAGTGCTCTCCGCCAACACCTGCCCGACGTCACGATCGAGCTCGCGATGCGCTATGGGCAGCCGTCCATCGCGGACGCGCTCGAGCGTCTGCGTGACGCCGGCCACGATCGGATCCTGGTGGCGCCGCTCTATCCGCAATACGCCTCGAGCTCGACCGGTTCGACCGTCGAGCACGTCTACCGCGAAGCCGCGCGGCGTTGGAACACGCCCTTCCTCCAGGTCCTGGCGCCCTTCTACGACGACCCGGGCTTCCTCGACGCCTGGGCCGCCATCGGGCGGCCGGTGCTCGAACGCCTGCGACCCGAGCACGTGCTCTTCAGTTACCACGGGCTGCCGGAGCGCCACTGCACGAAGTCGGACGACAGCGGCGCGCACTGCCTCGTACGAGCCGACTGCTGCGACGCCCTCGTCGCAGTCAATCGCAACTGTTACCGCGCCCAGTGCTTCGCCACGACGCGCGGCCTGCGCGCACGCCTCGGACTCGACGAGACGCAGAGCACGATCACCTTCCAGTCGCGCCTCGGGCGCACGCCCTGGATCCGTCCCTACACGGACGTCGAGCTGGTCGAGCTCGCGCGTCGCGGGGTGAAGCGGCTGGCCGTGTTCTGCCCCGCTTTCGTCGCCGATTGCCTCGAGACCCTCGAGGAGATCGGCCTGCGGGCTCAGGCCGACTTCCGCGCGGCCGGTGGCGAGACGCTCGAGCTGGTGCCGTCGCTCAACGCGAGCCCTGCCTGGGTCGCGGCCCTGGCCCGGCTCGTGGCGCCAGCGCTCGCGCCTTGAGCGCACCCACACGCTCATTCCTTCAGGTCTGGAGAAGTGAGACGAAGTCCTCGTCGAGAACCGGCTCCCTTCGCATCCGGATCGGGAAGTGGACGTGGAAGCGGGCTCCCTCCGCCCCATCGACCTCGAGCCGGCCCAGGACCTGCTTCGTCAGGATCCGCACCATCTTCAGGCCGAGCGACGAAGCCCGCTTCCAGTCCAGATCCGCGGGCAGGCCGATGCCGTCGTCCTCGACGGACAGGATCGCCCCTTCGTCGGAATCCCGCCGCAAGGCGACCCGGATGGAACCGCCCCGTCCATCGGGGAAGGCGTACTTGAGCGCGTTCGTGATGAGCTCGTTCAGGATGAGGCTGACAGGCACCGCGGTATCGAGGTCGAGGTAGATCGGATCCGACTCCACGGACAGGCGCACCGCTCCCGCGTAGTTGGAGAAGTTCACCACGAGCTCGGCCACGTCCCGCAGGTACTTGCCGAAGTCGAGCGTCGCGAGCGTGTCGCTTTGCTCATACAGCCGCTCGTGAACGAGCGCCATGCAACGCACGCGTCCCTTGCACTCGTCGAAGGCGATCCGGGCCCCCGGCTCGGGGATCCGTTCCGCCTGGAGACCGAGGATGCTCGAGATGACCTGCATGTTGTTCTTCACGCGGTGGTGAATCTCGCGCAAGAGGTTCTCCTTCTCGAGCAAGGAAGCCTGCATCGCCGTCTCGGAGCGCTTGCGCTCGGAAATGTCCGCGTTCATCCCCACCCAATAGCTCGTCGTCCCGTCCCCCGCGCTGACCGGCGCCGCGCGCACGGAATTCCACTGCCAACTTCCGTCGGAACGGCGAATGCGACACTCCGCCTCGAAGGGTTCGCCCGAGGCCACCGCGCCGCTCCAGAGCTCGCTCAGCCGTTCGCGCTCCTCCGGATGGATCGCATCCAGCCAACCCCAGCCGTGCCACTCCTCGTAGGTCTGCCCGGTCCACGCTCGCCAGGACGGTGAATCGTCGACGAGCGAGCCGTCCGCTTCCGCCTTCCAGAAGACCTGCGCCGAGACGTTGACCAGCGTGCGGAAGCGCTGCTCGCTGTCCTGCACCTGGCGCATGCGGGCGTGCTCCTCGGTGCGGTCACGGAAGACGATCACCGCACCCGTGACCTGCTCTCGCTCGGGGGCGCGGATCGGTGCGCCGCTGTAGACGACCGGCAGCTCGGTACCGTCGCGCGTGATCAAGAAGTGCAACCCGTCCCAACCGGCGACGCTCCGCTCGAGCAGGACGCGCGCGGCCGGGCTCTCCCTGACCCGCAGGTGTCCCCCCACGACGCGAAACACCTCCTCCAAGGGCCGGCCCATGGCCTCCTCTTCCGACCAGCCCGTCAGAGCCTCTGCGACCGGATTCAGCAGGGTCACGTTCCCCTCGGTATCCGTCGTGATGACGCCCTCGCCGATGCTCTCCAGGGTCAGCCTCAGGTCCTCGGCTTTCGAGCGCGCGAGCGCCGCCGTGTGTGCGACCGACTCCTCGAGCCGGTCGATGGCCCGCGCGGAACTCCAGATGAGAATCGTCAGGACCAGGATGCTCGCGAGGGCGAACAGGGCCATTCCGAAGGAGGGTTCGTACGCTCCGGCGCGCGCACCCATGAGGCAGAACCCGCCGAGCACGACGGGCAACACGATCGCCACGGGCAACATGCGGCGCGCGAGCAGGCCACCCCCGCGTTCGCTCATCGCCACCGCCATCCAGCCGCGTCCGGGACGCGACAGGAGCACGCCGGCGCCCGTGAGTACGAACAGTAGCGCCGTGTGCAGCGCCATCGAAGCGTACGGCGAGAAGCTGTAGAGCCCGTTCACGTCGAAGACGTAGCCCACGAGCGCCAAGAGCCCCAGAGCGGCAGCGGCGGTGGACAGGGCTTGCACCAACGTCTGGTTGCCCCGAAAGCGCAGATGGAACAGAGACAACGCCAGCCCGAAGAGCAGGAAGGCTTGCGCCGTAGCGCCCGACATCCGTCCTGGGTGGTCGTCGCCTTCCGCGAGCACGGAAGTGCGGAACAGGAGCGTGTCGAGACCCAGATGGAAGTCGAAGGCCTCCGCGAGAGCCGTGAGCAAGCCGACCACGACCACCGTCGCCGCGCACGCCCGTGCAGTCCAAGCGGCGACGCGCGTCCCGCCATTTCCCCCACGCGTGCTGGATACAAAGAGCAACGCCACGCTCAGGAGCACGAAGCACACCGCCGTGAGCGGCTTCATCGTCGCAGCACCGGGGAGCAGGCTCTTTCCCGCCTCCCAGCCGGCCGCCCAGGCGAGCAGGACGACGACGCCGATCGCCATGGAGACGAAAGCCGTGCCCCGTGCGACGCTCACGCAAAAGCGTTCGCGCCGGAGCCGCGCGTCAGCGAGGGGCGTCAGGACCGCACGACTGGCGCGCAGGCCCGTCACGAGCGCTCCCGCGCATGCCCCTGTACGTCGAGGGCCGATGCCCGGCGCGTGCGCGTCAAGATCCGTACTTGGGTCATGATTCGACTCCCCGTGGTCGCGAGCGACGTCTCAGGCAGGGGCTACGACCCGGACCACACTGCGACGGTACCGACAGGGTTCCCGCACCGCAATCCGCGCCTTTCGCGCTCGTGCGGCTGCCACCCCCGCCCGGTCTTCGAGTCGCTCTCGTGCGGTTCAGGAGCCGTGCCGGCAGCCGAGCAGGGGCGGTTTGGCCGCGATGACCAGCGCCTTCGTCTTGTCGACGGCGCGCACCGGATCTTCGTTCTGGAAGGTCTCGGTCCAGGTGGTCTCGAGCTTGGCCCAGCACGTCTGACAGTAGGGACCGACCGAATCGTCGTCGGGCTCGAAGACCTGCTTGCACATCGAACAGGTCGGGGGCGCCGCTGCACAGACCTCGCACAGACCGTTCGTCTTGCGCGCGTAGGAGTGCCCCTTCTGGCAGCACAAGCAGTGGCGCACCATGGCGGGATAGATCACGACCTCGCCGAGGTGCACGCCGGTGCGCTTCTTGATCCAGACCTCGACGAAGTCCCAGTAGTCGCGAAGAGAAACGGGCATCGCCGCATCATACGAAGCAGCCGGCCCGTCGGCCTCACTCGTCGTCGGGTCCGAGATAGATCTGCGTCGTCCCACCGACGGTGGCGATCCCGTTCGGCGCACCCGCGTCGAGCGCGACCCAGGTCAGGTCCAGGAAGCCGTCGAGGTGGAGCCAAGCCGGGTAGCGGCGCGCGACGAGTTGCGGGGGGACGAGCGGAACGCCGACCCCGTCGAGGACGCCCGCGAAGGCCGTGCGCTCGAGGGCCGCGAACGACGGCAGGAACGCTCCCGAAAGGGCGTTGTTCAGGAGCACGCGCGGGTCGCCCGCGTCGCCGAGCGACCCCAGCGGGAAGCCGGGCAGCTTGCCCTGCAACGAGACGAGCACGACGTAGACGCGTCCCGCGTCCGCCACGCTCTCGAGCTCGATCGCGACCGGGTCGCCCACGCGCGTGAGCCCCCCGACGCGCAGCGCCGCGGCCGGCGCGAGGCCCGGTGGCGCCGCGGGCGGTGCTCCCGGGATCCCGGCGTCGAGTCCGTGTTCCCAAACGCTCCAACCGTCCAGGACGAAGAGGCTCGCGCCCTGGGCCCCGGCGATGCCGTCGCGCCCAGCTGCGACCACCAGCGCTTCGGGACGCTCGTAGTTACCGGCGAGCAGCGTCCGCGCGCCGCTCGTGCGGTCGACGTGCTGCACGCGCCCGCTCACGCCTTGGGCGACGTAGAAATCGCCGGCCGCGTCGAAGGCCAGCGCCCCGTCGCGCGCGTCCAACTCGAACGTGGTCGGCGCTCCACCCGCGCCCGCATCCCCATGGAAGTTGCCCACGGCCACCTCCGCGCCGCTCACGTCCAGCCGCAGGACCTCGCCCGCGCCATCGCTCGGATTGCCACGCTGCGCCAAGAACAGCTCCGCCGTCAGCGGATCGATCGCGGGCCGCTGACCGCGCGCCGTGTGCGCGACGCGCTCGAGCACACCGGCCGCGAGCCGCCACAACGACCCGCGCTCGCGCCCCTCGTCGCGCGCGCTGATCCAAATCGTTCCGTTGCCGTCGACGCAGACGCCGCGCACCTCGAACAGGTTGTCGGCAGCGTCGGCGAACAGCTCGGTGACCGCGTAGCCCGCGCCGGGATCGAGACCGAAGACACGGCCCTCGGCAGATACCGCGACCAGCGTGCCGGCCGGGGTCGTCGCCAATCCGACCAGATCGCCGGCGAGGCCGTCCGCCGCGTTGGCCAGCAGGTCGAAGGAACCGTCGTCGATCGAGAGCGACACGAGCACGCCGGTCGAGGTCGTGACCAAGAGCGCTCCCCCAGCGGGGTCCGCGACCATCGCGCGCGGGGTGCCCACCTCGCTCGAGAACCAGCCGACGAGGGTGCCGATCGGCGGCGCCTCCGGGTCGACCCAACGCGGCGCTGCCGGCGGGACACCCGGCAGCTCCCACAGGAAGTCGAACTCGCTGACGTAAAGGCTCCAGCCGGTCGTGCTGCCCGAGCCCGAGCGCGAGCGCGCGATCGCGAGTCCGGAGGGATGGTTCAGGTAGCTCGAACCCAAGAGTTCGAAACGCGCCTTCGACGGATCGAAGCGCACGAGCCGCCAGTCGTCCTCGGACACGGTGTAGATCCCGCCTTCGACGTCGACGACGAGGTCGCCGTCGCCCCAGGCGGCGTCGTTCGAGTAGTTCATCGTCGCGAAGCCCGCGACGTCGAAGATCGCGCCTGCATCGAAGTCGTAGCGTCCGACCGTGCCGCAGAAGCCCGTGCAGTTCCACTCCGAGAGCAGGAGCTGGCCCGTGAACGGATCGGCGGCCAGGCCGCGCGTTTCGGACGTATCCGCCAACGCCACCGGCGTCCCGTCGGGGGACACCGCCAGGAGCTCGCCCGGACCGAAGCCCTCGCGATCCGCGACGAACAGGGTTCCGTCGCGCGCCAGCGCCAGGTCCTTGCCTGCGGTCACGAGGCTCGGCTGATCGGCGTAGACCGTCGTCACGAGCGGCGTCGCTCCCTCCTCGATGGCGTGGATGCGGCCCGAGCTCGTCAGGGCGAAGAGCTTGCCGTCCGGAGCCGGCGCGAGGCCCTCGATACGGCCCGACAGCCCGTCGGCAGCGCCGGCCACGAGCTCGAGTCCGGCCGGCACGGGCAACCGGATCCGACGCACGCTGAAGTTCGCGCCGAAGAGGTCGCCGCCGACCAACAAGTTGCCGTCCAGGTCCACGGCCAGGTCGAAGACCCGGATGCCGTTGTAGAACAGGACCTGGAGGCCGCGGTTCGGAACCGTGCCGACAGACGGCGCGAGCACATCGGCGGCCGCCCGCACGTTCGCGAACTCGTGGATCGTCGTGGGGTTCGAACCGGCCGCGACGAAGACGCTGTGTCCGGTCGTGCTCCAGACCTGCGGGCTCGAGACCGAGAGCGCGATGCCGCGCACCTGGCCCAGGCCGACGGCCAGCGTCCCGCGCTGGCCGCTCGCGCGCGCGTACCGCAGCACGCTGTCGCCGGTCGCGACGTAGGCGTTGCCCAGCACGTCGAAGGCGATGTCCCCGTCCAGGGCGTCGGATTCGACGTCGAGCACGTTCGTGTTCGGCACGAGCGCCGTGGGATGCGTCGGATCCTCCCGATCGACCACGCGCAGGATGCCGGGACCGTCCTCGTCCGCGATCCAGATGTCGCCGCTCAGGGGATCCGCGGCGAGCGCGACCGGCTCGTGTTGCACCAGCCAGTACGCCCAGCGGTTGCCCGCCGGGCTGATCTGATTGAGACCCCGCAGCCCGTTCGACGGCGTGGCGCTCGCGATCAGGAAGTTGCCGGTCGCGTCGACGATCATGTCGCTCGCGTCCTGGATCATGAAGAGGTCGTTGTAGATCAGCTCGACCGGCATGAGCCCGCCAGGCACCCGGTAGATCTTCCCCTGGCGGTCGCACACGACGACCTCGCCGGCCGGCGTCTCCGCCACGGCCCGCAACGGTTCGGTGAAGGGCGCCGAGGCGGCATCCGCCAGGAGCTGCAGCGCACCGTCGCCGTCCAAAGTTCCCACGTCGCCCTCGTCCGTGCAGAAGAGCAGCGCGCCGTCGGCGCGCCGCGCCAGGTCGGTCACCGTACCTTCCACCGTCGCGAACACCCCGCGCGGGCCGAGAGGCGTGGCGGGGTTCGCCTGGGCGAAGGCAGGCACCCCAGGGGCCAACCCGAGGAGCACGACGAGCAAGACGCGGTGCGGGGTCATGGTGAGGGTCCGTTCGACGGAAACGGATTCCGGGCGACGCGCGCTTCCGAGCGCGGTCTCTGGCCGAACTATACTCCGGCTGATGAGGCCGCGACGCGCTGGCGTCGCAACACGAACACCCCGGCCAGCCCCAGCGCCAGCGCCGCGGCGGCCGGGAACCAGGCCGGCAGCGGAACCGCGCCCGCCGGAGGCCCTAGACGACGGATCTGGAAGCCGTTGAAGGCTGCCCCGGGAAACGCCGCGCCGCCCGACGGAATCCCGACGTGCCAGCCCAGGTGACCGCCCGTCACGGTCACGATCTCGCGCGTGTACGTGACGCTCGAAGCGTGCTGTCCGCCCCAGGCTCCTCCCGCGAGCTCGTTGCCGGGGTGGTTGTCGAAGCGGACGTTCTGAAGCGTGCCTGGACTGTTCGGCATCCAGGCGTACGTGATGACCTCGTAGTCCCCGTCCACGAGACCGTTCAGGTACATGCAGTCTTCGAGGGCGCTGTGGGTCGCGAGGTAGTCGTTCAGGAGCGCCGCGTCATCGCCCGACACGCTCGGGTCGTTCGCCGCAACCAGGTCCATGCCGCCGAACTGGTGGAAGCCCACGCCGGTCGGATTGCCGTCGAGGTCGACCAGGAAAACGTCCTGGGCCGTCGGGCCCGGCGTGAAGGGCGAGATGTGGTCGGCGCGAACGCTGTTCCAGACACCCGCCCGACCCGCGGCCGCGTAGCCCGACGACGGTTGCGAGCCCGGCAAGCCGACGTCGACGTTGAAGTCCTGACCCAGGACATCCCCTGCGAGCATGCCCAGTGCGAGCACGATGAGCTTCGGTCTCATTGCTTGTCTCCTCCGCCCTGCGAGGGGCGCCTCGTGACGGTCCCCTGCGGACCGCCGCACCCACGCTAGAGGAACTCTCCGTTCTCCGCCACGCCGCGCGTGCCTCAAGTCAGCCAACCCGCGGCCAAGAAGCCGAGATAGGTGCCCAGCGCGCTTCCCAGCGAGCCCAGGAGCAGCGCCGGCAGGACCAGGTCCGCCCGCCCCAGGCTGCGCGCGAGCGCCAAGGCCGACGTCCCGCCCCCGACGTTGGCCTGGGACGCGACCGCAGCCACGTCGAAATCGAGACGCAGGAGCGCGGCACCACCGAACACGAGCACTCCGTGCACGCCCAGAACGATGCACACGAAGGCGAACAGATCGACTCCCAGACTGCCGATCGAGCGCAGGGCGCCGATGTCACACAGCGCGCCGATCACGGCCAGGAACAGGTAGACCGTGAACAGCCCCAGCGTGCGCGCCCCGCGCAGGCGTTGCACGAGCGGCAGCTGCGCGCAGGCCAGCGCGATCGTCGTCAGAATCAGGATCGATGGAAGGCTCCAGCCGAGGCGCTCCTCGATCGTTGCGGACAACGCGTTCGAGGCGAAGAAGGCGCCGAAGCCGAGCGCTCCCAACCAGGCGACGTCGACCGGATGGATCGCTTCCGTGTCGTCTTCGACGCCATCGAGCGGAGCCTCTTTCGCACTCGGCCGTTCGTCCGCCGCGCGCGGGGTCCCGTGCATCGTTTCGGCGCTCACCGGGCCGGCGCGTCGGAGCCAGCGTCTCAGGAGGCGCGGCAGCACGATCGAGAGCGCCATCCACAGCGTCGTCATCAAGCTGTCGACCGCCGCCGCACCGGCATACAGCGCGCCCTCGTTCACGACGCCGTATTCGAGCGCGATCGCGTTGTAGTTCACGCTGCCGCCGACGTACGTCCCGACGAACATCCCGCCGAGTGCGAAGGACAGCTCGCCGAAGGCCGTCTCGCCGCCGACCACGGACATCCCCGCGAAGACCCCCGCGAAGGTCCCGAGCGCTCCGAGTCCGAATAGCACGAGCGCACTCGTTCCCGCCTGGAGGATGCTCTCGAGATGGACGCCCAAGAGGAGCCAGAAGATCGCGACGGGCGCCAGGATCGCAAAGATCCCCCGGTACACGGGCACGTCGTCCGAGTACGTCGGGATCAGGCCTGCGTTCGCAACGATCGACGTCACGACGATGACCAGCAAGGCCGTTCCGATGTGGCGCAGGACCGTGTGGCGTGCGAGCCACTCCGAGACGGCAACGTTCAGGGCGAGGACGGCGACGAGAAAGAGCGGATCGCTCACTGCGCGAGGCGAATCGCCGTGTACCAGGCCTCGGCGTGGCGCAGCTCGGCCCCATCGTGCGCGCGCACACCGTGCGCGGACAGCTCGTGCACGAAGCCGGCCCGCAACCCGGGCTCGTCCGTCAGGACGAGGCGCACGCGCAGCCCGTCCGCCGCCACCTCGATGCGCTCGAGAGCGAGCGGAAGCGTGTCGATCTCCGGCGAGCCGTAGGTCTCGTGCAACAAGTAGGTGTAGCTCGCGAGCGTCCAGCTGGCCGGGTCCTCCGCCGTCGCCCGGTCGACGGGCCGCGTGAAGGCCAGTTCGAAGCCGTCGGGGCGTAGCTCCATCGTGCGGATCTCGAAGGGCATCCCGCCTCGGAAGCGCACGCGCTCGAAGCCTTCGGTCGCGGCCCCGCGCGAGCCCCAACCGCGATTCGTACAGCCGACGAAGAGCGAGGCGTCCCTCCCCCACGCCAGGCGCAACACGCCGCTGCGGAAGCCGTAACGGAACGGGAAGACGGCCCCTTGCCAGTGACCGCCGACTTGTTCGAGCGCCACGCGAAAGAGCGCCGCGTGGTGCTGGTCCCCGACGAAGAGCTGGCCGTCGAAGGGCCCGAAGCGACCCCCGGTCGTGTCCCAGACGAGCCCGGCCGGTGACTTGCCGGCCTTGTCATAGGGGAACCAGACGGCCGGTGGACGAAAGCTCGGGATCGAGTCCTCGACCGAGAGCATCGGCACACCGTTCGGCGGCTCGGGGACGGGATCGTAGGGCCACTCTGCACGCGCGCACGAGAACGTGCCCCACGGATGCCCGTGGAAGTCACCGGGAGCGAGCAGCGCGAGCTTGCTCGCACCGCACCACTCCCCTTGATTGTCCGTGTAGAACATCTCGCCCCAGGGGCTCTTCTCGAGCCCGGCCGGCGAGCGCAGACCACAGGCGGTCGGCAGCATGCGACCGTCGGGCGTCACGCGCAGGGCGAAGCCGCGCCAGTCCGCGCGCCCGAAGGGCTCGTCGCCGAACGGCTTGTTCGTCGTGATCCAGAAGTTGCCTTCGTCGTCGAGGCGCGGCCCGAAGTTGTACTCGTGGTAGTTGCCGGAGATCGACCACGCGTCGCAAACCGTCTCGAGCTCGTCGATGCGATCGTCACCGTCGACGTCGCGCAGCCGCGACAGCTCACCGCGCTGCGCCGTGTAGATCCAGCCGTCGTGCACCAGCAACCCCAAGGGCTCGTGAAGGCCTTCGGCGAAGCGCGTGAAGGTCGCGTCCTCCACGTCGCCGTACGCTCCGTTCACGATCCAGACCTCGCCGCGGCGCGTCGAGAGGAGCGGCCGTCCGTCGGGCAGGAGCGCCAGGCCACCGACCTCCAGCACGACGTCGTCGGGCGGCGTGAAGGTCTCGATCACCCAAGGATCAGCCTCCGACGGCCCGTCCTGCGGAACGACGATCGCAAGGACCAGGAGGAGCGCCGGACTCACCATGGCAACACCACTTCGAGGACGCCCTGGTAGACGTCGTCCAGCGCCTTCAGCGGAAGCTCGATGCGCAACTCGCCCGCCACCTCGACACGCTCTCCCCCGCCCTCGACGCGCAGCGGCTCGCGCGGAAACCCGTCCAACTCAGGCGTACGGAAGCGGAACCAGACGGAGCCGCCGTCGGCCGCGCGCACCTCGAAGCGACGTCGCAGGCGCGGCGCGGCGCGCTCCAAAGCGGCCTCTGGACCGCAGGTCTCCGCCACGTGCAGGTCGCCCAGCTCGTACAGGAAGGTCGGCACGCCGTCCGCGTCGTAGCGCTGGCCGCGGCGCCGTACATCGACCTCGTCGCGCGCAGGCCAGGCCGCCCCGCCGTTCGCGAGCCGCGCCAACGCGGGCCCCGGGGGAAAGGCCAGGCGCTCGTCGCTCGGCACGACCTCGAGCGCGCCCGCGCGCCCTTGCCAGGTTCCCTTCGCGTTGAAGAATCGCCCGCGCCAGGCATGGGCCAGGCGCGCGTGCTCGAGATCGAAGGCGACGTGCAGGCCGGCCGGGAAACCGACCAGCTGCGTGCGCGGTGAGACGCCCTCCATGAACACGCAGACGAGTCGCACACCATCGACGGGATCGAGCTCAAAGGTGCCGTCGTCGCTCGCGAGACCGTCCGGCAGCGCGGGCGTCGACGAGCTCGAGAGGTAGGCCAGAATGGCCTCGCTCTGACGCACCGGATCGCGGTCGAAGAGCTCTACGGGACTCGAGCCGTCGTTCCAGAAACTGGGCATGCGCGTGTTCATGTTCACGGACTTCGGATCGGTCAGCAGCGCCTGGAACCAACCCGGCTGCAGCCGCTCGCGCACGTGACGCAGGTCGACGGCGGGGATCCCGAGCGAGCGGTAGCCGAAGAAGTCGTGGCACTGCACACAACCGAGCCCGTCCTTCGTTCCGACCAGCTGACGTCCGGCGCGGACGAGCTCGCTCGTCACCGGACCGCCCTCGAACGGCAACGTCCCGTCGGTCTCGGCCAAGAGCCGCGCGAGCGCGCGCACCTCCGGCACGTCGAAGTGCGGCATGCGCGTCTCGAGATACGGGCGTACGCGCCCGCCCGCCAGCGCCGCCTGCAGGGCCTGTGGTCGGAGCTTGGCACCGACCTGATCCAGGTGCGGCGGCAGCCGTCCCTCGTCGCCGAGGTCCTCGACCTTGCGCGCGCGGAACCAGGGCGCACGCTCGGGATGCGGCCCCCCCACGCCGTCGCGCCGGTGGCAAGCCTGGCAAGAATAGCGCGCGAGCGTGCGCTGGAGACGCTCCGCCGCCGGCAGTTCGCGCCGCAGGTGCCGCAGCCGCGCGAGCGCCCCGTCGAGCGCCCACAACGCGTCGTCGTCGAGCTTCTGCCGCGGCACACCGCGCACGACGTCCCCGCCTACGTCCAGGCAACCGGCCGCGGGGTTGCGCGCCACGTCGGCCAGGGAGGGCAGCGCGCGCGAAGGAGCTCCGGACGCACCACCGAAGGCGTGACACGCCCCGCAGGCCAGCCCGTCCCAGAGCTCGCGCCCGCGGGCCGCGCGCATCGGATCGACGGGCGTCGGGTCACTCGCGCGAAAGTGCAAGGAGCCGTGCGACAGGACTGCCGCAGGAACGATCTCTCGTTCGACGCCGGGCCCGGCCCACTCGAGCGTCAGGCCTTCCCCTCCGCTCTCTTCGTAGACCTCGAGTCGCAGGTCGTGCGAACCCGCGGTGAGCTCGAGGGTGGCGCTCTTCGTCTGCATCGCGTGCCAGCCGTCGTTGTCGACGAGCAACTCGCGATCGAGCCACAGGAGCGATCCATCGTCCGACGTCAGCCAAAAGGTCCAGCTCCCATCACGCGGCACCTCGAGCGCACCGCTCAGGCGGAAGGCGAAGTGGTCCTCGGGGTGCGGCGGCAGCGTCGCGAGGTCGTCGTGCACACCGTCGGCCGCCGGCTCGCGTCCACGGAGCTCCGGGAGCGTCGAACCCGAGATGTCGTCGAAGCGCACCCAGGCGAGCCCCGGCTCGGCTCGCCGCACGCGCTCTCCTCCGAGCGCCTGGTCGCGCAGGAGGTACACCGCCAAGGCCTCCGCCTCCCCCTCCGTGAGACCCATCGAAGGCATGCGGCCGTCCGGATCGAGCCGCAGCGGCGCCCGCAGGTAATCCGCCAGCGCCTCCAGCGTGAAGCGCGCTTCGAGCGCCTCCAGCGGAAAGTCGGGCGGCAGCAACGTCCCCTCCGGAACCCACAGCTCGCGCTCGTCCGTCGCCTCGGCGCCCGCAGGCTCCTCCGCTTCCGCCGCGAGCTCCTCCGGGCTGAACCAGTAGGGCAACTCACGCTCCCAGAGCTCTTCCTGTGGCGCATGGCAAGCCACGCAACCGATGCCATGGAAGAGCGAACGCCCCGTCTCCAGCCGCTCGACCGGCACCGCTCGCGCTTCGCTTGGGGCCCGCGCGGCCGAAGCCGGAACGTGCGACGTGCGCAGGAAGTGGACGAGGTCCCCCACTTCCTGCGCGCTCACACCGACCAACGGATCGAGCAACGGGTGCTCGCCCGCGACGAGGAAGCGCTCGAGCCAGGCGTGCTCCGCCCGCGACCCGAGGTCCCCGAGATCCCGCCCGCGCTCGGGCCGCAACCGCGCCCCATCCTCGGGATCCCCATGACAGGCCGTGCAATGCGCAACGAGCAAGCGCTCCGCGAGCGGGATTCCCTCCGCGATCGCACGGACTTCACCCTGCCCAAGGAGTCCCACGACGACGAACAGGAGAGGGACGGGCATGGAGCGAGAGTCTACGAGGACCACCGCCCCACGCCTACGGTCGACGGACGCGGAGCGAGGGCCCGCCTCAACTGGGCCGCAGCCTTCGTCCAAGCCCCTCGCCACGACCTCATCGTCCGGGCGACGGGTGCAACGCAGACCAGGACGCAGATCCTGAACCCAGGTCACGGACGGTGGCCGCGGAGCGCAGGCCCGCCGCAGGCGGGCCGTAGCGCAGCCTCGGAGCCGAAGGCTCCGTGCTTGTGCCGTTGCGCGGCGCCAGCCGCGCAATCAGGCACAGGCGCGCGACGGAGTGCGCGCCGCGTCCTGAGGTGGATGCGGCTCGCGACTGCCCGAGCCGGAGGCCTTCGGGTTGCGTCCCTCGCGGGGAGGATCGAATCGTCCTTGCACGACCCCGTGTCATCGCGCACAGCGATTGCGAGCGAAGCGAGCGAGTCCGTCGACCACGCCAGTGCGCGCATCCATCGACCACCTCGTCGACCGTCGTTCGCTCCACGGCGGCGGCATCGACCTTGGAACTCCCCTGGACGCCTCGCTCGCTTCGCTCGCAATCGCTGTGCGCTGTGAACGGGCTTCCGCCAGCACGGGACAGGACCGGCCGCGAGGTCGCAACCCGAAGGCCCCGGATCGGGCAGTCGCGGGCCCCAACCACATCAGGACGCGGCGCACACTCCGTCGTGCGCCTGTGCCTGATTGCGCGGCTGGCGCCGCGCAACGGCACGTCACGGAGCCTTCGGCTCCGAGGCTACGGCCCGCCTGCGGCGGGCCTGCGCAGCC
>JAJDEW010000110.1 GCA_029259595.1 Planctomycetota bacterium | reverse complement strand
CGCGACCTCGCGGGCACGCCGAACGCCAACTGGAAGGAGCGCATCGACACGAGCTACGTCTACCTGCCGCACCACGGCGACTATCGCGCGATCGGTGACACGATGACGGAGCTCTTCACCTTGGTCGAAGGCTCCGATCTCGATCCGGTTGGTCCGCCGTTCGCGCTCTACTACGACGATCCGGGCACCGTCGCGACGGAGAACCTACGGGCGCGGGCCTGTGTTCCGGTCGCTTCGCTGCGGAGCATGCCGCCGCGGGTCCAGAGTGACGTCCTGCCCCGAGCCACGGTGGCCTATGCCGTCGTCGCCGGCTCGTACCGCGAGGTTCCGCGCGTCTATCCGGGGCTCTTCCGGTACGTGAACGAGCGCGGCTGGACGGCCGGAGGACCGATTCGGGAGGTCTACCTCAACGTCGGCCAAACCGACGACCCCGCCCAGCTGTTGACCGAGGTGCAGGTGCCCTGGCGTTTCCAAGGGCGCTGAGCGCAGCACGGCGCTTCAGTCGCGGGTCTCGAGCAGCTCGGCGAGCGCGCTCGGATAGACCCCGGTGACGACCAGTCGATCGGCCTCTTCGGTCGTCGCGACGAGATCCTCGGGCTCGAGGTACTCGAGCACGCGGTGCGGTGCGCGTCCTTCGCGCTGACGTCCGGAGCGATCCAGGAGCACGAGCGCTCCGTCGTTCGTGACCGACACCAGTCGGTAGGTGCCCGCGTTGGGCGTCTTGGGCTTCGAGGCGAGACCCTGGCGGGCTTCGACCATGCGCGGCAAGGCGTCGAACACCGTCTGCCAGGCCGCGCGGAACGGAGACCACAAGCCGTGCTCTTGTCGCTCTTCGCTCCAGCGACAGAAGCGCGCCAACGAGGTCAGGCAGAGCTCCAGTTCCGAACGTTCCGCGATGTCACTGTCGTCCCACAGCCAACGCGCCGCGTAGTCCACGAGCTCCGTCTTGCCGAGACTCTCGAAGACCCCGATCGGAGCGGTGTAGCGGACGAAGGGCGCCAGCCCGCGGCGATCGCATTCGGCTTGTTCCGTGTCCGTGCGTCCGATGTCCCAGACGTATTCTTCCACCATCGCGCCGATGACACCCGGAAAGTCCGGCGCCGGTGCGAGGTCCTCGGGCGTAACGTCGTCGGTGATGCCGAGCTCGCTCTCGAGCTGGCCGAAGAGTTCCTCCAGGTCGCGTCCCGCGGCGCGTCCTTCATCGAAGGCCTGCAGCGCGTTGCGTACGTCGGGAGCGTCTTCCTCCTCGGGTCGTGTTTCGACGACCTCGGGGGCCGGAGCCTTCAACCCGTTGTGCCGTGCGTTCCAGGTCGCGAGCAGGATCTCGCGCGTCGCATCGAGGTCGCATTCGGTCTCGAAGGCCATCCGGTTCAGGAGCTCGGTGACCGGGTTCCCGCCGGCCTGCGGGTGCTGCAGCGCGTCGTTGAGGACGGCCAGCGCCGAACGGGCGTCTTCGCGCGAGATTCCGGCTCGTTCGACCAACTCGCGGATGGCCTCCTCGTCGACGTCATGCGCTGCGGGCTCCACCGCCGGCGGCTTGCCGGGATCGAAGAAGATGCGCTCGAGTTCGATCTGTTCGATCCGCAGGACCCCGCGACGGCGCGCACGCAAGCGCTCGACGTCTTCGCTCAGGGCCTCCACCAGAGGACGGTTGCGGAAGCTGGCGGCCGCCCACGACAGCACGTGCACATCGTCCTCCGTCGGATAGATGCGCCCCACCAGGAGGTCGCCCGCTGCGATCTGGTCCCCCGTGCTGCGCTCGCGGATCGCCATTTCGCCGGCACCGAACAAGTCGCGCATCCAGAGGCCCTCGTCCGGCGTCACCTCGGTCACCACGAAGGCACCGGCGCGGGATGCAGACAAGACCCCCACCAGGGCGAGGTCCGCCGGACCGCTGCGCTCGAGCCAGGCGGCGCGAAGGAGCTCGCCGGGGGGGCCGCCCAGGTGCTCGCTCGGGCGTTCGAACAAAAACCACTCCAGATGGCGGCGCTCGCGGGCCCGCAGGGTCGCCGATCGGGCGCCTGGAGCGGGCTTCGGAAAGGCCGCCAGGGAGCGGTCCAGCTCGGCCCGCAGGGCCGGTGATTCGCGGACCAGCTCGCGGAAGAGCTCGATACCGCGTTCGATGTCGCGTTGGGCGGGGTCCATGGGCTCCAAGGGGAAGCCGGACATCCTACCGCTTCGAGCGGCCCGTCCGCCGCGGATGTCGCTCCAAAAAGGCGCCGGAAGAACGGACTGGGTGCTTGGAGCGGCCCCTCGCATTCGCTTCGATGAAGGCATGCACATTCCCCAGGAGCCGCTGGCGTCCCCCACCGAAGCCTCCGGCGGATTCGTCGACGCCGTCCGGGACCTGGCCCCGCTGGACCTCGTCGGGCTCGGCCTGATCGCGATCCTGGTCGGGCTCGGCATCTGGCGCGGCCTTTGGTGGCAGGTGATCCGACTGGCCGGGGTGCTGTTCGCGGTCGTTCTGGCGCGCAGCTTCGCCGGCGATCTCGGGACGCGGATCCACGGCCTGTGGCCCGAGCTCTCGACTCGGCTGGCCTTCGGCGTGGCCTGGTTCGGTGTGTTCGTCGTCGCGATGACCGTCGCGGCGGCGGTCGGTCTGCTCGGCAACAAGCTGCTCGACATTCTGCACCTCGGGCTCGCCAATCGCCTGGGAGGTGGAGCGGTCGGCGCCGCCACCGGATTGGCCCTGCACGCCGCCGCCCTCGCGATCCTCTGCCAGCTCGCTCCGGAGCCCTTCGTCGGGCGCGTCGTCGCCGGCACGTTCAGCGAGAAGCTCGTCGATGCGGTCGGTCAGCGCGTGCACGTCCTGGTGGATGGTCAGGCCGCGCGCGAAATCCAGCGCCTGCTGGATCCGGGTTGGACCGAGCTGCGCACGGCGCCCGACGCCGCTCCCCAAGGACAGCCCAATTCGACAAGTCCCGTCGAATCCAGGTAGTTCCAGCTGCGTGAGGCCGAAACCCGCCGGAAGATCCCAGGTCGCTCGCACCGGGCCCACCCTTCCGCGCTAGGCTCATGACTTGACAATTCGTTTGCGCTCGCAGTCGGGGAAGCAGGTGAAAGTCCTGCACGGTCCCGCCACTGTGTGACGGCGAAGCGTCGCTTCATCCGCGCGAAGGTGTCGAGGTGTCCTGCCAAGGCCCTCCAACCCCCAACGCGGTGAGTTCATCTCGGTCACCGGGGTTTACCCCCGGGAAGGCTGGAGCGATGGCCATGCCGCGAGTCAGGAGACCCGTTGGGAGCGCTGGACAGCCGGTTTCGTGGATCGAGCCGCGTTCCTCTTGCGAGGCGTGCCCCTTTCTTCCGCGGATCCGGACCTTCGACGCGGAAATCGAAAGGAGGCTCCATGATCCTCACGCTCTGTTTGACGCTGGCCGCCCAGGCGACCGGCGACATCGTTTCGGCCGACCCGACCAAGGCCGGCCGTGACGCCCCTGCTCCCGGCTTCGGCCTCACGGAGCTCGCCTTCCCCGGGCGACCGCCTTGCCTGCCGACGGCGTACTTCTGCACCCCGTCGGTGACCCGGACGCTCGCGAACGGCGACGTCCTCACGTGGAACGGAGAGCACCTGTCGCGCTATACGGCCGACGGGACGCTCATCACCCACTACACGACGCTGAGTCCGGCGGCGACGGACCTGCACTCGTTCCTGATCGTGGATCCGACCGAGAGCTTCGCCGTCATCGGCGAGCTGGCGACGAACTCGATCTATCGCGTCGACTTCGGGACGGGCACGCGCACGGTGCTCACGAACCTGTTCCTGAACTACGACGCCGTCTTCGAGACGCCCGACACGATCTTGGTCTGCGCGGCGATCGCGGGGAACAACGAGATCTTCCGCGTCGAGGTCAACACGGGCATGACGCTGCTCGTCGCCACCTCTTCGGGTCCCTCGGGGCCTCTGGCCCTCGACGACGAGGGCAACCTCTTCTACGGCGTGATCGTCGGGGGCTTTCCCGCGCCTCCGTTCGGTTCGTCGGTCGTTCTCTATTCCTGGGACACCTTGGACGGGATCCTCCTCCCGGACGAACACGGCGCCGCATTCATCGGCGCGGGCTTCGACGCGATCTCGGGCTTGGCCTACGACGAGACGAGCGGTGAGGTGTACTCGAGCGAGAACGACTTCGCCTCGGGCCGCAACCTGATCCGGCGCGTCCAAGGAAACGCTTCCGAATCCCCGGTGCTGGTCGAAGGTCCCCTGCTCGTTCCGCAACGCACCAAGAGCAACTTGGAATTCATCGAAGAGGGAGGACCGGCCCTCTTCCGCCCCTACCAACCGACCGGCGGGGGGAGGCTCCGGTATCAGACCGTCGACTTCGACACGAAGTTTCAGCGCATGGAGCTCGCGCCACTGCGTCCGACGATCGCATTCGAAGGCCCCGGCACGACCGGGATCGGACCGTTCACGCTCGCACTCGAGAACGGTCCCCCGTCCGGCTTCGCCTGGCTCTTCGTATGTCCTTCTTCGGCGTACGATCCGGTCGAGATCGCTCTCCCCCTCTCGACCGCGATCCATCCCTTGTTCGTCGGTCTCCGCTCTCCCGTGAGCTCCGCTGGCATCCTCACGCTCGATTCGAGCGGGGATGCCCTGGCGAACCTCTCGAATCCGAGCGGAGCGACGGGCGCAGTGGCGGCTCAGGCGCTGCTCTTTGACGCCGACCTGGCCGTCGTCGGCGTCAGCGCGGCCGGCTTCTACTGATACCGAACCCCCTCTCCCCCGTGAGCCGGCGTTCTTCCTCGGAAGGGCGCCGGCTCCTTTTGTAGGTAGGCCCCGGCCCCTTCAGCCGACTTGTTCGAGGCGGCGGAACCAGGTCAGCGTGGCGCGCAAGCGCGGCTCGAGTCCTTCGAACAGGGTCATCGGGCTCGCGGCGCACGAGCTACAGGCGCCGCGCAGTCGCACGTGGACGTCGCCGTCCTCCCCCACCGCGACGAGCCGGATGTCGCCTCCGTCCGCTTCGAACAGCGGCCGCAGCGAGACCAACACCGCTTCCACCTCCGCGATCCGGACGGGATCGCCACTGGGTGGGGTCTCGGGCGCGTGCTCACGGCCGAAGAGTCGCTGGAGGAAACCCATGCTGGCCGGTTATACGCCCTCGCTCGGGATCCGGGACCAGCTCCAGCACAGCTCCCGCTCGCCGCGTGCGAAATGCAGTGCCCCGTGTCGAGCCACGAACGCGCGTGCCCCGTCCTCCAGGTCCCTGAGCACGCGGCGCGAGGCCGGCGGTGCGGGGATCCACAGCGAACGCACCTGGGCCGTTTCCGAGAGCCACCAAGCGAGGTCCGTGCCGGGCGGCGCATGTCGCGCCAGGCGCGCCAAGGTCCAGGCCACGGCGACCGGTGCGCCCCAACCCAGGGCCGCCTCGGCTTGCCCCGCAGGCAGCTCGGCCGCGGCCGGAGCCAAGGCCACCCCAAAACGCTCTCGCAGGGCCCGCGCGGTCCAGGCCACCAGGGTTCGCAGGCTTTCCGGTTCCCGACGTGCGCGCAGGAGGTCGGCCTCGCGGGCGGCTCCGAGCAGGCCGAGCGTGAGGCCCAGGTCGCGGGTGCGGGCGCGCAGTTGTTCGGTCCGCCGGGTCCGAACGTCGAGGCCCTGCCGGAGGGCCTCGGTCCAGCCGACACAGGCGCGTTCGAGGCGCTGGGCGCGCGTGCGGCAAAGCGGCAGAACGAGTCGCGCCAGCTCGGTGCTCGCCTGCGCCAGCGTCCCTGCGGCGGAGCGCGAGTCGCGGGCGGGAGCAGCCTCGCAACTTGGTACCAGAGAGGGGACTCGAACCCCTACTCCCTTGCGGGAAATGGATTTTGAATCCATCGCGTCTACCGATTCCGCCACTCTGGCCCGCAGGCTGCTGCGGACAGCATTAGGTGCGATCTCGGCTCGCCATTGCAAGCCAGAAGCCGGGCCAATTGCGACACGTGCGCTCGGAGCAAACGCCCGTGCGCGCGCACTGGCGCTCGCCGGGGACCCGGCAAGTCCTTCCGGGCGCGTTGCGAAGCGGCCGAAAACGTGCCTCTCGGCGAGCGCTCGAGTTGCGAAACGGGGAGGCGGATTCGCGCGTGGAAAGGAACTCACAACGCATGGCGCAGGCCCGAGAAGACGCCCTCGGCCGCGACCACGTGGTGCAGCGCGGCCACGATTCCCGGGCCGAAAGCCTCCGGACCGAGCATGTCGTGACGCAGGGTCAAGGTCTCCCCGGGCGCGCCGAAGTGCACCTCCTGGTGCGCGTACAAGCCCGGCAAACGCAGCGCGTGAATCGGGGGCTCGGGGACGCCTCGCTCGGCGATCTGGCGCGCGGTTTCGCGCGCGGTCGCCGAGGGTGCATCGCGCTTCGTGTCGTGGTGCAGCTCGACGATTTCGCAGCGCGGAAAGACGTCAGCCAGCTGGACGCAAGCGCGCTGCAGGGCGGCCATCGCGAGGCTGAAGTTCGGGACGACGAGCCCCCCCAGCGAGCGCTCCCGGGCCAGGGTGTCGAGCGCCGCGACTTCGTCGGGAGTGACGCCGCTCGTGCCGATCAAGGGCCGCAGTCCGGCCTCGAGAATGAGCCGGGCGTGGAGGGCTCCGCGACCTGCGACGGTGAGGTCGAAGCCGACCTCGGCCTGCGCATCCGCGAGGGCCCGAGGCAGGTCGTCCTCGCGGCCGACGAGGGTGCTGATTCGAAAGTCCGAGGAGTCGGCCAGGAGCTCCTGCACGAAGCGCCCCATGCGCCCCCCCGCGCCGACCAAGACGATGCCGATCATCCGCGCCGTGCCCCGCGCCGGAGCCCGTCGGCCGCGATCCAAAGGCACAGGGTTCGAAAGTCGATCCCCAGCGCAGACGCAGCCAGCGGAACGAGCGAACGGGCGGTCATGCCAGGCAGGGTGTTCAACTCGAGGAAGACGGGTTCGTCCTCGCCGTGCGGCAGGATGAAGTCCGAACGCGAGTAGCCCTCCGCACCCAGCTCGCGATGCGCGACGAGGGCCAGCTCTTGCATGCGCCGCCAGGCCGTTCGAGAGCCACTCGTCGGCGGACACACTTCCAGCGCACCGTCGTCGGTGTACTTCTCTTCGTAATCGAAGAAGCGGCCTGCCTTCGGACGAATCTCCACCAGGGGCAGAGCCAGGAGCTCGCCGTCGGGCGTGGTGACCACCCCGGCTGCGAACTCGAGCCCGTGGATCCTCGCCTCGACCAGAGCCTCGCCTTCGTAGCCGAAGGCACGGGTGAGCGCGCTGCCGAGTTCGCTCGCGACCTCCACCATCGACGTGCCCACCGACGAACCGCCGCAGCGTGGCTTCACGAAGGTCCCGCCACCAGGCTCACGCTCGCCCAGGGCAAGCAAGCGATCCAAGACCGCCTCGGGGTCGCGCTCCCAGTCCGAACGGGAGACGCAGGCACCCGGTGCGATGCGCAGGCCGCGTTCGGCGAGAACGGCCCGCACGAAGACCTTGTCCATCCCGATCGCCGAGGCCCGCACGGAGGAGCCCGTGAAGGCCAGATCACCACAGGTGAAGAGACCCTGGACCGAACCGTTCTCGCCCTCACCGCCGTGCAAGGCCGAGAACACGACGTCGACGTCCGCGAGTGCTGCGAGCAACGCCCCCAGCTCTCCCTCGCGTCCGTCGATCGCGAAGCGGCCGTCCTCCAGCCACTCGACCCCGACGAGCCGCGCTGGCCCCCGGTCGTCGCCTTCGGGGGCGTTGGCCAGGGCGTTCTGGATTCCGCGGCCGGACGCGAGCGAGACTGCGCGCTCCGTCGAGCGTCCTCCGGACAACACGGCGACGCTCACACCCGAGAGGTCGGGCACGTCGGGATCAAGGGGCGTCGTAGTGGTGTCCTTCATCACGGATCACGGGGGTCGCGGGCATGCGTTGCGCGAACTCCTCACCAGTCTCCGCGAACAGCGGGTCGACTTCCACGGGGTGCAGCCCGAACGCGTCGGCGGCCGGCAGGTCGGCGCCCGCCGCGGCCAGCCAACCGGCGTGCAGGGTCAAGAGGTCGCGGCGCGCCGTTTCCGGCGAATCTTCCCCGCTGGCGTTCTTCACCGGGCTGAACTCGTGGGCGCGCTCGACTTCGAGGGTGACGCTTTCCTCCGACAAGGCCAGGGCATCGAACACGAAGGTCTCGAACTTGTACCCCGTACGCTCGACCTGCCGGCCGTTCTCGTCGACGACCTTCATGGCCTTCTTCGCCACGTGCCAGGGCAGGCGCAGGTTGCCGCGCGTCACGTCGTCCAGGAAGTCGACCGAGAGCGCATGGACCGCGATGTTGCCGGCCCGGAAGCGCAGCTCGCCGCGGTCATCCTTGGCGTGCCGAAGCTCGTCGGAGAGGTCCGAGTACTCGATGCAGCCGAGCTTGCCGTCGATGCGTCCGATGACACCGACCTTTTCACCGGCATCGCGCTTGGCGACGACCTTCGACGACATGCCTGCCTCCGCTCGCGCATGCAGACCCAAGAAGAGCGGGTCTGCCGGACGGACCAGCGGATTGTCGACCTGGAAGTAGGAGAGGTGCTCGAGGCCCCGAGCACGCATGTCGTCGAGTGCACCCGAGCTACGCAGGCCCGTCAGGAGTCCACCGTGCCCGTTCGGCGCGAGGAAGGGAGTGTCTTCGGCCGCCAGCAGGATGCGTCCATCGGGGTCGAGGGCCGGCAACATCGCCTGCGGAAAGAAGAAGACGTCCTCGGGGACGAGGCCGAAGTGACCGTGGTCCTCGAAGAAGGCGCGCGTCTCGGCGTCGTTGGCGGGCGACGTCATGATGTACCAGGGCACCGACACGCGACCCCCGTCGGAGGCCTTGCGCAGTCGGCGTGCGTGATACGCGAAGAGCGAGAGTCCGCTGATCGGCCCGACACGGAATTTGCCCTTCGGGCCATCCAGTCCCAGGCGCGAGCCTTGCCCGCCCGCCACGAGCACGTAGCCCACCTTGCCCGAGGCGAGCAGCCCGCGGCCGTGCTCGGTCGCTCGCTCGGCGTCCTGCGCCACTCGACCTTCTTTGCGAAGCGGAACGAGCGCCGGCGGCTCGAGGTCGGGGGTCGCCGTCTTCACGGCCGGCGTCGAACCGGTTCGTGCGAGGTCCGCCAGCTCGGACACGAGCTCGTAGTCGATGGCTTCCAGGGCACGCGCCAGGAGCTTGCGACGCGGCGGGGCGAGGCCCTCGAGCCGGGCGCACAGATGCGCCTGACCGGCCTCCCGCAGGGTGGCTTGGAGTGCTGCGAGGTCCGTCATGGGGTCGCTATGTCGAAAAGGATCTTGAGGGCGCCCGGACGCGCGGCAGCCCGGAAGGCCGCCTCCGCATCCTCGAGCGCAAAACGGCGAGTGAGCATGGGTGCGACGATGATGCGCCCTTCGGCCAGTGCAGAGAGCGCTGGTGCGAACGGCCCGCAGCGCGAACCGACGAGCCGGATCTCGTCGACGACGAGCGGCGCCAGATCGATCGAGGCGGGCGCTTCGGAGGTGGTCTTCAAGACCAGGGTGCCCCGGGGCCGGACGCGTGCGAGGGCGAGCGGGAAGACGTCGGGCCTGCCCGTGGCCTCGACCACGAGCTCGAAGCGCTCCGTTTCCGAGGCCAGCGCATCACCGCGGTGTTCGATTCCGGACGGAAGCCAGTCCCCACGCTCGGGGTGTCGCCCATGGAGACGAACCTCGAGCCCGTGCAGGGCCAGGACCTGAGCGCACAAGAGACCCAAGCGGCCGTCGCCGATCACGAGGGCGCGCGTTCCGGCCAGGAGCTCGACCTGTTCCGCGATCTCGAAGGCCGCCGCCAGGGGTTCGGTGAAGACCGCAGCTTCGTCCGCGAGCCCGGCGGGCACCGCGAGGAGATTGTCCACGGGCAAGACGAGCTCTTCCGCGAAGGCGCCGGCGTGGTTCAGGATCCCGAGCACGGTGCGGGTCGGACAGTGGCGCTCCTCCCCGCCCCGGCACGTCGCGCAAGTCCCACAGGCCGCGTTGATCTCGCCCACGACACGCTGGCCACTCAGGGGCCCCTCGAGAGCGACCCCCACGAACTCGTGTCCCGGAACGCCTCGAAAGCCCATGTAGCCCTTCGCGAGCGCCAGGTCCGTGGCGCAAAGGCCCGCGAGGGTGACCTGCACGCGCGCGTCGGTGCGTCCCGCGGTGGCACGCTCCGCGAGCGGTGTCGGAACCGAGGGTGGCGGCAGGTCGGATCGGAACGAGACCGTACCGTCCTCGATCCAGACGCCTCGCACGTCCCGCGCTCAGGTAACGGGGTTTTCGACCGTGCTCTTCGGATCCGAGAGCACTTCGAGCATTCTCGCGATCAGGTCCTGCAACGCAGCGAGGCGCTTTTCCTGCAGGATGATCTTCTCGGCCAATTTCTCCACGACGGGCGGCAGAATCGCCTCGCGCGTGTAGTTGTTGATCATGTTGATGATCTCGACGCGGTCGGCGTCGGGGAGCTTGTGGAAGTGGTAGCTGTACTTCTGCGAGAGGACCTCTTCGCAGATGTTCATGCACTCCTTGGTGATCTCCTGGACATCCTTCTTGTGGTGCTCGAGATGGAAGACGTCCAGCTTGTACTGGTGGAAGAGCTTTTCGAATTTGCGGTGCACGGCGTAATCCTCAGAGGGGTGGCGCTGGCCCGGCCATCGTACGACAACCGGGGAGGGCATGGGCCGGAACCCGGTAGTCCGGGCCGGCACGCTGGGGCGGAAGCGAGGCTCGAGAGGCGCTCAATCGAGCTTTCCGATGCAGATCGACACGTTGTGCCCGCCGAATCCCAGCGAATTCGACAGGGCGTTGTGTATCGCGAGCTCGCGCCCCTCGTTCGGAACGTAGTCGAGATCACATTCGGGATCCGGCGTCGTGTAGTTGCGCGTCGGGTGAACTCGATCGTTCTGAACGGAGAGGGCCGTCATCACGAGTTCGACCGCAGAGGACGCACCGAGCAGGTGCCCGATCATCGACTTCGTCGACGAGATCGCGATCGTCTTGGCGTGGTCGCCGAAGGCCCGCTTGATGGCGCGGGTTTCGATCGCGTCGTTGTACGGCGTGCTCGTCCCGTGGGCGTTGATGTAGTTCACGGTCTCGGGGTCGACGCCGGCCAACTTGAGCGCGAGGTGGAAGGCGCGCGCGGGGCCCGTGCCGTCTTCCTTCGGAGCGGTGATATGGAAGGCGTCGTCGGTCGAGCCGTAGCCCTTGACCTCGGCGTAGATCTTCGCGCCCCTGGCGCGGGCGTGCTCGAGCTCCTCGAAGACGAGGATGCCCGCACCCTCCCCCATCACGAAGCCGTCGCGCGTCTTGTCGAACGGACGCGACGCCGTCGCGGGGTCGTCGTTGCGCGTGGAGAGGGCCTTGGCCGAAGCGAAGCCCGAAATCGACAAGCGCGTCGTGGCCGATTCGCTCCCACCGGTCAGGACCAGGTCGACCTCGCCCGAGCGGATCGCCAGGAGCGCCATTCCGATCGCGTGCCCGGAAGAGGCGCAGGCGCTCGACGTCGTGAAGGCGGTCCCGAGCAGGCCGAACTGGATCGCGACCTGACCGCTCACGGCGTTGGCCATGATCTTCGGGATGAAGTGCGGGGTCACCCGCCGGGGTCCGCGGTCCTGGAGGACGAGGTGTTGTTCCTCGATGCCGGTGATCCCGCCGATGCCGGTTCCGATGATCGTCCCGAAGCGCTCGCGCGCCTCGTCGGGCAGGGACGCGAAGTCGAGGCCCGCATCGACGCGGGCCTCCTCGGACGCCTTCAGGGCGTACATCGTGAACGGGTCGAGCTTGCGCAGGTCCGGGCCCTGGAACATGTCCTCGGGCTTCCAGTCGACCATGGCTCCGAAGCGAACCGGAAGGTCTTCCGTCTCGAAGCGGGTGATCGGTTGCACACCGTTTTCCCCCGCCAGGATGCGGGGCCACGACGTCTTCACGTCGGGACCGAGGGCATTGACCGTTCCCAATCCGGTGATCACTACGCGTCGCATGAAATCTCCTTGTCGATCAGCGCGAGGACGCGATCGCTCGAAGGCCCTGGTCGGAGACGGATCCCCGCGGCACCGGCGAGCGGATGGTCGAGACCGGCGGCGGCCGGACGGCCAGGGTCCGCTACCGCGACCGGAGCTCGGCTCAGCACTTGGATTGGATGTACTCGACCGCGTTTCCGACGGTCTGGATCTTCTCGGCGTCTTCGTCGGGAATCGAGATCTCGAACTCGTCCTCGAACTCCATCACCAATTCGACGGTGTCGAGGGAATCCGCGCCGAGATCGTTCACGAAGGAGGTCTCGGGCGTGATCTTGTCCGAGGTCGTGCCCATCTGGTTGCAAACGATGCGGGTGACGCGTTCCTGAACAGAGGGATTGGTCATTGCCGTAGGTCTTTATCGAGTTTCGGAGTGGCGGCCGGTTGGCCTGGGTGGATCTTGTTCGGTCAGAGGCTGAGGCCGCCGTCCACCACCAACGTCTGGCCGGTGATGTAGGCGCCGCCGGGTCCACAAAGGAACGAGACCGCCTGGGCGATCTCGTCGGGGGACCCGATCCGCTTGAGCGGAATTCGGTCGGTGAGCTCTTTCGTGGCGCTCTCGGTGATCGCCTTCGTCATGTCCGTCGCGATGAAGCCCGGAGCGACCGCATTGACGCAGACGCCGCGCGAGGCGAGCTCGAGCGCGACCGAACGGGTCAAACCGATCAGGCCGGCCTTGCTGGCCGCGTAGTTGGCCTGCCCGGCGTTGCCCGTGAGTCCTACGATCGACGAGATGTTCACGATACGGCCGTGCGCCTTCATCAGCGGACGGGCGGCGGCCTTGATGAAGTTCCAGGCGCCCTTCAGGTTGACGCTCACCACCGTATCGAAGTCCTCCTCGCTCATGCGCAGCAGGATCTGGTCGCGTGTCACGCCGGCGTTGTTGACGAGGATGTCGAAGCCGCCGAGTTCCTTCTGAACCTGATCGACGACGCTGGCCACCGCCTTCGTGTCGGCCACGTCGACACCGAGGGCCAGCGCGCGCGCACCGTACGCCCGGCACGCTGCGGCCGTCTCCTCACCGTTGGCTGCCGTCGTCGCGACCACGGCGAGCGTGGCCCCGGAGCGCGCGAGTTCTTCCGCGATCGCGCGACCGATTCCACGGGAGGCGCCGGTCACGAGGGCGACCTTCCCGTGCAGGGAACCGGGCGCGGACTCGGAAGGCTCGGGAGCGTCTTGGGGGGGCATGATCAGGGGGTCGCGGTGGCGGGCGATCCGGCGACTATAGGCCTGCGAGAAATCGGCTGCAAGGCGGGCTCAGGAGCCGGATGCCGTGCCGCTCGATCCCGTCGAGGCCCCCGCTTTGGAGAGCGCTGCGGGGGTTTCGAGCGAGCGCACCTGCACCGTCGCTCCAGCGTCCCGGGCGACGCGTCCGAGCAGACCCGCCAGAACGGCACCGGGGGCCGGTTCGAGGAAGTCCACAAGGCCCCGGGACAGGGCGTGGCGCATGCTGGCCTCCCACAGGACGGGCGCGCAGACCTGGCGGGCGAGGAAGGCCTCGATCTCGGCGGGATCCTCGACCGGGGCCCCGCTGACGTTGCTGACGAACGGGATCCGCGGGGCGCGAACTTCGACCTCGGTGAGCGCTTTCGCGAGCGCCTCGGAGGCCGGTCGCATGCATTCGGAGTGAAAGCCCCCGGCAACCGTCAGGCGGACGGCGCGGCGGACGCCCTTGCCCTTGGCGGCGGCCTCGACCGCATCCAGGGCCGCCAGCTCGCCGGACAGCACGATCTGACCCGGGGCGTTGCGATTCGCGACGGAACAGATGCCGTGGGCGGAACCCAGCTCGGCCAGCTCCTCGGCCTGTTCGATGCTGGCCCCCATGAGGCTCGTCATCGAGCTCGGGATCGCCTCGCTGGCGGCTTGCATGGCCTCGCCACGCAAACGCACGAGGCGTACGGCGTCCTCGAAGGTCAGGGCACCCGCGAACCACAGGGCGGTGTACTCCCCCAGCGAGAGGCCTGCGGTCAGGGGCGCCTGGGCCGGATCCAGGCCGCGCGCGCGCAGCACTTCGATCACGGCGACGCTCGTCGTCAGGATGCCGGGCTGGGCGATGTCGGTGCGGTGGACTTCGTCGCCCTTCTCCCAGCACGCCTCGCGCAGGGAGAAACCGAGCGCCGCATCCGCGCGGTCGAAGACCTCGGCGGCGACGGGAAAGGCCTCGGCCCAGTCACGGCCCATGCCGGGGAATTGGGCTCCCTGGCCGGGGAACAGGATCGCTTCGTTCATGGGGATGCGGGGGGCGGAGGTCGCTCGCGTTCGGTGGACCGCAAGGGGACTACCAGCGCAGGAGCGACGCTCCCCAGGTCAGGCCGGCGCCGAAGGCCACGAGGACCACGAGCTTGCCCTTTTCGATGCGCCCCTGGCGCACGGCTTCGTCGAGGGCGATCGGGACCGTGGCCGCCGACGTATTCGCGTAGTTCTGGATGTTGATGACGACCTTTTCCTCGGTCATCCCGATCCGCTCGAGGGCCGCGTCGATGATGCGCTTGTTCACCTGGTGGGGAACGATCAGGCCGAGCTCGTCCTCTCCACGGCCTTCGAGCATCTCCTGGATGAGCTCGCTCATGTGGGAGACGGCGAAGCGGAAGACCTCGCGGCCGCGCAAGCGGATGTAGTGTCGGCCCGCTTCGACCGACTCGTGCGTCGGCGGTTCAGCCGAGCCGCCGCCGGGCATGTGGATGAAGTCGAAGCCCGAACCGTCGGCGCCGAGCTTGGTCCGCAGGATCTCGCCGCGCCCGGCCTCCTCGAGCGACGTCACGATCGCGGCGCCGGCGCCATCGCCGAACAGGATGCACGAGCCGCGCTCCTCCTTGTCGATGAAGCGCGAGAGCGTCTCGGCACCGATCGCGAGCACGCGCTTGGCCCGTCCCGACGCCACGAAGGCCTCGGCCGTGTGCAAGGCCGTCAGAAAGCCCGTACAGGCCGCGTTGCAATCGAACGCTCCGGCGTTCTTGGCGCCCAGCTTGTCCTGCACCAGGCAGGCGGTGGACGGCAGGAGATAGTCGGGGGTCAGGGTGCCGACGATCACCAGGTCGAGATCCTCCGGCTCGAGCCCGGCCATCTCGAGGGCCCGTCGTCCGGCCTCGGCCGACAGATCGGAGGTCGCCTGCCCCTCGGCGGCGAAGCGACGCTCGCGAATCCCCGTACGCTGGGCGATCCATTCGTCCGAGGTGTCGAGAAACTCCGCGAACCAGGCGTTCGGGACGACACGCTCGGGGAGATAGGAGCCGGTTCCGGCGATTCCGACTTGGATACGAGAGGACATGAAGGCAGGGAGGTCTCGGGTGGCGCGGCCCGCGACATTGACTCCAATCCGATCGCGGACATCCAGGGTGGATCCCGGGAATTCCGGTCAGGTCGCCCGGAAACCGGACAGTTCGGTCGCAAATCGGTCCCGGACGAGCCGTGTGGAGCCGGACTCCGCGCCTCGAACCGGAGCCGAGTGGATCAGGCCCTCGGGGCCAGGCCGGCTTCGATCAGCGCGTTGACGCGCGCGTCGAGGGCCCGTCCGGCGAGTGCGATCGCGTTGGCGACGGCCTTCGAATCGGAGCGGCCGTGGCCGATCACGACGATCCCGTTCACGCCCAAGAGGAGCGCGCCGCCGTAGCTCGAATAATCGATGGCGCGGTGGATGTTCTTGAGCGAGTCGTGTCCGAAGCTCGTTCCCGTCGCGGCCAGCTCCTTCGTCACGAGCCCCATCATGAAGCCCGCGAAGTGCTCGAGGAGCTTCAAGACCACGTTGCCGGTGAAGCCGTCGGTCACGACCACGTCACAGACGTTGGCGAAGACGTCCCCGCCCTCGACGTTGCCGACGAAGTTCAGGTTCGAGGAGGACAGCAGCCCGTGGGCTTCCTTCAGGACGTCCGTCCCCTTGCCGGGTTCTTCGCCTACGTTCAAGAGGCCCACGCGCGGCTCTTCGACGTTCAGGCAAGCGCGCATGTAGACTCCGCCCATGGCCGCGTATTGCGCCAGGTGTTCGGGCTTTGGTGCGATGTTCGCGCCCATGTCGAGCAGCGTCACCGGCGTCCCCGCCAGCGCCAAGGTGACCGCGATGCCGGGACGCCGCACCCCCTCGAGCGTTCCGAGGCCGAGCGTCGCGGCTCCGACGCAGGCGCCGGTGTTTCCCATGGAAACGAGCGCTCCGGCGGCGCCCGACTTCACGGCCTTGACGCAGCCGGCGATCGAGGAATCGGGCTTCTTGCGCAGAGCAGCGGCCGGCGCATCGCCCATCTCGACGACCTGCGAGGCGTGCTGGATCGTGAAGCCCGGATTGCCGCCGCGCTCGGCCAGGAGCGCTTCGATCTGCTCGGCGTCTCCGACGAGTCGGATGCGCTCCGGCGCGATGTGCGCCTGCGATCCGGAGGCATCGTTCGCGGGTTCGGGGTGACGGACGCAGGCGAGCGCTCCGTCGATGGTGGCGCGTGGCGCTGCATCCCCCCCCATCACGTCGAGCGCGATTTCGAGAGCGGTCATGATCGGCTACCGCTTCGCGATCAGAAATCGTCCTTGCGGAAGACCTCCATCCCTTTCTTGTCGCTGCCCTTCTGGAAGCCGTAGTACCCGCAGCTGTCGCAGACGCGGTGCGGCTTGCTCGGGGACCCGCAGCGCGCGCAGTGACTCGGTTGGGACGGCTTCACCGCGAGGTGGGAACGCCGGATACCTTGACGGTGCCGGGATTGTCTGCGCTTGGGATGCGGCATGGCTTGGAGATCGGTTCGCGAGGGCCGGGGGATGGGGTCTTCCGGCCGAGAAGGGCGAAAATGCTAGGGAGGGAGGGGGCGCCTTGTCCAGCGCTTTTCGGGCTTCCGTGCTTCGGAAGGGGTCTTGGAAGCGTCGTCGGTCAGCCCTGGAAGAGGCCGGACGGCTCCGGACCGAAGGCCGCGAGCACCGCTCGGACGCCGGAGACCTTCTGGCCCTGGCCTTGGGCGAAGTCGGGCTTGCCACCGCCGCCCCCACCGAGATGGGTACGCAGGGTCGCGGCGGCGGCGCGCGCGCTCCAGCCGCGCTCCTGGGCGCTGCCCTGGCAGATCGCGACCCACGGAACGCGCTCCCCCTCGCGACCGAGCAAGAGGATGGCCGCGTCCGGAAAGGCCCCCTTCACCCGCGTCGAGAGCTCGCGCAAGCCGTCCTGGCCGAGCTCGAGCGCGAGCGCTCCGACCGACACGCCGTCCTGTTCGTGCACGCCTTCCTTGACCGCGTCGAAAGCCGTGCCGACGTCGGCCTTGGCGCTCGCAGCAGCCTTCTTCTTGGCGTCCTTGACCTGCTTCATGAGCTGCTCGACACGGGCCGGGATCTCCTCGGTCGAGCTCTTCAAGCGGCGCGCGGTCTCGCGCAAGAGGCGCCGTTCGTGCTGCAGGTGCTGCACGGCCGCCTCCCCGGTCAGGGCCTCGATGCGTCGTACGCCGGCCTGGATCGCGCCCTCGGAGACGATGACGAACGAGCCGATGTCTCCGGCCGCGGACACGTGGGTGCCGCCACAGAGCTCGACCGAGTCCCCCACGCTGACGACCCGCACGCGTTCGTCGTACTTCTCGCCGAAGAGCGCCATCACGCCGCGCGCCTTGGCGTCCTCGAGCTCCTCGACCGTCGTTGCGAGGGCCGCATTGGCCACCACACGTGCGTTGACTTCGCGCTCGATCTGCTCGACGTGCTCGGGGTCGATCGCCTTGGGATGCGAGAGATCGAAGCGCAGGCGATCGGGCCCGACGTAGGAGCCCTGCTGCGTGACGTGCTCGCCCAGGACGAGCCGTAGGGCCTTGTGAAGGAGGTGGGTCGCGGTGTGGTTGCGTCGGATGCTGGCGCGCCGCTCGGCGTCGACCTCGGCACGCACGCTCTGGCCTTCCTGCGGCGTTCCCTCGGCCGCGCCCACGTGCACGATGACCTCCCCCATCCGCTGGGTGTCGTCGACTCGCAGGCGAAAGGTCCCGTCCTGCGCTTCGATCACGCCGGCGTCGCCGACCTGGCCACCGCCTTCGGCGTAGAACGGGCTGGCTTCGAGCACGACGGCGTCGCGGCCCTCCCCCTCGGGACCCGCGAGGAAGCGCAGGAGCTTCGTCTCCTGCACGCGCCCGGCGTCGCCGTCCTCGTAGTAGGTCGAGCGCGTGGCCGCCAATCCGGTGACCTTTTCGGCCGACAAGAGCTGCTTGAACTGACCCTCGGAGCGGCTCGCCGCGCGATGCTCGGCGCGCGCCTTCTCCCAACCGTCCAGGTCGAGGCCGAGCCCGCGCTCGCGCGCCATCAGCTCGACGAGGTCCTGCGGGAAGCCGTAGGTCGCATACAACTCGTAGGCCTCGTCTCCGGGCAAGCGGGTCTCCTGCGCCGCCCCGACTCGCTCCGCCAGTTCGGAGAAGCGCAACAGTCCGCGCCCGAGCGTCTTGCCGAAGGCCTCTTCCTCGGCCTGGATCAGCACCTGGATGTGCTCGAGCCGACGCGGGATCTCGGGGAAGGCTTCGCCGAGGGCCGCACCGACGGCGGGAACGATGCGCGCGAGGAAGGGCTCCTCCTGTCCGAGCGCCTGACGACCGTAGCGCGACGCCCGCCGCAGCAGGCGGCGCAGGACGTAGCCGCGCCCCACGTTGCTGGGCAAGGCGCCGTCCGCGAAGGCCGACGACAGCGCTCGCATGTGATCCGCGATGACGCGGAAGGCGATGTCGGCCTCGGAGTCACCGCCGCCATAGGGACGCCCGACCGCCGCAGCGATAGCCTCGAAGATCGGCGTGAAGACGTCCGTCTCGTAATTCGAGCTCTTCTTCTGGAGCACCGAAACGATGCGCTCGAAGCCCATCCCCGTGTCGACGTGCTTGTCGGGCAAGGCCACGAGCGAGCCGTCGTCCAGGCGATTGAACTCCATGAAGACGAGGTTCCAGAGCTCGATGAAGCGCTCGTTGCCGGCGTTGACGCCGAGCTTGGGATCGGCTCCGTCGGCGGGATTCGAGGCCGCGCCGCCGCGATCGATGTGGATCTCCGAGCACGGGCCGCAGGGGCCCGTCTCCCCCATCTCCCAGAAGTTGTCGCGCCGATCGAAGCGCAGCACGTGGTCGGGCAAGACGTCGGTCTTCTCGCGCCAGATGCGCTCGGCCTCTTCGTCGGCGGGCAGGCCGTCCTTGGCGTCGCCGCCGAAGACGGTGACCCAGAGTCGGTTCTTCGGAAGCTTCCAGACCTCGGTCAGAAGCTCCCAGGCCCAGACGATGACTTCCTCCTTGAAGTAGTCCCCGAACGACCAGTTCCCGAGCATCTCGAAGAACGTGTGGTGGTAGGTGTCGACGCCCACCTCCTCGAGGTCGTTGTGCTTGCCGGAGACGCGGATGCACTTCTGTGTGTCCACGGCGCGCGTGTAGTCGCGACTGCCGGTTCCCAGGAACACGTCCTTGAACTGGTTCATCCCCGCGTTGGTGAAGAGCAGCGTGGGGTCGTCCTGCGGAAAGACGGGGGCCGAGGGCACCTCGCGGTGCGCCCGCTCGACGAAGTAGTCCAGGAACTGGCGACGGATCTCGGAAGCCTTCATGAAAACGCTCGGAGGAGGGGGCCGCTCGCGGAGACGACGCGTCCAGGCAGCGGCCAGGCCGGAAGACGAGGCGGAGATGATACGGTCCGATACGACGAGGCCGGACGGATGCGGCGCTTTTCGCCCCATCCGTCCGGCCCGCGATTCCCGGCGCCCGCGCGGGCGCTCGAAACGTCAGCTCGCCGCGGCAGCCTCGCTCTTGGTCGCGGCCGGCGGAGCGACCGGCTTCAGGGTGGTGGTGGCCTCACCGGCTCCGTCCTCCGTCGCGGCCTTTTCGGGCGCGGCCGGCAGGGCCTTCGCCAGCAGGAGCTCGACCAACTCGTCGGTCAGGTCCTTGTTGTCGATCAGGAACTGGCGCGCGCGCTCACGGCCCTGGCCGAGTCGGATCTCGCCTTCCTTCGGATGCTTGTAGGAGAACCAGGTGCCGGATTTCTGCACCAAGCCGTGCTCCAGACCGATGTCGAGCAGGTCCCCTTCGCGGCTGATCCCGACGTTGTAGAGGATGTCGAACTCGACCTTGCGGAAGGGCGGAGCGATCTTGTTCTTGACCACCGTCACCTTCGTGCGGTTGCCCACGACGACGTCCCCGTCCTTGATCTGCCCGATGCGGCGGATGTCGCAGCGGACCGACGAGTAGAACTTGAGCGCGCGACCGCCGGTCGTCGTCTCGGGGCTGCCGAACATGACGCCGATCTTCTCGCGGATCTGGTTGATGAAGATGACCATGCAGTTCGTCTTCGCGATCGAACCGGTCAGCTTCCGCAGGGCCTGGCTCATCAGGCGCGCGTGGAGGCCGACGAAGCTGTCCCCCATCTCACCCTCGATCTCGGCCCGCGGCACGAGCGCCGCCACCGAGTCGACGATGACGACGTCCACGGCGTCCGAGCGCACGAGCGTGTCGACGATCTCGAGGCCTTGTTCGCCGGTGTCCGGCTGGCTGACCAGCAGGTCGTCCAGGTTGACGCCCAGCTTGCGGGCGTACGAGGGATCCAGGGCGTGCTCCGCATCGACGATCGCGGCGATGCCCCCGGCCTTCTGGGCGTTGGCGGCCACGGTCAGGGCCAGGGTCGTCTTGCCCGAGCTCTCCGGGCCGTAGATCTCGATCACGCGGCCGCGCGGCAGGCCGCGGCCCCCGAGGGCGAGGTCGAGGGAGATGCAGCCGGTCGTGACGCAGGGGATGTGGCGTTGGGAGGCCTCGTCCCCGAGCCGCATGATGGCGCCCTTGCCGTAGCTTTTTTCGATCTCGGAGAGGGCGGCGTCGAGGGCGCGGGTGCGGCTGGCCACGTCGGCCTTGGCGTTCTTGGCCGCCGGGGCCTTGGGCTTCGAGCGGGAACTCATGGATGTGATCCTCGTGTGGAATTCAAAACGGTGTGCGGCCCCCCGCGGGCTGGATCTCGGCCTCGACCCAAGGTGCGAAAGCCGCCGGGGGAAAGGAAGTCGGCAGGCGAAGAAAGACGTCCCGCTCTCCGCAGGAGACCGTGCCCGAGGCCGTTCGGTCACGGCCTGTCGCGAAGAAAGTCGGCCCGCGCGAGGACCGGGTAGCGCGGCGAGCCGGCGCCGTCGCGCACGGACTCGAGCAGAACCAGCTCGTCCGGCGTCCAGGGCTCCTCGAAGTCCAGCGTCAGAAACGCCTGGGGCACGGCGAAGGGCGTGCGCCGCGGCCGCGCCACGGTCACGTGCGGGTGGAAGGCGGTGGTGCTCTGCGCGCGCCCGTCGCCGGCCAGGAGCCCGGGCGTGGCGGCCGCGGCAGCGCGCGCCGCGCGGTGCAGCTCGAGCAGTGGTGTTCCCCCGTGCTGCTCGAGCCCGACCCAGAGCACGCGCGCCCGCTCGGGATGCGGGAAGGCCCCGCCCGCCCGCAGGTGCAGGCGCGGTGCCGGCCGCCGCCCGAGGCCGTCGAAGAGGCATGCCACGAAGCCGGCGAGCGCCGCTTCCCGTACAGCGCCCAGGAACAGCAGGGTCGCGTGCAGCCCGTCCGCGCGCGGAAAGCGGAGCTGATCGCCAGGCAGAGTCGCCCGTGCGGCGCGCAGCAGGCGCTCACCCCGCTCGCGCCCCGTGTGCAGCGCGACGAAGACCCGGCGCGACGCGGCCGCCTCCGTCGGCGGCGGTTCCCCGTGGCGCTCGCTCGGCTCCGTACTCAGAGCGAAACGAAGGAGACGAGTTCGTTGAAGCGCTCTTCGATGTCCGCCCGGCCGCGATCGGCCAGTGCGTCGACGCCGAAGCCCTGGACGCAGAACGAGGCCGTCACGGTGCCGTAGACCATCGCCCGGCGCAGCGTCTGCGACTGCGTGTTCTGGACCGAAGCGATGTAGCCCATGAAGCCGCCTGCGAACGAGTCGCCGGCTCCCGTCGGGTCGACGACGTCTTCCACCGGATAGGCCGGGAGCGAGAACATGACGTCCTTGCCGACCAGGTAGGCGCCGTGCTCGCCCTTCTTGACGATGACGAAGGAGGGCCCCATCTCCAGGACCCGCCGGGCGGAGCGGATCAGGTTGTTCTCGCCCGTCAGCATGCGCGCCTCCTCGTCGTTCATGACGAGGCCGTCGATGCGTCGGAGCAGCCCGAGCAAGTCGTCTTTCTTGATGTCGATCCAGAGGTTCATGGTGTCGGCCACGACGAGCTTCGGGCGCTTCATCTGGTCCAGGGCCTTGGACTGGACGGCGGGTTCCGCGTTCGCGAGGAAGACGTAGGGCACGTCGCGGTAGTTCGCCGGAACCTTCGGATCGAAGTCCGCGAAGACGTTGAGCTGCGTGTCCAGGGTGTGGCGCGTGTTCCAGTCCGCCTCGTAACGGCCGGACCAGCGGAAGCTCTTGCCCTCGGCGACCTCCACCCCGGCGCAGTCGATGCCCCGCTCCCGGAACGACTTCAGGTGCTCGTCGGGGAAGTCGGTCCCGACGACCCCGACCAGGCCGACGGTGCCGAACGGGCCGGCGGCGTGCGCAAAGTGGGTCGCGGATCCTCCGAGCACGTCCTCCTTCTTGGCGAAGGGGGTTTCGATGGTGTCGAAGGCGAGCGTTCCGGTGACGACGAGGTTCATGGTGAGGGTCGGGGTTCGCGGCGAAATCGGCGCGCCATTACAGACGTCGACCCCGGCAGGGTCAATGTCGCGGACTGCGAAAGCAGCTCCCTACGGCATCGTGGCGCCGAAGGCCTTGATCAACGGGCCCAGGAGTCGGTTGAACACGTGCTTGGGATGGCAGGGCGTCGGCATCCGCTCGGGTGTTGCAACCGGAAACGCAGGCGAATCCGTGGATTCGGCGAGGCTTGCAAGGTGCCGCACCCCAGTGGAGGACGGCGTTTTGGAACCGAATGACTCGTTCAACGGGCTC
>JAJDEW010000109.1 GCA_029259595.1 Planctomycetota bacterium | reverse complement strand
GCGGTGACGAGGGGCGGTGACGAGGGGCGGTGACGAGGGGCGGTGACGAGGGGCGGTGACGAGGGGCGGTGACGAGGGGCGGTGACGAGGGCTGCGGAGGCGCGCCGCAGGCGTGCCGTAGCCTCGGAGCCGAAGGCTCCGCGACGTGCCGTTTCGAGGCGCAGCCTCGAAATCAGGCACAGGCGCACGACGAAGTGTGCGCCGCGTCCTAAGGAGGTGCCGGCCCGCGACTCTCGGATAGCTCGGCCCTCGGGTTGCGTCCCTCGCGGAAGGAATCGAAGCGGTCTAGCCAACCCCGCGACACCGCGCGAGTCGATTGCGAGCCGAAGGCGAGCGAGTCCGTTGTCGTCCCGAAGCTCTCCCCTCAGCGCGTCTCGAGCAAGCGCGCGAGGCGCTCGTCTTCGACGCGCAGGGAGAGCGTCTTGCCGCCGCCGACCTCGACCAGGCCGGCGGGGGCGCGCTTGGGCTTGCGCAGTTGCTTGCAGCGGGCGATGTGGATGTCGGCGCGGCGGGCTCCGCGCAGGGGGGAGTAGTGCAGGGCCAGGTGCGCGGCGTCGAGGACTTCGTCGTCGTCGGGGGCCTTCTGGCCGGCCAGGACCAGGACGACGTGGCTGCCGGGGGCGCCGGCGGTATGGAGCCAGAGGTCGTTGCCACGGGCGAGCTTGAGGGACAGCTCGTCGTTGTCGCGGGCGCTCTTGCCGACGCGAATCTCCGAGCCCTTCGAGCCTCGGAAGGTCCGGTAGGGCAGGCGCGCGGCCGGCTTGCGGGGGCCCTTCTTCGTCTTCGGTTGGCGTTCGACCAGCAGGCCGTCGCGGCGGGCGCGGGCCTCGAGCGCGTCGGGGTCGCTCGTGTCGGAGCGCGCCTCTTCGAGCAGGAGTTCGAGCTGGGTCGCTTCCGCTTGCGCGCGCTCCAGCTCCTCGGGGACGCGTTCCAGCGAGCGCAGGCTCTTCTTGTAGCGCGCGAAGAAGCGGTCGGCGTTCTCGTGTGGCGTACGGCGTGGGTCGAGCGGGATCGTGCGTTCGGATTGGTCCGCGCTGAAGAGGTCGGTCAGGCGCGCTTCGGTCATGCCGCGCTTCAGGACGTGCAGGTTGGAGAGCAAGAGTTCGCCATCCATGCGGTCGCGTTCGGCCTCCTCCGCGCTCGCGAGCTTGGCGGTGAGTCCCGTGGCGAGGTGGCGTGCGGCGCGCAGGCGGCGTTCGAGGCGGTTCGCGAGGTCCTTGCGCTGGCCTTCGATCCACTTGGCCTCCGCCAGAGCTCCCAGGCTCGCCTCGACCCGCCAGGACAGCGGAGCCAGGGCGGCGAGCCCGCCGCGGGCGGGCGGCGCGGGCAGGAGGTCGACCAGGGGCTGGGGCGTCGTCGACTCGGCTTCGTCGGGTGCGTTGCGGCGGCCGGGCGGGCGCAGCTCGGTCCCCGGCGCGAGCCGTTCGGCCGACCGCGTTCCCGGCTTGGGCAGGGCCAGAACGTCTTCGATGCGGTCGTCGCGATCGACCAGGACGAGGTTCGCGTTGCGGCCGAAGAACTCGCCGAAGAGCGAGCAGGGGCCCGCCGGCGCGCGAAAGGCGAGGCGTACGCTGCGCTCGCCCGCGAGGGCCGTGAGTCCGGTGCAGCGCGCGTCGACGAGCCGTTCGGCCAGGCGCTCGAAGAATGGGCCGACCGGGCCCGTGTGCGAGCGCACCGGCGCGATCTGCAGGTGCAGGCGGGGAGCCTCGGGATCGGCCGAGACGCGCAGGCGGCGGACGCCGGCGTCCGGGTCGTCGCTGCCGAGGACGATCAGGAGGTCGCGCGGTGGCAGCGGAGCCACCTCGAGCACGGTGCGTCCGACACACAGTGGCGTGAGCTCGTCGACGAGCTCGGCGAGTGCGGCTGCGGTCAGCACGGGAGGCTCGCCTCTGGACCTTCCGAGCGGGGACGCAGCGCGTGCGCGTCCCCGCTCGCTTCCGACCCTCCTGGATGGAAGCTCAGCGCTCCTCGCTGCTGTAGACCCACGGTTCGGCGACCGGCGTCCATTCGACCAGCTCGTCGGCGTCGGGGAAGAACAGGGCCAGCTCCCTTTCGGCCGACTCGGGACCGTCGGAGCCGTGGACCAGGTTGTTGGAGAAGGACAGGCCGAAGTCGCCGCGGATCGTGCCGGGGTCGGCCTTGGCCGCGTTCGTCGCTCCCATCAGGGTGCGGCAGACCTCGATCGCGTTCTTGCCCTGGACGGCGAGCGCGAGCACGGGGCCCGAGGTCATGAACTCGACCAGGTTGTCGAAGAATGGGCGTTCCTTGTGGGCGTCGTAGTGTTTCCGCATCAACGCCACGGGGAAGCGGCGCAGCTTGAGTCCGACGATCTGCAGGCCCTTGGCCTCGAAGCGGGCGAGGATCCGGCCGACGAGGCCACGCTGGACCGCATCGGGTTTGAACAGGATGAGGCTCTTTTCCACGGCGGAGCTCCTTCGGTGGGGAGGGGGGCCGGGTGGGCCCGCGAGGACGAGGCCCCGGCGGAAGCCGGGGTCGGGACGGAAAAGCGCAACAGGATAGCGGCGATCGGCGGAGGGAGGAAGCGGCGCGCGGAGTCCTTCGTACGGATGCGTGCGACCTCGCCCTGGGCGCGTTCCGGCCGTCCCCGGATTTGTCCGAGGATTGTTCTCGGCCGAGGTTGACGCGGGGGTGGCACCTCAACAGACTGTTTGCCCCAATCGCCGGGACGATCCCCTCCGAGCCGGACTTCCCGGTGCTTCGCAGGGCTCGCCTCGGCGGCCTTTTCCAAAGCGCAACGGAGTCTTCGCGCGTCCTCGCGATGCCGCCACCCCTGTCGAAGCCCGACCCCTCCGAACGTTCCGTCGCTGACGGGTCCCGGAAGGCGCAGGAGCTCTATCGCTACACGGGCGTCGGCATCCAGTTCGCGGCGACGATCGGAATCTTTGCTTGGCTCGGGCACCGGACGGACGTCTGGCTCGGGTCGAGTCCCTGGTTCCTGCTCGTCGGAGTCTTCCTCGGCTTTGCGGGAGGCCTCGTCTCCCTCATCAAGAAGTTCTCGCCTCCTTCGCCTCCCACCCCACCGAAGCCTCCGGGTACCCCTTCGCCATGATCCGAATGAGCATCGCGACCGTCGTCGGCCTCCTCGTGGCCGCCGGTGTCGCCTGGCAGCTCGGGGGCAAGGTCGGAGCCGGGGTGATGCTCGGCTTTCTCCTGGGGGCGGGGATGAGCGGACTGGGTGCCTTGTATCAGCGCCACATCCTCGTGACGCGTCCGCGGGACGCCTTCCAGGGCGTCGCCGTCAGCTTCGGCTTCAAGCTCGTGGCCATGACGCTCGGCGCGCTCGCTTTTCGCTATCTCGAGCCCGCGGCCGCGCGGGCCGACTGGAAGAGCTTCCTCGTGGCCTTCGCTGCCGCCGCGGCCCTGGTGATGCCCTTCGGTGCCATGGGAGCCGCGCAGGCGGTGCGCAGCAAGCTCGCCGCCGCCTCGTCTCCGGACCTCGACTCGGGAAGGACCGTCTGAACATGCGATCCGTTCTGCTCCTCCTCGTCACCGTTCTCACCCTGGGCGCGGCCTACAAGTTCACCCCGCATCACGAGGGGCGCAACGCGTTCGAGACGCTCTACTTCCACGTGATCCCGGCCCCGCTGGTGAAGGACAACCACGCGGAGCATCCCGAGCCGTTGCTCGAGATCAGCTTGCCCTCCGCGTTGTCCGCCATCGACTACCGCGGAGAGACGGACTCCGACGCGCCGAAGACGGTCCTCTTCAACCTGCAGCTCTTCCAGGTCGCGTCGGTGCTCCTGATCCTCATCGCCTTTTCGGGCGTGCCCGGCTACGTGCGCAGGGGGACCGGCGACTGGATCAGCAAGCTCCTGGCCGGCTTCGTCATGTGGATCCGTGACGAGATGGTCCACCCGGTGATGGGCAAGGAGGTCGGGAACAAGTTCCTGCCCTATTTCCTCGCCGTGTTCTTCTTCATCCTGTTCATGAACCTCCTGGGGCTCACGCCGTTCTCGGCCACCCCGACGGCGAGCATCTTCGTGACCGCCGGCCTGGCCCTGACGACGTTCATCGCCATGGTCGGCTGTGGAATGGTGATGCAGGGGCCCTGGGCCTTCTGGCGCAACCTCGTTCCGCACGTGCCGTGGTGGCTCGTGCCGCTGTTGGCGGTCGTCGAGGTCATCGGTCTCTTGGTTAAGCCCTTCGCCCTCATGGTGCGACTGTTCGCGAACCTCTCGGGAGGGCACATGGTGGTGCTCTCCTTCATGGGCCTCATCTTCTTCTTCGCCGATCGCTGGGGCGCCGGCGCGGGATGGGGAATCGCGCCGCTCGGTCTCGGCTTCGCCGTCTTCATCATGATCATCGAGAGCTTCGTCGCGATGGTGCAGGCCTACGTGTTCACCCAGCTCTCGATCATCTTCGTGAACGCATCCGTCCACCCCGAGCACTAGCTCTTGCCCGGGGCCGCAAGTCATCCCTTTGGAACCACGAACCGTGGCCTACGGCCGCAACCGAAAAGAGAAAAAGAAGACATGAACATTCCGATTCAGGAAGCCGCGGAAGTCGCCACCGAGTACGGCAAGATGGGCGCGGGCCTCGGTGCCGGTATCGTCGCGATCGGGGCCGGCCTCGGCATCGGCAAGATCGGCGCCTCCGCCAACGAGGGCATCGCGCGCCAGCCGGAAGCTGCCGGCGACATCCGCGGTGGTTCGATCATTCTCGCGGCCTTCGTCGAGGGTGTGAGCCTCTTCGCGGTCGTCGTGACCCTGGCGATCGTCCTGGTCTGAGCGTTTCGTTTCGAGCGCGTGGGCACGGCCCGGTTGCCGGGCCCTCGCGCAGGACGAACGCTCCTCCTGCCTACCAGCTTCAAGAGGCTTTCATGCCCCTCTCGATACTCATCTCCGCTTCGGAAGGCGGCGGCTTCAACCCGCTCGACCTCGCCGGTGGCGGCAACGCCCTCTGGACGATCCTGATCTTCGTGATCTCGGTCCCCTTGATGTGGAAGTTCGTCCTGGGACCGGTGTCGCGGGCGCTTCTCGAGCGTGACGAGCACGCCACCCGTGCGATCGCGAGCGCCGAACAGGCGAGCGCGGACGCCGAACGGGCGCGGGCCGAGGTGGAGGTCAAGCTGGGCGAAGCCCAGGCCGAAGCCGCCAAGCTCCTGGCCGAGGCGCGTCAGCGCGCCGAGGTGCGCGAGCACGAGATCGTGGAGGCCGCCAAGCAGGAGGCTTCCGCGATGGTCGACGCCGCGAAGAAGGCGATCAGCGCCGAACAGGACAAGGCCATCTCGGCCATCCGCAAGGAGGTCGTCGAGCTCTCGATGGGAGCGGCGAGCAAGGTCCTGCAGCGCAACGTCGGCGGTGAAGACGATCGCCGCATGGTCGAAGAGCTGATCTCCGATCAGAACGTCGCGAGGAACTGATGCTCGACCCCGTCACCACGCGCTACACCGAGGCACTCTTCAACCTGGCCAAGGAGAAGGGGGCCCTCGAGGCAGTGCAGGCCGATGTCGAGCGGCTCACGGCGGAGTTCCGCTCGTCCGCCGTGGAGTCGTTCTTCCTCGACGCTCGCGTGTCCCTCGAGGCACGCCGGGCCAAGCTCGGGCCGCTGCTCGAGGGGATGCACGACCTCACGCGCAACTTCGTGAACCTGCTCTTCGACAAGCGTCGCGAAGAGGTGCTGCGCAAGTTGGGCGGCGCCTTCCACCGTCGCCTCTTGACCGAAACGGGTGCGGCCGAAGGTGTGGTCGAGAGCGCGCGTCCGCTCGGGCCGGGAGAGCTCTCCCAGCTCGAGACCGCGCTCGGGGCGCGGCTCGACAAGCGCGTCAGCCTCGAGAACCGCGTCGTTTCCGACCTCTTCGGCGGCCTGCGCGTCATCGTCGACAGTCGCATGCTCGACTACTCCTTTTCGGGACGCATGGAGGGGCTGCGCAAGGCCCTCCTCGACGCGCCCCTGCCCTCCCTTCAAGAAGCCTGAGACCAACCAGCGCGTTCGAACAACGCGCGCCGACCCGAGTTCAACACGATGGACCTTCGACCCGCGGAAGTGACTTCGATCCTGGAGAAGGAGATCGCCAACTACCAAGGCGAGAGCTCCATGCAAAGCGTCGGAACGGTGCTGTCCGTCGGCGACGGCGTGGCCCGCGTCTGGGGCCTCGACGACTGCATGATGAACGAGCTCCTCGAGTTCGCGGGCGGCGTGCGCGGCGTGGCGCTGAACCTCGAAGAGGACAACGTCGGCTGTGTGCTCCTCGGGGACGCGACCAAGGTCAGGGAGGGCGACCAGGTGCGCACGACCGGGCGGATCATCTCGGTGCCGACCGGACCGAGCCTGCTCGGACGCGTGGTCAACGCGCTCGGTGACCCGATCGACGGCCGCGGGCCGCTGGCCGTCACCGAGGCCGACTACATGACGATCGAGCAGCCGGCACCCTCCGTGGTCGAGCGCCAACCGGTCGACACGCCGCTGCAGACCGGCATCAAGGCCATCGACGCCATGATCCCGATCGGCCGCGGCCAGCGCGAGCTGATCATCGGCGACCGCCAGACCGGCAAGTCGGCGCTTTTGATCGACACGATCCTGTCGCAGAAGACGACCGGCGGAGGGGACCCGAACAACCCCGACCAGATGATCTGCATCTACGTGGCCATGGGGCAGAAGCAGTCGACGGTCGTGGACGTCGTGCAGAGGCTCGAGGCGCACGGGGCGATGCCCTACACGATCGTCGTCTCGGCCAGCGCCAACGACGAGGCCTCGATGCAGTACCTCGCCGCCTACGCCGGCTGCACGATGGGCGAGCGCTTTCGCGACGAGGGTCGCGACGTCGTCATCATGTACGACGACCTTTACAAGCAGGCCTTGGCCTACCGCCAGGTCATGCTGCTCCTGCGCCGCCCGCCGGGACGCGAAGCCTTCCCGGGTGACGTGTTCAACCTGCACAGCCGCTTGCTCGAGCGCGCCGCGCGCCTCGCGGACAACGCGCCCGAGATCAACCCGCGCTTCAAGAAAGGGGGCGGTAGCCTGACGGCGCTGCCGGTGGTCGAGACCCAGGAAAACGACGTCTCCGCCTACATCCCGACGAACGTGATCTCGATCACGGACGGGCAGATCTTCCTCGAGTCTTCGCTCTTCAACGCCGGTATCCGTCCCGGTGTGAACGCCGGCATCTCGGTGTCGCGCGTGGGCGGAGCGGCCCAGATCAAGGGCATGAAGAAGATTGCCGGCGGCATGCGCCTCAACCTCGCGCAGTACCGCGAGCTGCAGGCCTTCGCGCAATTCGGCTCCGACCTGGACAAGGCGACGCAGCGCACGCTGGCGCGCGGCGAGCGCCTGACCGAGATCCTGAAGCAGGGCCAGTACGCGCCGGTCCCCGTCGAAGAGCAGATCATGATCATCTACGCCGGCACGTCCGGCAGCCTCGACGAGGTGCCCGTCGGCAAGATCATCGAGTTCGAGAAGGCCTTTCTCGAGCACATGCGCGACAGCCATCCCGAGGTGGCCGAGGGGATCAAGTCCTCGAAGGTGCTCTCCGAGGAGGGCGCCGCCACGCTCGACCAAGCCATTGCGGCCGTCAAGGTCCAGTTCAAGGCCTGATCGATGGCCGGTATTCGTGAACTCCGCGGACGCATCAAGTCCGTCGGCAACATCAAGCAGATCACGCGCGCCATGGAAATGGTCGCGACGACGAAGCTGCGCAAGTTCCAGGACCGCGCGATCGCTTCGCGCCCCTACGCCGAAGAGATCTCGGCCCTGGTCGGACACCTCGCAGCCGTGCTCGGCGAAGAGGTGAAGAAGCGTCCGCTCTTCCGGCAAGGGGAAGGGGACAAGATCGCCTGTCTCCTCGTGTCCTCGGAGCGAGGGCTTTGCGGAGCCTACAACTCGAACCTGTTCCGCAAGCTGGAGGGCTGGCTCGCGCAGGAACCGCGTGAGGTCGACTTCTTCGTCTACGGCCGCAAGGCCTACCAGTTCCTGAAGCGCTTCGACCGCAAGGTCGAGCGTCTGTTCATCGATCCGATGCTGGAAGAGATCGACTACCGCGGCGCGGCGCGCACGGCGAATGCTCTGCAGGAGGCTTTCCTGTCCGGAGCCTACTCGAACGTGCGCGTGCTCTACTCCGCCTTCGAGTCGATGGCGAAGTACGTGCCCACCTGGATCGACTTCCTGCCGATCGAGGCGGAGGCCCTCGCCGGCGATGGAGAGGGTGCCAAGAACACGGGCGACGTCATTCTCGAGCCGGACGCCGGCACGATCTTCGACCGCCTCGTTCCGCGCTACCTCGAGACGCGGATCTACAACGCCCTGATCGAGGCGTTGACCTCGGAATACGCCAGTCGCCGGATGTCGATGAAGAACGCCACCGACGCCGCCGGCGACATGCAGTCTGAACTGAAGAGCATCTACAACCGAAAGCGCCAAGAAGGCATCACGAAGGACCTTCTGGACATCGTCGGCGGAGCGGAGGCTCTGCGCTAAGTCATGACCACCACGACTGTCAAAGGAAACATCGCCCAGATCTTCGGCCCTGTCGTCGACGTGCGCTTCCCCTCCGGCGCCCTGCCGCCGATCTACAACGCGCTTTCGGTCGAGGACACGAAGGGCACGGGCGGTCGCACGGGCGAACTCGTGCTCGAAGTCGCTCAGCACCTCGGCAACGACACGGCGCGCTGCGTGGCCATGGCCACGACCGACGGTTGTCGCCGTGGGATGGTCGTCAAGAACTCGGGCGGCCCGATCTCGGTGCCCGTCGGAGACCGAACGAAAGGCCGGATCTTCAACCTGCTCGGCGAAGCGCTCGACACGGTGTCGCGCGGTCCCGTCGCGGACGGCGAGCGGCTCCCGATCCACCGCCCTGCTCCGCTGTACGAGGAGCAGGAGGCGATCTCGGAGGTCTTCGAGACCGGCCTGAAGGTCGTCGACTTGCTCTGTCCCTTCGCGAAGGGCGGCAAGATCGGCCTCTTCGGTGGAGCCGGCGTCGGCAAGACGGTGCTCATCCAGGAGCTGATCCGGATCACCGCGGTCGAGAAGGGCGGCTTCAGCGTCTTCTGCGGCGTCGGCGAGCGGACGCGGGAAGGCAACGACCTGTGGCTCGAGATGACCGAGGCCAAGTACACGACGCCGGAAGGGACCGAGGCGAGCGTCATCGACAACGCGGTGCTCGTGTTCGGGCAGATGAACGAGCCGCCGGGCTCGCGTCTGCGCGTGGCGCTCTCGGGTCTGACGATGGCGGAGTACTTCCGTGACGAGCGCGGCCAGGACGTGCTCCTGTTCGTCGACAACATCTTCCGCTTCGTCCAGGCGGGTTCCGAGGTGTCGGCGCTCCTCGGTCGGATGCCTTCCGCGGTGGGCTATCAGCCGACGATGGCGTCGGAGATGGGCGCGCTCCAGGAGCGGATCACCTCGACCAAGAAGGGCTCGGTGACCTCGATGCAGGCCGTGTACGTCCCCGCGGACGACATCACGGACCCGGCGCCGGTGGCCACGTTCGCGCACCTCGACTCGACGATCATCCTCGAGCGCTCGATCTCCGAGCTGGGCATCTATCCCGCCGTCGACCCGCTGAAGTCGACGTCGCGGATGCTCGACCCGCAGGTCGTCGGCGACGAGCACTACCGCGTCGCGCGCGAAGTGCAGCGGGTGCTGCAGCGCTACGCGGACCTGCGCGACATCATCGCGATCCTCGGCGCGGAAGAGCTCTCCGAGGAAGACAAACAGGTGGTGCACCGCGCGCGGCGTATCCAGCGCTTCCTGTCGCAGCCCTTCTTCGTGGCCGAGCAGTTCACGGGAACTCCCGGCGTCTTCGTCTCGCGGGAGGACACGGTGCGCTCGTTCCAGGAGATCCTCGAAGGCAAGCACGACGACCTGCCCGAGCAGGCCTTCATGTACGTCGGTTCCGTCGAGCAGGCGCGCGCCAAGGCCACCGAGCTCGAAGGCTAGCTTCACCACGGATTCACCGCTGGCGCCTCACATCCGACACACGTTCCCTACGGACTCCCGCCCATGTCTGACGAGCTGACCCTGCGCGTCATCACTCCCGACCGGATCGTGCTCGATACCGAAGCGAGCTCGATTCGGGTGCCCGCTTCCGATGGTTCGATGGGCATCCTGCGCAACCACGCGGCGATGGTCGCGGCGCTGGACGTGGGTCTCCTGATCTACTCGCGCGGTGGGGCGGAGCACGTCCTGTTCGTCTCCGGCGGCTTCGTCGAAGTGCGCGACAACACCGTGCGCGTCGTCAGCGAAGCCGGCGAGGAGCCGGCCGAGATCAACGAGGAGCGGGCCCAGGAAGCCGAGGCGCGCGCACGCCAGCGGCTCGACGAGGGGCGCCGTCAAACGGACCTCGACGTCCTGCGGGCCGAGATGGCCCTGCGGCGTGCCCAGTTCCGGCTCCGGGCGCGGCGCGGAAGTTCGCTCTCATGAGCGCTTCGGAATGACGGCGTCGCACGCAGGCGACTGGCGCAGGACGCACACGTGCGGCGAGCTTCGGCTGGCCGACGCCGGTCAGACCGTGACCCTGAACGGTTGGGTTCACAGCCGGCGCGATCACGGCGGCATCTACTTCGTCGACCTGCGCGATCGCTACGGGATCACGCAGGTGACCCTGGCGGAGACGATTTCCGATGCCGTGCATCTTTCGACCGAGGACGTCGTCTCGGTCCGGGGCACGGTCGTCGAGCGCGAGGGCAAGAACAAGAACACCGAGCGCGAGACGGGCGACGTCGAGGTGGCCGTTGCGGAGCTCGTCGTGCTCTCGAAGGCGAAGACTCCGCCCTTCGAGGTCGCGGGCGGTGACGAGCCGTCGATCGAGACGCGGCTGCGCTACCGCTACATCGACCTGCGCCGCGACGGGATGCAGAAGAACATCCTGTACCGCGCGCGCTTCATCTCGGCTCTGCGGCGGGCCTTCGAGGACCAGGGCTTCGTCGACATCGAGACACCGATCCTGACGAAGGCGACGCCCGAAGGGGCGCGCGACTACCTCGTTCCGAGCCGCGTCCACCCGGGCTGCTTCTACGCGTTGCCGCAGTCGCCCCAGATCTTCAAGCAGATCCTGATGGTGTCCGGTTTCGATCGCTACTACCAGGTGGCGAAGTGCTTCCGGGACGAGGACCTGCGCGCCGATCGCCAGCCCGACTTCACCCAGCTCGACCTCGAGATGTCGTTCGTCGAGGAGGATGACGTGTTCGCGGTCTGGGAGAAGGCTCTGACGGCGACGTTCCGGGATGCGCTCGGCCAGGAGCTCACGACGCCCTTCCCGCGCATGCGGTACGACGAAGCGATGGCGCGCTACGGCAGCGACAAGCCGGACACGCGCTTCGCGATGGAGCTCGTCGACGTCGCCGACTGGGCCAAGGCCTCCGAGTTCCGCGTCTTCCACGGTGCCCTCGACGCGGGCGGTCACGTGAAGGGGATCACCGTCAAGGACGGCATGTCCCGCCTTTCGACCAAGACGATCAAGGAGCTCACGAGCTTCGTCGGCGAGTTCGGCGCGCGCGGTCTCGCCTTCTGGAAGGTCGGGCCCGACGGCGGCTCCGGCCCGCTCGCGAAGTTCGTCACCGGCGATCTCGAGGCCAAGCTGCGCGAGACGATGGCGGCCGAGGACGGCGACCTCTGCCTGTTCGTCGCCGATGCACCGAAGGTCGTGACGCGCGCCTTGGGCGAGCTGCGCCTGCGCATCGGACGCGACCTGGGGCTGGCGCAAGGCACCTGGAACTTCCTCTGGGTCACGCACTTCCCGCTGTTCGAGTTCGACGACGACAGCGGGCGTTGGTTCAGCGCCCACCATCCCTTCACGGCGCCCGAAGACTGGGAGCTCGGTGGGGAGGGTGCGGACCCGGGCTCGCTCGCGTCACGGGCCTATGACCTCGTCCTGAACGGCTGGGAGCTCGGTTCGGGCTCGATTCGGATCCACAGGCCCGATACCCAACGGCGAGTCTTCGATCTTCTGGGAATCGGGAACGAGGAGCAGGCCGAGAAGTTCGGATTCCTGCTCGAAGCGCTCCAATACGGCGCTCCACCCCATGGTGGCTTCGCGATGGGAATCGACCGCGTGGTGGCGCTCACGGCCGGTCTGGACAACATTCGCGACGTGATCGCCTTTCCCAAGACCACCTCGGCAGCCGATCTCATGTGTCAGGCGCCATCTCGCGTCCGTCCGGAGCAGCTCGACGAGGTCCATATCGCCCTGACCGGGCGTGCTCTGCAAGCGGCGGAGAGCAGCGTCGAGGCGTCCGGTTCGGACGCGTCATAGCGCTGGCCCTCGAGGCCGTCTATCCTGATCCCGTTCCGTTCGTTCTCGTGGGGCTCTCGCGGGCACCACCCGAAACAACCCGAATCCAACGCCTATTACTTGAGAAAGAGAAGCCCCCGCCCCCAAGGCCCCCCGACCCAAAAGTACCGGGTCAACCGACAGATACGAATCCCCGAGGTCTTCCTGATCGACGCCGAAGGCGAGCAGCGCGGCGTCATGTCAACGGACCAAGCGCGACGGATTGCCGAGGAGTCCGGCCTGGATCTCGTCGAAGTCGCCCCGAACGCTCGCCCGCCGGTTTGCCGCGTCATGGACTTCGGCAAGTTCAAATACGCGCAGAAGAAGAAGCAGCGCGGTCAGACGGGCAAAGCCAAGGCGCACTCGACGCTCAAGGAGCTGCGTGTGCGACCCGCGATCGATCCCCACGATCTCGAATACCGCCTCGTGCAGGGGCGCAAGTTCCTCGAAGAGGGTCACAAGGTCCAGGTCGTCTGCATCTTCCGCGGGCGCCAGCGGGCTCACCCCGAGATGGGTTTTCGGGTCATGAAGACCGTGGCCGAGACGCTCGGCGACATCTCGAAGATCGAGGCCCATCCCAAGATGAACGGGCCGCGGATGACGATGTTGCTCGCCCGCAAGAGCTGAGGCCCGCTCTTCCTGGCGACGCAAGGGGCCCGCGGAGCCCCTCGAGGCCCTGCGATGTCGAGCGGACCGGCTCTCGCCCCTTGAGGGGGTGGGGGGCGGCCGCTATCATGCCCGGCCTTAAAGCGCCGCGCCGGGACCGGGACCCCTTTCCGGAGTTCACCCTGCCGGCCTCCCGCAAGCGGTGCCGGGCACCCAGCGAGCGGGGTCCCTTTCGAGGAGTTCGACATGCCCAAAATGAAGTCCAAAGGCTCCGTGAAGGGGCGCTTCCGGGTCACGAAGAGTGGCAAGGTGAAGTGCAGCAAACCCTTCCGCGGACACATGCACGCGATCCACAGCGGGAAGCAGAAACGAGCTTTGCGCCGGCAGATCGTCATCACGGGAACCTGGGCTCGCCTCTTGAAGGCGATGATGTAAGGAGCGTCGCATGGTTCGTGTCACCTACGGCGCTCCGCGCCACCGTAAGAAGGCCCGTTTCTTCAAGCGCGCCCGCGGCTTCCGCGGCGGTCGCTCCAAGCTCTGGCGCACCGTGCGCGAGTCCGTCGTTCGCGCGTGGGCCTACGCCTACCGCGACCGGCGCCAGAAGAAGCGCCAGTTCCGCCGCCTTTGGATCGTGCGGATCAACGCCGCCACGCGCATGCGTGGGCTCAGCTACTCGCGCTTCATCGACGGTCTCAAGAAGACCAACGTCGAGCTGAATCGCAAGCAGCTCTCCGAGCTCGCCATTCACGATCCGGGCGCTTTCGACCAGCTGGTCGAACTCGCCAAGTCGACCGTCTCCTGACGCTCGGCCCCGTGCGCGGGGTCCGAACGTCGCCACCTCGAACGGGTTCGCGATGAAGGCCGAAGATCTCGATCGGCTCCAGGCCGAGGCGTGCGACGCGGTTCGCGCCGGCGCGACGAAGGACGAGCTGCGGCGCATCGAGCGTGAGCACCTCGGCAAGGGCGGGGTCGTGGCTGACATCTTGGCCTCGATCCCGTCCCTGGAGCCGGCCGAGCGCCGCGCCGTCGGGCAGGGGGCGAATCGCTTGAAGCAAGCGATCCTCGCGGCGATCGAAGCGCGCGAGAACGAACTCGATGCCGAGGCGCTCGCCGCCGAGCGCAAGGCCGAGGGCTTCGACGCGAGCTTGCCTCCGCCCGCGCTGGAGCGTGGAGCGCTGCACCCGGTGACGCGGGTCACGCGCGAGCTCGAGGACATCTTCACGTCGATGGGCTACCGCGTGCTCGACGGTCCCGAGGTCGAGCTCGACTACTACAACTTCGAGGCGCTCAACATCCCGAAGGACCATCCGGCCCGCGAGATGTACGACACCTTCTGGTGTGGGGAGGGCGAGAACCTGCTCTTGCGCACGCACACGAGCCCGGTCCAGATCCGTGCGCTCCAGAAGCTCGAGCCGCCCTTCCGCGCGATCGTGCCGGGGCGTTGCTTTCGCAACGAGACGGTCGACGCGAGCCACGAGCACACCTTCCATCAGATGGAGGGCCTGGTCGTGGGCGAGGACATCACGGTCGGTCACCTGATCGGCACGATGAAGACCTTCCTGCGCGAGCTGTTCCAGCGCGACCTCGAGGTGCGGCTGCGGCCCGGCTACTTCCCCTTCGTCGAGCCGGGCTTCGAGCTGGACGCGCGCTGCCCCTTCTGCGAGCAGGGCTGCAGCGTTTGCAAGCGGACGACGTGGATCGAGCTCTGCCCCTGTGGAATGGTCCATCCGGCCGTTTTGCGCCACGGCGGAGTCGACCCCGAACGCTACACCGGCTTCGCCTTCGGGCTGGGGCTGTCGCGTCTCGTGATGCTGCGTTACCGCATCGACGACATCCGTCAGATCATGGCGGGCGACGTGCGCTTTCTGGAGCAGTTCGCATGAACATCTCCTTTCGGTGGCTGGCCCGGCACGTCGACCTCGACGGGCTGACGCCCGCGGACGTCGCGAACGACCTCACGATCCACACGGCCGAAGTCGAAGGCGTCGAGCCCTTCGCTCCGCACCTGGCCGACGTCGTCGTCGGCCACGTCGTCGAGCGCGAGAGGCATCCGGACGCTGACAAGCTGAACCTCTGTCGCGTCGACATCGGTCCCGCGGGCTCGGGCGAGCTCCTGCAGATCGTCTGCGGGGCTCCGAACGTCGATCGTGGCCAACGCGTCGCCGTGGCGCGCATCGGCACGCGGCTTCCTGGTGGCATCAAGCTCAAGAAGTCCAAGATCCGTGGGGTCGAGTCGCAGGGCATGATCTGCTCGCTGCGCGAACTCGAGCTCGGCGACGATCACTCGGGCATCTGGGTCCTGCCGGACGACGTCACGCTGGGCGTGGACGTCTCGACCGCCTGTGGACTGGACGACCACGTCATCGAGATCGACAACAAGTCCCTGACGCATCGGCCCGATCTGTGGGGACACCGCGGAATCGCCGGGGAGATCGCCGCCTTGCGCGGACGCAAGCTGCGTCCGCTCGACTTCGGCTTGCCGAAGACCAAGGGGGGTGACCCCTATCCCGTGCGCATCGAGACCGAGGGCTGTTCGCGCTACATCGGTCTCGCGATCGACGGGCTGAAGAACGGCGCCGCACCGGCCTGGATGCGACACCTGTTGCTGGCCGTCGGTCAGCGACCGATCGATCTCTGCGTCGACCTGTCGAACTTCGTGATGCTCGATCTCGGGCAACCCAACCACCTGTTCGATCGGCGCCGGCTGTCCCCCGAGGGCATCGTCGTGCGCGACGCCCACGAAGGCGAGACGATGGCGACTCTGGACGAGGTCGAGCGTCGGCTCGGCCCCGAGGACATGCTCATCACGTCCGGAGGCGAGGCGGTCGCGATCGCGGGCGTCATGGGCGGGGAGGCCTCGAAGGTCACCGCCGACACGACCGAGCTGCTGCTCGAGGTCGCGAGCTTTCACCCGACGACGGTGCGCCGCACGTCGGCGCGGATCGGACTGCGGACCGACGCTTCGGCGCGCTTCGAGAAGTCGCTCGATCCCACCCTGCCGGCCAAGGCCGCGGCTCACCTCGTGAACCTCCTGCGCGAGATTCAGCCCGACGTGAGCTTTCCCAGGCCGCCGGGGGACGTCGGTTCCTGGAAGGACCCCGCCTGCAAGGTCACGCTGCGGCCGGAGCGCGTGCGTGCGATCCTGGGCGCCGACATCCCCGACGACGACGTTGCGACCAAGCTCGAGAGCCTGGGCTTCGGTGTCAAGCGCGCGAAGGCCTCGTGGACCGTGAGCGTGCCCTCCGCGCGGGCCACGAAGGACGTCGGCATCGAAGAGGACCTGATCGAAGAGGTCGGGCGCCTGTACGGCTACGGCGAGATCGACGAACGCGTCCTGCAGGCGGACATCGTGCCCCCGCCGCGCGACGACCGGCGCGCCCTGGTCCGCACGCTGCAGGACCGCCTGTCGGGTGCGGCCCTGTACCACGAGGCGATGACGCACACGTTCCACAGCGACGAGCTGTTGGCGGCCTTGAAGCTCGCGGACGAGCCGCACCTGGAGGTGCGCAATCCGGTCATCGAAGGCTATCGCTCGATCCGCCGCTCGGTGCTTCCGAGCCTCGTCAGTTTGCTCGCGCACAACCGGCGACAGCGCGCGGAGTTCCGGCTCTACGAGATCGGCAAGGGCTACCGGCCCGAGACGGCGAACGAGGCCGGCGAGCCGCGCGAGGTCCACGAGCTCGCGCTCGTCCATGGGCGCGCCGCCGACGAGCGCAAGGGCACGTTTCCGGACGGTCTCTTCCACCACATGCAGGCGCTGGTCGCGGACCTCGTCGCGTGCGCGGACCGCGCCATGCCGGCCTGGGAGCGCGGAGGTAGCGACGAGGCGCCTTCGGTCTTCCATCCCGGCAAGTGGATCGTGGCGAAGGGACGGGACGGCGAAGTGCTGGCGCGGGTCGGTGAGCTCGAGCCCGGGCTCGCGCGCGACCTCGGGCTCGAAGGCGAGCTCGCGAGCGAAGTCGCCCTCGCCGAGGTCTCGCTCGATGCGCTGCTCGTCGCCGAAGCGCAACCGCTCGTCTACCGTCCGATCGCGCGCTTTCCGGCCGTCAAGGTCGACGTCGCCGTGGCCATCGCCGAAAACGTCAGCGCCGGTGACGTCGCCGCCGCGATCGAAGGCGCGGGCAAGGGGCTCGTCGATCGTCTCGATCTGTTCGACCTCTATCGCGGCGAGAACCTGGGCGCGGGCAGGAAGTCCTTGGCCTACCACGTGAGCTTGCAGGCGGCGGACAAGACGCTCGGCGAGAAGGAGATCCAGAAGTTCCTGGGGCGCGTCGAGCGCGCCTTCGAACGGCTGGGTGGCGAGCTGCGCCGCGACACGGCTCCTCCGACCGGCTAGGTCCTAGGAGCGGGGACGGAAGGGAATTCCCGGCCGGGGCTCGGCCGGCCCCCAGTCGAGAGCATCTTTCGCTCTGGGAGCCCCTTCCTGGACGGCGGCGACGGATTCGTCGACGGATCCCGCGGGTTGGGCAGTGGCCTTGTTCCCTGATCGGGCCCTCTTGCCTAGGGTAGGAGTGGCCGCCGGGCGTTCCGCCTTCCGCCGTCTCTCTCGTCTCCCCCTGTCCGCAAGCGCTTCCCATGTCAGTCTCTGTCCGCCTGACCGCTCTCGTTCTCGTTTCGTGTCCGCTCTGGGCCGCCGCTCAAGGCACGCCCTGCGACCGAGGCCTCTGGGAGACCCCGTTCCAGCACGATACGACCGGCTTCGGTCACCCGCCGGATCCCAGCCCGTCCTTCGGGACCATCATCAACGCCGTCCACATGGCGCTGATTCCCAAGGGGCCGCACCAGGGCGATATCCTGGTCTGGCACTACGACCGCCGGCACTACGAGGGTGCGCCCTGGGACCAGGAGTGCTCGATCATCGACGTCAGCGGCGAGCAGCCGGTCTTCACGAACTTCGATCTCGGGATGCCGGGGGGGCGCGGCGACCTCTTCTGCTCGGCTCACGCCTGGACGCCCGACGGCAACCTGTTCGTCGCCGGGGGCACGCAGTACCACTCGCGCGTGACGACCCACGCGGACGTGAACCACAAGCCTGCGAGCCAGGGAGCCGGCACCTTCGGTGGCGGCAACTTCGGTGGCATCGTCCCGGTCAACAAGCCGCTCGGTGATCAAGGCGCGCGTCTGGCCTACCTCTACGATCCGGCCGTGGGGGAGACCGGTCAGTGGACCCGTCTCCAGGACATGGTGATCGATCGCTACTACCCGTCGGTGATCCAGACTGCCGACGACAAGATGCTGGTGGTCGGCGGACAGCGGAACGCGAACCGCTTCCCCGTCAATCACTACGAGTCGTTCGACCTCGTGACGGGCGAGTGGGAAGTCCTGGGCGGTCGGCGCGTGTTCCCGGGTCCCCCTGGCCCGGATCCCGTGCTGGTCTATCCGCGACTGCACCTGCTCTCGACGGGCGACGTCTTCATGGCCGGCTTCACCGGCCAAACCTCGCGCCTGAACCATGCCGCCGGACCGGGGACGTGGACCCTGACCGGGCGGCGCTTCGCCGACTTCACGTTCTACAACTCGACCTTCCTCCTGCCGGAAATCTACGAGGGCCGCGACAAGATCATGGCGATCGGCGGCGAGATCCTTCAGGACGGCAAGTGGCAGGGCGCCACCGATCGCGTGCAGATCGCCGACGGTGCGGCGGACGTCGGAGAAGGGGGCGAGGGCGGTGCCTGGGAAGATGTCGACGGCTTGAACCAGAAGCGCCAGCGCGTGAGCGCGACGATCCTGCCGGACTCGAGTCTGCTCCTGATCGGTGGACGCGACCTGAACCCCGGACAGGATGCGGGCGACCACCTGGGAACGCCGGAGCTCTACGACCCGGTCGAGCGCGTCTGGAAGGACATGGCCTGGGTGCTCTCGCCGCGCAGCTACCATGCGACGAGCGCGCTCTTGCCCGACGGCCGCGTCTTCGTCGGCGGCGGAGACGTGCGCTTCTTCGACTACCAGATCTTCGTCCCTCCCTATCTCCTGTGCGGGCGTCCGAGGCCGGTGATCACCGCCGCGCCGCAGGCGATGACCTACTCGGAGACGCCGCTCAACTACCGCATCCAGGTCGAGCCGCTACCGGGCGGGGTCTCCATCGAACGCGCCGTCTTGATGAGCCCGGCGTCCGTGACCCACCACCAGGACTTCCAGGTGCGGCAGGTCGAACTCGAGATCGTGTCCTCGGGCGAGGACGACATGACGATCCGCGCTCCCCAGCGGCCGGCGCTTGCACCGCGCGGTTACTACATGCTGTTCCTGCTGACGGACCTCGGAACGCCCTCGGTGGCGTCCTGGGTCAAGCTGCAGTGATTCCGCGCCCCTGGAGGGGCGACAGCTCGGACCGCGGCCGCGCGATCGATCTCGTGCGTCCCTGCGTGTAGGATCCGTGTGCGGCGTCGTCCCGCGGAGGAACCCATGTCCGAGATCGAGAGCATCCTGAAGGAAGCGCGCAGCTTCGCTCCGAGCGAGGAGTTCCGGGCCCGCGCGATCGTGTCCACGGAAGAAGCGGCCGAGCGGTCGTACCGGGAGTCCATCGACGACCCCGAAGCCTTCTGGGGACGTGTCGGGCGGGAGCTCCCGTGGCTGACGCCCTTCGAGCGCGTGCTCGACTGGAGCGCTGCCCCCGTCGCGCGCTGGTTCGAGGGGGGGCGATTGAACGCCTCGGCGGTCTGCCTGGACCGTCACCTGGAGACGGAGCGTCGGGACAAGGTCGCGATCCGCTGGGAAGGCGAACCCGGGGACGAGCGCTCGTTCACCTACGCAGAGGCGCAGGCGGAGGTCTGTCGCTTCGCGAACGCCCTGCTCGCGCGCGGCGTGGCCAAGGGCGATCGCGTGGCGATCTACATGCCGATGATCCCCGAGCTCGCGTTCGCGCTTCTGGCCTGCGCGCGCATCGGCGCGATCCACTCGGTGGTCTTCGGCGGCTTCAGCGCCCAGTCCCTGCGCGACCGGATCGAAGACGGTGGCTGCACGGCGGTCATCACGGCCGACGGTGGCTGGCGGCGCGGGAAGGTCCTGCCGCTGAAGGACGTCGTGGACAAAGCGACCGCCGGGATCGCGTCGGTGCACACGGTCATGGTCGTGCGGCGGACGGAGAACGAGGTGGCGTGGACCGCTGGCCGCGACGTCTGGTACCACGACGCCGTCGCCGACGCCTCTCCCGAGCTGGCACCCGAGCCGATGGAGAGCGAGGACACGCTCTTCCTCCTGTACACCTCGGGAAGCACCGGCAAGCCCAAGGGCATCCGACACACGACGGCGGGCTATCTCGTCGGGACGTACCTGACGACGAAGACGATCTTCGACCTGAAGGAGGACGACGTGTACTGGTGCACGGCCGACATCGGTTGGGTCACCGGGCACAGCTACATCGTCTATGGCCCGCTGGCGTGCGGAGCGACCGTCGTCATGTACGAGGGCGCTCCCGATCAGCCCCATCCCGGCCGCTTCTGGGAGCTCGTGCAAAAGCACCGGATCAGCGTGCTGTACACGGCCCCGACGGCGATCCGTGCCTTCATGCGCTGGGGCGACGAGCACGTCACGAAGTTCGACCTCTCGTCCCTGCGCTTGCTCGGCACGGTGGGGGAGCCGATCAATCCGGAAGCCTGGATGTGGTACCGGCGCACGATCGGCGGCGAGCGCTGTCCGATCGTCGACACCTGGTGGCAGACGGAGACCGGCGCGATCATGCTGAGCCCGTTGCCCGGCGTGACGTCGACGCCGCCGGGCTGTGCCACGCGGCCGTTCTTCGGAGTCGACGCGCTGGTCGTGGACGAGGAAGGCAACGAGCTCGGTCCGAATCAGGGCGGCTTCCTCGCGATTCGCAAGCCCTGGCCTTCGATGCTGCGCGGGATCTGGGGGGACGACCAGCGCTTCGTCGACACCTATTGGTCCAAGTTCCCGGGCATGTACTTCCCGGGCGACGGAGCCCGGCGCGACGAGCACGGCAACTTCTGGATCATGGGACGCGTCGACGATGTTCTGAACGTGAGCGGCCACCGCCTCTCGACCATGGAGATCGAGAGCGCCCTGGTCAGCCATCCGGCCGTCGTCGAGGCCGCGGTCGTCGCGCGCCCCGACGACTTGACGGGTGAGGCGATCTGCGCCTTCGTGACGATCGGCTCCGGCCAGAAGCCCTCCCCGGAGCTGATCGAAGCGCTCAAGGGTCACGTGTCGACCGAGATCGGCAAGCTGGCACGACCGTCCGACATCCGCTTCGCCGAGGGCCTGCCGAAGACCCGCAGCGGCAAGATCATGCGCCGGCTGCTGCGTGACATCGCGGCCCGGCGCGAGATCGCCGACGACACCTCGACGCTCGAGGACTTGGGCGTCATCGCGCGTCTGCGGGACGAGTCGAGCTGAGCAGGGCGCGCCCGCGCTCGACACAGGCGGAAAGCGTTTCGGTGGCGACGGTCGCGCGGGCCCGATTCCCGGGCCGATCGTCAAGGCGATGGCGTGTCGGGGCCGATAGCCGCTGAGCGTGACGTCCGCCCCCATGTTCGAACCCGCCGCTCCCCGAACGAGCCCCGACGCCGTGCCGGTCGCGAGTGGTCACGGCACCGTCGCCGCCGGGCTGCGCATGGACGTTCAGCACCGCAGTGGTGGCGATCGCCGCGACCAGTCCACGCCGCGGTTCTCGGCCTACTCCTTCGTCGGAGGCAGGCGGCGGTGGATCCGACGCGAGGAAGAGCGCGAGGGCAGCTTCGTCGACGTCTACGGGCTGAAGATCTGGTGCTTGGCGCTCTGGGTCGCGCTGATGAACATCGGCGACAGCTACTTCACCCTCGTCCACCTGCAGGCCGGTGGGATCGAGCTGAATCCCGTGGCGGAGATGCTCCTGCAATCCGGACGCGTCGGCTTCGTTTTGCTCAAGGCGGTCCTGATCGGGGTCGCGCTCGTGATCCTCGTCGTTCACAAGAACTTCTTCCTGGCGCGGGTCGGGGTGTGGACCGCGGCGGGAACGTACACGGCGCTGGTGCTCTATCACCTGCTCCTGTTTCAACTGCGCTGAGGCGACCTTCCGGACCGCTTCCGGCGGAGGGCTTTTTCGACCGCCGCGACGATCCGTTATAAGGTCGGCATGAGGATCGCCCGCGTCCTGACCCGCCTCAACCTGGGGGGCCCCGCCCGCCAGGCCCTGGCGGCCGACCCGCGCCTCGTCGAGCGTGGGCACGTCGTCCGCCTGTTCGCCGGAACGCCCGAGCCGGGCGAAGGCGACCTCTTCGAGCGCTTTCGCGAGCGCGGGATCGACACCGTGCGCGTGCCAGGGCTGCGGCGTGGGCTCGCGCCGGTTCGCGACGTCTTCGCCCGGCGCTTCCTCCAGCGCGAGTTCGCGAGCTTCGCACCAGATGTCGTTCACACGCACGCCTCGAAGGCGGGCACGCTGGGGCGCCAGGCCGCGCGCGGCGTACGTCCGTTGCCCGCACGCGTGCATACGTTCCACGGTCACGTCCTCGAGGGCTACTTTCCGGCTCTCGTCTCGCGCTTCTTCGTGCGCCACGAGAGTCGGCTCGCGCGCGAAACGGATCGCATCGTCGCGGTTTCGCACGCCACGGCGGAGGACCTCCTGCGCCTGGGGGTCGTGGGCGAAGAGAAGCTGGTGGTCGTGCAGCCGGGCATCGAGCTCGATGACCTCCTGGCTCTGCCGCCGGCTTCCGAGCGCGGCTCGGACGGCGAGCTCCGTCGCCTGATCGGGGCCGAGCAGGGCGAGCTGGTGGTCGGCGTGATCGGTCGCCTGGCGGCCGTGAAGCGTCCGCAGCTCGCGCTCGACGTCTTCGACACGCTGGCCGAGGGCGGCAAGCCGTGGCACCTCGTCTTCGTGGGGGACGGGAGCGAGCGCGCGTCCCTCGAGCGTCGGATCGGCGCGCTCTCGGCCGCGCACCGCCGACGCGTGCACCTCGTCGGCGCCCGCGAGGACATGGTGGCGGTCTTCTCCGACCTGGACCTCGTGCTCGCGACGTCCCGCAGCGAAGGTCTCCCGGTCGCCTTGATCGAGGCCGCGGCCGCCGGCTTGCCGGTCGTCGCGACGGACGTTGGCGGCGTGGCCGAACTCGTGGCCCACGAACGAACGGGACTCCTGGGCAAGACCGTCGACGAGCTGAGCTTCCACCTCGCGGCTCTGCTCGAGCACGCGACCGAGCGGCAGGCGATGGGCGGACGCGCGCGTTTGCGGGTGGCGAAGCGTCACGGCGCGGACGTCCTGGCCGGTCGGCTGGAGGAGCTGTACCGGGCCGTGCTCGACGAGCGCGGCGCCGCTGGCCTGGATGGAGCTCCCGCCCCTTCCGAGCGCCCGCTGCGGACCGAGGGAGCCACACCGTGAACGGCTCGCTCGAAACCGTGCTGTCGGTGGTGATCCCCTCCTGGAACACGCGCGAGCTCCTGCGCGCCTGCCTCGTTCACCTCGGCGCGGCCGACAAGCCGCGGACGGAGGTCATCGTCGTCGAGAACGGCAGCGAGGACGGCTCGGGCGAGATGGTGGCCCAGGAATTCCCCGACGTGGTCCTGGTGCGCAACGCGCGCAACGAGGGCTTCGCGCGGGGCTGCAACCAGGGCATGCGTCTCGCGCGCGGGCGCTTCGTCTTGCTCTTGAACACCGACACCGAGGTCGCGCCGGACGCGCTGCGGCGGATGCTGGACTTCTTGGCGGAGCATCCCGAGCACGGGGCGGTCGCTCCGCGGCTCGTGCACCCCGACGGAAGCACACAGCGCACCGTGCAGGCCTTTCCCGGTTGGTGGACGCCGCTGTTCTTCGCGACGCCCTTCGAGCGCTGGTTCCCGCGGTCCTTCGAGCTCGAGCGCTACTTCATGCGCGCCTGGGATCAGGAGGATTCACGCGATATCGATCAGCCGCCGGCAGCCTGTCTCCTGTTGCGGCGTGAGGTGCTCGAGCGCGTGGGGCTGTTCGACGAGCGTCTCTGGCTGTTCTACAACGACGTCGACCTGTCCCGGCGGATCCGGTCCGACGGCTGGAAGACGCACTACCTGGCGGAGGCGCGGGTCGTGCACCACGTGGGGGCGTCCACCAGCAAGTTCACGCGCTTCGTTCCGGAGTGGAACAAGAACCGGCTGGTCTACTACCGCAAGCACCACGGCCGGTTGGCCGGACTCTGGGTCAAGCTGTGCGTGGGCTTCGCCTTCCTCGACTTCGCCCTGCGGAGTCGCGAGCCGGTGCGTCCGGTCTTTCGCGAGTACCTGCGCTTCCTCGTCTCGTGAGGCCCGCAAGCCTCCGAGCTCGGCTCAGAAGACGTTGTACGTGAAGTCCGAGAAGGATCCGCCGCCCGACATCATGTAGAGCAGCGTGAGGCCCCCGATCGCGACGACGAAGGGGATGACGATCCAGATCCAGTACTCTTTGAGGAAGCTCATGGGCGCAGCGATTCTCGTGTTCATGTCCGGGGCCGGCGAGCACCCGGACACCTGAGGATACCCCGGAATCAGAACAGCGTGTAGATGAACGGTGCCACGAGCGGCGAGCTGGCGGCGACGACCAGGAGGCTGCCGATCGTCAAGAGCACGACGACCAGCGGCATGAGGTACCAGTGCCCGCGGAGGGTGAAGGCGGTCAGGAGCTCGAAAATCGTTCCGACCCGCCGGCCCATCTTGAAGACGACGAAGCCGAGGATGCCCGTGACGACCGTAAGGACCAGCCATGGACCCAGGGCGGGCGGCAGCTTCTGGACGAGCGAGTTGCCCCCGAGGACGATCGTGAAGATGCAGGCGAGGAGCCCTCCGACCTTGAGGAAGGACAGCGGGGCGGACTCGTCGCGGTACGTCGCGATGTAGCCTCCGCCGAGGGCGAGCCAGAGCGCACCGAAGACCAGGATCCAAGTCGGGAGGCCGCCACCGGTGGCGGGCTTCTCGAAGGTACCGGCGGCCAGCGCGGCGTGCTCCTTCGGGAAGACGCTGCGGGCATCGAGCTCGTCCTTCAGGAACTCGGCCAGCGCCAGGTTGCCGTCGGGGTTGAAGTGCCACTCTTGCTCGAAGTAGAGCCGCTCGCCCAGGCCCGCGCGGGCATGGAACGTCGAGCGCACGTCGAGGGTCTCGATGCCGTGCTTCTTCGCGAGGTCCAGGAAGAGTTCGACCGGCCGGTCGGGGGACCAGCGCGAGGCGTCGAGGCCCTTCAAGTGGTTCTTCTGGAAGGCGGCCTTTTCGTCGGCGTGGATGGCGCTCTCGGAAGGGATCGGGACGACGATGAGGCGCGCGCCGATCTCCGCGCAGCTCGTCTTCAGCGCTTCGAGGGCTCCCTCCGTGCGCGCGACGGTGTCGGCGACGAAGGCGGGCGGATCCAGGAGGAGCGGGGCGAACTCGTTCGCAACGTAGCCCGAGGCACCCTCCGGCTGGAAGAAGTGCGGCGGGGGGCCTTTCGGCTTGGACAGCCCCTGGACGAAGAGGCCGAGCAGCTTGGCCGTCGCGAGCTTGCGCGTGACCCAGGGCAGTTGTCCCGGGTCCTCGAGCTTGCCCGTTTCGAGCTTGCCGTCAGGACCGTAGCGGGGCTTGGGGTAGCGGTTGTAGTGGTCCTGTCCGTTCCAGTAGATGTCGTTCTCGTACGGGAAGAGCAGGACGACGTCGGGCTGGTAGGCCTTGCCGAACTCGTCGAACCACAGCACCGACTGGTCGGTGGAGTAGCCCTCCGTGCCCGCGTTGACGACGTCGACCCGTCGTTCCTCCGAGCTCCAGTAGTGCCGCAGGTGATCGACGAAGAGGTCCTTGCGATCGACCGTGTAGCCCAGCACGAAGGAGTCGCCGAGCATCATCACGCGAAACGTGTTGGGGCTCTTCGCGACCGAGGTGCGCTCTTCACAGCGCAGGCCTTGGTCGTTGATCTCGAACGTGATGTCGAATTCGCTGGTGCTGCGGCCCACCTCGGCGTGCGGCCGCTTGGCCCAGCCCAGGACGGGGTGGAATTCGTTGATCGGCTCTTGAGGCCGGAAGTTCGGGAACAGCCGCAGGCCGAATTCGAAGACGACGAAGGCCAGGATCAGGCTGATCGAGACGGAGAGCAGGACGTTGATCGCGCGCATGACTGTGAGATCGATTCAGCTGACCATTTCGGTGACGGAATCGCCTTCGTGACGGAGGTTGAACTTCGTCTCGGCGATCTTCTTCTTGGCGTCGGCGCGCACGATGAAGTTGTTCATGAACAGGAAGTCCATGCCGGAGAGGCTGAACGTGTTGAAGGCGTGGCTCGGGTGCTCGACGATCGGCTCGCCCTTCAGGTTGAAGGACGTGTTCATGACCACCGGAACGCCCGTCATCTCGCCGAAGATCTCGATCATCCGGTGATAGGCGGGGTTCGTTTCCTTGTAGACCGTCTGGAGCCGCCCCGAGCCGTCCTCGTGCGTGATGGCCGGCAGGTCGCCGCGCTTCTCTTCGCGAACCGGCGTCACGTACAACATGAAGCGGCCGGGGAAGTGACGCTGGGCCTCGGGGAATTCGAAGAACTCGTCCGCGCGCTCCTCGAGGACCGAGGGCGCGAAGGGCCGAAAGGCCTCCCGGAACTTGATCTTCGCGTTGAGCTTTTCCTTCATCTCGGCCTTGCGCGGGTCCGCGATGATCGAGCGTGAGCCGAGCGCCCGCGGTCCCCATTCGAAGCGCCCGCGGAACCAGCCCGCGACTTGACCGTCGGCCAGCGTCTGGGCCACGAAGCGTAGGAAGGTCTCGTCGTCCTCGATGTATTCGTAGGCGATGTCGTTCTTCTCGAGGAAGGCGCGGATCTCGTCGTCCGAGTATTCGCTCCCGAGGTACGCGTGGTCGAGCGCCGGCCCGCGCGGCTGACCGAGGAGATGGTTGTAGGCCCAGTAGGCCGCACCGACGGAACCACCGTCGTCGCCGGGAGCCGGGTGGATGTAGACGTCCTCGAAGGGGCCGTCGCGCAGGAGCTTGAAGTTCGCGACCGAGTTCAAGGCCACTCCGCCGGCGAGGCAGAGGCTCTTCATGCCCGAGACCTTGTGCAGGTACCCGATCATCTTGAGCAGGACCTGCTCGGTGACGACCTGGATGCTGGCCGCCATGTCGCAGTAGTAGGGATCCAGCGACTTGTCGCCCAGCTTCGGGTCCCGCGCCGGCCGACCGAAGTGCTCGCCGAAGGCATCGGTCAAGGTCGAGTTGCGCGAGTAGTGGTAGGCGAAATACTTCATGTCGTGCCAGAGGCTGCCGTCCTCTCCGACATGGATGAGCTCGTAGATCTTGTCCACGTACTTGGGCTCACCGTACGGGTGCATGCCCATGAGCTTGTACTCGCCTTCGTTGATCTCGAAGCCGCAGTAGGCCGTGAAGGCCGAGTACAGGAGACCGAGCGAGTGCGGGAAGCGCATCTCCTTCACGATCTCGATCTTGTTGTCGCGGCCGATGCCCATCGTGGCCGTCGACCACTCCCCGGCGCCGTCGACCGTGAGGATCGCGGACTCCTTGAAGGGGGACGTGAAGTAGCTGGACGCCGCGTGCGACATGTGGTGGTCGCAGAAGAGGAGCTTCGAGCCCGGGACGCCCATCTCCTTCGACATCATCGACTTGATCCACAGCTTGTCCGTCACCCACCGCTGCATCGACTCGCGGAAGACCGCCGAGGAGCGCGGAAAGGTCGCCATGGCCGAGATCAGCATGCGCTCGAACTTGACGAAGGGCTTCTCGTAGAAGACGACGTAGTCGACGTCGTGGATCGTGATGCCGCCCATGCGCAGCGCGAAGTCGATCGCCAGGTTCGGAAAGCCCGAGTCGTGCTTGACCCGGCTGAAGCGCTCTTCCTCGGCGGCTGCGACCAGTTTGCCGTCCTGAACGAGGGCGGCGGCCGAGTCGTGGTAGTAGAAGGATAGGCCGAGAATGTTCATCAGTCCTGCTTCCGGGCGCGGGCGATCGTTTCGTTGTTGGAGGTCCAGATCCACCAGTTCCCGTCGTTCGGGCGCGCGATCCGGAGCGGATCGGCGACCAGGCGATAGACGACGGCAAAGGGCCCGAGGACCAGGAAGTAGAGCAACGTCAGGAACACGCGGCTGAGCATGTTTCCGAAGCGCTCCGAGAAAACGAGGAGAGCCTTCATGGGGGAATGCGACGGGTCGAGGAGGTTCGAGGTGACCTTCGTCAGGGCGGGCCACCCGTCTGTAGCTTGCTGCATTCCGAACGGTTCGATCGTGGGGTGCGCGCGTGAACCGGCGGAGAGCGCCGGCGTCGTTTCGAACCGCGGAATCGGGCGTGCGACCCAAGGGGAAGGGCCGAAAATTCTAGCCGACGGTTTGGCTCCCCCCCGGAGGAATCTCGGGCGGAGGGCGGATTCCGTCGTCGACTCCGGTCGAATTGAATTCCGTCCTCAGTACGAGCGAGCGGGCGTGGACCGTAGGCTGCTCGCATGAGCGTCTCGGAGCCCGCGCCCCTCGTCACGCGTCCCCGGATCACCCTCGCCCTGGCGCTCGCGATCGCGGCCGCGGCGCTCGTCCCTTCGCTCGGGACCTGCGGGGCGCCGCTGCTCGCCGAAGACGCTTCGATCCTGGGCTACGTCCACCGCCACGGACCGCTCTCGGACTGGACCAGCACCCAGTACGGTCTGCAGACGCTGCGCTTCTGGCGGCCGCTGGTGACGAGTCTGTGGTGGCTCCAGGAGCGGCTTTTCGGCGTCGAGCCGACGGCCCTGCGCGCCTACAACGTGCTGGCCCACGTCGCGACCGCGCTCCTCGGAGGGGCCGTGGCCCTGCGCTTGGGGCTCGGTCGCGCCGGCGCCCTGGTCGCCGGCGCCTGGATCGGGCTCTTTCCGGCCCAGGGCGGCGTCGTGACCTGGGTCTCGGGACGGACGGACGGGACCACGGGACCCCTCATGTTGGCCGCCCTGGTCCTCGTGCTCGACCGGCGCGCCTTCGCCGCGGCTCTCCTGGCCTTCCTGGCCTGCGCGGCGAAGGAGATGGCCTTCGTTCTGCCGGCCTGGGGCCTCGCGGTCTGCTGGGCCCGGCCGCGCACGGGAAGGGCGGCCGTGCCGGGGGGCTGGCGGGCGGACCTCGGGCCGCTGGTCGCGCTCACCGCCGGGACGCTCGTGGCCTTCGTGTGGCGGTGGCAGGCGGTCGGGGCCTTCGTGGGAGGCTATCCCGACGAGGCTTCCGGCGGATTCCTGACGAGCTTCGTGCGCGTCGCGCGGACCCTGTGGAGCGCCAACGGGCCGAGCCTCGCCGTGGCTCTGGCTTTGCCGCTCGTCGTCCTGGCTCCGCTCTCGCGCGCCGCTCGCCCCGCCTGGGCGGGGCTCGCGCTGGCCGCCGCCGGCTGCGCGCCGCTCGTTCCGCTGCTCCTGGACGGCCTGCTCGAGGACGCCAACCTGCGGACGCTGCGCGTCGGGGACTGCGGGCTGGCCCTGGCTGCGGCGACGGCCCTGGGAGCTGCCCACGGACGCGCGCGCAGCGTCGCGGCCGTCGTCCTGGCGCTCGCGCTCGGCCACCGCGGTGTCCTGGCCTGGCAGGACACGCACGAATGGGCACGGGCCGGCGAGGTCGCCGAGGCCTGCGTCGAGCGGGCACGCGCGCGCGTCGCCGGGCTGCCCGCGGGCCCCGAGCCGGTGCTCGTGCCCGGCTTCCCCGTCGCCTACGAGGGCGCCTATGCGCTCGGGTTCGGGGTCGCGGATCGCTTCCGGGCGCCCTTTGCGGTGAGCCCGCGGCCCGTCTGGCCGCTGCGCTCGATGTTCGGCTTGCCGGGGGACGAGCGGCGGCCGGCGCACCACATGGAGGCGGACGGCGTGCTCGACGTGCGGACGGCAGCCCTCGGCGTGCCCGCGCTCCACGTCTCCGACGGGGCGGGGCAGACGCTTGCGGCCCTCACCGTCGACGCCTCGGTCACACAGGAGCCCGACCGCTCGCCGCTGCTCGTCGTCGGCCTCGGCGCCGAGTCCGCTCTCCAAAGCAGCGACCTCGCGACCTTCGAATTCCTGCTCGTCACCGAGGTGGGGCTCGCCTCCGTCGCCGTGCGCGCCGCGGCGGGCGAGGACCTCTCGATCACGCTGCGCGCGCTCTTCGCCACGTCCAACGGAGCGGTGACCCTGGGGGAAGCCTTGACCCACGCCATCGACCTCGGGGCGCGGCGCGCGCTGCTCGAGGTGCGGGCG
>JAJDEW010000108.1 GCA_029259595.1 Planctomycetota bacterium | reverse complement strand
TTCTACGGCGGTCCGGTAGGCCACGGCGGGGTCGGAACGAAGATCGAAGGCGTCACGGATGCGCGCGGCGCGGTCGTCCTCGAGGGCCTGTGGCTCGAACGGCGCCTGTTCGTCGCCATCGAGGTCGACGGCGTCCAGCAGTCCACGGCGCGGCGGCGTGGCGCCGAGCTCGTCTTCCGCCAGGCCGAAGCCGACCTCGAGGGTTGCGGCCCGCTCGTCCTGCACGCCGAGCGCGAGAACGCCTGGCGCGCCGAGCTCCCCACGAACCTCGTCGTCCGCGGCCGCGTCGTGAACGCCGACGGCAGCGCCGAAGCCGGCGCCGTGCTGCGCTTCTCCGAGGAGCGCATGAATCGTTCCGACGCCGAAGGACCCGGCTGGAGTGCGCGCGCGAAGGCAGACGACGCCGGTCGCTTCACGCAGCTCGTTCCCGGACAGGCCGCGACGGACCGCATCCTCGTCACCGCGCAGGGCGGCCGCGGATCCGACAGGGCGGGCGAAAGGCTGCAGAGCCTGGGCTACGTCGACATGGCCCCGCCCGCCACCTCCCGCGGCGCGCTCGGTGCCGTCGTGCTCGCGCCCCGCGCCGCGGACGAACGCGAGCGCGACGTCGTGCTCGAGATCGCGCCCCGGCCGTCGATCTCGGGACGCGTGGTGAGGCCGGACGGAAGCTCGCCAAAGGGCAGCGTCCGTGCGCTCCAGGTCGGCGACGACCCGCGTGCCAGGGCGTCCTTCGGACAGGAGGCCTTCTGCCCCCTGGGCGGAGACGGCAGCTTCACGCTCGTCGACCTCGAGGAAGGCCGCTACGACCTCGAATTCTCGATCCAGATGTGGAACGAGTTCTTCACCTTCCCGACGTCGACGCCCGTCATCCGCGACGTCGCGGCCGGGACCAAGGACCTCGAGCTCTTGCTCGAGGACGAGGAGCCCGTCGACGTGCACCTGAGCCTCGTGCTGCCGGAAGGCGACACGCTCGGCGACTGGATGATCGTGCAAGGCCGCCTGCAACCGAACGGCGTGCTCGAGGCTCCGCGGCTGGAGCCACGCACGGTGGTGCGCACCGCGCGGGCCCTGCCCGACGGCCTGCACCTGAACTTCGCGGGGATCACCGGCGCGATCGTGCCCGAGGGCTCGTGGTCGCTCGGAATGTGGGGCGGCCAGGGGGCGCGCGTCGAGCTCCCGCCCGTGCAGCCCGGCTACGTCGGCGCCGGCGTGCTCGCGAACGACGCGCGCGGCCGCCCCTACCTCCCGATGATGAGCGGACCGTGGCGGGCCGACAGCGGCGAACACGAGCTCGTCTTCGAGTTGATCCCCACCGGCTCGATCCGCGGCCGCGTGCGCGTCCGCTCCGGACACCCGAGCGACGTCGAGCTGGCCGTCGCCCTCGCCGGCCCCGACGGCGCGCTGCTCAGCCTGAAGAACAACGCCCAACGCGCGACCCGCACGCTGCCCGTCGCCGGTGACGGCCGCTTCCGCATCGACGTCGCGCCGGTCGGCCCGAATCGCGTGCGCGTCGGCCCCCCGGGCGAGCTCTTGACCGGCGGCGGCGCGGAGTTCGCCGCCGACGTCGAGCGCGGCGCCTGGACCGAGCTGGACCTCGAGTTGCCGTGACGCCCGAAGGTCCCCGGCGTCTTCGCGCGGGCAGCACGGTCCGAGTTTCGCCTCGGCGAAGCCCGCGGGCCAGGGTCTGCGTTCGCTAGACTGGGCACGGCGGACCGGCGCGAGCCCTTCGCACCCGGCCCTTCCTCCGCCCATGAGCCCCTCCCGACGCGACGACGGCATCGTCTGGTCCACCCAGCACGGCGCCATGTGCCCCTCCTGCGAGCGCCCCAAGGCCGGCTGCATCTGCCAGCGCTTGGCCGACGCCACACCGAGCGGCGACGGCATCGTGCGCGTCGCACGCGAGTCGAAGGGCCGCAAGGGAGCCGGCGTGACGCTCGTCTCGGGCGTTCCGCTCGGCGCCAGCGACCTGGCCGCCTTCGCCAAGCGCCTCAAAAAACGCTGCGGCACCGGCGGCACCGTCAAGGCCGGCGTGATCGAGATCCAGGGCGACCACCGCGACACGATCGTGGGCGAGCTCGAGCAACGAGGCTGGACCGTGAAGCGCGTCGGAGGCTGAGACAGGTTCACGCGCCGCGGCGCGCGACGACGAACCGCCCCGGCTCGGCCGTCACGCGTTCTTGCCGTGGCACTTCTTGAACTTCTTGCCGCTGCCGCAGAAGCACGGATCGTTGCGCCCGAGCTTGGGAGCATGGTGGACGACGGGGTCCTGCCGCGCGACCCGCTGTTGTTCGTTCTTGCCCGTCCGCACGGTCGCGACGAAGCCGTCGATCGAGGCCTCGAATCCCTTCCGTAGCTCGTAGGAGCGCGTCACGGCCTGCGTAGCCTCCAGGTGGTCGAGGTAGGCGCGCAACACGGCGGGCACGTGCTCGGCGCGCGGATCGCGCGGCTTCATGCGCGCCGGCAAGGACTCGCCGAGCAGCGTCTCCAGATCCGTGTCGTCGAGCAGCCGCGGCTTCTTGCCGAGGTCCTCGTAGGCCGCGAGCAAGAAGAGCTCCGCGATCGCACGGACGTCGCGCACCGCGATCCCCGCGAGCGTCCGCGCCTCGGGCGCGTCGAGAAAGGCCGCGACGTCCAGCGTGACTTCCTTCTGGGTCATGGCGACAGTCTGACAGCCGACCGCGCGGCGCGCACCAGCGCGCTGTGCGAGAAAGACCCGAGTTCGCGCGTGACCCGCGGCCCGCCCGCCCGGTCTTCAGGGAGCCCGTTGAACGAGTCATTCGGTTCCAAAACGCCGTCCTCCACTGGGGTGCGGCACCTTGCAAGCCTCGCCGAATCCACGGATTCGCCTGCGTTTCCAGTTGCCCCACCCCAGCGGATGCCGACGCCCTGGCATCCGAAGCACGTCTTCGACGGACTCCTGGGGTGGCGGGAGGGGGCTTCCTTTCAAGCGAGGAAGGAACGCGCGATCTCGCCGCTCGGCTCGGTCCAGTCCATCGTGTAGCGCGCGTTGATCTCGCTCAACGGATTCAGGACCTCGGAGCGGCCGTCGGCGCCCCGATGGACGAAGGCGTCGATTCCGAACGGACCGACGTAGCCGGCTCGCGCCAGCGCACGGCCCGCGCTCTCGACCGCCGCGCCCAGGGCGGCATCCTCGCGGCCGTCGATCTCCGCGGGAGCGGGATCGAACGAACGGGTCCAGGCGCCGTGCTCGTTCGTCAGCTGCAGGAGCGGCGCCGCGACCGTCACGTGCCCGTCGTCGCGCACGCGGCCGCAGCGCGACATCTCGCGCAGGACCGTGACCCAGGGTTCGATCACGAGCGGTCCCTGGCGCAGGCTGGCCACGAGCCAGGCGTGTTCGCCGGCGTCGGGGCGACCGCTGGCGAGGCGTCGACGTCCGCGGCCGGCGGCGCCGAAGAGGCGGCGCACGAGCCAACCGGCCGGGCTCGGGCGGGCCAGGAGCGCCAGCGCCGCGTCCAGGGTGTCGGCGCTCGTCTTGTCGAAGCTCTCGCTCGCGAGCTCGGCGCGGACCGCGGCGGCGAAGGGGCGCGCGTTGACGCGGGCCAAGACGTCGCGCGCGACCGGCGTCGCGAGCCTTGC
>JAJDEW010000107.1 GCA_029259595.1 Planctomycetota bacterium | reverse complement strand
GCGTGGCACGCCGACGGCACGCTCGACGACGTGACCCTGCGGCGTTGGCTCGGGATCATGGACGACTGAAGCGCGGTCTCAGTCGAAGTCCCCGTCCGGGTCGATCTCGCGTGCGAGGGCCAGGAGGCGGTCGCCTTCGTCCTGATCCTTGCGGTGCGTGGCCTCGCCCAGGAGGTGCCAGGTCTCGCCGACCAGGGGGTCGAGCTCGATCGAGCGCTTCCACATGGCGATGGCCTCGTCGCCCTTGCCTTCCTGCATGAGCTGCTTGCCGTAGTAGAAGTAGGTGCGCGCGTTGGTCGAGCCGGCGTCGACGGCCTCCTGGAAGAGGCGCAGGGCCCGGAGGTTGCGGTTCTGCGTGTAGGCGGCCATGGCGGCCTTCTCGATGCCGGCGACGGACTGCACCGTGAGGTCTTCTTGGATGTAGCGGTGGAAGTCGGCTTCGAGTTCGCGCACGTCCTCCGCGCTCTTCAGTCCCAGGTAGTCGCGGAAGGCGCGCCAGATCTCCTCGCCCCGAACCGTGCGCATGTTCCAGGCGCCTCGAACCTGTTCGATGTCCTTGCCCTTGGCGAGGGCCTTGAAGAACTTGACGAAGTCCTTCTCGTGCTCCTTCTGATTCATCAGGTAGTGCACGAGCGCCCAGCCCCACGTGTAGTGCTCGAAGACGCTGTCATCGCCCGAAGCGACGATCTTCTCGACGCTCCACCATTCGCCACTGTCGATGTCGCGCTGGATCTGGATCAGGCGGCCTTCCTGGACAAGGCCCGTCTCGAAGGTCTTCGTCTCGAGGTCGTAGGAGCTCGCGCCGTAGTACTCGGCCAGCGCTTCACCGGGCCAGTGCGGGTAGCTGAAGTCCTCGTCGATCAGCTTCTGCAGGTAGTGGTTCGCCTCGTGAAACATCACGTCCTCCGAGCGCGTCGGGTCGAAGCGGTCGTAGTAGATGTTCAGGTCGTAGGGCGGGACGTGCCGGAAGTAGCCGAGCGTGTTGCTGCTGGCGCCGGAGGTGCGGTGGAACTCCTTGCGCTTGCTGTAGAGACAGACGTTGAGCTTTCCGTTAGCTGGCTTGCCGATCTTCCAGGTCTTCTTGAAGGTCTGGAAGTAGGCCTCCATCTTGTTGCGGTAGTCCTCGAAGATGTGGCGCGGCACGGTCGACTCGAAGTTGAAGTTCTTCGACTTCTCGCTGTAGTGGTTCACCCAATCCTGGTGAGCGCGCAGCTCTTCGAGGGCCGCCTTGCTCTTCTTGACCTGGTCCTGGACGAGCCGGTCGAGCCTGCCTTCGGGCACCCACTCGTCGCCGAACGGCCGCAGTCCCTGGGAAGCCTTGACCTTCTCCTCCGGCGTGCGGGGGACGAAGGGGGCCGCCGCCTCGTCCAGCGCGTGCAGGACGAGCGCGCTCGGGACGAAGACCCGGCCATGCTCGTAGGCGAGCTCGATACCGCCTTCGACGTGCTGGAGGTCGAGCCCCTCGTAGATGCGGCCGTCGCGCAGACAGAGAACGTCGGCGCAGACGGGTGTCACGGACACGGCGAGGACGAACGCGCCCGAAACGAGGCGTCGCATGCGCTTCATGACAGTTTCCTCCGGCTCAATCGATGCTGTCGAAGTACGTCTTCTCGAACTTCTCCCAGTCCCGATCCGACCAGGAGCCGAAGGTCCGATCGTAGGCCATCTCGAGGACGCGCCGCTCCCGATCCTTCCAGAGGTTGCGCCGCTTCTTGTACAAGGCGTCCTCCTCGGCTTCCGTCTTCGGCTTTTCCTTCGCGAGCGACTCGGCGTCCTCGCCGAGCTCGATCTCCTCGACCACGGCCTGGACGTTGCGCATGTAGTCGCCGAGGACTTCCTTCGTCTTCGAGCTCTTGCCGGACAGGAGAAAGTCGACCAGGGCACAGGCTTGACGCCGGTTCTCCCAATCGTCGTAGAAGTCTTCCTGCGTCATCTGCATCAAGTTGCGAGGCGAGTGCTGGCGCCCCTCGCGGTAGATCTGACGCAGACGGTCACGATCCCAATCGTCCTGGCGGAAATCGAGCTTCCTGCCCTTGGCGCGCGCGTTCTGGAGCTGCTCGGAGATCCCCGCTTTGATCCAGCTGGGCAGCGCGAGGTACAGCGGAAAGCTGCGGTCCTGGAACCACAGGCGGAAGACCTGGCTGTTGACCCAGCCCACCTCCCAGTCGGTCCAGTCGTTGCGATCCCGGCACGTCACGATCTCGATGCCGGTGCCCCACGAGCCGTCGCCACCCTCGCGGAACGAGTACTCCTCGTCGCGGCTGGCGCAGATGCGCAGGATCGGCTGGCGCACGTACTCGTCCGGGCCCACGAAGGGGAACGAGTCGTCGAGCCAGCCCATCACGGCCTCGACTTGCTCGACGAGCTTCTTCGCGTAGCGGTCGTCGGTGTGGTTCAAGACGAAGCAGCTGCCGATCTGGTCGGCGGTCCAGTCGTCCGGCAGCGCGGCGCGCGCCTTCTCGCGGTGCGCGAGCTCGTACTCCATGCGGGCCTTGCGCCGCTCGGACGGAGTGCCCGACGTCAGGTCCGACATCGAGATCCAGCTGCCGCGCCGATCCTGGTCGGGGAGCTCGGCGTCCTCCTTGCGCTCGATCGTCTCGAACGACTTGAACGAGCGGTTGGCCGTCGACTTCAGCTTCTTCCACGAGTCCTGCAACACCTCGAACTGGACGGCGACGTCCATGTCGTCGAGGTGGTAGACCCAGGTGATCAGGTACTTGGGCGCATCCGCGAGCTTCTCGACCGTGATCTCGAGCGCCGTGGCCTCGACCTTGCCGGCCTTCTTTCCAGCGCGGTCGCTGACATAGAAGCCACCGCTGCGGTAGGTCTTGTCGAGGTAGTCCTCGTAGTCCTTGAAGGCGCCGCGATCGCCGTCTTCCGCCTTGACGAAGGCCAGGACCGTCATCTCGGGCTGGAACTCCCGCGTCCAACCCTGCTCGGTGTTGTACCGGTAGATCTTGTCCGACAAGTACTTGGCGACGATCCATTGCTCGTCGACCTTGGTCGGAATCTCGGTCCAGCCCCTCGGCGCCTTCAGCGCGACCCCGAAGCGATCGTTTTGAATGTCCTGGGGAGTCGCTCCTGCCGGCGGCGCGACCAGAACGGCGATCAATCCCATCCCAACGAGAAGTGCGACCTTCTCGAGCAAGCCTCTCATCTCTTCCTCCTGTGTCTCTCGGGCGGAGGTAGGCGTCCCTGCTCGTCGGCCCCCTCCAGAGTCAACCGCCCCATGGTAGCCCGTGGGGCGCGATTCGATAGGGGCGACCCTGGAGAGGCCTGTTTCGAGCCGTGGGCGGGCGCTCACGCAGCGCATCCGCCGCGCGCGACGCGCACGGCGGATCTTCGAGGAACGAGCGGGGCCGCGCCCGCCGCGCTCAGGGTTGGATGGCGACCGTCACGACGTTGCTGACGAACGACAGCGCGACCGGATCGGCGCCCGCCAGCCCGCTTCCGGCCGGACTCGTCGTCCGGTGGAAGACCAAGAGCGCGTGGCGGACCGTCGTGCCACTCGCGAAGAGCGTCGAGCCGGGGGGGACGGCGAGCTGGGCCGTGGCGTGACCTTGCGCATCGAGGACGCCGAGCGCGCCGAACAAGGGCGAGCCCGCGTCTCGGCCGAGCGTCGCGATCAGGTAGGCATCGGCGTTCAAGGGCAAGCGCTCTCCGCCGAAGCGGATCCCCGGCAGCGAACCCGAGGCGGAGCCGACCAAGAGATAGGTCTCCCCGGCGAAGGCGCTGCCCGCGTCGAAGCAGAAGCCCTGGACCCCGCCCGTCGCGAGCGAGATCGAAGCGGGGCTCGCGCTCAGCGAGTTCGTGCACTCGTCCGGGCGCCCGTTCGTGTCGACGTCCGCGCTGATGCCGTCCAGGACGTCGCACTCGTCGGGCGCGCCGTTGCCGTTGCAGTCGCAGCTGGTCAGCGCGAAGAGATCGAGGTCGTCGTCGATGCCGTTCGCGTTGCAGTCGAAGCCCGCCGTCTCGGCCGAGGGGATGCCGTAGCCCAGAACGAACATGGGATCGGTCATACCGTTCGCAAGGAAGTAATCTCCGGTCCGGAACAACCGCGCGCGCAGCTGTCCCACCGTCCAGTTCGGATGAGCCTCGAGCAGACACGCGACGAGACCGGCCATGACGGGCGTCGAGAGCGACGTTCCACTGACCTGCGTCGTACAGCCGACGTCCGTGAACGAGCAGACCGTATGGGTGCCGACACCCCAGGCGTGCAGCTCGGGCTTGACGCGCCCGTCCGCGGTCGGACCATCCGACGAGAACGAGGCCTCGTTACCCAGGCCGTCCGAGGCGCCGATCGTGAGCACGTCGAAGGCGTCCGCCGGCGCGATCAGGGCGGACGTGCTCGGGGACGTATCGTGGCCCGCGTTGCCCGCGGCGGTCAGGCAGACGAGCCCGTTCGCCGTCGCCAGGTTGACCGCGACGGTCGTGACGGCCGTCAGGCCGTCGAGATCGGACTGCGTGTACCAGTCGATGTACCCCAGGGACGACGTCGCGAGGTCCGCGCCGTTGTTCTCGATGAACTGCAGACCGCTGACGTAGAAGTCTTCTTCCTGCTGGTACTCGTTGGTCGTGTCCTCGGTCTTGCAGAGGATGAAGCTCGCGTCGTAGGCGGCTCCGACGACCTCGTTCGGCAGGTAAGCGCCGATCGTGCCCAGGATGTACGTCCCGTGCGAGTGCTGACCGGGGTCGTCGCCGCCTTCGATGCCGGTGTTGGCGTCGTTGTTGACGAAGTCGAACTCCGCCAGGACGTCGACGACGTGACCGCTCTGGTTGAAGGCCTCGTGACCGCGGTGGAAGCCCGTGTCGAGGATGCCGATGACGATCCCGTCGCCGGTGTAGCCGCGCGTGTGGACGTCGATCAGGTCGACCTGCAGCAACTGCGCCTCGGATCCGCCGTAGAATCCCCCGGCGACGCTGGCCTGCCCGAGGGCTTCGACGGGGCGCTCGACGACGTCCGCGGTCCAGTCGTCGACGAGCACGCCGCGCCGCACGGGCTCGATCCGCTCGACGAAGCCGAGTTCGGCGATGGATCGGAACTGCGCCAGGTCGGCGCGCACGCTGATCGCGTTCAGCCAGGGGCTCGTGACGACGAGCTCGGCTCCGGTCGCGACGACCGCATCGACGTAGGCGGGTGCGACGGCGACGTCCTGGAGGTCGACGAGGCCCTGTGCGGTCCGGCGCGCCGCGCGTCGCGCCAGCGTCCGCTCGGACAGCGTCGCCCGCGCTTCCAGGAGCGCCGCCGAGCGCGTGTTGGCGTCGAACAAGGCCTTGTCGCGGAAGAAGACCCAACCCTTCACGGGACCGCGCTCTTCGACCAGCCGGACCATGTGTTCGTGCAGCTTCGGCCCGCCGGTGGACGTGGCCCGCACTTGCGCGCTGGCGGAGGAAGCGAGGAGAGCGGCGAGACCGACGGCCGCGACGAGGGCGGGGTTGCGCATGACGTCCGTGTCCTTGGAGACGGTTCGGGGCGGAGAGAAGGAGGGAGCCGGTAGTCTAACAGCTGAATCCCAAAGGGGTTCGGATGCGCTGTGGACGGCCACAGGGCCCGAGTCCTTCCTCGAGCAGATCGCAGCCTGATGAAAAAGTCATCCGGCGCGCTGCACGCGTCCGCAAAGCCCGGCCTGCACACGAGAGCCTCGCCGAATCGACCGATTCGCCTGCGTTCTCGCGCACCTGCCGGGCCTCCCGGTCACTTGCATCGCATCCGAAGCACTCTTCCATCAGGCTGCTAGCCGTCGAGCGCCCGATCGGGGGCTGCGGCCTGCTCGGCTGCCGCGAGCTGCGAGACGTAGCTGGCGAGGGCGTCGTCCAACCAGCGGCCCGACTTCGGCACGTTGCGCGCGACGTAGCCGACGTGACCTCCGGACGGTTCGACGTGCAGGAGGATGGCCGGGTTTCGAAGCGCCGCGTCGAACACATCGGGCGCGACGAAGGGATCGTCCGCCGCGGTCAGGATCACGGACGGCGTTTCGACCGCGGCCAGGCGCTCGTGCGTCGAACAGCGCGCGTAGTAGTCGTGCCCGTCGGCGAAGCCGCACTCGGGCGCGGTGAAACGGTCGTCGAATTCGAGGAAGCTGATCCACGGGGGGATCGCCGCGTTCGAACGTGCGAAGCCCAGTCGGCGGCGAGCACGTACGGCCCGGCCCAGGCGCCAGAGAAAGCGCAGCTGGTAGATGCGGTTGAGCCCCTTGCCGATGTCTGCGGTCGAGCGCGCGAGGTCGATCGGCGGGTTGACGGCGATCAGGCCGTCGAGCGGCGGTGTGCGCCCCTGGGCCGCGTGCAAGAGCAGCGCGTTCCCGCTGAGCGAAAACCCGACCGCGAGCTGGACGCGCGTCGGCGCCTGGGCGCGGCTGGCGGCGAAGACGGCCGCCAGGTCCTCGGTCCGACCGGCGTGATAGGGCCGGCGCGCGAACCCGAAGCCCGTTCCTGCGCCCCGGTGGTTGACCGTCCACACATCGTGGCCGTCCGACACGAAGCGCGCGGCGGCTCGGCGCATGTAGTCGGAGTCGACGTCACCGGAGAGGCCATGAAAGAGGTGCACGCGCACGCCGCTCGTGCCCGCGTGCTTGTAGAGCACCAACCGATCGCCGTCGGGCAGCTCGAGCTCGTCGCGCGCGAAGTCGGCGGAAGCGGTGACGGGCGCTGCGGCCGACGGCAGCAAGTGACCGAAGAGCGTCTGGGCATGTCCTCCGCGGGCCCAGCGGGGAGGCGTGCAAGGCTCGGCGTACCGTTGCACGCCGTGGCTCAGGAGTCGTAGTCGCCGTAGGGATCCGGATCGAACGCGAGCGCGGCGCGCGTCACGGCGAATCCGGCCGGCAGCAAGCACAGGATGGCGCGCGCGGCGAAGCGCAGGCGGGGTGAGCGGTCGCGTAGCGGCGGGAGCTCGGCGAGCCAGGGCGCGAGTGGCGCGGCGCACAACAGGAGGCCGTCGAGGACGGGCAGCTCGCTGTAGAAGCAAGCGCACAGCCCGAGCCCGAAGAGGATCGAGACGGCCCACGTCAAGCCCGCGCCGCCCAGCCGGAAGCTCGGGCGAAGCAGGGTCAAGACCCAAGCCGCGCCGACCGACGAGCAGACGATGCCGGTCAGCTGGGCCAGCTTGGCGCTACCCGTCAGACCGATCGTGACGGCCAGGCAAGTCGCCGCGAGCAGCAGGACGAACGGCACCGAGGCGCCCTTCACCCTGCGGCCGAGGAGCGCCGTGGCGGTGACGAGCACGGCGAGCAAGCCGGCCAGCGTCGCGAGCCGGGTCCAGACCTCGGGGCCCTCCCAGTGATGCCGCAGCATCGCCTGGACGACGCCGAGGATCGTCGCCGCGCCGAAGAGCGCGCGCGGCACGAAGGCGAGGCCCGGGCGCAGACCGTCGAACAAGAGGATCAGGACCCCAACGGACGCGGTCCACTGCAGCCAGTGGTCCCCCGTCAGCGTCTGATCCCCGAACGGGAGCGGCGGCAGGCCGAACAGGCCCGCCGCTCCCGCCAGGAAGCCCGCTGCCGCGAAGGCCGCGCCGACGGCGTGACGCTCGCGCGCTCGCTCGGTTACGAAGAGCGTGACGAGCAGAAGCCCGATCCCGGTCACGAGGGCCGGAACGAGGATCCCGAAGAGCAGTGCGGGGGGGCCGTCCAAGACGATCTACTGCTGACCGGCTTCGATGCTGACGATGAGCTGGACGTCGGAGCCGATGGCGCCCACGCCGTAGTCCATGCCGAAGTCGGTGCGGTCGATCGTGAAGACCGTATGGAAGCCGATGACCTTGTCGCCGCGGCTGTCACCCGTACCAACGTGCTCGAGGTCGAACGAGATGTCCTTGGTCACGCCGTGCAGCGACAGCTTGCCCTTGACCTTGTAGCCCTTGCCGGCCTTCTCGATGCTCGTGCTCTCGAGCGAGATGACGGGGAACTGCTTGACGTCGAAGAAGTCGGGGCTGCGCAGGTGTTGGTCGAGCTTCTCGTTGCCCGAATCGACGCTGTCGGCCTTGACTTCGACCGCGAACCCGGCGCTCGACGGATCGGCCTCGTCGAACATGAAGCTGCCGGAGATGTCGTTCAAGCGCCCGTAGAACCAGGACGCGTTGTTGTGCTTGATCTTGTAGTGGATGGTCGAGTGAACCGGATCGATCGTCCATTCACCGGCGGGTGCGACCGGGGCGCTCGGGGCCTCGGCGCTCGTTCCGAGCGCGAAGAAGCCGAGGGTCGAGGCCAAGACGAGGGAGCTGACGAGAAGACGCATGGGATTCTCCATTCCTGAACAAAGGGGGTACTCCCCCTGAAAGAGGGGTGAAGAGCTTAAGCCCGGGGCAGGGGCCGTTCTAGTGGCACGAAGCGTTCGGAGAACGTCAGACCTTGCGGAACACGAACTGATTGCAGCCGTGTCCGCCCCCGCACGTCGTCAGGTTCGTGAGCGCGAAACCCCGCTCCTGGGCGAAGCGGAAGATTTCCTCGGGCTTCGCGACCTCGAAGGGATAGCCGCCGACCCAGTCCACCAGGTCGGTCCACTTCGACATGCCCCGCATCCGCTTGTGGGCGGCCCAGTGGCGGAACGGCAGCGGGTCCTCGAAGCGGGCCAGCCGTGCGAGCATGGCGCGGACCTCGAACCAGAGTCCGACGGCGAAGGTGATCGCGAACTTGGCGGCCTTGGGCGAGCGGACGTAGGCGCGCTTGATCGCCTTCCAGCGTCGACTCGTTCCGCCCTGATCGTTGTAGATCGCGATGAAGTACGTGCCCCCGGGCGCGACCATGCGGATCGAGTTCTCGAGCGCCTTCCACATCTGCCCCGTGTGATGGAGCACGCCCCAGGAGTAGACGATGTCGAAGGTTCCGAGCCGCTCGGGCAGCGACTCGTCCAGGATCGAACCCTGTTCGATCGTCCAGTCCGACTCGGGGGCGCGGGCCTGGCGCATCTGCCGCGTGCACTCGACCGAGTCGACGTCGTAATCGAACGAGCGAACCGACGCGCCCATGCGCGAGGCGACCAGGCTGTGCAGCCCGCTGCCCGAGCCGATGTCGAGGAAGGTCTTGCCCTGCAGCTGGTCGGTCCCGAGGAGCTCCGCCATCTGCGTCTGCGCGATCCCGACACGCTCGTCGTCGACGCTCGCGAGGAAGCGCTTCCAGTTCTTGCCGAACGCGAAACGCTCCTGCGTGGCTTCGTGATTCGGTTCCAGGACCTGCACGTCAGTCATGGCCATGGAGAGAGCTTGGACAACAGCCTGGCGGCGATCAAGCGGCGCCTCGACGGACTCTGCCCCGGACCGCCAGGAGTCCATGGATCAGGTCATTCGGGTCACCGCGCTACTCGAACCCGAAGGCCTGCAGGTCGAGCCCCAGACGCTCGGACATCCAGCGCGACTGGTCCTTCAGCATCGGCATCGTGACGGCGTGCCCCGTCTCGTACCAGCGCACGGTCTTCGGCTCCGAAGCGGCGGCGTGGTAGGCCTCGGCGTCGGCGGCGGGAACCATGCGATCGGTGCGCCCGTTCTGGAACAGGAGCTGGCGAGGTGCGGCGTGCGCGACGAACCGCAGGGGTTCGATCGGGCGCATCAACTCGAGCCAGGTCTGCCAACGCTCCGGGGTCACGTGCTCCGGCCGGCCCTCGTCGTCCGGGCCGGTGAAGTGCGCGACGAGACCCCCGTCCCCGATCATCAGGGCGAAGGCTCCGATGCGCTCTTCGACGCCCGCGAGCAGCCCGCCCATGGCGCCGCCGTAGCTGCCGCCGACGTAGCCGAAGCGCTCGCGATCGACCCAGGGCAGCTCCTCGAAGAGGTCGAGTCCGCGCCGCAGGTCCTGGATCAGCTGAATCTGCTCGTCGCGATCCGAAGGCGTGAAGTGCAGCACGTCTTCGCGCGGGCCGTCCGGTCGCGCCCAGGGCGCGCTGATCGCGAGCACGACGGCTCCCGCCCGCGCGTAACGCGCGCCGAGGTCGGCTGCATCCCCGCGGTCGCCCGGCATGCCGTGCATCAAGAGGATTCCCGCATACGGCCCTTCGCCCGTCGGCTCGTAGAGGTAGGCGGGCACGCGACCGCCGGCGGGGCTGGCATAGCTCAGGTCCGCCCGGCGGTAGGCGCCGAAATCGGTGGATTCCGCTTCCTCGATCGCGAGGTCCGCCTCACGGTCGTAGTCGAAGAGCGCCAGGAGCTCGGCGGGCAAGGGCTCGGGAGCGGTCCGCGCGGGTGCGGCCGCGGCGGAAGCCTTGGCCGCGCCGTCGTCCTGGGGGGCAGGCGAAGAAGGGGCCGGAACGACGAGGACGAGGGCGGCGAGGCTCAGGGACAACAGAGCAAGGGGCGGCATCGGGGCCTTGGGCAGGGGGGAAGTGGAGCGGGAGCGTCGCTTCTACGCGCGCGGACCGAGTGCGTTCGTACAGAGTGCGTTCGTACAGAGTCGGCACAATGGCCGTCAAAGCGCTGGCAGACGATAACGGATCGTCTCGGTCGCCGGTTGCAGCGCGCACCGTAGGCGGGACCGCGCTCGGGCTCGATTGCCATCCGGCCGTCCGGCATGCCGACGCGTCTTCAGCCGTCGCGGTCCTGACCGGGCGCGAGGCCCTCGAGAAAGCGCGCGATGTCCTCGGCGAACAGCCGGTGGGCCAGGGCGTTCGGATGGGCGTCGTTCGGCAGGATCTCGACCTCCTCGCGCGTGCGACCTGCGAACGTCGGTGACGTGTCCAGGTACGGCAGACGCAGGCGCTCCGCGAAGCTCGCGAAGAGGAGCCCGGTCTCCAGCGGCTCCTTCGTCTGCCATGTGTTGAGGTAGACCACGACGAGCGGCGCCTCGAGCGCGCGCGCCGCCTCGGCCAGGCCGACGAAGAGCTCGCGCAGGACCTCGAAGCCGGCCTTCGACGAGCGCGTGCGCTCGCGATCGGCCGGCGGTGCCAGGAGCTCGAGCAGGTTCAAACGCCAGAATGGAGCCGGTTCGAGGCCCATGTCGCGCCACGGACGCTCGTAGGCCTCGCGCGCGACCACGAACTTGTCGTTGTTCGTCAGCGCCAGCAACACGAGGTCCGGTTTCCAGCGCGGGAGCCGGTCGGTCAGGACGCCGAGGTAGCTGCGCAAGCCGTAGCCGCCGACGCCGAAATTGAGGCACTCGACCCTGTGCTTGCCGCCGAAGCCGTGCACGCTCAAGAGCTCTTCGAGTCGCGTGGCGTACAGCTCCTCGTGAACGACGCCCGTTCCCATCGTGAACGAATCGCCGACGACCGCGATGCGGAACGTGTCGGCTGCCTTCTCGAATGACGCTGGCTCGTCGCGCAGCCCCTGCGCGTTCGTCCGGAAGGGCACGAGCTTGTAGAGCACGTCGAGATCGGGGGCGAGCTGGTAACGCAGATGCGGCCCCTCGGCCGCCCGCAGGAGCCCGCTGCGCCCCAGGCTGCGCATGCTGTTCAGGTAGGCCGGAGAAAGCCCTGCCCAACCGTAGGTGCGGATGCGGTAGAGGCTCTCGGCGAACAGGACCGCTACGACGCTCGCCACCAGCACGACCACGAGCTTTTTCCCTGACTGGACCACGCGGGGAACTATGACATGTCGCCCGAGCAGCGACGACGCTGGTCCGCGGTGATCCGGACGATGACGGGGTTTCGGGGGGAGCTTCGGCGCGCGCTGTGAACCTCGCCAGACCGATTCGGTTCCTTCCGCGTGGGCGGTGATGGGGCCTCGCTCGCCTTCGGCTCGCGGGCGCTGTGCGCGGTGACACGGGATTCCGCGAGGGTGAAACGGCACGGCCGCGAGGGGCGCAACCCGAGGGCCGGGCGGTCCGAGAGTCGCGGGCCGGCACTTCCTCAGGACGCGGCGCGCACTGCGTCGCGCGCCTGTGCCTGATTTCGCGGCTGCGCCGCGAAACGGCACTACCACGGAGCCTGCGGCTCCGAGGCTACGGCCCGCCTGCGGCGGGCCTGCGCAGCCTTCGCCGTGGACCTGCGTCCACGACCCTCGTCAGGTCGACGGACTCTTCGCGGACGTCGACGCCGGTCCTGAATCCAGGGTCGTTGACCGCGGCCGCGAAGCGCAGGCCCGCCGCCGGCGGGCCGTAGCGCAGCCTCGGAGCCAAAGGCTCCGTGCTGGTGCCGTTTCGCGGCGCAGCCGCGAAATCAGGCACAGGCGCACGACGGAGTGTGCGCCGCGTCCTGAGGAGGTGCCGGCCCGCGACTGTCGGACGGCCCGGCCCTCGGGTTGCGTCCCTCGCGGCCGAGCCGTTTCACCCTCGTGAAATCCCGTGTCACCGCGCTCAGCGATGGCGAGCCGAAGGCGAGCGAGTCCGTTGCCGGAGCCTGATCCCCCTGGCCTCAGCCGGCGACGGAGTGCATGTGCACGTCGCGCTGCGGGAAGGGGATCGAGACGCCTTCGGCATCGAAGGTCAGCTTGACCTTTTCGTGGGTGTCGAAGTAGACGGCCCAATAGTCCGGCGTGTTGACCCAGGGACGGCAGACGATGTTGACGCTGCTGTCGGCCAGTTCCGAGATCGCGATCGTGGGGGCGGGGTCCTTCAGGACGCGTTCGTCCGCGGTGACGATCTGCTCGAGGAGCTGCTTGGCCTTCTTGAGGTCGTCGCCGTAGCCGATGCCGAACACCATGTCGACGCGGCGGGTGGGGTTGGCGGAGTAGTTGGTGATGTTGCCGCCGGTGACGGAGGAGTTGGAGACGATCACCTTCTTGTTGTCACCGGTCTTGAAGATCGTCGCGAAGATGCCGACTTCGACCACGGAGCCGGACGTCCCGCCGGCCTCGACGAAGTCACCGGCCTTGAAGGGGCGGAAGACCATCAGCATGACGCCCGAGGCGAAGTTCGCGAGCGAGCCCTGGAGGGCGAAGCCCACGGCGAAGCCCGCGGCGCCCAGGATGGCGATGAAGGACGCGGTCTGGACGCCGAGCTTCTCGATGGCCGAGAGGACGACGAGGGCCATCAGACCCATGTAGGCCATGTTGCAGAGGAAGCCCGTCAGCGTGGGATCGAACTTGGCCTTGAGGAGCAGGCGCTTGAGGATGCCCTTGAGCGTCTTCGCGAAGAACCAGCCGATCAAGAGGATGGCGAGCGCGAGCAGGATGCTGGGTCCGTGCTCGAGCGCGTACGCCTTCGCGAACTCGGCGTACTCGGCGGCCTTCTGGGTCGCGTCGTCGACGGAGGCTGCAACGGGTTCCTGGGCGGCCGGATCTTGGTCCAGGGCGAGTGCCAATCGAATCATCGGGAAAACCTCTCGACGGCCAGGTGAATGGAACCGGCCGGAACCTTCGGGGGGGACGACCTTCTGCGATCTGAGATCGGAGAGGGCGCTGCGGCGATCTGATGGAAGTGAACGGGGACGAGCACTCGCGCTGGAGCCCTGCCCGAGGGTCGGAGCATTCCGGCTCGTCGCAGTCGTGAGACGATCGAGCGAGGCCGGGCCTGCGTCCAGCGAGATGACGCTTGAAGCGGGACACGGACGGGGGTACATCGGGGAGTGGATCCGTGTTCCGCGCGAAGTGTAACCACCGAACGACGGTCGGACCACCCGACCGAAAGCCTGCACGACATGTCACTCACTCTCGTCTCCCTTGCCGCCCTTTCGCTTTGGACCCTCAACAAAGAGGTTGCCGCGCCCACGCCTCCGGTCGACGCGCTGGCCCTCGCACGACAAGACGAGGCGCCGAAGTGGAAGGGATCCCTGGACGTCGGTGCCTCCCAGACCGTCGGCAACTCCGACCTCTCCAACTTCAGCGTCGGCTTCAAGACCACCCGTGAGACCGAGCAGGACCGCATCGGCTTCCATCTGCAGTGGAACTACGCGTCCAAGGACCGGCTCGAAGATGTCACGGGCGACGGTGGCAGCGTGCTGCAGCGCAAGCTCAAGGGGGACGTCCAGTACGACTACTTCCTGTCGGAACAGAGCTACGTCCTGGCGAACCTGGCCGGAACGCACGACTTCAAGGCCGAGATCGAGCTGCGCGTCACGGGTGGCCTCGGCTACGGCTACCAGTTCCGCGACGATGACGAGTGGAAGGTCTCGGCCGAGGCGGGGCTCAGCTATTTCGACGAAGAATTCTTCGACGGCACCGAGACGGACTACCTGGCGGCCCGCTTCGCCTACGACGTTCTTTGGACCTACAGCGAGCGTTGGGAGTTCGGCCACACCGGGGAGATTCTCCCAGCGCTCGAGAGTCGCGACGACGACCCCGCGAAGAACGAGGTCGGCGGCGACGAGGAGAACTACGACGTGACGGCGTCCATGGTGACGCATGCGAGGGCGAACCTGACCGAGAGCATGTTCGGCCAGTTCCAGTGGATCCTCGACTGGGACCACACCCCTTCCGTCGGCAACCGCCAAGCCGATCACCTCTTCTTGCTCAGCGTGGGCTGGAGCTACTGAGCCCGCCGCCGATGCAATACCGCAACGTCGGATCGACCGGGCTCAAGGTCAGCGCCGTTTCCATCGGCGGTTGGACCACCTTCGGGGGCAGCATCGAAGACGACGTCACGGGCAAGATCCTGCGCACGTCGATCGAGAAGGGGATCAACTTCGTCGACCTGGCGGACGTGTACGCCCGCGGCGAGGCGGAGAAGTCGGCCGGCAAGGCCTTGGCGGACTTCGAGCGCTCGAAGCTCGTGATCTCGAGCAAGGTCTTCGGCCGGATGAGCGATGATCCGAACGATCGCGGCCTCTCGCGCAAGCACGTCATGGAGAGCGTCGAGCGCAGCCTGAAGAACCTGCGCACCGACTACCTCGACCTGTACTTCTGCCACCGCGAGGATCCGGAGACGCCGCTCGAAGAGACGATGTGCGCCATGGACGACCTCGTGCACCAGGGCAAGATCCTGTATTGGGGGACCAGCGTCTGGGACGCGAAGACCCTGCAGAAGAGCCACGACCTCGCCACGGACAGAAACCTCTACGCACCGGTCGTCGAGCAACCGCGCTACAGCCTCCTCCATCGCGAGATCGAGTCCGCCGTCCTCCCGACGGCGGCGCGGCTGGGGATGGGACTCGTCGTCTGGAGTCCGCTGGGCGGCGGGCTGCTGACCGGCAAGTACAACCACGGCATTCCGGATGCGAGCCGCGCGGCGACCAGCAAGTGGCTCGAGGACGACCTCCAGGACGCGAATCTCGATCGCATCCGGACGTTCTGCAACATCGCCCAAGAACTCGCCGTCGAGCCTGGCCAGCTGGCCCTGGCCTGGGCGCTCCTGCGGCCCGAGGTCGCGAGTGTGATCACCGGTGCCACCCGCCCCGAGCACGTCGAGTCCAACGTCGGTGCCGTCGACGTCAAACTCGACGAGACGACGGTCAAAAAGCTCGAAGAGCTCTTTCCTGTTTGAACCCGGAACGCCGAAGTGGGCCCTGTGGGACATAGCAAGAAGGCCAAGTCGCCCGCGGAGTGGAAACCCGTCGATGCCTGGCGGGGTACCGGTCCATGGTTGGGAGGACTGCACGTCTTCGTCCTGTTCTCCTTCGCCCTGGTCCAACCCCTGTTCGACGTGCTCGGCCGTGACGCCGCCTTCTTCGTCGCGCGCGGCATCGGTCCGGTCGACCTCTGCGTCTTCGCGTTCCTGCTCCTGGTGATTCCGACGGCGCTCGCGTCGCTGACCATCCTGGCCTGTGGAGCGGCCTCGCCGCTGAGCGGCTTCCGCGCCCTCGTGATCTGGTTGGGCCTCGCGGTCGCGGCGAGCGTCCTTTCACCCGTTCAACGGCTGGGTGTCCTGCCGGGAGTCGGTGCGATCGTGGCCTCGCTCGCGACAGGGGCGTTCGCCGGCTGGCTGTACTGGGAATGGATCCCGTTCCGCCGACTGCTCACCCTGCTCGTGCCCGCACCGTTCGTCTTCACGGCGCTCTTCCTGGGCTTCAGCAACGCGTCGGGCATCGTCTTTCCGCGCGAGGTCGAGAGCTGGCCGGCCGTCGACGTGACCTCCGAAACGTCCGTCCTCGTGGTCGTCTGCGACGAGTTGCCGCTGTCGTCCTTGCTCGCCGACCCAGGTCGGATCGACGAGAACCTGTTCCCCAACTTCGCGCGCCTCGCCGGCGACAGCATCTGGTTCCGCAACGCCACCGCCTGCGACGCCGCGACGGCGCAGGCCGTTCCGTCGATCGTGACGGGACGCCGTGCGACCGAACCCGGAACGCTGCCGCTGGCGTCCGAGTATCCCGGAAGCCTCTTCACCATGCTGGGTGGTTCGCACCGCATGGTCGTGAAGGAAGCTGTGACTCAGCTGTGCCCGGACGAGCTCCTGTATCGCTCGGATTCCGCCGACTTGCCCGTGCACCGGATGCTGGGTCTCCTGGAAGACACCGCGATCGTCTACGGGCACGTGCTCCTGCCTTCGGACCTGGCGGGCTTCTTGCCCTCGGTCACCGAGAACTGGTCGGGCTTCCGCCATCCCGTCACCGAGGAGAGCGGCTACGCGAAGCGCCCGTTCGTGTTCCACTCCTTCGTCGACGCGATCGCGCCGAGCGACGAGCCGACGCTCTACTACCTGCACATCAACCTGCCCCACGTGCCGTGGATGTTCCTCGAAGACGGGACCAGCTACCGCACCGCAGGCAATCGCATCCTGCCGGGCGGGACGAAGGGGCGCTGGCGAGACGATCCGCGCCTGCCGGCGTTGGCCTACCAGCGTCACCTCCTCCAACTGGGCTACCTCGACCGGTTGCTGGGCCAGTTGCTCGCCAAGCTCGACGAGACGGGGCTCTACGACCCGCTCCTGATCACGCTCGTGTCCGACCATGGCGCGAGCTTCCGCCCTGGCTTCGACCGCCGCGTGCCGACGGCCGAAACGGCGCGCGCCATCCTGCACGTGCCGTGGTTCCTGAAACTGCCCGGCAGTCGCGAAGCCCGGATCAACGACGAAAACGTCGAGATGATCGACGTGCTGCCGACCCTGGCCGATGCGCTGGACATCCGGCTTCCGTGGCCGCTGGACGGACGCGCCGTGCTCGACGAGACGACCTCGCCCCGCAGCCAGAAGATCATCTACCACAAGGGCGAGCACCCGATCGCGGTCGACGGCGCCCTGCCGGAGCGCTTCGAGGCGCTCGAAGAGAAGCAGCGGCTCTTCGGCGTCGCACCGACCTGGGACGACGTGTACGCCCTGGAAGCCGACGACAAGACGCAGCGGCCGTTGCTGGGCCGCAGCGTCGGCGAGCTCGAGGTGATGGGCACACGCGACGGCGTGCGCGTCCAGCTGCACCGAGCCGACGACTACGAGAACGTCGATCCGTCGAGCGGCGTGCTCCCGGCCTACGTCGAAGGAACGCTCGCCCTCGACGCCGGCGCCCACGCGCCAGCCAAGGTCGCCGTCGCGGTCAACGGCGTGCTGCGCGCCTTCGCGTCGACGCATGCCTTGCCCACGGGCGACATCGGCTTCGAGCTGCTGGTCCCCCCGAGATCGTTCGTCGCCGGGCGGAACGCGATCCAGCTGTACGGAATGACCGACTACGGCGAGCTCGTGCTGCTCGCCCGACGTGGCTACCGCCTGGTCGGCGGCGAGGAAGGAGACCCCGAGCGCTTCGTTACGACCGACGGACAGAGCCTGCCCGCAAAGGCAGGCCTGGCCGGCGTGGTCGAGAGCGTCCGGCGCGACGGTGAGCTGTGGATCGCGATCGGCTGGGCGGCCGACGTAGAACGCAAGCTCCCCGCCAACGCCGTCCTGGTCGTGATCGAGGGCCGCGAAGAAGCGCTCCTGCGCCCGATCGGCCACGAAAAGCGCGCACTCGTCGAGCGCCTGGGCCCCGAAGCCGGCCGCTCGGGCTTTCGCGTGGCCCTGGGCGAAGAGCTGTTCGACAGCACCGCCGGCGAAGGCCCGCCGCACCTGCGCGTGTTCGCGTTGTTCGACGACGGCGTGATCGAGTTGGAAAGGCGCTGACCGGGGCGGCGGCGGCTTCAGGCGGAGGCGCTCGCCTTCGGCTCGCGCCGGCCAGACCGCTTCGGTTCCTTCCGCTGGGGACCTCGCGCGCCTTCGGCTCGCCATCGGTTCGCGCGGTGTCGCGGGGTTGGCTAGACCGCTTCGATACCTCCCGCGAGGAACGCAACCCGAGGGCCGAGCCGTCCGACATTTGCCTGCCGACACCTCCTCAGGACGCGGCGCGCACTGCGTCGCGCGCCTGTGCCTGATTTCGCGGCTGGGGCCGCGAAACGGCACCAGCACGGAGCCTTCGGCTCCGAGGCTTCGCTACGGTCCGCCTCCGGCGGCCCTCCGCTGCGCCCCCAAGGACCCCTGACCTTGGTCCAAGTCGGGTCGCCGACCAAGGCCCCGGACCATGGACGCTGGCGATGGTTGCGAAGGCCCGCCGTAGGCGGGCCGCAGCCTCGGAGCCGAAGGCTCCGTGCTGGTGCCGTTTCGAGGCTCAGCCTCGAAATCAGGCACAGGCGCACGACGGAGTGTGCGCCGCGTCTTAAGGAAGTGCCGGGCCGCGAATGTCGGACCGCTCGGCCCTCGGGTTGCGCCCCGCGCGGAAGGAATCGAAGCGGTCTAGCGAACCCCGCGACACCGCGAGAGCCGAAGGCGAGTGAGGCCGTCGTCGTGTCGGCTCTCCCGTCCCCCGACGCCGTTCAAAACTGGAAGTACAGAAACGGCTCCCCGAAGTCCTCGCCGAAGACCACGATCGCGAGGAACAGGCCCGCGTACACCACCGCGCGGAGGGGCACGGCCAGGCGGAAGACGACCTCGAGGTCGCGGCTCCGGGCTTGGGCCGCCTGCATCAGGGCGAGCGGCAGGAGCAGGAACAGGAACGGCCGCAGCCAGGACAAGGAGAGGCCGAGGTGGGGCTCGTGCACGATCGCCGACAGGAGACGGCCCACGTCCGTGATGCTCTCGGCGCGGAAGATCATCCAGCCGAGGCACACGAGCTGGAACATGACGGCGACGCGCAGGCTCCACCAGGCTCCGCGACCGAGCTTGGTCGTCGGTCGGATCCGTTCCAGCCAGGGTCGGGCGAGCCGGTGCACGACCAGCAGGAGGCCCTGATAGGCACCCCAGAACACGAAGGTCCAGGCAGCTCCGTGCCACAGTCCGCCCAGGAGCATGGTCAGGCACAGGTTGCGGTAGGTCAGAAGGCCCGATCCGCGGTTGCCCCCGAGCGAGATGTAGAGGTAGTCGCGCAGCCACGTCGAGAGGCTGATGTGCCAGCGGCGCCAGAAGTCGGCCGGGCTCGTCGCGAGGTAGGGCAGGTCGAAGTTCAGCATCAGCTCGAACCCGAAGAGCCGTGCGACGCCGCGCGCGACGTCCGTGTAACCGGAGAAGTCGCAGTAGATCTGGAACGCGAAGGCCCAGGTCGCCAGGACGACCTCTGGCCCGGTGGGGTCGACGCCCGGCGTGTAGACGGCGTTCACGAGGCCGGCCAGGTTGTCGGCGATGACGACCTTCTTGAACGTGCCCCAGAGGATCAGCCAGCAGCCGCGGCCGAACTGTTCCAGGCTCGCATGGCGGGGACCGACGATCTGCGGTAGGAGTCGACTCGCGCGCTCGATCGGCCCTGCCACCAGCTGGGGAAAGAACGAGACGAAGAGGGCGAAGTCGAGGAAGTCGCGCGTCGGCTCGAGCTTGCGACGGTAGACGTCGATCGTGTAGCTCAGCGTCTGGAACGTGTAGAACGAGATGCCCACCGGCAGGACGACGTTCAGGGCGAATTCCGGCAGCTCGACGTCGAAGCGCAAGAACAGCGCGCGCAGACTCGCGGCGAAGAAGCCCGCGTACTTGAAGAACCCGAGCAGGCCGAGGTTGGTCGCGACGCTGAGGACCAGCCAGCGCTTGCGCCGGCCCGGCTCGTCCGTCGCGGCGATGTTCCGCGCGACGACGGAGTCGATCACCGTCGACAGGAAGATCAGCGAGAGGAAGCGCCAGTCCCAGAAGCCGTAGAAGACGTAGCTCGCGACGAGCAGGAGCCGATTCTGTCCGCGGTGGGGCAGGACCAGGTAGAGCGCGTAGCAAGCTACGAGGAAGACGGCGAACTCGAGGCTGTTGAACAGCATGGCAGGGGCGCGGCAGGTCAGGTTCGCCGTCGGGGACTGCCGGCTTCGATGCGTGCGACCACCGCCGCGGCGACGCGTCGGCCGTCGAGCGCGGCCGAGACGATGCCGCCCGCGAAGCCGGCGCCTTCGCCGCACGGAAACAAGCCGCCCACACCCGGAGCCTCGCAGGTCTCGCGGTCGCGGGCGATGCGGACGGGCGAGCTGGTGCGGGATTCGACACCGACCAGCTGGCCGTGCTCGGCGGCATAGCCCGGCAAGCGGCGCTCGAAGTCGCCGAGCGCGCGGCGGATGCGCGTGTGCAGGCCGCGCGGCAGCACCGTCGTGAGGTCCGCGCGCGTCAGGCCGGGACGGTAGCTCGTGGGCTGGGGCTGCGAGCCGAGCTCGCCGGCGGCGAAGGCGTCGGCGCGCTGGGCCGGGGCCCGGTTCGCGCCGCCGCCGGCCACGGCGGCGACGGTCTCGAGGGCGAGCTGCAGGCGTGCGCCGAACAGGGGATCGTCCTGCGGGCGTTCGGGCAGGTCGCGCGGCGCCAGCAGCGGATCGAGCCCGGCCGCGCGCGCGCGCTCGAGGAGCTCGCTCCAGTCGAAGCGACCCGCGGCTTCGGCCGGGCGGCACCAGTCCTCGGGCTCGATCGACACGACCAAGCCCGAGTTGGCGAAGGGCGAGTCGCGCCGGGACAGGCTCATGCCGTTGACGACGACGCGTTCCGAGCTCGTGCTGGCCGGGACGATGAATCCGCCCGGACACATGCAGAAGCTGTAGACCCCGCGCCCCTCGACCTGAGTCGTCAGCTCGTAGAAGGCTGCCGGCAAGGCGTGCACGTCGCGCAGGCCGCCGTACTGGCACGCGTCGAGCCAGGGCTGCGGATGTTCGATGCGGACGCCCATCGCGAAGCCCTTCGGCTCGAGCGTGGCCCCCGCGGCCGCCGCCATGCGGACGGCATCGAAAGCGCTGTGCCCGGTGGCGAGGACGACGGCCTCGCAGGCGATGCGCTCGTCCGAAGCTCCGCCGTTCAGGTCGCGCACGCGCACGCCGCGCACGGACCAGGGCGAGCCTCCGGCCTCGATCGCCTCCGCGCGCGTGGCGAAGCGCACCTCGGCGCCGGCGGCGCGCAGCGTTGCGCGGTAGGCGGCGACGACCTCGGGGAGGCGGTTCGAGCCGATGTGCGGGCGCCAGCTGTAGAGGATGTCGGCGGGCGCGCCGTGCCGGACGAGCGACGTCAGCACGTCGCGGATGTCGCGCTTGCGTCCGCTGCGCGTGTAGAGCTTGCCGTCGGAGTACGTGCCCGCGCCGCCCTCGCCGAAGCAGTAGTTCGAGTCCCGTTCGATCGTCTCGCCGCGATTCGCGCCACGGATCGAACGACGACGCTCGCGGACGTCCTTCCCGCGCTCGAGCACGGTCACGCGCAGGCCGGCCGCGACGAGCTCCAGGGCGCAAAAGAGACCGGCGGGTCCGCTGCCGATGACGACGACGTGCGGCGCGTTCTCGGGCGCCGGCTCGAAACGCGGCGGCGTCGTCTCCGGCGGTGTCGGCAGGGCCTCGCCCGCGGCAAAGACCTCGACGGCGAGCTGCCAGCCGCGTCCGCGCCGACGCGCATCGAACGAGAGCTTCTTCGGAAGGACCTCGAACTCGTCCTCGGGCCCGAGCGCGAGTTCGCGCTTGATGCGGTCGCGCAGCGGCGCGAGGTCATCGAGCGCGGGCGGCCCCTCGGAGGGCGGGAACGAGAGCACGAGCTCGCGCGGCATGGTCAAGGCCTCCAGGAAGGAGGTGTGAGGCGTCGCTTGCCGTCCTTGGAACGGGGCACGTCCTCGGAGCCTTCACCGTCGGCGTCGTCGAAGTCGCGATCCCACAGCTGGCAGGTCACCTCGACGTGCTTCTGGTCGAGACCCTCGCAGTAGTTCGTGTAGATGCAGCGACGGATCGCGTCCCCGTGGCCGAGCTCGAGCTTGCGGAACCAGTCCGGGTCGGCGAGCGTTTGGCGTGCCGCGGCGACCAGATCGCAGGTCCCGTCGCGCAGGGCCTGTTCCGCGAGCTCGAACGAGTTGATACCGCCGCAACCGACGACAGGAGTCGCGTGGCCCGCCGCTCGAAGGCGCGCCCGCACGCGCGCGACGAGCGGAAGGTAGCGCCCGAAGGGGCCGTCGTCGCCGATCCGGACGGTTGGCATGCACTCGTGCCCGCTGGGTCCCGTGTACGGGTAGACGGCGGCGCCGACCTTGGGTTGCTTGGCATCGTCGAACTTGCCACCGCGCGAGAGCGACAGGAAGTCCAGGCCCGCGGCCGCCAGCTGTTCGCCGTAGAAGCTCGCGTCCTCGATGCGGCTGCCGCCCTCGATCACCTCGTCGCACAGGAAGCGGCAGCCGACCGTGAAGTCGTCGCCGACGGCCGCGCGGACGGCTGCGAAGACCTCGAGCGGCAGCCGCAGGCGGGCCTCGGGCGAGCCGCCGTACCCGTCCGTGCGCATGTTGGTGCGCGAGAGGAACGAGGCCAGCGTGTACGCGTGCGCGTAGTGCAGCTCGATACCGTCGAAGCCGGCCTCACGCGCGCGGAGGGCAGCACGCGCGAAGAGCCCGGGCAACACGCGCGGCAGCTCGGCCACGTGCGGGAGGTGCAGGTCGCCGACCAGCTCGCGATAGCCGTATTCGAGGTCGTTGCGCTCGCGCTTCGTCAGCAGCCTCGAGAGCTCTTCGTGCGGCAGGCGCGCGAGCGCCGCACGGACCGCGGCCTCGTCTGCGTGCGCGTCCTGCTCGAAGCCCGGCAGGCGCGCGAGCGCGTCGCGGTGTGCGCTACGGATCTTCAGGTAGCGCGCCAGGAAGGTCTCCTTCGGCGGACGCCGGCGCACGGTCAGGAAGTCGATGAGCTGGATCAAGAGCCGCGTCGTCCCTTCGGAGTGCGCGCGCACCTTCCCGACCAGCTCGCGCAGTCCCGGCAGGAAGCGATCGTCCCCGCAGCGCAGCAGCGGTCCGCTCGCGACGTCGCGAATTCCCGTGGCCTCGACCACGAGCACGCCCGGGCGGCCGTCGGCGAAGCGGGCGTACCAGTCGAGCACCTCCGGCGTCACGAAGCCCTCCTCGGTGGCGCGCCACGGGACCATGGCCGGGACCCAGGTGCGCGTACGCGTCGTGAAGGCGCCGACCTCGAGCGGCGTGAAGAGCAGGCTCTCACCGGCCTCCGCCGCGCTCGGCCAGCGCGCCGGCGGAATCGCAACGGCGCGCGGACGGCGGGGTTCGTCGGGATCGGCCATGGGGCCCAGAGAGTAGCGGGAGTCGCGACCGAGGCCAGCCTGTCGAGCGTGTGAGGCCCGGATCGGCTCGTTCGGAGCGGCCTTCTCGAGAGCTTGTCGTGCGTCTCCTTTGTCTCGTGAGCACGCGTCGGGCAGACTCTCCCGATGGAGCGTGGCAACGTCCTCGTCACCGGCGCGAGCCGAGGCATCGGTGCGGCGATCGCGCGCACGCTGGCCGCGCGTGGGTACGGGGTGTTCGTCGCGGCACGCGGCCTCGCGCGTTGCAAGGAGCTGGCCCACGAGCTCGAAGGGGCCGGCGGCCGGGCCTGGCCGCTCGAGCTCGACGTGGCCGCGCCCGCGTCGATCGCGCGCGCCGTGGCCGACGCGCGTGAGCTGGGCGGGGGGGCGTCGCCGGCGGCGCTCGTGAACAACGCCGGTATCGCCGAGAGCGCGCCGCTCTCGAAGGCGACCGACGCGACCTACGAGCGCCACATGGACGTCAATTTCCACGGGCCGAGGCGGCTGATCGAGGCGTTGTTGCCGGCCTGGAAGGAAAGCGGGCGGGGTCGCGTCGTCAACGTCGCCTCGTCGGCCGGCCTGCGCGGCTACGCCTACGTCGCGGCCTACTGCGCCTCGAAGTTCGCGCTGGTCGGTTACACGCTCGCCGTCGCGCAGGAGCTGGGCGACCGCGGGATCACGGTCAACGCCGTATGTCCGCACTACGTCGACTCCCCCATGCTGGCGTCCGCGATCCGGAACCTGGTCGGGACGACCGGGCGGACGGAGGCCGAGGCGCGCGCCTTCTTCGCGGGCCAGAATCCGGGGGGCAAGCTCGTGAGCGAGGCGGCCGTCGCCGAGAGCGTGGCCGAACTCCTGGAGGGCGACGAGAGCGGTCTCGTCGTCGAGCTCGACGGAACGGAGACGAAACTCCATCGCCCGAACGGGGCCTGAGGACGGCATGGAACGACGCGCGCTACGACCGCAAGGCTGGGCGGACCCCAAGGGCTACGAGAACGGCATCGTCGTTCACAACTCCTCGTCGCTCGTCTTCGTGGCCGGTCAGATCGCCTGGAACGAGCGTCAGGAGCTGGTCGGCGCGGGCGACGTCACGGCCCAGTTCCGCCAGGCCCTGGCGAACGTCTTGGCCGTCGTCCGCACGGCCGGCGGCGAGCCGGGGCACCTCGTCAGCCTGACGGTCTACGTCACGGACAAGCGCGCCTACCTCGCACAGACGCGCCAGATCGGCGCGGCGTGGCGCGAGCTGGCCGGACGCGAGTTTCCGGCCATGGCGCTCGTGCAGGTCGCGGACCTGCTCGAGGAGGGCGCCCTGGTCGAGATTCAGGGCATCGCCGCCTTGCCCTGAGGTCGGCGGGTTCCAGGGTCGCGGGCGAGGGCTCGGTACGAGCCTCCGCTGGTGGGGTACTTCGTGGAGACTCGGAGGAGCTGCAACGTGGCCACGGACGGAAGGACGCCAAAGAGTTGTCGCGAAGGATTGCGTCACCCCACTAGGCTCTCCCGTGCCATGAACACGAAACACTTCCGCTTCGAGGAGGCCGACGGCCTCGCGACGATTCGCCTGGATCGCCCCGAGCGTCTGAACGCCCTGACCTTCGACTCCTACGCCGAGCTGCGCGACACGTTCGTGGCCCTGCGGGCGATGGACCACATCCGTTGCGTCGTCGTCACCGGAACGGGCAAGGCCTTCTGCTCGGGCGGCGACGTGAAAGACATCATCGGGAAGCTCTTCGGCGTTTCCGACGCCGAGCTCCTGGCCTTCACGCGCATGACCTGCGACCTGATCGAGAACATGCGCCGGCTCGAGAAGCCGATCGTCGCGAGCCTGAACGGCACGACCTGCGGGGCGGGGGCCGTGATCGCCGCGGCGGCGGACGTCCGCATCGCGGCCGAGAGCGCCAAGATCGCCTTTCTCTTCACGCGCGTCGGCCTCTCGGGCGCGGACATGGGAGCGGCCTGGCTCCTGCCGCGCATCGTCGGGTCGGGGCACGCGTCCGAGCTCCTGATGCTGGGCGACTTCATCGACGCCCGGCGCGCCGAACAGATCGGCCTGTACAACCACGTCGTGGCCGACGAGCAGCTGGCCGAGGCGACGGAGACGCTCGCGCGCAAGCTCGTGAACGGACCCGCGCGCGGGCTGGCCGTCACGAAGCGCATGCTGAACGAGGAGGCGTCCATGTCGCTCGGCGCCGCGCTGCAGGCCGAGGGCTGGATCCAGGCCGAGTGCATGAAGCACCCCGACTATCGCGAGTCCTACGAGGCCTTCCTCGCGAAGCGCAAGCCGGACTTCCGCAAGAGCGGCCGGATCCCGGCGGAGAGTGGCGCTTGAACGTCGCACCTCCCGCGCTCGTCGATGAGGCACGCCGCCTCGGTGCCGAGCTGGAGATCGAGCTCGCCGGCCTGGACGAGGAGGCCGCCGCGCGGCGCGCACTCGCGGCCGTCGGTGCGGCCGGACTCTGCGCCTGGACCGTGCCGGCCTGCGACGGTGGCGCGTCGACCGGTGGCCTGGCGGCGGACGACTCGGTCAGTGTGCGCGTCCTGTGCGAGCTACGCGAAGAGCTCGCCTCCTTCCACGGCCTGCTGGACGTGATGCTCGTGATGCAAGGCCTGGGCTCGCACCCCGTCGCCCTCGGCGGTTCGAAGGCCCTGCGCGCCGAGGTCCTGCCCGCCGTCGCGACCGGCGCGTCGATCGCGGCCTTCGCGCTGACGGAACCCGGCGCGGGCTCGAGCCTGGCGGACGTGAGCACGCGTGCCGAGCGCAAGGGCGAGCACTGGATCCTCGAGGGTCACAAGACCTTCATCTCGAACGCCGGCTTGGCGCGCTTCTACACCGTCCTGGCGCGCACGTCGGGCGCACCCGGCGACGGGGAGGGGCTCTCGATGTTCTTCGTTCCGGACGATGTCTGGGGCCTCGACGTCGAGCCCTTCGAAGTCATCGCTCCGCACCCGATCGGCGACGTGCACTTCCGCGGCTGCGAGTTGCCGGGGGAGTTCCTCCTGGGCGACGAGGGCCAAGGTCTCGAACTCGCGCTCCAGACCCTGGGACGCTTTCGAACGACGGTGGCGGCGGCGGCGAACGGCTGCGCGCGCCGCGCGCTGGCCGAGTCCGTCGCCCGGCTCTCCGCGCGCGAACAGTTCGGGCGGCGGCTCACGAGCTTCCAGGGCCTGCGCTTCGATCTGGCCGAGATGGACGTGCGCCTGCGCGCCGCCCAGCTCCTGGTCCACGAGGCGGCGTCCGCCGTGGACGCGGGCAGCGAGGCCACGGCCGAGGTCGCGCGCGCCAAGCTCTTCGCGACCGAGGCGGCGGGTTGGATCTGCGACCGCGCCGTGCAGCACCACGGTGGACTCGGCGTCAAGAAGGGCAGCGTGGTCGAGCGCCTCTACCGCGAGGTGCGGGCGTTGCGGATCTACGAGGGCACGAGCGAGATCCAGAAGCTGATCCTGGCGCGCGCGCTCCTGTCCTGAGGGCTCTCAGCCCTTCGGGTACGTGATCTCGGCTTCCTTGCGCAGCTCCTGGACCTTTTCGATCCGGAGCTGGAGCACGACCTCCGTGCGCAGCTGTTGGCGCAGGGAGGGCAGCGCCTCTTCGAACGGGATCACGCGGCCTTCCTTGCGCCCGGTGACCTGAATCACGTGCAGGCCGAAGTCGGTCTCGACCAGGTCGCTGGTCTCGCCTTCCGCCAGCGCGAAGGCGGCCGCGGCGAAGGGTTCGACCATCGCACCGGTTCGCGGGAAGAAGCCGAGGTCCCCGCCCTCGGGGCCGGAGGGGCCTTCGGAGTGCTCGCGCGCGAGCGCCGCGAAGTCGGCACCTTCCGCGCGCGCGAGATCGCGGACCTCGCCGGCCTTCGTGCGCGCCTGCTCCGCTTCCTCGGGCGACTCCGGGACCTTGAACAGGATGTGGCTCGCGCGCACCAGCGTCGGTAGCGTCCACTGCGACTCGAGTTCGGAGTCGTAGCGCTCCTTCAGGGCTTCGTCGGTGAGCGCGAAGTCTTCGGGGTTCTCGACCTCGAGCAGGCGCGCGTGGAGGATGCCACGGCGGAAGTTGGCGTCCTTCATGCGCTCGGTCACGAACTCGTCGATGGTCGTTCCCTCGAGCTCCTGGAGGCGTTCGGCGAACTCCGCTTCGGTCAGGCTCTGTGTGATGAGGAAGGAGTCGATCTGGCGGCGGAACTCGGCGGCGTAGTCGGCCTCCGCGAGCGTGATCGCGGCCTTCGTGGCGGCCGCATCGAGCAGGCGCTCGTTGACGAGCTCCTCCAGAATTTGCCCCGACATCTGCGAGCGCAGCTGGTCGCGCTGGAACTCCGGGATGGGGCGGGCGCCGTACTGCGCCAGGAGGACCTCGTCGAAGCGCTGCAGGACGTCGGCCTGCTTGACCTCGGCTCCGTCGACGACGGCGACGACCGTTTCGGGGGCGATCGCCACCGGCTCTGCGGGGCTCGGCAGCCCGGCCGGGTTCGGAGCGGCGGCCGAGGCCGGTGCGTCGACCGTGGGCGCCGTCGTTGCGGGCTGCGAGTCGGAGGGATCCGTCTCGCCGCTGGTCGGAGCCGGCGCCTGGCTGCAGGCACAGGCGAGCGCGAGGGGGGCGAGGGCGGCGGCGAGGCGCACGCGTGAGGCGATCTCGTGTCGTTGGAGCAGCATGGAAAGGTCAGGGTCGGCCTCGTCGATGCGAGGGCAGCGGTACGGAGCGAGCCGGGACCCTAGCACGCGTTCCGTGCGAGTCCATCCTCGGGCGGTGTTCCGGGGCACTGGCCGGGGATTCGGTGCCGACCATCGCTCCCTGGCTGCCCCCAGGCTAGATTCGGGCGATGCCGAAGTTCCAGCGCCACCTCTTCACGTGCATTCACTCGCGTGCGGAGGACGATTCCCGCGGTTGTTGCGCGGCGAAGGGCGGAGCGCTCGTGGCGGAGGCCTTCAAGCAGAAGCTCTACGAGCGCGGGCTGAAGCGTGTGATGCGAGCGAACAAGTCCGGGTGCCTGGACCAGTGCGCCCGGGGTGTGACCGTCGTCGTCTACCCGGAGGCGACCTGGTACGGGGCGGTGACGGTCGACGACGTCGAGGAGATCATCGACCGCCACCTCATCGGTGGCGAGGTCGTCGAGCGCCTCGTGATCCCCGACGACAAGCTGACAGGCAAGGCCCCGAACCGACCGGAAGCCGATCGACAGGAGTGCAGCGAGTGAGCGGATCCGCCGAAGAAGAGAAGGACATCCTGCGCCGTATCGTCGAGGGCCTCGCCTGGAGGCAGATCGCGACGATGAACATGCTCGGGCACTGCCTGAAGTACGTGACCGACCTTGACACCAAGCTGCGCGTCGCGTCCGAGCTCGACCTGCACCTGCGGCTCTTCCATGACGTCCGCGGACTGTATCGCGAGCTGGGTTGGGCCGACCTCGATTCGGCGGTGCGGGACCACGTCGGACGGATGCCGCTGCCCGACACGCGGCTGGAGTTCGGTCTGGCCTACCACGTCATCGGCGTCTGCGAGACGGTAGCGATGCGCAGCTACGTCGACTGCTCTCACCCGCTGTTCGCGGCCATCGCGCTGTCCTACATCGAAGCCGCCGGGGGACGCCCCGAACCGACGCGCTTCGTCGAGTTCTGCCTCGATGCGGGCAACCGACCCCAGGCTCAGCACTTCGTCAATCGCTGGATCGCCTTCGCGGTCACGGCCTTGGGGCGGCCGGGCACGCCGCGCGATCGTCGCGCGGTCGAGCTGGGGCTGCGCTCGCGGACGTCGGCCGAGATGCAGGCCGAGTACGTCGACGAGCTCATGCCGTTTCTGTCGAACTGCGGCTTGAACCTGCCGGATTTCGCGGACTTGGCCGTGCGCTGACGACGGGCCGCAGCGCTGCGTCAGCGTCCGCGCGAGACCTCGACCGCGAAGGCGTGGATCCGGCGCCCGAGCTCCGCGGAGCTCGTCCCGAGGTTCTTCGCGAGGTCCAGGTGCGGCCGATCCCCCTCGTACCAGGCCTGGACGATCCGCAGCAGCTCGGCCCGCTCGCGCGGTCCGGCGCCGTGGAAGAGCCAATGGCAGGCGGCCCCGGCCTGGGCATAGAAGAGGTGCAGCTCGCTGCGCTCGGCCCGTGCGCCCAGGCGCCACGAAAGCGTCAGGGCCCGATCGGGTCGTGCATCGAGCCGCAGGAAGTCCTCCTTCGAGGCCGCGAACACGAGCTCCCAGGGCAAGAGGTCTTCCGGGCGTGCGTTGGCGACGGTGTCGAGGCTGTTCGCGCGCGGATTGCGCGGTTCGAAGGTGTGCTCGAGGTGCTTCCAGGAGAATTCCTCGAGCAGGTTCGCGAAGCCCTCCGCGATCCAGTAGGCGGGCAGTTTCGCCTCCGACATCCCGCCGGAGCGTGTGTCCCGGAAGGGCGCGCGCGTGGCCAACCAGTGGTGAGTGAGCTCGTGCGCGTACACGTCGAACAGGCGCTGGTAGGAGGCGTCGTCCTCGGCCACGTACATGCGTGAGATGTTGTCGAAAGGGCTGTAGTGGCCCGCCGTCCATCCGCGCGCGACCTCGGGCGAGCTGCGGTCGCGCTGGCTCTGCTCGATGTACTCGTCGCGCGACTCGTACAGGATCAGGGTCATCGGCGGTAGGAAGGCCGTGCCGCGCCGGCGCCCCGCGCCCGCGTCGGCGAAGATCGACTCGAGCGCATCGCACACGAGCTCTCCGAGCCGAAGGGCATGGGCCACCGCTCCGGGGCGACCTCGGGGCGTGACGATGAAGAGGCGCTCGCTCTCGTAACCATCGATGTCGCTGCGCCAGGCCCGCGACTCCTTCGCCAGGAGGGCGACTTGACCGTCGCTCGCAGGGGCCTTCGGATCCGGATGCAAGAAGGTCACGGGCGCGTCCTTCTGCGCCGCAAGGAACTCGAGCCACGACAGTGCATCGAACGGTGTCGTGACCGGAGCCTCCGCCGGCAACAGGGCGCGGACGCGCTGCACGGCCGGCTCGAAGTTGGCATTGCGCTCGAGCACCGCGCGCAAGAGCGCACGGGCCAACTCGTCGTCCTCGGTCTCCCGCGCGCGCTCGGTCATGGACTCGAGCGGTCGGATCAAGAGCGCGCGTTCGTCCGCGAGAATCGCCTGCGTCAGCCTGCGATCCGGCGTCGGCAGGCGTGAGCCGTTCTCGATTCGCTCGAGCCCGGCGTGGGCCGATGCGAGGCTGCGCGCGGGGGAGTTGCGCGACTCGGCTTCGCCGATCAGACGCCGGACCAGCTCGAGATCGCCGGCGCGCACCGACTCGAGTGCGAGCGACGCGTAGCCCTCGGCCAGCCGGGCCTCGACCTGCCGTTCCGTCTCGAGCGCGGCGATCTCCGCGCGCGAGCGACGAGGCTCGGGCTCGGCCAGGGCCGTGAGCGTTTCGGGAGACGTCACCGTCAAGAGGAAGCGGCCCGCCGGAACGACGGGCAGGAGCGGCGTGGCTCCCTTCCACAGCACGCGGAAGTCCTCGAGGTCGACCGCCAGCGCACCGAGGTAGAGGGTGTCGTCCGTACGCGTGACGGACTGCGTCGCAAGGAGCTCGGGGTGGTTTCCAGAGTCGGCCAACACGATGCTGCGGAGCTCGCGGTCGAGTTCCTCGGTCGCCATCCAGAGGTGGCCTTGCGGTCCGTCCCGGCGGGCGATCCAGCCGTCCTTCCAGGCGATCGGCTCGCTTCCGAAGTCGTGGACGGAGGCGCCCGAGCCGGCCTGCAAGCGAGTGTTCGTGCGGCGCACGCCGATGACGAACGGATCGGACCCCGAGGTCGTCGCGACCGGCAGCGTGTGACGCACGAAGGCGCGCCCCCGCAGGATGCTGATACGCAAATCGTCCGCGGGTCCCGGAACCTCACCGTCGTGGTGGCCGGCGAGCGCGTCGTCCTCGAGGTCGCCCGTGTGCGCAGCGACGGCGACGAGGTGCGCATTGGCCCCCGGCTCGTACCACAGCGCGTAGAGGAGTCCGTCGCGCAGCGAGGGTGTACCGCGGAAGGGGCCGCGCGCGCGCTTGCGCCAGCGCTCCCCGGCCCGATCCAGATCGTAGCCCACGAGCTCGTCGCCTTCGCGCAGGTACAGCCAACCCTCGAAGCACAGCGGCGGCGACACCGGACCCCGCGATCGAATCGTGCGCACGCTCTGCAGCCGGTGCCCGGCGATGCGATAGACCTCGATGCGATCCGGAGCCGGACGGACCGCGACGAGATCGCCCCACAGGGCTGGTTCGAGCGGCAGCGTCGCGGAGATCGTCTGCACGCAGAGCGGTCGGCCCGTCGCGAGGTCCAACACGGTGAGCGTGCGGCGAGTCGCCGATTGGCGGTTCGTGAGCAGGACGCGCCCGTCCCAGACGAGGGGCTCGGATTCGATGGGGCCTTGACCGCGGTGTTGCCAGACGGACTCCGGTCGGAGGAAGAGGGCACGCTCCGCGGAGCGGTAGGTGCGCGCTGCGCAGCCGCCGCGCGTGTACCAGCGACCTGCCGGCGCCACGGCTCCATCGTCAGCCGCGACGTGCGCATCCGTCGCTCGACCGAGTGCGAGGCTGCCCACGAGGAGCGCCAGCCCGAGCCGTCCTGCGCGCCGTGGCCACGAAGTGCGTATGATACGAGCCTCATGAATCGACACGATCCCGACCGCTGGCGCGAGCGCTTCCCGATCCTCGAATCGACCAATTACCTCGTGAACCACAGCCTGGGCGCGATGCCACGCGGCGTCTACGCCAAGCTGCAAGGGTACGCGGATCAATGGGCGACTCGTGGTGTTCGTGCCTGGGCGGAGGGTTGGTGGTCGGCGCCGATCGAGGTGGGCAACCTGCTCGCGCGCATCATGAACGCGCCGCAAGGCACCGTCGTGATGCACCAGAACGTCTCGGTGATCGAGAGCATCATCGCCTCGGCTTTAGACTTTTCGGGTCCGCGCAACAAGGTGGTTTACACCGACCAGAACTTCCCGAGCGTCATGTACGTCTGGGAGGGCATGCGGGCCGCGGGAGCCCGGATCGACTGTGTCGCGAGCCCCGACGGGATCGGAGTGCCGACCGAGCGCTTGCTCGAGGCCATCGACGAGGAAACGCTAGTCGTGCCGATCAGCCACGTCTGCTTCAAGAGCTCCTACCAGCAGGACGCCAAGGCCATTTGTGCGCGTGCGCGCGAAGTCGGCGCCCTGGTCGTCCTGGACACGTACCAGTCGCTCGGAACGGTGCCTGTCGACGTGCAGGAGCTGGGTGTCGACATGGTGTGTGGCGGCTCCGTCAAGTGGCTGTGCGGTGGGCCCGGCGCAGGCTACCTCTACGTGGATCCGGAGCTCGCCCCGAAGCTCGAGCCGAAGATCACGGGTTGGGCAGCGCACGCGGCTCCCTTCGCCTTCGAGCAAGGCGAGCAGCGCTACGCCAACGGTCACGAACGCTTCTTGCACGGCAGCCCGGCCGTGCCCGCGCTGCTCGCGGCTTCGGCCGGCTACGAGGTCGTCCTCGAGGTCGGTGTCGCGGCCATTCGCGCCCACTCGGTTCGGCTGACGGAAGGCCTGCGCGAGGACGTGCTCGCGCGCGGCTTCACCATCCCGAGCCCCGCCGACCCCGCGCGCCGCGGGGGGACGTTGACGGTCGGCCTGCGCGACGACGAAAACGGTCCCGCCTTCGTCGCCGCCCTGAGCGAGCGTGGCATCCTCGTGGACCACCGCCCCGGCGCCGGTTTGCGCGTCAGCCCGCACTTCTACACGCGCGAGAGCGAGCTCGTGGAGTTCGCCGCCGCCCTGAGCGAGCTGCGTCAAACGAAAGCCTGGGAGCGCCACCTCTCCTCGGTCGGAGCGTACTGACCGTGACGAACGATGCGGCGGACGTCGAGTCGTGCGCACTCGTCGGCGCGGACGGCGACGCCCTGCGCGCGGTCTTCGTGGCGGCCGCCTCGGCGGTGGGGGAGGCGCCCGAACCCGCGCCCGATGGTGCCGCCGTCCTCTTCGTGCACGACGTGTTCGGGATCGACGCATGGACGCTCGCGAGCGCGCGCCGTCTGGCGGAAGCCGGCTATCCGGTGCTCGTGCCCGACCTCTTTTCGCGCGAGCGCGGCGCCGAGGACGATGTCCCCTCCGATCCGGAGCAACTCGCCGCCGCGCGCGCGGCCCTGCCCGATCGCCGCGCCCTGCGCGACCTGGAGGCCGCGGCCGTCTGGCTCGCCGAGCGCCCGGACGTGGACGAGCGCTCGCTCGCGGTCGTCGGCTTCGGCCTCGGGGGCGGGCTCGCCTTCCAGGTCGGCTGCACCAGCACCCGCCTCGCGGTCGTGGTGGATCTCTGTGGCGACGTGGCCTACGACGAACTCTCCGCCGCCAAGCCGATCCAACCGATCGAGCTCACACTGAATCTCGACCGGCCGCTCCTGGCGCTCTTCGCCGAGGCCGACGAGCTGGTCCCGCAAGCGCACGTCGAGCTCCTGCGGGAGCGGCTCGCCTCGTCCAGCAAGGACTTCGAGCTCGTAATTTATCCCGGAGCCGCCCGGGGTTTCCTCGACGAGCGCCGTCAGGGGTACCATGCCGGCCACGCTGCCGACGCCTGGAGCCGCGTCTTGACCTTCCTGGCCCACTCGTTGTGATCGCCCGCCACCCCCTTCACCCGACCTCGTCGTCACGGACATGAACGCTCGCCAGCCCTCGGACGGAATCACGATCTACGACCTGTCGCCCGGAACGCGAGTCGCGGAGCGCTACGTCATCGTCGCCTCCCACCGCCAGGGCGGGTTGTCCACGGCCTTCGAGGTGACCGACGAGACGTCCGGCGCGCGCCTCGAGCTGCAGCTCTTTCCCGCGACGCTTTTCGAGCGGGACGGGGAGTCGCTCGAGTTCGAGGCCTTCATGATGCCGTGGAAAAACGTCGAGTCCGATTCGGTGATCCGCGTGCAAGAGGTCGTGCACATCGACGACTCGACGCTCGCGCTGGTGACGGAATACCCCGAAGGCGAACCGCTGCGCTCCAGGTTCCAGAGCAAGGGGCCCTTCGACGCGGCGACCTGCATCTCCCTCGGCTGCGAGCTGCTCTCGGGGCTGACGGCCATCCACGGGTGCTCGCTGGTCCACGGTGACATCAAGCCGTCGAACATCTGGATCCGCGGCGGGGGCGACGACGCGCGCGCGACGCTGGTCGACGGCGGGATCACGCCCGGCCTGTGGACGGCGAAGGACCTGGGCGACAAGACGGCGCTCATCGGAACCCCGTACTACGCACCGATCGAACAGTTCGGCGGCGACTCGCCCAACGTGCAGTCCGACATCTACAACGTCGCCGTCGTCCTGTTCGAGTGCCTGACGGGCGTCCTGCCCTGGCCCGGGCACTCGTTTCTCGAGGTCTTCCAGGCCAAGCTCGACAAGCGCCCGCCCTCGATGGCGAAGCGCGCGCCCGAGATCGAAGTCGATCCGGCCCTCGAGAAGGCGATCGTGACCGGCTGCCTCGCGGATCGCCACGAGCGCTACCCGACGGCGCAGGCCTTCCTCGACGCCCTGGAGCGACTCGCGTGAGCACGCTGCCGCAGGCGATCGACCTCGGGCAGAAGCTCGGGCTGTTCAGCGACCCCTGGAACCCTCGCATCATCGCCGAGTTGAACGGCCAGCACGTCAAGCTCGCCAAGCTCGACGGTGCCTTCGACTGGCACCGGCACACCGACGAGGACGAACTGTTCCTGGTCCTGCGCGGCAACCTGCGGATCGAGTTCGAGCAGGGCGCCGTCGAGCTCGCCGAGGGCCAAATGCTGGTCGTTCCGCGCGGCCTCTTGCACCGGCCCGTGGCCCGCGAGGAGGTCAGCGTTCTGCTCTTCGAGCCGGCCTCGACCGTGAACACGGGCGACGCCACCAGCGCCCGCACCGTCCGCGCGCCCGAGCGGCTCTGAACGGGGCTCGCCCGCGTGCTCCCCGAGCGGGAGCCACCGGGGGGCCGACCCGCGTCCTCCGCTCGCGCGCAGGGCATTCCATGGGAGGGGCGGGAGCGGCCCGGCGCGTGGCTCGGACGGCCTGAAGGCGTCGTAGATCCTTGTTGCGTAGGCCTTTAGCGCCATGGGGTGGTCGCCGGAGGGCTCCGGTCCCGTGTTCGACGTGCGTGCGGAGGCGGGATTGTCCCAAGGAAGGCCACGGGTTCGCGGGGGGGCTGCCGATACCAGCTCCAGCCCGCGTTCTCTCCCTTGATTGGGGAGCGCCCCGAGGACTCCTGCATGCACCAGCCGACGCAACCCCACCTGCGCTCTCGGGCGCTGCCCTGGATCCTCGGTGGGGTCCTGCTCGCAGCCTTCGTCGCGGCCATTCCCCTGCGGCGGACCCGGCCCGGCGACGTTCGCCAGGCCGTCTTCGAGCGGGTGCACGCGCTGCCCGACACGGCCGCGCTCGGGCCCGTCGCCGCGGAGCTCGCAGGCTACGGGGCCACGGCGATCGGCCCTCTGTTCGAGCTCTACGAGGCCAAGCGCTCCCTGCCGGCGGGTGCGAAGGTGCTCCTGTCCGAGCGCCAGGACGAGGTCGTCGCGCGCGCGCTCGGGACCTTTCCTCCGTCCGTGCTCTTCGGCACCCTCGCGGACATCCAGCGCAATCACGACGGCACCGTACGGGCCTTCCTCGATCTCGCCGCGGCCCACGGACAGGCGCAGGAGATCGAGACGATCGTCGAGCGCGTCCAGGGACGCGGACGCGCGCTCGGTGAGCTGCAGCCCCGCATCGAGCGCACGCTTGCCGCGATCCTGCGACGGGACGACGGTGCCTGGGCCGAGCTCGACTACCACTGGAAGGCGGCGCCCGCGGATCTGCAGCCGTGCTTCTTGCGCGCGGTCGGATTGGCGGGGCGTCCGGAAGGGCTGGAGCTCCTGGTCGACGCCTTCGGGCGCGAAGCGCGACTCGAGCCGCTCCTGCTCGCGCAGGTCGCGGAGCTCGCCCCGCGCGCACGCATCGGAAGCGACCCCTCCTCCGACCCCGTTCACCTCACCGACGTGCTCCTCGACGACCTCGAACGGCGACCGGCCGGCGAGGTCCGCTACGCGCTCGTCGCGCTCGGACGCCTCGGCCGTTCGCGCGCGCTCTTGCCCCTGATCCGGATGCTCTCGCGGCCCGAGCCGGAGCTCGTGAAGACGGCCGGGCGGGCCCTGCGCGAGATCACCGGCCTCGATCAGGAGCTGAGCGCGAGCGAGTGGCTCACCTGGCATTCCCACGAGTCGGCCTGGTTCCGGGAGCACGGTGCGTCGGCCTACGAAGAGCTCGACGCGCTCGATGTCGACCGCGTTCTCGCGGCGCTGGAGAGCCTGTCCGAACATCGCTTGCACCGCAGCGAGACGGCCGAGCGGCTGGCGCCCTTGTTGGGGCACGACAGTCCCGACGTGCGTCGCGGCGCCGAGCGCGCCCTGGCCACGCTGGGCGTCTCGGTGGACGACGTCCTGGGGCAGTCCGATGCGAACGCGAAGAGCGTCGCCGGGGGCCCCGCCACGCTCGCTCCCGCGCAGCGCTGAACCCGGTCCGCGCGGCCTCGAACTCCGCCACGCTCCCCGCCAGGCGCGGGAGAGCAGCCGATTGGCGGGAATGGCACGGGAGCTCGTGCGGGCCGCGGGCTAGGCTATCGGCCTCGTCATGCCGAGCTCGAGCCTCTACGACGCCATCGCCCCGTTTCCCGAACGCTTCAACCTCGCGTCCTACTACCTGGACCGCAACGCGGACGAAGGTCGGTCGGACAAGGTCGCGCTCCTCGCCGGAGACGAGCGGCGGACCTACGGCGACGTGCTGGCGCGCACGCGCCGTGTCGCGGCCGCCTTGCGGGGCGCGGGCGTACGGCCCGAAGAGCGCGTCCTGATCGTGTTGCCGGACGGTTTCGCCTTCGCCGAGGCCTTCTTCGGGATCCTGCGCGCCGGCGCCGTCTTCGCGATGGTCAATCCGCTTCTCAAGCGCGAGGACTACGCAGCGTACCTCGAGTACACGAAGGCGCGCGTCGTGATCGGACACGCTGAGGTCCTGCCCGAGCTCGGTCCGGCGGTCGCGTCCGCGCGGCTCGCCTGCGAGTTGTGGGTCGTCGGCGGGGAAGCGCGCGGGTTCGCGGCCTTCGATGACGTGCTGGCGGCGGCCGACGGCGATGGCCACGCTGCCGAGGTCGAGCCGACCGGACCGGACGACCTCGCCGGTTGGCTCTTCACGTCGGGCTCGACGGGTCGACCGAAGGCCTGCGTGCACACCCACGCCGATTTCGCCTGGAGCACGGAGACCTACGCGTTGCAGGTGGTGCGTTACGAGGAGAGCGACGTCTGCCTGTCGGTGCCCAAGCTCTTCTTCGGCTATGCGACCGGGACGAACCTGATGTTCCCGTTCCGCGTCGGCGCGACGTCGGTGCTCTTTCCGGGCCGTTCGACGGCCGACGAGTTGTTCGACCAGATCGCCGCGCACCGACCGACGCTCTTGACCAGCGTGCCGACGATGATCGGCAACATGCTGCGCTCGCCGCGCTGGGACGAGACCGACTTCTCGAGCCTGCGCGTCTGCCTGTCTGCCGGCGAGGCCCTTCCGGCCTCGTTGTACAGCGAATGGAAGGAGCGCACCGGCGTCGAGATCCTGGACGGGATCGGATCGGCGGAGATGTTCCACATCTACATCTCGAACCGGCTCGACGACGTGCGCGTCGGCAGCCTGGGCCAGATCGTGCCGGGCTACGAGGCGTCGATCGTCGGTCCCGACGGGGACGAGCTGCCCGACGGGGAGCCTGGACGCCTCCGCGTGCGCGGCGGCTCGACGGCGCTCTGCTACTGGGGTGACAAGGCCAAGTCGCGCGAGACGTTCCAGGGCGAGTGGTGCACCTCGGCGGACATCTTCCGCCGCGACGAGGGCTATTACTTCTACGAGGGCCGCACCGACGACCTGATCAAGGTCAGTGGGATCTGGACCTCGCCGCTCGAGATCGAAAACGCGCTGCTCGAACACCCGAGCGTCGCCGAGGTCTGCGTCTGCGGACACGCCGGCGAGGACGAGCTGGTGAAGCCCTACGCCTTTGTCGTCGTGTCGCCCGGGAAGGACGGTTCGGATGTGCTCGCCGACGAGCTCAAGGCCTGGGTCAAGGAGCGGCTTGCGCCGCACAAGTACCCGCGCTGGTTCGAGTGGCGTGCGGCCCTTCCCAAGAACGATCGCGGCAAGATCGCGCGCAAGCTGCTGAAGGAGGAGCTCGCCGCGCGCTGAGGCGAGCCCCGATGACCGAGCTCGGAAAACGGACGTGGCCGGAGGCCCGCGCGCTCTTCGACGACCGCATGGTCGCGATCCTGCCCGTGGGCTCGACCGAGCCGCACGGACCGCACCTGCCGCTGGACACGGACGTCACGATCGCGCTCGCCCAGGCGCGCCTGTCGACGCAATGGCTCGAGGCCGAGGGCGTCGCCTCCGTCGTGTTGCCGCCTGTCGCGTACGGCGTGACGCGCTTCACCGATGGCTTTCCCGGCTGGATCAGCCTGCGGCCCGGCACCCTGTGGGCGTTGCTCGAGGACGTGGTCGAGAGCCTCGAGGATCAGGGCGTGCGACGGATCGTCTTCTCGAACGGCCACCTCGAGCCCGAGCACGTCGCGATCCTGAGGGGCGTGGCCCTGGACTCGCCCGAGCTGACGAAGCTGCGCGCACAGGTCCTCTTTCCCGACAACACGCGCCGGCGCTGGGCACAGACGCTGTCGGACGAGTTCAAGAGCGGCGACTGCCACGCCGGAAGCTACGAATCGAGCATCGTCATGGCCGCCGACCCCGAGGCCGTGCGCGACGAGGTGCGCCGCGCGCTGCCGCCGGTCACGATCGAGTTGATCGAGAAGATCAAGGCCGGCGCCAAGTCTTTCGCGCAGGCGGGTGCCGGGCACGCCTACTGCGGCGATCCGGCCGCCGCCTCGGTCGACGAAGGCAAGGAACAGATCGAGCGGCTCGCGGGCATGATCGTCACGAGTGTGCGCGAGGCTTGGCCCGAGCTCTTCGAAGGGGATGGGGGAGACGCCGGAGGCGAGCGATGAGCGCGCCGAAGGCCTTCGTCACCCAGCTGCAAGTCCGCTTCGGGGACGTCGATCCGGCCGGGATCGCGTACTACCCCAAGATCTTCGAGCTGATCCACCTGGCCTTCGAAGAGCTGTGGGACGTCCACGTCGGGCGACGCTACTACCACCTGATTCGCGAAGACGAGATCGGCTTTCCGCTGGTGCATGCGGACGTGAACTTCCTCTCGCCGCTGCGCTTCGGCGACCGTCCGGTCGTGCGGGTCACCTGCTTTCGGCTCGGGCGCTCGTCGATCGGGTTGCGCTACGTCTTTTCCGTCGCCGAGCGCGAGTGCATCGACGCGCGCATGACGGTCGCCTGCGTCGAGCTGCGCGGCCTCGCCTCCCATGAAACGCCGCCCGAGTACCGCGCGCGGTTCGAGGAAATCTACCGGGAGGACCCCGCGTGAAGATCGAAGAGCTCTACGCCCCCGTCGGCGCGCAGCGCCAACCCGTGTTCAGCTTCGAGTTCTTCCCTCCCAAGACCGAGGAAGCCGCGGAGGCCCTCATCCGGACGGTGGACGACCTGCGCCAAATGCTGGCGCCCGACTTCGTCTCGGTGACCTACGGGGCCGGCGGCTCGACGCGCGATCGGACGATCGGGCTCGTCACGCGCATCCAGAACGAGCTGCGGATCACGGCCATGGCGCACCTGACTTGCGTCGGTCACACGAAGGACGAGCTGCGGGGCGTCGTCGACCGTCTGGTCGAGGGCGGCGTCGGCAATGTGCTCGCGCTGCGCGGCGACCCGCCGCGCGGGGAGGAGCGCTTCGTCGCGACCGACGGCGGCTTCGCCCACGGTAGCGAGCTCGCGGCGTGGCTGCGTGAGCACTACGACATCGGGATCGGTGGAGCCTGCTATCCGGAAGCGCATCCGGAGTCGCCGTCGGTCGGCGACGACCTGCGCTGGACGGCTCACAAGGTCGAGAACGGTGCCGCCTTCTTGATCACGCAGCTCTTCTTCGACAACTCGACGTACTTCAAGTACGTCGAGCGCGTGCGGAACGCGGGGATCGCCGTTCCGATCGTGCCCGGCATCATGCCTGTCACGAACGTGTCGCAGATCGAGCGCTTCACGAAGATGTGCGGCGCGACCATCCCGGAAGGCCTGCACGCGCGCCTGCGACGCTACGAGGGGGATCCCTCGACGGTCATGGCGATCGGCATCGAGCACGCGATCCGCCAGTGCCGGGAGCTGCTCGAGCGCGGCGCCCCCGGGATCCACTTCTACACCCTGAACAAGAGTGCGGCGACGCGCTCGATCCTGGCGGCGATCAAGCCGATCGACTGATTCGGGCCAAACGTCCCGCCCGGGACGGCTTGCGCTTTCGGCCCGACCGCCTACACTTTCGGCTGCGCGCGCGAGGCTCGCCCGCGCCGTTTCGAACCGATTACCCGGAGGCTGAAGATGAAGAACGCCAAGAAGTCTGTCGTCCTCTCCGCCTCCTCCCTGCGCTGACGTCGGCCAGACCGACGCGGGCGACTCCCTGACGGGGTCGCCGCGACCGCCTCGGGCGGTGCCAGGAAGGAGCGTGTGAGTCCGCGTGCGGTCCCCGTACGCCCCGACCATCCGCTCACGAGCCTCGTTTTCGACCTCGTCGAGCTCCTGCGACGCGTCTTCGTACGCCTCGCTCCCCGCGGCAACGACCGCGACCCGGAACTGACTCGACCGATGGACCCGAACGAAAACCCCCGTGGACGCAGATTCCAAACGCAAGTCCCGTGAGCGCCACCTGAAGGCGCTCCCCAAGCTTCGAACCCGTGACGAGGAAAAGCGCCTGCGCGAGCTGGCGCGACAGAAAAAGGCGAGCCGCCCGCGCCAGACTCCGCGCCGGCGCCACTGGCAGGCAGACGAGGACGACGAGCCCGACCTCTTCGAGCGCATGCGTGCGAAGAGCCCCGAAACCGACGGTGCGCCGCCCCGCGTGGCGGCCTCTGTGCCCGAGGAGCCCGCCGTGGGCGAACCCGCGACCGTGGTCTTCGTCGCGCGCGGGCGTGTGCGACTCGCGCCCGATGCCGACGCGCCCGACGACGAGGGGGACGGAACGCTCGAGGCCTCCCTGCCACCCGAGCTGGCCGCGACCCAGGCGACGACGGTCGCCGTGGGGGATCGCGTCCGTTTCGTGGAGCTGGGCGAGGCCGGCGAGGGTCCGTACCGCGTGACGTCGGTCGAGCCGCGTCGCAGCGCGCTGTCCCGGAGCGATCCTGGCAAGCGGGCGCTCGAGCGCGTGTTGGCGGCCAACGTCGACCTCGGCGTCGTCGTCGTCTCGGCGCGCACGCCACCCTTCAAGCCGGGGCTCGTCGACCGCGTCGCGCTCGCCCTTGAGGCCGGTTCCGTGCGACCGTTCGTGTGCGTGAACAAGATCGATCTCGTCCGAGGCGATGCCGACGCGAGCGAACGCCGGAGGATCGAGGCCGCCCTCACGAGCTTTCACGAGGCGGGCTACCCGGTCTTTCGCGCGTCGACCGTCACCGGCGAGGGCCTCGACGAGCTGGGTGCGGCGATCCGCGGCACGACGTGCGTCTTCCTCGGACACAGTGGCGTCGGCAAGTCCTCGCTCTTGAATGCACTCGATCCGTCGAGCGCGCAGACGATCGGAGCCGTGCGGGCCTCGGACGGCAAGGGGCGCCACACGACGACCGCCTCGTCGCTCCACGTCCTCTCCGACGGAACGCGCGTCATCGATACGCCCGGCGTGCGGACCTTCGGGCTCTGGAAGCTCGGCGCCGACGAGGTGCGTGCGGCCTTCCACGAGTTCGAGGCCTTCGCGGGCGACTGCCGCTTCCGCGACTGCTCTCACCGCGTCGAACCGGACTGCGCGGTCCGCGCGGCGGTCGGAGCAGGACGGATCGCGCGCGCTCGCTTCGCGAGCTACCTCAGGATCGTGGCCTCGGCCGAGGAGCCCTGACTCACTGCAGGACGGGCAGCTGGGCGAACTCGCGCACCGCCAGGCGTTGCGCGAGTTTGCCGGCCACCTGGCGGAACTCCTGGGCGATGAGGGAGTCGGGGTCGGTGATGATCACGGGATCGCCACCGTCCCCGCCCACGCGCACGACGGGGTTCAGCGGGATGCGTCCGAGGACGGGGAAGTCGTACTTGGCGGCCAGACTGTCCGCGCCGCCTTCGCCGAAGACGTGAACGACGGTCTCGAAGCGACCGCCCTCTCCGACCTTCAGGGTCTCCGTGCCCGCACCGGTCTCGATCTCGACCTCGCTACCCGCCGCGGCACCCTTCACGCTGCCCGCGATGACGAAACCGGCCATGTTCTCGATGATGCCGAGGATCTCGACGTTGACCTGACGGAACATCGAGATGGCCTTGCTGACGTCGTACGTCGAGACCGCCTGCGGCGTCGTGACCAGGACGCCGCCCGACAGCGGGACGATCTGCGCCAGCGACAACTGCGCGTCACCGGTGCCCGGCGGCATGTCGACCAGGAGGTAGTCGAGCGCGCCCCACTCGACGTCGGCCAAGAACTGCTGGATGAGCTTGTGGACCATCGGCCCGCGCCAGATGACGGGCTTGTCGTCGGACAGCAAGTAGCCGATCGACATCGTCTTCACGCCATGACGAACCTTCGGCAAGAGCTTCTTCCCGACGGTCTCGGGCTCACCGACGATTCCCATCATCATCGGGATGTCCGGACCGTAGACGTCGCAGTCGAGCACGCCGACCTTGGCGCCGGTCTGCGCGAGCGCGACGGCGAGATTGACCGTTGCCGTGCTCTTGCCGACACCGCCCTTGCCGCTCGAAATCGCCACGATGTGACGGATGTCCTTCGGCATGTTGGGCTGCGGCTGGTTCATGCCCTTGACCTCGGCCGTCATCTCGACCTTCACCTCGCGGACGCCTGGCAAGGCCCGGATGGCTTCTTCGGCCTGACCCTTCATGAGGTCCTTCACCGGACAGGCGGGCGTGGTCAGGTTGATCGTGACCTCGACACGCCCGTCCTTCACCTCGTTCTTGGTCACGAAGCCGAGGCTGACGATGTCTTTGTGGAGGTCGGGGTCCTGGACCGCGCGGAGGGCGTCCAGAACGGCATCAGGGGTCGGTTGGCTCACGGTCGAAGCGTCCTTCTGAGGGCGATTGGCGGGGATTCGAGCGCACCAATGTAGGCCTTCTCCGCGCGGGCACAACGGGGACCCTGAAAAGCGGGGAAGGAGCAGGACAGGTGGGCGTCTTTCGAGACCAGCCCCGCCGAAGCCAGCCTTCAGGAGTTTCGTATGTCACACATCTTCCGTGCCGTCTTGTCGGTGCCGTTGCTCGTCATCCCGGCCGCCAGTGCCGCCACACCCGTTCTCGAAGCGCCCGCCGCCGTCGTGACGCCCGCGTCCACGGGGCGCAACACGCAGGCCTTTCCCGTTCCGACGCGACCCCTGGTCCTGGCCGACCCTGGTGCCGGTCACGGGCACTCCTTGGCCGCAGTGCTGGCGGCCTTCGAGGCCGCGACCGGTCAGAAGCTCGTCATCGTGCGCGAGACGTGCAGCCGGCTCGAAGTCGAGTCGACGAGTCTGAGCGGCGCCATCAGCGTGCCTCCCGACGAGGTGTACCTCTTCGTGGAGAGCCTGCTCTTCAAGCACGGCTACCTCACGGCGAAGATCAAGGGCGGGACGGTCCCGATGATCGCCGTTCACACCAGCTTCGGGAACGAGCCGCTCTCGGGCTGGCTCGACGTCGACGAGGAGTCGATCGCCTCCTACGACGACCACCCGGCCCTGCTCGTGACGACCTTGCTCGACGTCAGTCCGCTCGATGCCCGCGCCCTGTCGAGTGTGATTCGGAGCGTGCTCCGCGCCAACAACCGCAACAGCGTCATCGCCTTGTCCGGGAGCCACCTGATGCTGGCGGGAACCGGGCGCGAGACGGCGCGCATCGCTTGGGGCATCCGGCAGGCCCGCGACATGGAGCGTGAAGCGCGCAGCCAGGACACACCCCCGAGCCCGCCCGAGGAGCAGTGATCCGATCCGGAGCGGAGTCGAGCGCAACCGAAGAGACCGCAGCGGAGATCGCTGCGGTCTCTTTGCGTGAACGCTCCCGCAGGACTCGCATTCAGGCGGGATCGTGGCAGGCGGCGCGTGGCTTCCCCACCTCGGGTGGGTAGGCTGAGCGCGTGACGGAGAACGTTCGAAGCAGAGGTTCCGAAGAGCCGCCCGCGGTCTGTCTGCTGTCCGGTGGAATGGACTCGGCCGTGACGCTGGCCGAGGCGCGCGCGGCGGGCTTTGCCGTTCATGCCCTGTCGTTTCGCTACGGGCAACGACACGCGTGCGAGCTCGAGGCGGCGAAGCGCGTGGCGGTCGCGCTCGGTGCCGTCGACCACCGCGTCGTGGTCGTCGACTTGTCGGCGCTCGGTGGCTCGGCCTTGACGGAAGAGGTGGCCGTGCCGAAGGATCGCGACGAGCGCGCGATCGGGACGGGCGTCCCGGTGACGTACGTGCCGGCGCGCAACACGGTCTTTCTGTCCGTGGCGCTGGGCTGGGCCGAGACGCTCGGGGCGCGCGACCTCTTCATCGGTGTCAACGCGCTCGACTACTCCGGCTATCCCGATTGCCGCCCCGAGTTCCTGGCCGCCTTCGAGGAGCTCGCGCGCGTGGCGACGGCCGCCGGAACGGAGGAGGGCGCGCGCTTCCGCGTGCACGCGCCGCTGCTCGAGCTCACGAAGCGGGACATCGTGCTGCGGGCGGACGAGCTCGAGGTCGACCTCGGCCTGACCCACACCTGCTACGACCCGCTCGTCGCCGGCAGCCGTGTCACGAGCTGCGGCCGTTGCGACGCCTGCCGCCTGCGGCTCAAGGGCTTCCGCGAGGCGGGCCGCAAGGACCCGCTCGTCTACGGCTGAAGGCCTGTCCGGAACTCGCGGCCGCGCCGCCTCGCCCCGGAGGCCTCCCGAGCAGCACGATCACCGCCCGGGAAGGCGCCTTTCGCGCGGGACCCGACGCGCGCCTTGCCCGCGCCCGGACCAGGGACCATCCTCGGGCGATGGATCCCGCCGCACCCGCTCCGCGCCCGCTCGACCAGCCACCTGTGACCGGCGACGAACGCCTCGACGCCCTCGCACGCCTGCTCGCCATCGTTGCCCGTCTGCGGGCGCCCGACGGCTGTCCCTGGGATCGCGAGCAGACCGTGCTCTCGATGGCTCCGAGCCTCGTCGAGGAGGCCTTCGAAGCGGTCGAAGCGATCGAGACGGACACGTCCGGCGAGAGCGTCGTCGAGGAGCTCGGCGATCTCTTGATGGTCATCGCCTTGATCGCGCGCATCGCCTCCGAAGAGGGGCGCTTCGATCTCGCGGCGATCGCCGGTGCGGTGGGGGACAAGCTCGTGCGACGGCACCCGCACGTCTTCGGGGACGTCCGCGTCGATGGCGCCGACGAGGCGCTGCGCAACTGGGAGGCCATCAAGCAAGCCGAGCGCCGGGACAAGCGCACCGACGCGAGCGCGCTGGCCGGCGTGCCGCGCGCCTTGCCGGCCTTGCAGCGCACGGACCGGATGGGAGCCAAGGCGATCGCGGCGGGCTTCCGCTGGGACGACGCCTCGGGGGCCTTGGCCAAGCTCGAGGAAGAGGTGCGCGAGCTGCGCGAGGTCTTCGACGCCCCGGAGCAAGACCGCGCGCGCCTGGCGGAGGAGCTGGGCGACGTCCTGGTGGCCGGCGCCCTGCTCGGCACCTACCTCGAACTCGACCCGGAGCAGGCCGCGCGGGAGGCCCTGCGGCGCTTCGAGCGCCGTTTTCGTCACATGGAGGCGCAACTCGGCGGCTCGCTCGCCGATATCGAGCTCGGGCGCCTGATCGAAGCCTGGGAAGCGGCCAAGCGCGCGCTCGCCGCCGAATCCGCGGCCGAACCGAAACCCCGCCGCGCCTGACCCGTTCCTCCCTGACCCATCCATGTCCGCCATCCTCCGCGTCGACGACCTCTACAAGTTCTTTGGCCGCTCCGACAGCCAGACGGCTGTCCTGCGCGGTCTGTCGTTCGCGGTCGAGCCGGGTCGCTTCGTGTGCATCATGGGCCCGTCGGGATCCGGCAAGTCGACGCTGCTCCACCTGATCGCAGGACTCGACGAACCGAGCGCGGGCAAGGTCGAGCTGGCGGGAGAGGACCTCTCCAAGCTCGGGCAACGCGCGCGGACGCTCCTGCGGCGGCGGACCGTCGGCTACGTCTTCCAGTTCTTCAACCTGCTCCCGAACCTCTCGGTCACCGAGAACGTCGGGCTGCCGCTCTCCATCGCGGGGCAGGGTCGCGCCGTGCGCGAGAGCATCGTGCCGCCGTTGCTCGAGCGCTTCGGGATCGTGGCGCGCAAGCAGGCGCTGCCGCACGAATTGTCGGGCGGCGAGATGCAACGGACCTCGATCGCACGCGCGCTCGCGGGCGGGCAGCCGCTCCTGCTCTGCGACGAGCCGACGGGCAATCTGTCGCAGAAGGCGGGTCTCGAGGTCATGGAGACCCTGCGCGAGGTCTGCGATCGTGACGGGCGAACCGTGCTGCTCGTGACCCACAATCCGCGCGACGCGGCCTTCGCGGACGAGGTGCGCTTTCTCGTCGACGGAAGGCTGGAGACGGAGCGCGTGCTGCACGGTCCGAACCTGACCGTCGACGACGTCCACGAAGCGCTCTCCGCCCTGCAGATCTGACGCATGGCGCTCGCACGCATCATCGCGCGGAAGAGCCTCCTCGGGCGACCCGGACGGACCCTGTTCTCGATCCTCGGCGTCGCCGTCGGGATCGCGACCGTCGTCGCCGTCTTCACGCTCGATCACGTCACGATCCTGTCGCGCACGCGCTTCATCGAGAAGGGCTGGGGCGGTGACCTCGAGGTACGGCCCAGCGAGTCGGTCGACGACCCGACCTCGGAGCTGCTCGAACTCGAAGGTGTAGCCGGCGTCGCCGCCTTCTTCCGCAACGAGGTGCACGTGTCGTCGCAGGGTGGCGAGCCGCTCTCGGCCCGCTTCGTCGCCCTGGATGCGCGTCAGGCGCCGAGCCTCGGCGCCTACTTCGTCGAGTCCGGCGACGACCTGCAGCCGACGCCCGGCGCGGACGGTGTCCTGCTCGGCCGCGCGCTGGCCGAGCAGCTCGGCGTCGACGTCGGCGATCCCGTCGTCCTGGCGCCGCCCCGGCGGGCCGCGCCGGCGCGCTGCGTCGACGGTGTCCTGCGCAAGGGCGTGCGGCCGCTCGTCGCGCCGCGCGAGTCCGTCTTCCACGTCGCGGGATTGCTCGCGCGCGAGGGGCTCGGGCGACATGCCCAGGGTCGCGTCGCGATCGTGGACCACGCCGCCGGCCGGCGTCTGTTCGAGGACGTCTTCGTCGAGACGCGCTATTGGGTGCGCCGAGATCCGAACGTCGAGCTCGAGAGCCTCGAGTCCGACCTGAGCCGACACTTCACGTTCGAGCGCAACGAAGCGACCGCGATCGGTCAGATGGCGGACGAGCGTGCCTTTCGCAACGGCGTGCGCCTGGCTGGCCTCTTCGCCCTGTGCCTGGGCCTGTTCGTGATCTTCCACACGCTGTCGATGTCGCTGCTCGAACGCGTGCGCGAGGTCGGCATGCTGAGCGCGCTCGGAGCGACCCGCGCGCAGATCGCGCGCTCCTTCTTCAGCGAAGCGGTCGTGATCGCGCTCCTGGCCGGACTGCTCGGCGTCGCCGGAGGAATCCTCCTGGCGAAGCTCTTGTTCGCGCGCGGGATCACGACGCTCGGCGTCACCGACCGCCCGTCGAACGTCTTCGCGGTCCCGTGGCGGACCGTGCTCCTCTTGAGCTCGTTCGGTGTGGTCATCGCCCTCGTCGGCTCGATCTATCCGATGGTGCGCGCGCGCGGCACGGACATCGTCGGCGCGTTGCGTGGCGAGGGGGTGGCGCGCACCCGGTCGGTGGCGGGCGGGTTCCAGCTCTTCGCGCTGGTGCTCCTCGCCGGGCTCGTTCCGCTGGCCTTCTTCGCGCTGGTTCCCTTCGTCGGGGCGTTCGACGCGACCCTGGTTCGCACGATCGTCCTGGGCCTCGTCGCCCTGGCCGCGCTCGTCGCGATCCCGCTCTTCCTGCCGCGGCTCCTCGCGCGCGGGGCGGCCCGCCTGGCGGGGCTCTTCGAGCGGCGCTCGCCGCTCGTCGCGCACCTCGCCGCCCGTTCGCTGGCCGGCAACCCGGCGCGCCTCGGGGCCTCGGTCGCGGCCATCGCGCTGGTCGCGACGGCCTTCGTGGCCTTGAAGGGCATGACGAACAGCCTGGGAGCCGAGGTCGAGGTCTGGGGCGAGGAAGCGCTGGCCGACAAGGTCTATGTCGAAGGCCTCGCGAACGCGACGCTGGACGAGGTCGAGGCCGTCTTCCGCGACGTTCCGGAGGTGCTCGGAATCGAGGGCGCCGACGCCCGCGCGCACGTCGACCTGCTCCTTCTCGGGTTGCGCCCCGAACAGCTCGCCCGCTATGGCCCCGCGCGCACGGATCCGGCGCTGCTCACCGCTCTGGCCGCGGGCCAGGGCGTCATCGTCTCCGAGCGCCTCGCCCGCCAGCGCGGACTCGCGCCGGGCGACTCCGTCCTCGTCAACACGAGCGGTCATGGCGTCCAGGCCTTCCGCGTGCTCGCGGTCAGCGACGCCTACGGCTACTTCATCCACCCCGATGAGCGCGCCTACGCGGTGACCGACGCCCGCCATCTGAAGCGCTTCTTCTGCGTCGATACCGAGGCGGCCGGCGCGCTGGCCGTGCGACTCGACGAGGGGGCGGACCCCGGCGTGGTCGCGGCGCTCCTGCGCGAGCGCTTCGGGCGACAGCCGACCCTGCGCGTGACGACCGGCGACGAGGTCCTGGCGCTGCACCAGGCGGACATCGCGCGCGACTTCGTGCTCTTCGACGTGATCCTGGCGCTGACGGCCGTCCTCGCCGGTCTCGGAGTCCTGAACGGCATGCTCCTGGCGGCGCTGGAACGCCAGAAGGAGCTCGGTGTTCTCTTCGCCCTGGGCATGACACGCGGGCAGCTGGCCGCCTCGGTCCTGCTCGAGTCGGGCATCCTCGGCCTCTTCGGCGGGGGCCTCGGCATCCTCGTCGGATCGGGACTCTCGCCCGTGTTCGTCACGGCTCTGCGTGTGCTTTCGGGGCTCGAGCTGCCGCTGCGGGGTGCCGGTGGCGCGCTCGGGGCGTGCTTGGGATTCGCCCTCGTCCTGGCGCTGGTCGCGGGGCTCTACCCCATCTGGAGAATGAGTCGGACCGATACCATTGAGGCTGTCCGGACGGGCTGAGAGGCCCATTGACGCGCCCCTGGGTGGGGCTATACTCCCGCACTCCCACGAGCGGGGATGTAGCTCAATTGGTTAGAGTGCCGGCCTGTCACGCCGGAGGTTGCGGGTTCAAGTCCCGTCATCCTCGCCATCGCTCACACCCTGTCGCGGCCCTTCCGGCGCGGCAGGGTTTTTTCGTGGATCCGGGTGTAACGATGGAGCCTCCCGGTCCGATTTTGAGGGCCCCAGGCGAGCGCGTCTCCGTTAGGCTCTGGTATTGAAAGATCCCCAGGAGCCCCTTCGTCACGGTGTTTCCTGGCATCAACGGTCCCGCAACACGGATTTCCCCCCTCTCGATGAAGATCCGCTGGATGCTGCTCTCTCTGTGCTTGCCGGCCTTCGGGCTGGCCTTTCTCCTGCCGCGCGCCGAACCCGAGGCGCCGCCAGGGAGCGTCGCCGGGGCCTCCGTCGAGGTCGGGGCTGACCCGACCCTGGACGAGGACGCCGAGTCGAAGCTGCTCCCATCCCAGGACGAGCTCGGGCCCGCGGATCCGACGGGTCTGTAGTCCGAGCCGGTCGCGGTCCAGGGCGGCGAAATCGCCCCGCCTTCCCGGTGCGAGGGGCTGGCGGCCTCCGTCCCGAGCTTGGGTGAGGCCGATCGGCGTCGCTCGCCAGCTCCACCCGAGTCGGATCGAACTGCCCCGCGACCTCGGGATCGCTGCGCGCTAGATTGCGGTGATGAGACCCCGCTCCGCTGCCCTGCGCCTCGCCTGCTTCGCTCTCGCCTCGACCCTCGTCTCGCCCGGCTGTGTGACGAGCGGTCCGGGCAGCCCGGGAGACCCGGGAGCGCCGGGAGCTCCGGCCGAGCACATGGCGGCCTTCGACGGCGGCAAGGTGTGCTACGTCGATGCCGGCCTGGGGGACGAAGGCTTCGTCCTCGTCCACGGCTGGGCCTGCGACGCCAGTGCCTGGCGCTACCAGCTGCCCGAGCTCGCGGATCTGGGACGCGTCGTCGCGGTCGACCTGCCCGGTCACGGCAAGAGCGAGCCGGTGGACGGAGAGGCCTCCGTGCAGCTCTATGCCGACGCGGTCGCGGCTGTCATGGATGCGGCCGGGCTGCGGCGTGCCGTCCTCGTCGGGCATTCGAACGGGACGCCGGTGGTCCTCAGCTTCGCGGCGCGCCATCCCGAACGCACGCTCGGTCTCGTCACCTTGGACGGCGCCTATCGCCCGATGATGCCGACGGAGACCGCGGAGGAATTCGCGGCGCCGTTGCTCGGAGAGGGCTACCGCGAGTGGATCGCGGCCATGATCGACGGGATGCGTTCGCCGAGTCTCGCCCCCGAGGATCATGCGGCGATTCGAGCCATGGCGCTCTCCACGCCGCACGCGGCCTTGGTGGAGGGCTTCCGCGCCGCGCTCGCACCCTCGGCCTACCCGCCGGAGGCTGCGCGCCTCGAGCTGCCGGTCCTGGCCGTATACGCCGCGTCGCCCTTCTGGGATGCGAGCTACGAAGACTACGTGCGGACGATCGCGCCGAACGTGGACTACCGCGTCTGGAACGACGTCGGACACTTCATCCAGATGGAGCGACCGGAGGACCTGCGAGCGGCGCTCGAGGAATTCCTCGCGGCCAACGAGCTCTTCTGAAGGCTCGGCTCAGGCCGTCGTTCGCGCGCCCTCTCCGGACTTCGTGCGCCAAAGGCTCCACTTGCGCTTGAACTCGACCAGGAAGGTCTCGAGCTTGCGCGTTTCCTTGCCGCGTAGCGTGTTCCAGAGGATCTGGAACATGCGCCACGGACGACGTGCAAAGGACAGCCCGTAGAAGTTCAGGAGCAGCCGGTACTTCCACAGGGTGATCTCACGCGCGCTCATGTGGTCACAGTAGTTGTGTTCCGGCATGAGCTTGGCCTCGTTCGCGAAGATCGGCGTGAGAAGGAAGTCGTCGTCATTGTCCTTGATGACGCCACGCTCGACGAGCTGGTAGTACAGCTCGGTGTTCGGAATCGGGAAGAAGAAGCCGATCGCGATGTCGTCGATGCCCATGAGGGCGAGCTTGCGGACGAGCTTGCGTGTCTCCTTCAGGTCCGCCGGCGTATCGTGCGGGAAGGCCAGGACGAAGAAGCACGTGATGTTGAGCTTGTGTCGCACGGAGGCCTCGACCGCACGGAGCAGGCTCTCGGTCTTCATCTTCTTTTTGATGAGCTTGCGCGTGCGTTCGCTGCCGCTTTCGGGCGCGTAGGCCAGCGAGCGACCCCCCGTGCGGTAGAGCAACTCGGCGACCTCGTCGTCGATGACCTCACAGCGCGTCCCACTGGGGAACTGCCACGTGATGCCCTCGAGGTCACGCTTCAGGAGCTCGTTGCAGAACTCGATGATCCAGTCGCGCTTCACGATCGCGGTCAGGTCCTGGAACGGAAAGTTCCGCATCCCGCGCGTGTCGTAGTAGTGCTGGATCTCGTCGGCGACGTCTTTCGCGTCGCGCGTGTAGTAGCGCGTCGTCCACATGTTGGGGGACGCGCAGTACGTGCACTGGTAGGGGCAGCCGCGGGTGGCGAGGATCGGCACGGTCTTGCCGGCATGGATCCCGTTCACGAGGTCGAATTCGTTGTAGGTTTCGAGATCGACCAGATCCCAGGCGGGCCAGCCGATGTCGTCGACGTTCTGCTTGCGGACGGCGGGCGCTGTCCGAACCATCTCGCCGTCCTTCAGGTAGCAGACGCCGGGGATCTCGTCGATCGATCCGCCCTTCTCCAGGGCCCCGAAGAGCGCGACGGCGGGGTCCTCGCCTTCGCCGGTGATGATGTAGTCGATCGGCGACGTCTTCAGGGACTGTTCGGGCAACCCCGTGAAGTGCTCGCCGCCGCAGACGAGCGGCTTGTCCGGATACGTGGCCTTGATCCGGTGGATGAGGTCGCGGACGAGCGGCCACGAGAACGACCACATGTTCGTGAGCCCGAAGGCGTCGGCGGTAGGGTCGAGCCGTGCCACGATCTCCTCGGTCGTCAGGCCGAGCCGGTGGAGGTGGCGGTCCGTCGTGACCTGTTCCGGGGCCTCCGCCACGGCGTCGAGCATCGACACGTGGTGGCCGGCGCGACGCAGGACGCCCCCGATATAGGCCAACCCGAGCGGCATGCTCGGACGAAGCGCCGTCATCGCATGGACGTTCAGGTAGACAGGGGGGTGGATCAGCTGGACGTGCATCGCTTGAGAGGGAGCGGGCGTGGTCGCGCGCTACGTAACTATACAGGTGCGGAATCGAGCGGGTGGACCGGAAGGGAGTTCCCCTTCGAAACCAGCCCGGCACCGACCCCTTATCGGTCCGCGAGCTCGCGCTCGGGAAGATTCACCAAGAATGTCGGGCTGCGCTTGCTGCGCCGTGGGCCATCACTACGCTCTCCTTCGAGCCCCTCGAACACCAAGCCCGCCCATTCTGGCCTTGAGCCCGACCCCACGCAGCCCGACCGACGGCCTTTCCCCGCCGACCCTCGTCGAAGACGCGGAAGCCCTGGAGCGGCTCCTGGACCAGGTCGACGGACAAAAGGTCCTCGCGGTCGACACCGAGGCCGACTCGTTCTTCCACTATCAGGAACGGGTGTGCCTGATCCAGGTCACGGTCGGGGACGAGGACTACCTCGTGGATCCCCTGGCGGATCTCGACATCTCGCCCCTGGGGGACGTTCTCGCGAACCCCGACCAGGTCAAGATCTTCCACGACGGCGAGTACGACGTCCTGATCATGAAGCGCGAGTTCGGGTTCGAGTTCGCCGGGCTGTTCGACACGCGCATCGCGGCCGCGGCCCTCGGCAACCCTTCACCCGGGCTGGCATCGGTGCTGGACGAGCGCTTCGGGGTCACTCTGGACAAGTCCCTCCAGCGCTCGGACTGGTCGCGTCGTCCCCTGAGCTCGAAGCAAATCGACTACGCCCGCCTCGACACGCGCTTCCTGGAGGCTCTGATGGATGAGCAGCTCCAGGACCTCGAGCGCCTCGGCCGCCTGCCGATCGTCGAGGGCGAGTGCCGACGCCTCGAGGCGCTGGAGCCGGCTCCGCGCGTCTTCGAACCCGACGAGTTCATCCGGATCAAGGGCGCCCGCACGCTGCGGCCGGTCCAGATGCAGGTCCTGCGCGAGCTCTTCATCCTGCGGGACGGCCTGGCGCACGAGCGCGACCTGCCGCCCTTCAAGATCCTGTCGAACCCCAACCTGTTCGAGATCGCGAAGAGCCGAGCGCGTGCCGTGCGGCAGTTGAACGGGGTTCCCGGTCTCTCGCCCAAGCACATCAAGCGCTTCGGCAACCAGATCGTCGAGGCGATCGAGCGGGGCTGGGACGCAGGTCCCTTGAAGGAGATCCCGCGCCTGCCCGCCAAGGACGGGACGAGCGAGCTCGACGAGATCGAATCGGAGCTGCACGAGCGTCTGAAGATCTGGCGCAAGGAAGAGAGCAACCGGCACAAGCTCGACTCTTCCCTGATCCTGAACCGTCTCGTTCTTCTCCGGTTGGCTCAGACGCGTCCCCGCACGGCCGCGGCCCTGGCCGAGGTCGAAGGCCTGATCGAATGGCAACGCGAGCTCTTCGGCGACGATCTGCTCGACGTGATCACGCGCTTCGAGGACGACGTGCAAAGCGGCAAGGTGCCGACTCGCCGCCGTCGCCGCCGCTAGCAGCCTGATGAAAAAGTCATCCGGCGCGCTGCACGCGTCCGGAAAGCCCGGCCGGCACACGAAAGCCTCGCCGAATCGACCGATTCGCCTGCGTTCTCGCGCACCCGCCGGGCCTCCCGGTCACATGCATCGCATCCGAAGCACTTTTCCATCAGGC
>JAJDEW010000106.1 GCA_029259595.1 Planctomycetota bacterium | reverse complement strand
GGTGACGTCCGCCTGGTCGGCCCCGGCGGCGAGGACGAGGCCGTCGTGGGTCGCCTCGAGGCCTTCGAGCTCGAGCGCGGGGTGCGCGTGCGCTCGAACGACGGTGCTCTCGCCGAGCTTCCGCTCGCCTGGGTTCGGGTTCTCGCGACCGCGGACAAGAACCAGGCAGCTTCATCCCTATAATGTCCGCCCTTTTCGCCGGAAACCCCGACCCGACCGATCTTCGATGACCCGCACCAACGGCCGCGCACCCGACGACCCCCGCGAGCTCCGCTTCGAGCGAGGCTTCACCGATTCGGCCCCCGGCTCCGTCCTGGCCTGCTTCGGCCAGACGCGCGTGCTTTGCACGGCGACCTATTCGGACGGCGTCCCGCCCTTCCTGCAGGGCAAGGGCCAGGGTTGGCTGACCGCGGAGTACTCGATGCTGCCGTCCTCGACCACCTCGCGGAAGAGCCGCGATCGCAACGGCCGGGTGGATGGACGCTCGGTCGAGATCCAACGGCTCATCGGTCGCTCGCTGCGCGCGATCGTCGACCTCAAGAAGATGACCGAGCGCACGGTCTGGATCGACTGCGACGTTCTCCAGGCCGACGGCGGCACTCGAACGACGGCGATCAGCGGCGCCTACGTCGCGCTGCACGACCTCTACGTCCACATGGACGGTCGCCGGGTCCTGCGCGGCTGGCCGCTCATGAGCCAGGTTGCGGCGGTCTCGGTCGGCATCGTCAGCGGCGAGGTGTTGTGCGACCTCGACTATCGCGAGGACTCGCGCGCCGAGGTCGACATGAACCTCGTGAAGACGGATGTCGGCGAATACGTCGAAGTCCAGGGCTCGGCCGAGGGCGCCACCTTCGGACGGGATCGTCTGAACGAGCTCCTCGACGTGGGCGACCGGGGGCTCGAGAAGATCTTCGCGGCGCAGCGCAGCGTGCTCGAGCTCTCGTGACGTCGATGCGGCTCCTCCTCGCCAGCACGAACCGACACAAACTCGACGAGCTCGCTGAGCTCCTCGAGCCGCTCGGCGTGCAGGTCGAGGCGCCCGCGCCGGGTGCCCTGCCCCCCGTCGAGGAAGACCGCGACACTTTTGCCGGCAACGCGGAGAAGAAGGCGCTGTCCGCCGCCCGCGCCAGCGGCCTCGTCGCACTGGCGGACGACTCCGGCCTCGTGGTCGACGCGCTGGACGGCGCCCCGGGCGTGCGTTCCGCGCGCTATGCCGGCGCGGACGGCGACGACGCGGCGAACAACACCAAGCTCCTGCGCGCGCTCGACGGCGTCCCCGACGAACGACGTGGGGCAGCCTTCGTCTGCGCGCTGGTCGTGGCGAGTCCCGCGGGAGTCGTGCTCGCACGGCACGAGGCGCGCACCAAGGGCCGCATCCTGACCGCGCCGCGCGGCTCGAACGGCTTCGGCTACGACCCGCTCTTCGCGAGTCTCGAGGACGATCCGGAACTTCGCGACAAGACGTTCGCGGAGCTTCCGTCGGCGACGAAGTCGCGCGTCAGCCACCGTGGCCGGGCGCTGCGCGCGCTCGCCGGTGATCTACCGCGGCTCTTCGCGGACTCGCCCCCACCCGTTTCGCACTGAGCCCGTGGACCCCAAGTTCATCCGCAACTTCTCGATCATCGCGCACATCGACCACGGCAAGTCGACGCTGGCGGACCGCATGCTCGAGGCCTGCCAGGCCGTCGAGAAACGCGAGATGCGAGCGCAGGTGCTCGACGACATGGATCTCGAGCGCGAGCGCGGGATCACGATCAAGGCCCACGCCGTCACGATCTGGTTCGAGAAGGAGGGCGTGCGCTACCAGCTGAACCTGATCGACACGCCGGGCCACGTCGACTTCAACTACGAGGTCGAGAAGAGCCTGCAAGCCTGCGAAGGCGCGCTGCTCCTGGTCGACGCGTCGCAGGGCGTCGAGGCCCAAACGGTGGCCAATGCCTACCTCGCCGTCGAAGCCGACCTCGAGATCATCCCGGTCCTGAACAAGATCGACCTACCGCACGCGCGGCCGGACGAGATCGCCGAGGAGATCGAGCATTCGATCGGCATCGACGCAACCGATGCCTTGCACGTCAGCGCCAAGACCGGTGCAGGCGTCCAGAAGGTGTTGGAGGCGATCGTCGACCGCATTCCGCCTCCGACCGGCAATCCCGAGGCTCCGCTGCGGGCGCTGATCTTCGACGCGGTCTACGACGAGTTTCGCGGGATCATCGTCTACTTGCGCGTCGTCGACGGCCGCCTCGCCAAGCGCCACCGCGTCGAGATGATGGGCACGGGCAAGATGTACGAAGCCGTCGAGATCGGCCGCTTCACGCCGCAGATGAAACCGACCGACGAGCTCACCGCGGGCGACGTGGGCTACTTCATCTCGAACATCAAGCGCCTCGGTGACGTGCGGATCGGCGACACGATGGTGATCCACAAGGGGCCGAAGGTCGAGATGCTCCCGGGCTACAAGCCCCCCAGCCACATGGTGTTCGCGGACTTCTATCCGACGAACAGCGGCGATTTCGAGAACCTGCGCGAGGCGCTCGAGACGCTGTCCCTGTCCGATTCGTCGTTCTCGTTCGAGCCGGTGACGTCCGAGGCGCTCGGCTTCGGCTTCCGCTGCGGCTTCCTCGGGCTGCTGCACATGGAGATCATCCAGCAGCGGCTCGAGCGCGAGCACGACATGGACATGATCCAGACGGCGCCGACGGTGACGTATCGGGTCGAGACGAAGAGCGGCGAGCAGCGCGAGATCCACTCGCCCGGCCAGCTCCCTTCCGCCGACCAGTACGAGCACCTCTACGAGCCCATCGCGCGTGCGACGATCCTGATCCCGTCCGAGTTCATCGGCCCGGTGATGCAGATCGCCAACGACCACCGCGGAATCTACGTCCGGCAGGAGTACCTCTCGACGACGCGCGTGCAGCTGGTCTACGACGTGCCTCTGGCCGAGATCATCTACGACTTCTACGACAAGCTCAAGTCGGCCACGCGCGGCTACGGGACGCTGAACTACGAGATCTCGGGCTACAAGGCCGACAACCTCGTGAAGCTGCGCATCCTCGTCAACGGCTCCGAGGTCGACGCGCTCTCCAGCATCGTTCACTCGGAGCAGGCCGATCCGCGCGGTCGCGCCGCGATCAAGAAGCTCCGCAAGGAGATCCCCCGCCACCTGTTCGAGATCCCGCTGCAAGCCGCCGTCGGCGGACGCATCATCGCGCGCGAGAACATCGCCGCTTTGCGCAAGGACGTGACCGCCAAGTGCTACGGCGGCGACATCACGCGCAAGCGCAAGCTCCTCGAGAAGCAGAAGGAAGGCAAGCGCCGCATGCGGCAGGTCGGCAGTGTCGAGATCCCGCAGAGCGCCTTCCTGGCGGTTTTGGGCGACCGCGAAGGCTCCAAGTAAGTGAGCGCGGGCGAGCGGGCCGCCGGACGACCGATTCGCGAGACCATCGAGGTCATGGCGATGGCGCTTGCCGTAGCCCTGCTCCTGAAGCTCTTCATCGTCGAGCCCTATCGCATCCCTTCGGGTTCGATGCAGCCGACGCTCTTCGGCGACCCGAAGTCGCGCACCTACGACCGCGTGCTGGTCGACAAGCTGACCTACACCTACCGCGACCCGGAGCGCTTCGAGATCGCCGTCTTCCGGTATCCGTTGGATCGTTCGAAGACCTTCATCAAGCGCATCGTCGGAGTCGGGCCGGAGGAGCTGCGCATCCATCTGGGTGACCTGTGGCGCCGCGGCGGCGGGCTGGATGACTGGCAGATCCTGAGGCGTCCGCGGGCCGTGCAGGAGGCCACCTGGAAGGAGCTCGATCCGGGCCGCGACGGCCCGCCGTGGACTCTCGAGGAAGCCGCTGGAACCTGGAGCTCGCAGGGGCGGGACTTGCTCGCTTCCGGCCCGTTCCGCGCGCGCTATCGACCGAAGAAAGGCTTCATCAAGGACGACTACCTCGACGGCTATCCGGCCGGCCTCGTCGACCACGTCGAGACGAAGCCGGGGCGCGGCGGTCAGTATTTCGTCGGCGACCTGCGTGTCGACGGCGCGGTGCGCTTCGAACCGGGGGCGACCGCGCTCGTGATCGAGCTGGTCGAAGGCCGCCGTACGTACCGCTTCCGACTGCCCGGCCCCGCCCATACCGGCTCGGCGACGATCGAAGTCGAGGACCCCGATCGCCCCGGGGAACGCCTCAGCGCCGCCGCCGAGCTGGCGCCCCTCGACCCGGATCGCACGTGGGACTTCGCGGCGCAGAACCTGGACGACCTGCTCGAACTCGAACTGAACGGTCGCACGCTGTGCAGCCTCGAGATCGAGCGTGCGACCGACCAACGCTCGGCCGCCTGGGTCGCGCTCGAAGGCGGCGGCGGTGAGCTCGAGGACCTGACGGTTCGACGCGACATCTTTTACCTGACGTCGAAGGCCGACCCGAGCGGCGTCGTGATCCCCAGCGGGCACTTCTACGCCCTGGGCGACAACTCCCAGGATTCGAGCGACAGCCGCGAGTGGATGCTGTTCCGCTACCTCGTGGACGGGGGTCCACTGGCGCCGCCGCGGCTCGTGCGGGGCGGTCAGCGCTTCGGCGAGAACCCGCTGTACGCCGGCGCCGGCGACCCCGAAGGGCCCCGGATCCGGATGCGCGACGAGTGGGGCGAGACCACCTGGGTCCGCGCGAGCCAGGCCAAGCAACAGGAACCGCAGGCCGCACCGTTCGTACCGCGCGCTATGATCCTCGGCCGCGCCATCGCCGTCTTCTGGCCCCAGTCGCCCCGCTACGACCTGTTTCGACTCCAGTGGGTCCATTGAGCATGAGCAAGCCCAAGAAACCCACACGCCATCCGTGGCGGGAGAACATCGAAGCGTTCACGATGGCGGTGATCATCGCGCTGCTCTTCAAGTACTTCATCTTGGAGATCAGCAAGATCCCGAGCGGCTCGATGCAGCCCACGCTGATGGGCGAGCCCAAGGTCGGCATCTTCGATCGCGTCCTGGTCGACAAGCTCTCGATGCACTTCCGCGATCCGGAGCGCTTCGAGATCGTGGTCTTCAAGCACCCGATCGAACGCTCGCGCGTCATGGTCAAGCGGCTCGTCGGCATGCCGGGTGAAGACCTGCAGGTCAAAAACGGCGACCTGTGGACGCGGCCCGACGCCCAGAGCGAGTGGACGATCGTGCGCCGGCCCTGGCCGGTTCAACAGGAGATGTGGCGCAAGCTCGACCCCACGGATCCGTCCAGCTCCAGCTGGAGCGTCATCGAAGGCGGCGAGGGCTGGAAGATCCGCGCGAACGAGCTGTCCGCCAACGGCGCGGGTACGGTCGCCTTCCGTCGCGGCAGCTCGGGCATCCGCAACCACTACCTGGACGGCTACCCGACGGAGATCGCGAAGAACCTCCAGGTTCAGAACTCGCACTCGAACCGCTATCTCGTCGGCGATCTGCGGCTCGAAGGCAAGATCACGGCGCAGGAGGGCACCGAGGCCGTCGTCGTGCACCTGAGCGAGGACCGCCAGACCTACACCTTCATGATCCCCGGTCCGGCCGCGACGCAGCAAGAGCCCACGATCGCCTGGCGCAGCGGCGGCTCCCCCGGCAAGGTCCTCACCTCGGACGGTCCCGGCGAACGCATCGTCGTCGCCAAGGAACGCTTCCGGCTCCCGGCCGGCAAAAGCGTCCGCTTCGCCGTGCAGAACCTCGACGACCGTATCGCGCTCGAGATCGATGGCGACGAAGTCGCGTGGGCCGAGGTCGAGCCCGTGTCGCGACCCGAAGGCGGGTTGTCGCTCGAGGTGCGCGGCTCGGGCGCCGAGTTGACCGGCCTGGAAGCCTTCCGCGACATCTACTACATCGCCGACCCCAAGAGCGGTCGGCGGACCTGGTGGACCGAGATCCCTGCCGGCCACTACGTCATGCTGGGGGACAATGCCCAGGACTCGGCCGACAGCCGCGACTGGCGCGGCAAGGTCTACGAGTTCGAGACTCCCGACGGCGAGACCCTGCGCAAGCGCGGCAACTTCCGCGAGGGTGAGAACCCGGCGCGCGGGACGATCGGCTCCGAACCTGCCCGACGCTTCCGCGACGAGTGGGGCGAGGTGCACTGGTTCGCGGAACGGGCGGGCCGGCCGGAGCTCGAGGTCCACGCCCCGCTCGTACCGCGCGAGCTGATCCAGGGCCGCGCGATGGCGGTCTTCTGGCCGATCCTGCCCCACCGGGGCATCGTGCGCCTGACCTGGCTGCACTGACAGGCGGCCTTGACGGGCCCGTCAGGGCCGTCTCCACCCCCCGAGTTTTCCACAGGGAGACCTTGCGTCCGGCGCGTGTCCCGATCCCGGGACGGGGCGCTGGGTTCGTTCGAATCGGACGACGAAAGGAGCGCTCGGCCGGCCCTGGCCAGAGCGCGCAAACCCTTGCGAGAGCGTGATTTGGCCGACCCGGCGGGGGCTTCTTGCGCGCTTCTCGTAACGCTCGGCGCTCGGGTTGCTGGTGGGTTCGCTGCGGGCCCTGGAACTCTATCCACGGGTTATCCACAAGAAGAAATCGTGCCCCGAACTTGCGCGTGGCCATCCCCCTCGTTCCTGGGACCGGTCCAATTCCGTGCGCGAGCTCGGCGCGCGCCCCCGTCCAGAGCCCCGAGCTCCACGCCTATCCCCCCACCCTGAAAGAACTTCCGTACGCCTCCCGCACCGGCTTTCAGGCCCCCTGCGAGCCCCTGTCGCGATGCCCCGCGAGGGCGCCGAAGGCGGCCAGCCTGCGACCCCGCGAGCCGACTCGCCCAACCGGAATGGTGCGGGATCTCGTGCGAGCCGCGGGCTAGGCTGCCGCGATGGCCCGCAGCCGCTCCCAAGCCCCCGACGCCCTGTTGGCCGCCGTCGGCCTCGTGAAGGCCTACCGCGGGCACCGCGTCGTGGCCGGGGTCTCCTTCCACGTCCAGGAAGGCGAGATCGTCGGACTCCTCGGCCCCAACGGAGCCGGCAAGACGACGAGCTTCCGCATGACGGTCGGCCTGACCAAGCCCGACGACGGCGAGGTGTGGCTCGAGGGCCGCGAGTGCTCGCGTTTGCCGATGTTCCGGCGCGCGCGGCTCGGCATGGGCTACCTGCCCCAGGAGGCCAGCATCTTCCGACGGATGACCGTGCGGGACAACCTGCTGGCCGTGCTCGAGGCCACCTCCTTGAACCGGCGCGAGCGCGGTCGTCGGGCGGACGAGCTGCTCGACGAGCTCGACCTGGGCGAGCTGACGGACCACGTCGCGGAGACCCTCTCGGGCGGCGAGCGCCGCCGGCTCGAGATCAGCCGGGCGCTCGCGAGCGACCCCGCCATCCTGCTGCTCGACGAACCCTTCGCCGGGGTCGACCCGATCGCCGTCGAGGAGATCCAGGACCTGATCGCGAGCCTGCGCGAGCGCGGCATCGGCATCCTGATCACCGACCACAACGTGCGCGAGACGCTCCAGTCGACCGACCGTGCCTACATCATCCATCAGGGACACATCCTGCGGGAGGGCACGGCCGACGAGCTCATCAGCGATCCCAAGGTGCGCGAGGTCTATCTGGGACACAGCTTCGGCAGCCCGCGTCAGGGGGTCTCGGCCGAGGAAGAGGCCGGGCTGGCGGAGGGCTAGAAGTCCGTCGAACACGTGCTTTCGCTGCCAGGGCGTCGGCAGGAGCCCGTTGCCCGCGGGCGGGGCGGGAGCTATCCTCTTCGCCCGTTTTCGAAGCGGAGACGCGGGCGTCCGCCTCCCTGGGCCCGCCTCGTGGCCTTGCTCCGCCGCCCACACAGGCTGTGACCGACGACGAGACCGCCGAACGTGCCGCGATCCGAACCGCTCCGCCCATGAACATTCTCACCTGCATCAAGCGCGTCCCGACGACCGACCTCCAGCCCGCGATCGCCGCTGACGGCACGAGCCTCGAGGCGAACGGCGTCCAGTACATGATCTCGTTCTACGACGAGATCGCGGTCGAAGAAGCCGTCCGGACGAAGGAGAAGGCCGGCGGCGAGGTCACGGTCCTCACGATCGGACCGTCCGAAGCCTCGAAGGAGGTGCGCGAGTGCCTCGCGAAGGGCGCGGACAAGGGGATCATCCTCACCGATCCGAACTGGGCGGGTCGCGACGCGCTCTCGACGGCCAAGACGCTGGCGACGAAGATCAAGGAGCTCGGGCCTGACCTCGTGTTCTGCGGCCGCGTCGCCACCGACCGGGACAACGCCGCGGTCGGTCCGATGCTCGCGACCTTGCTCGGCTGGTCGTGTGTGACGGACGTCGTCGAACTCGAGATCGCCGACGGCAAGGGAACGGCGAAGCGCGAATCGGAGCAGGGCATCGAGTCCTGGTCCTTCTCGCTCCCGGCGGTCATCACCTGCCAGAAGGATCTGAACGAGCCGCGCTATGCGGGACTCAAGGGCATCATGGCGGCCAAGAAGAAGCCGATCGAAGAGGTCCCCGCCGAGGCCATCGCGAACCAGGCGACCGTCGAGCGGCTCGAGCTCCCCCCGCCGCGCAAGGAAGGTCGCATCGTCGGAGAAGGCGTCGCCGCCGTCCCCGCGCTGATCGACGCCCTGCGCAACGAAGCCAAAGTCCTCTAGTAGCCCACCACAGGAACGACCCATGTCCGCCATCGTCGTCTTCGTCGAACACGCGAACGGAACCGCGCGCCGCGCCAGCCTGGAAGCGCTCGGCGCCGCGCACACGGTCAGCGACACCGTCATCGCAGCCCTGTCCGGTGACGGAGCCGCCGCGGCGGCTTCGACCGTGGGCGCCACCAAGGCCGTCGTCCTCGCCGGCGACGATGCGAGCTCCGATGCGCTGGCCGTCGCGCTGGCGGAGGTGGTCAGCGCCCAGGGTGCCAAGGGCTTCCTGGCGACGGCGACCTCGCGCGGACTCGACCTCGCGCCGCGCGTGGCCGCGCTGCTCGACTCGACGCTCCTCACCGATTGCACCGGCCTGGAGAAGGACGGCGAGGGCTTCAGCGCGACGCGCCCGTGGCTCGCCGGCAAGGTCTCGGCACGTCTGCGCTCCGAGGCGCCGGTCTTCTGCGCGACGCTGCGACGCAACATCTTCCAGCCCCAGGATGCCGGCTCGCCCGAGGTCAGCGACGGACCGACGCTCGGCGCAGGCCGAGCCAGGCTCACCGGGGTCGCCGCCAAGGAAGGTGGCAAGCTCGACGTGAGCGAAGCCGCGATCGTCGTCTCGGGCGGACGCGGACTGAAGGAGCCCGAGAACTTCGGCCTGGTCGAGGACCTGGCCGCCGCTTTCGGCGACGCGGCCGTCGGCGCGAGCCGGGCCGTCGTGGACGCCGGCTGGCGCCCGCACGCCGAGCAGGTCGGACAGACGGGCAAGACCGTCTCGCCCAAGCTCTACATCGCGATCGCGATCTCGGGCGCCATCCAGCACTTGGCCGGCATGAAGACGTCGAAGGTCATCGTGGCGATCAACAAGGACGCCGACGCGCCGATCTTCAAGATCGCCGACTACGGCATCGTCGGAGACGCGTTCGAAGTCGTTCCGGCGCTGACCGAAGAGATCAAGAAGATCCGCGCCGAGGGCTGAGAGCCGAACGCGCGGAACTCGCGCCGTCGGCACGCGAGTTGGAGGGTGCAGGCGGGTGAGGTCCCGGGCGCCGCGAGGCACGCGCACCGTGCGCCAGGGCTCGACCCCGTGTCCGCGGCTTCGGCCGGACGGACACGTGACGCGGACAGCTGTCCGCTTCCTCTGCCCTCTTCGCCGATGCTGCACACCATCCTCCGCCTCCTGTTCGCCCTCCTCTCCCCGAGCCTCGCGCTCGGAGCTTCGCCGCAAGCGCCCGCCGACCTGACCCTCCTGCGCCAGGTCCGCGTCGTCTCCCTGGAGGACGGCTCGGCCTCCGAGCCGACGGACCTCCTGATCGAGGGCGATCGAATCCGCGCGCTCGGAGCGCTGGAAGTCCCGGAAGGGGCGACGGTCGTCGATGGCGGCGGCGCCTTCGTGCTGCCCGGACTGAACGACATGCACGTTCATCTGCACGAAGAACCCGACGACATGCTGTCGTTGTATCTCGCGCGCGGGGTGACGACGGTGCAGAGCATGCACGGGGGTCCGCTCCAGCTCGACCTGCGGGCGCGCGTGCGTCGCGGCGAGGTCCTCGGTCCGCGCATCTTCACGACCGGTCCGACCACGGCGCGCGAGCGCGTGCACACGGTCGACGACGCGCGCCAGCTCGTCCGTCGCCAGAAGGCTGCCGGTTTCGACGCGATCAAGATGTACGGCGACGGCAGCAACACGATGCCGGCGGAGACGTACGCCGTGCTCCTTGCCGAGGCCAAGAAGGCGGGCCTGCCCGTGGTCGGTCACGCGCCGCGCAACCTGCCCTTCGTGATCGTGCTCGAGGAGGGCCAGGCCTCGATCGATCACATGGAGGAGATCGTCTACACGGACGCAGGTCTAGGACGCCTGCTCGCCCCGTACGTGGACATGCAGTTCGGACGGACTCCTGTCGACCCACGGCTCGTGAAGGACCTGCCGGACTTCGCCACCGAGCTCGAGGACGAGATCGCCGACCTGGCGGCGCACGTCGCCTCGACCGGGCTCGTCGTCACACCGACGCTCGTCGCCTTCACCGCGATCCAGAACGCGACCGACGAACGGATCCACGAGCGACTGGCGCGGCCCGAGCTGGCCTTCGTCCATCCCTTGCGTCGTGCCGAGTGGACCCCGCAGCGCCAGCGTTTCCGCCAGGGTGGCTGGAGCGAGAACCTGGACTTCTTCGCGGCCTACCTCGACGCGAACCTCGCCCTGCAACGGGCCCTGACGAAAGCTTTCCACGACGCGGGCGTGACGCTCTTGCCCGGAACGGACGCACCCTTCGACTACGTCGTGCGCGGCTTCGGTTTGCACGAGGAGCTCGCGCACTTCGTCGCCTGCGGCCTGTCGCCGCTCGAGGCGCTGCGCACGGCCATCGTCAATCCGGCCACGTTTCGTGGTGCGCAGGACGAGGGACGCGTGGCACCCGGCTGCCGCGCCGACCTCGTCCTGTTCGAGGCCAATCCGGCGGAGGACATCGCGCACCTCGACCGGATCCTCGGCGTCGTCGCGGCCGGCCGCTTCCTTTCGCGGGAGACCCTCGATCGGGCCTTGAACACGATCGTCGAGCGCCACACACGACTGGAAGCGCTGCTCGACCCGTTGCTCGAGGCGCTCGAGACCGGCGATGTCGAACGCGCGCTGTCCCTCTTCGCGCGCCTGACCGATCCGGATGCTCGCACGGCGAGCTTCGTCGAGTCCGCCGTCAACGAGCGGGGCTATGCGCTCCTGCGCGCGGGCAACGTCGAGGCCGCCGTCGCCGTCTTCGCGTCGAACACGGCCACCTTCCCCGCCGCCTTCAACGCCTGGGACAGCCTGGGCGAGGCACGGATGGAGCAGGGAGCGTTGGCCGAAGCGCTCGCGCACTACGAGCGCTCGTTGGCCTTGAACCCCGACAACGCGAACGCGCGCGAGCGCATCGAGGAACTGAAGAAGCGTCTGGACCCGTAACGCCGCAGGTGCCCGTCGTGGGCTGCGGGTCAGGCGTCCCCGTCTTCCTGGCGCTCGGAGACCGGCCTGGGCTCCTCCTGCGGAGCCCCCTCGCCGTCCGTGCTCATCAGATCGAAGAGGCGCGAACCCGTCTGCTCCAGGGCCGGCGAGGCCTTCAACTGGTCGCGCATCGCGAGCAGCTCCTTGGCCGCGACGCTGTAGGCGTCGTTGCGCCGCTTCAAGGACCGGTTCTCGTTCTCGAGATCGGTCGCGCGACGCTCCCATTCGCGCAGAAGCTCCTTCAACGACTGGTTCTTCTGCGCCACGCGCTTGGCTTCCGCTTCCATCTCGCGAAGTTCGACCTTGCTGGCCTTGAGCCGGGCACGCGTCTCGTCGGAGAGCTGGATGACCTCTTGGACGTGGTTCGTCTCGAGCTCGACTCGCGTGCGCTCCTGCTCGCGGATCTTGCGCTTGAGGGCGTCGACGTGCTCGTTGATGCGATCGCGCAGTTCCTTGACCTCGACGGTGTAGCGCTCTTCGAGCCTGCGCCGCTCTTCGGTCAAGCGCTCGACCTCGCCTTCGTTGCCCTCGAACTCGACTTCTTTCGCGGCCAGGGTCTCCTCCGCCTCCCGGAGCTTCTCCTCGAGCTCGGAAACCTCCGTCACGAGCTCGCCTGAACGGCGCTCGGCCGCATCGATCCGTGCGCGGCTCTCGTCGGCCAGCCGGATGACCTCCTGCACGTGACTCGTCTCGAGTTCGATGCGCCGGCGCTCTTGACCCTGGACCTCGCGCTCGAGCCGCTCCACTTCGCTCTTCGTCTCGCCACGCACACGGTCGAGCTCGGCCTCGAGCCTCGACTCAAGTTCGGCGCGCTCGCCTTCGGCCTTCGTCAGGCGGGCGCGCAGACCTTCGAGCTCCTCGTTGCTCTTGTGCTTCGCTTCCTGGATCTCGGCCTGCAAGTGCCGTCGGATCTCGTCGCGCTCCGCTTGTAGCCCGGCGATCTCCTCCTCGAGCTTGGTCAGGTTCACCTCGGAGGCGCGTGACTTCGCGAGGCTCGCGCGCGCCTCCTCGAGATCGGCCTCGAGGCGCTTGGCCACATCTCCGCGCTCGCTTTCCAGGCGCTGGACCTCAGCGCGCAAGCTCTCTTCCGACTCGCTCGCCTTGTCCTCCGTCGCGCGCACTCGATCCTTCATGGCATCGAGCTCATCGCGCAAGCGGCCCAGCTCGGCGTCCTTCTTCGTCCGTAGCTCTTCGAGCGCCGCATCGCGCAGCTCGAGCTCTTCCTGCTTGCGCGACCGCAACTCCGTGAGCTCCTCCAGGAGCTCCGCGAGCTCGCGCTCGAGCCCCTTGACGTGGTCGTCGTGCTCGCGATCGGCGAGCTCGCGCTCGCTGCGCGCACGCTCCTCGAGTCGCGCCAGCTCGGCCTCCGAGGCTCCGACCTGGCCTTGAAGCTCCTCGAGCCGTGCCTGCAAGTCTTCGACTTCGCGCTGCTTCGCGTCGTCCAGCTCGCGCAGCTCCTGTTCGAAGGCCTGCACCTCGCTGCGTCGCTCCTCGCGCAACTTCGTGAGGTCCTGCTCCAGGGTCACCATGCGCTCCGACGAGCAGCGCGAGGCGTCCAGCTCTCCGTGCGTGCGCACGAGGACCTCCTCCAGCTCGCCGACGCGCGCGCGGTGGTCGCGTTCGATCGCGACCAGCTCGTCCTGGAAGCGCTGGCCTTGAAGCTCGAGCTCGTCTTCCGAGGCTCGCATCTTGGTCTCGATCTCCTCGAGCACGCCGCGCAGCTTCTGCACCTCGTCGCGCTTCTCGTGGTCGACCTTCTGCAGCTCGTTCTCGAAGCGCGCGACCTCCTCGCGTCGTTCCTCGCGCAGCTTCTTGAGCGTTCCCTCGAGCTCGCCCACGCGTGCGGTGGACTCGATGGCGCCGTTCAGCTCCGAGCGCGTGCTCTCCAGCTCGCTCTCCAGGGCCGTGATCCGGGCTTCACTCTCGCTCTGGAGACGCTCGAGCTCGTTCTGGAAGAGCTCCTCACGGCGCGCGATCTCCTCCTCGGAGTTGACGAGGCAGGACTCGATGCGAGACAGGTTGTCACGCAGCTTCGCGACCTCCTGGCGCCCTGCGTGATCGAGCGCCGCAAAGCCCGTTCCGACCTCGCTGACCTGGCGCGCCTCACCTTGACGCAGGCGGGAGAGCTCGCCCTCGAGCTCCGCGATCCGATCCTCGCTGGTTCGCGTCAGGTCTTCCATGCGCGAGATGTGGTGGTCCTCCATCTCGTCGAGGGCATTCTCCTGTTCGCGGAGCTTGCGCTCGAGCGCTTCGACCTCGCCCTCGAGCTCGGCGACCCGGCCCTCCTCGTCCGTGTCATCGACGCCCTCGCGCGCGGCGAAGCGCAGGCGCTCGCACTCACGCTCGAGCTCGCGCACCCGGTAAGCGAGCTCGTCACGATCGTCGTCTGCGCGCGCCCGTTCCGATTCGCCGCTCGCGCCCTGGAACCCTCCGGACTCCTCGAGCCGCTCCAACAGCAGCGCGAGGCGCACTTCGGTGCCCTGGAGCATCGCGCGCGTCCTCTCCGCGCCGGCCGCATCACCCTCCTCGGAGTCCTGCTCCCGGCTCCCGGACACGGCCTGGCACAGAGCTTCGATTCGGGCCAGGCGCTCCTCGAGCTGCTCGAAGGCGTGCGGGACGTTCTGCAGCTCCGTGCGGCGCGCGAGGTCGTTCTGACGATCGAGGCTCGCCTGCAGGATCGTGCTGTGCCCCGACACCAGCTCGTCCAACCGATCGACCTTGTCCCGGAAGCCCTCGAGCTCCTTGCCCAGCGACTCGAGCCCGGGCTCGCAGCGCACCATGCTGTCGGAGAGCGTGCGCACGTCACCGAGGTCTTCGCTCAGCGCCAGCTGCACCTGCTGGATCTTGCGGGAGGCGAGAACGATCTTGCGGCGCCAATCGCGCTCTTCGAGACGCTCGAAGCGGCGCTGGCGGCGACCGGCAAACAGGCGGCTCAGCAAGGAGCCGAAGAATCTCGATGGTGTCTGCAACGGTCGGGCTCGATCAAGGGGGACACGGGCACGGTGCACCGTGCGAGGGGCAGGCCCGTTCACCCTCGATCGGTTCCTGAGCCCTCTGTCCTTTCGTCCCCTGGCCCCCGATCCATTAAGGGGAGAAGCGCGCTTCCTGACGGGTGCCCCAGGTCCGGCCGGGAGCGCGAACTTCTTTCCGGTCGCGGCCGCAGCGGAGGGAAGGGCCGCGGGCCCTGGCGAGTCCGAGTGTGAGCCTGGCGAGCGGGGTTTACGGGGCTAGCCCCGCTTCGCGGGCGGCGCCGGCCGGGCGAGCCCTGTCCCGCTTTCGGCGGTCGGTCCTCGTCTACCAGCGTCGGTAGGCGGGGTGGCCTTCTTTCACGGCGACGAAGACGCCGCGGCACGTGCAGGTCACCTCGCCGTCCACCGACAGCGTGGCCTCGACGACCGCCTTGCGCTCGCTCGACTCGACGACCTCGGCGACGAGGTGCACCGGCCCGTGTCGGGTCGGCGTGGGCTTCTTCATCTTCACGTGGAACTCGGCCGTCACCGTGCACGGCGGCGTGTCCGCCTTCGCCCGATTCATCAGATGCCAGGCCGCGGTCCAGTTGCTGTGGCAGTCGAGCAACGTGCCACAGATCCCACCGTTGAGGATGTCGTCGAAGGCCTCGTGGTGAGGCTCGGGCTGCCAGTCGCAGACGACGACGTCGCCCTGCGGGATGCTCTTCAGCCGCAGCCCCTTGTCGTTCGACGGGCCGCAGCCGAAGCAGCGGTTGTGGGGGGCGTAACGATCCTGGAGGCTCGGTTCGGTCATGGCGTCGTCGGTGAGGTCTCGGGGCGTGTTCATCCTACGATCCCCCGGTACCCCGCTTCGAGGCCCGGGCGTCAGGAGTCGGAACCCACGTAGCCGAGATCGCGCAAGAGCTGCAGGTCCCGGCCCGACTCCGTGCGCGTGCCGGGCGCGAGCTCGAGGAGCCGCTCCGGCGGCACGTACCAGCCTCGCTCGCGCATGCGTTCGAACAGGAGCGCGGCCTCCGAGGCGCGCTCGAGGTGCAGGCTGTGGTTCTCGCCCGGATCGTGCTCGAGGTCGAACAGCCGAATCCACGGCGGCGTCTCGTCCCCTTCCTCCGGGCCCCGGGCGCCTTCGGTCGACGCGGTCGCCGTCGGGGGAGGCCGGTCCGCTTCGCGCCGCACCAACTTGAGGCGCCCGTCCCCGATCGCTCGCCACTGCCGCGCGGGCGCCCCGTCCCCACCGCTCTCCGCAGGTGCCAGACGGTGGCCGGTTTCGTCCCCACGGATCACCGCCAAGAGGCTCGCGCCCTGGACCTTCGGTGCGATCGCGTCGGCGTTGCCGGAGAGCTCGAGCAAGGTCGGATACACGTCCATCAGCCGAACCTGCGTCGCGACGCGCCCGCCGGCGAGGTCGGGCCCCCACAGCACGAGCGGCACACGCGTGAGCTCCTCGTAGAGAGTGTGCGCGTGGCCGTAGCCGCCGTGGTCCAGGAACTCCTCGCCGTGATCGCTGCACAGGACGACGACCGTGTCCGGGTGCTCCTCCAGGACAGACTGCAGAAACGGGCCGAGCGCGTGGTCGACGGCGAGAATTTCCTCGTCGTACGCATCGATCATGCGTTGCACGCGCTGCATGGTTGCGGTGCTGTCCGGCGCTCCGCGAGCGAAGCGACCCCGAAACTCGGGCGGTGCCGCGTAGGGCGCATGCGGATCGAAGAGGTGGACGTAGGCGCAGAACGGACGGCTCGGATCGCGCTCCTCCGCGAGCCACTGCGTCACATCGGAAAGCAGCCGCGCGGCGACGCCCGGATCGTGCTGGAAGGTCCGGTCGGGATGGTGGATGTAGTCGAAGAAGGCTCCCGCGCCTTGACCGAATCCACGCGACGGGAGCACGTGCGGATTGTTGGACCACATCGCCGTATCCCAGCCGCGCGCGCGCAGCACCTCGAACAAGGTCGTGACCCCCGGAACGAGGTCCGTCCCGCGCGCGGGCGGCGGAAGCGGCTCGCTGACCGCCCCGTGCTTCGAAGGCATGAGCCCGGTGAGCAGTGTCGCCACGGACGGCTTGGTCCAACCGGCCTGGGCTTCGACCCGTTCGAAGACGATGCCCGAGCGCGCCAGACGGTCGAGCTCGGGCGTCACGTCGCGCTCGTAGCCCAGGAAGCCGGCGTGATCGGCGCGCCAGGTGTCGACCAGAACGAACAGAACGTGGGGCGCACCGGGCGGGGGGTCGGGTCGCAGGGCCGCGGCGACGAGGCGCGGTCCGAGCAGCGCACAGGCGAGCAGGGCGAGTGCGACGAGCGGCCGGTCGAGTCCGAGCGTGAAGCGGCGCGCGGGAGCTTTGGCCTCGCTCTCGGCCGCGGGCTGCCCCCCGGCCAAGACGACCACCGACACGACCCCGATCACGAAACCGACCAGCGCTCCGACGACGCCCGCCCCCGGCGCCGGGTGGCGCGCCAGATGGTCGAGCACGAGCCAGCTCGCGTCCTCTCCGATCCACCCGTGCAGGCGCTCCGTACGGACGGCCTCGACGACGCCCGCACCCAAGGCTCCCAGCCCGCAGCCGCTGGCGCTCCAGGCGCAAACACGAACGAAACGATCAGCGGTGGACATGTTGCATGCGGCCCGCCAGAGCCGTTGCGCGCATCCTAGCAGTCTCGAGACGTCATCCGGCGCGGCGCGGGTCGTGTGGCTCGCGCCGCGGACGTCGACCTTCGCTCCCGCGTCCCGGAGCGCTACGATCGCAGGCCTCCCCTTCCCGACGCAACCGCCGGAATCCGACCATGGCCACCTACATCGTCCTGCTCGACTTCACCGATCAAGGCATCCGCAACCTGCAGGACTCCCCGCACCGCGCGGACGCCTTCAACGCCTTCGCCGACAAGGCCGGCGTGCGGGTCGTCGGTCAGTACTGGACGATCGGCAGCCACGATGGCGTCCTGATTCTCGAAGCGCCGAGCGAGGAGAAGGCCGCGTCGGTGCTCCTCCACCTCGGCAACACCGGCAACGTGCGGACGACGACCTTGCGCGCCTTCGATTGGGCCGAGGCCCAGGGCTTGATCGACCAGGAGTGAGCCGGCTCCGCGTCGCCTCAGCGTAGGCGCGCCAGCCGCGTCCGCGCGCAGGCGTGCGTCAAGCGCTTCCAATCGCGCGCAGCGAGGCACCTCTCATAGAGCCGGCGGGCACCCTCGACGTCGCCGTCCAGTTCGTGCTGAGCGCCGGCCCAGAACGACGCCCAGGAGTGCCGCTGCGGATCGGTCTGCGCGAACCACTCCGCCTCGTCGCGACGGCCCAGCAGGAAGGCTGCGCCGTCCGCGAGCCACTCTCCCTCCTGCTTGCCGACCCACTTGAAGTGCGCGGTCTCCAGCACGCGGACCGCGGTTTCGTTCTCGCCTGCGTCCCTGTACCCGAGCCAGGTGAACAGGGGCACGTCCGACGGCTCGCGCCGCCAGATCCGGCCGGCGCGCGCGAGCTCCTCTGCGGCCGCCTGGCGCTCGCCGCGCGCGTCGAGGGCGGCAAAGCGCAGCAGGTGGGCCTGGCCCGAACGACGATCCAGGTCGAGGACCAGGTCGGCGAGTTCGAGCACGCGGTCCGGCTCGTCCTCGGCCAGCTCGAGGCGGGCCAGGTCGAGGGCAGCCTGCAAGCGCGTGTGTTCGTGCTCGAACGCGAAGCCGACGTCGCGGCGCGCTCCCTCCACGTCCCCGACCCCGTAGCGCGCGAGGCCACGGTGGAGTCGAGTCTCGGGGTCGTCCGGTGCGACCTCGAGCGCGTGGTCGAGGTCGGTGAGCGCCCGCTCGTCCTCGTGCAATCGCAAGTGCGCCCGGGCTCGCAAGAGGTAACCGCGTGACGCGGAGGGCGCCAGCTCGATCGCGCGCGTGGCCGCTTCCAGCACGGCGCCGCTTTCATTGCTTCGAAGCGCGAGCTCCGCGGCGTGCAGGAAGTCGCCGGCGGTCCGTGGCACGACGCCCGCGCCACGCCCCTCCCGAACGGCCGCATCGATCAATTCGAGTGCCGCTTCCAGGAACTCGTCCCGCCCTTCGAGGACCGCCTGGCGCGAGCGCTGCACCTCGACCGTGGGCCGAACACCGACACCGTGATGTTCGCTGCCGTCCTGCTTGAAGACACGCATCCCCGTCCACGAGATCCGAAAGCCGCCGGGTACGCGGAACGGGTTCACGTTGCCGTTCGTGCCTGCCGTGGGCGCTCCGACGATCTCGGCCAGGCGGTAGTGCTCGACGAACGAGAGGTAGGTTTCCGCGGCGCTCTGCGCGCGGGCGTCCGTCAAGAAGACCGTGGGCGCTGCAAGGCGCGGCTTGGCCGCGAGCGCGGGCCAGCTCGAGCCCTCGAAGGCCACGGCTTGTCGATCGGGTCGTGCGATCCGCGGCGGAGCCCAAGTCGGGCTCTGCATGGGTTCGTCGGTCAGAAACGAGGGGATGAAGCATTCCATCGTGCGGGGATAGCCGCGCAGATCGAAGACCAACCCGTTCGCCGCAGCCAGGGTGTCGAGGGCTGCAGTCAAGGTCTCTCCATCGGCGCGATCGAGGTCCACGTACCAGACCCCCGGTGCGACCTCGTCGAGGACCTCCGGCCGCGACTCGGGAAGGACGGCGAGCCCTTCGTAGGGAGGCCCGACGCGTCGTCGTTCACCGCCCGGTGACTCGACCTCGAGCCACAGGCGCACGTTCGGCGGGCCCGCCAGCAGGTCTTGGAGCGCACGCGTCCGCAAGGCGGCCGGGTGTGAAGCCGAAAGCATGCGTTCCCGGGCCGCGATGGCGTCCCGCACGCCCAGCTCGCCGATGCGCAGCACCCTGTCGCCCGCGCGGGGCAAGTCCGCGCGCGTCGCGTCGGCCACCCGCGTGACGATGAGCTGGTCCTCGATCCAGGCCCAGGCGAGCGGCAAGACCCGACGCTCGGACCGGAACGGATCGGTCACCCACGCGTGCCCGTCCTTCAGCCACGACGTCATGCGCTCGAGCGTGCGACGGAAGTCGGCACGCTCGAGGTCCTCGGCCGCGGAGCCGAGCGCTTCGACCAGAGCCTCGTCCCAGCGGTAGCCGACGAGGTCGAAGTAGGGGAAGAAGTGCTGGAGCACGTTCCAGCCCAAGGCGACGGCGGCCAAGCGACAGGCGCGGTCGTTCACCCGTTCGAGGACGTCGTAGACGGGCAACTCTGCGCCCGCCGGCACGACGGCCCCGTCGACCGCGTACAGCGCGAGCGGCACACGACACGTCACGCCCCCGCTCAGGGCGAGCTCGTAGGGTTCGGCCGGATCCGCCAGGCCTTCCGGCCATTCGCCGTCCTCCAGCAAGTGGTGAACGCGTTCGCTGTGGTAGAAGCCCCCGGAGCGGTGTCCATAGCCGTAGTGATCCCACGTCACGACCTCGATCGCGTCGGCTCCCTCCGGCCGCAGCAAGGCCGAGGGTCGTCCCGGCTCGTCGCCGGTCGGAAACACCTGGACGGTCGGCGCGAAGGGCGCGAACAGCGCTTGCAGCGTCGAGGCCAGCGCCACCGCGTCGACACAACCCTCGACCCGCCGCAGCGCGTCGATCGTGAACCCGCTCCAGTCAAGATCTTCGACTTCGTCGGCGGGATGGAAGTGACGCACGAGACCGAGCAAGCGTGTGAAGGCCAACACGTTGTCGAGCTCGCGGCCGGCGAGCGGGCGCGGCCCTTCGGACTCCCGTGACGGTCCGACCACGTCGACGCCGAAGCCGTCCGCGTCCGCGGTCCCGAAACCGACGGTCTTAAAACCCACCTGTACGGTCAGCGCGTCGGCGGGCACATCCACGAGCAGCGAACGGGGCTCCCACTCGTCCTGCAGGACCGGTTGATCGGCCAGGTCGAAGGTCTCACCGGGCAGGTCGTGCGTTCGCCACACTCTCGCCCACAGGTGGACCGCACTGATCCGGTAGGCGCCGTCGACGCGCAGGGCGCCGCGGATCCGCAGACGCTGACCGCGCAAGGCGACCGCATCGATCGTCTGGTAGAGGTACACGTCGGTCGAGCGGGATTCCCCCGGCGGATTCTCGACGCGCACGAACCGGCTGCCTTGCCAGGCCGCGCCGGCCAGGATCCGGGCCGAGAATCCCTGGGGTTCGGGATGGATCCACCAACCTTCGATCACGTCCGGGTCTCCCTGCTCGAAGCTCGGGTTGACCAACGTCGGGGCGCCCTCGTGCTGGCGTGTGCCATGGCTCGCCGCGAAGAGCGCAAGAGCGGCCAAGTGTCGGATGACGGAAAGGATCATGACTGCGATCGGGAGCAACCGGCGCGCCGACTCGGCCGGCCCAGGACACAGGAGCCACCCTGTCCGCAGGCCGGGACCGCCACAGATTGCCCGATTCGGAAGGATCTGGTCTACTTCCGAGTGGAGAGATGGAGGATCGTTTAAGGGAACCGCGCACCGGCACCGAGGAGATCACAACGCTTCTTCGCAACCTCACGGACGAAGCCGTCGAATCTCGAGATGCACTGTTCCGGTGTGTCTACACGGAGCTGCATCGTCGCGCGAACGCGTTGATGCTGCGCCAGCCGGATCAGCACACCCTGCAGCCGACGGCCCTCGTCAACGAGCTGTACCTGCGGCTCTTCGACGGCTCCAACAGATCTTGGCAGGGTCGTGTTCATTTCCTGCGTGTGGCTTCGCAGGCCATGCGTCACATCCTCGTCGATCACGCCCGCCGCAAGGCCTCGGAAAAGCGCGGCGGTGGACGGTCGAACCGCCCGCTCGAGGAAGTCGCCATCGTCTATGAGGATCGTTCGCTCGACCTGCTGGGGCTCCAGGAGGCCCTGAAGCGCCTCGAGGAGCTCGACCCCGACATGGCGCGCGCCGTCGACCTGCGCTTCTTCGGCGGAGTGACGGTGGAGGACACGGCCAAGATGCTCGACATCCCGCTCCGCACCTTCACGCGCAGGTGGCAGATGACGCGCGCCTGGCTCTATCGGGAAGTGCAGTGAATCGCGAGCGCTGGGATCGTCTGCAGGAGCTCTATGCAGCGGCCTCGCAGCTGGATGGTCAAGCGCAACGGGAGTACCTCGAAGCGGAGTGCGGGTCGGACGCGGCGCTCCTGGAGGAGATCCTCGGACTCCTTCAGCAAACGCCTCCACCGGAATTCGTCGAGCCTCCCGCGGGCCAGGCCGCCGAGGAGCTCTTCGGGCTCGGACTCAGCGGCCGAGACCTCGGCGACTTCGTCCTCCGACGCGAGATCGGGCGCGGCGGAATGGGTGTCGTCTACCAGGCGGACCAGAAGGGCCTGTCGCGTCCGGTCGCGGTCAAGGTCCTGCCGCTCGCGCGCCGCGACGAGGACTCGCTGGCACGCTTCGAACGGGAGGCGCGCGCGGCGTCTTCGCTCGACCACCCGCACATCGTCCCCATCCTGGCGAGCGGAGAGCTGGACGGCCTGGCCTGGTACGCGATGCGCTTCGTGCCGGGACACGACCTCGCGGCCGAGCTGAAGAACCAACGCGCGGCGCGCTGGACTCCGATCGACGAGGACCGCTTCCTGCCCGCCTTCGGCTCCGGCGAGTACATCCCGGCCGTGTGTGCGCTGGTGAAGAGCCTGGCGGAGGCGCTCCAGAGCGCGCATGACTCCGGAGTCGTCCACCGCGACGTCAAACCCTCGAACGTCCTGATCGACACGGAGGGCCAGGGGCACCTCGCGGACTTCGGGCTCGCCAAGGACGAACGCTTCGGCACGCTTTCGGTCACGGGCGAGGTGCGGGGCACGCCGAGCTACATGAGCCCCGAGCAGGCCGCGGCGAGTCGGGCGCGCGTCGATCACCGGACCGACGTCTATTCGCTGTCGGTCGTCCTGTACGAGATGCTGTGCCTGCGGCTGCCGTATACCGGTGACACCGCGCGTGAAGTGATCACCAAGATCACGAACCAGGACGCACCGCGGCTGCGCAGGATCAACCCGCGCGTTCCGCGTGACCTGGGCCTGATCTGCGCCAAGGGCATGTCGCGGCAAGCCGGTGACCGCTACGCCACTGCGGGCGACATGGCCGAGGATCTGGCGCGCTTCCTGCGGCACGAGGCGGTGGTCGCCAAGCCCCCGGGACTCGCCCGACAGCTCGCGCGCTTCGTCCGCAAGTACCGCTTCCTCGCGGGAGCGCTCGGCACCGCGCTGCTCGCCGTCGCGATCGGCATCAACGTCGCCGAGGCGCGGGCGGGACACCGCCAGCGAGCCGAGCTCGCCGAGCGGATCGAGGCGATCATGGCGTTGGAAGATTGGTCCGGGGCGACCGGCGAGCTGGCCGCCTTGCGCGAGCGCGCCCTGGCCCTCCGCACATCCGGTCGAGCGCGAGAGCTCGCGCTCGAGGACGAGCTGACCGGCTTCCTCGAACGCCTGGATCGCTTCCGCGCGGAGTGCCTCGCCGAAGCCGACCACCTGTTCGAGCGCGGCGTCGGCGGCGTGCGCGGGAGCGAGGAGTTCGGCGACTACCGCTCGCCGGCCTATGACCAGGACGTCGCCCTGGCGATGCGCTCGCTCGGTCGGCTCAGCGCGATCTTTTCGGACGACGAAGAGGTCCGGCGAGCCGCCGACGCCGAACGAACGTTCCCGCGCGTTTCGCTCGCCGCCGTGGTGCTCGCTGCGCCAGCGCGCCCCGCGGATGCGGCCGTGGCCACCTGGCGCCCGATCGACCCCTACCACGACTCCGTGGGAGCGGAGGAATCCCTCGGCCCGTTGCCCCTGGTCGACGTCCCTGTTCCCCCGGGACCGGGTCGCCTCGAAGTGCGTGTCGACGGCATCGGCAGCGCGGTTCTGACACGCAGCTTCGAACCCGGGGACTCGCTCCGTCTCGAAGCTCGGGTCATCCCGCGCGACGAAGCGCCATTGGGAATGGTCCGCATCGAAGGCGGCCGCTTGGACCTGGACGCGGTGCGCACCATCGGGTGTCTCCTGGTGGACGACGCGGTCGTGATCCCGACCTTCTGGCTGGACGAGGCCGAGGTCTCGAACGGCGAGTTCCACGACTTCCTCGTGGCCAGCGGACATCCTGCTCCGCAGCAGTGGCAGAACTCGGGCTACGTCGACGACCCGGCCCAGCTCCCCGTCGACGACCTCGAGCGCTGGCGAACGCTGCCGGTCGTCGACGTGAGTTGGTACGACGCCCGCGCTTACGCGGAGTACGTCGGCAAGCGGCTGCCGACGCATACCGAGCTCGAGTTCGCCTTCCGCGGCGCCGATGCCGAGCCCGGCAGCTCGGCCTGGCCCGGCAACGCGAACATCGCCGGCGAGCGCTCGGTCGACTTCCAGAACGGCGACGCGCGCTCGGGCTACAGCCTGTACCTGCGCAACGTGCTCCCTTGTCGCGCCGAGACGCACCGCCAACCGCCGCACGGCCTGTATCACGCGCACGGAAACGTGAACGAGCTGACGGAGAGCTTCTTCGTCGAGACCGTGGACGGCCGCTTGACGTCCTACGCGTCGACTTTTTTGAGCTATGGCTCCTACTGGGGCAGCCAGCGTGACAAGCTCACGCTCGATACCCACGGCAAGGCCAATGCCGGCCCTGAGTACAGGCGCATCCACACCGGTTTTCGATGCGCTTTGAATAGTTGGAACCCTTGAGCGAGATGTCCCCCCCATGGCCGATCGATTCCGCGTCCTGGTTGCCGTAGCCTCCCTTTCCACCGACTCCGTCGTGCCTGACATCGCGCAGATCAACGCCACGATCAGCGACCCGACACGACACTTCACGGCGACGCAATCCGACAACCTCCTCAACCTCGTGGCCGTCTGCAACGGGCAGTTTCACCTGGCCCGAACGGACATCGACGACAGCTCCGCGCTCGCCAAGCTGCGGCGGGCGGAGGACTTCGCCACCCAGCTCACGAGCGAGGTGCAGAACATGGGCTTGAGCCTCGAAGCCTTCGACTCGATCCCCTCCGGGAACACCTGGATCGAGAAGCCTGGCATCCTCTACCTGCACCCGCTCAGCACGACGTCCGGCCGCACGCTTCACTATCACCTGGACGCGCAAACACCCCTGCAAGCCGAGATCCTCGTCGCCGAGTCGAACATCGTCACGCTCCCGTGACCGAGCGCGCGAGAACGACCTTCGACATCAAGCTGCCCGCGCCCGCCGAGCCCGGGGCACGGGACACCACCGAAGCCGAGCGCTTCGTCTTCTTCCTGCCCGCGCGGGGCAAGCTGCGGATCCCCCGTATCCAAGCCGCTCCGCTCGACGAGCACGACGCCCGGATCTGGAAGCTCGTCGACCCGCGTACCGCGCGGCTCGCGGTCGAAGCCCACGAGAGCCCACAGCTGCTCGCGCTCGCGCGCCCCGACCGCACGCAACGCTTGCAGCAGCTCTACGACGAAAGCGTCCTGGCGTTGGTCCGCGACCGCTGGCAACGGATCTCCCACGAAGGCGCGCTCGGCGCGAGCCGGCGCTTCTTCCTGCTCTTCGACTTCGTCACGACGCCGCGGGTCCTCTTCGACGCCACCGCGACCCGCGCGCGCCTCGCGGACGGAACCGGGAAGAGCACGGCGCCCGTCCCTGCGCCGAGCGGCCTTCCGACGCGCCTCGAAGACTGGCTGCAGCTCGCCCTGCACTTGATCCACGAACATCGAGCTGCGATCGACGCGATCGACGGCGTCTTCTTCGCTCTGCAAGCCCTACGCGACCGACGCTTCCAGCGGGCCAAACAAGGAGCGCCCTTCCGCGGCTTCGACGACCCGACGAACGAAGCGTCCTTCCGAGCGCGCGCCCTGGACCGTCTCCCGCCGCAGTGCGACTTCGGTACGGCCCTGTCCAGGATCGCCGCGCTCCTGGCGGATCTGTTCCGACGCTTGCCGGACGCCGCCGAGCCCTTCGCCGCCCCCGACGCCGAACGCCTGGCGCTCCCGTTCCTGCACTTCTCCGAAGGCCGCCTGTCCCCCCCCGGCCTCGAGAACAAGGACCGACTCAACTGCCGCCCCGACAGTGCCGCCTACTTCCTCCTCGCGGAAGTCGCCCTGGCCGCCCACCGGCTCGGCTTGCGCACGTTCCATTGGTGGGAGACCTACACGCTCTTCGTCTGCCTCCAGGAAGCCTACGTCCGCTGGCACCGCTTCCCCCACGACGACCTCCGCACGCCCGCGAAGTACGCCTCCACGAGCGACACGAAGTCCGGCCCCCTTGGCGACCAGCACTTCCTCTACGCCTGGCGCTCGAAGCTCCACCTGTGGGGCCACGACTCGCCCCCTTCCCGTACGAACGAAGACCGCTGGCTCGAACTGCACGGCGC
>JAJDEW010000105.1 GCA_029259595.1 Planctomycetota bacterium | reverse complement strand
CTCGAGCGGGGGCAGTCGGTGCTGTGGCCGCGCGGTTCCGTCCAGGACGAGCTGGCGTGGCAGTTGCGCGAGCGGGGCATCGAGGTCGAGGACCCGATCGCCTATGAGACGCTCGAGCGCGAGGACGAAGCGGCCTTGCCGGGTGCCGAGGCGATCTTCTTCGCCAGCCCGTCGGCCGTCCGGGCGCATGCGCGGCGCGCGACCACGGACAAGCCGAGCCCGGCGCTCGCCTTCGCGATCGGAGCGACGACCCAAGCGGCGCTCGCAGAGGCGGGCGGAGCTCGCTTCGAGTACAAGGTCGAGCTCAGCGAGCCGACCCCGGCCGCCTTCGCGGCGGCCCTCCGGCTCTGGAAGAGCGTGTGAACCGAATCCGCCCGGACGACCGAACGACGACATGAACGAACGACCGCGATCGAAGGAGCTGTTCGAGCTGGCGCGAGGCCTGATGCCCGGTGGCGTGAACAGCCCCGTGCGCGCTTGGGCCGGTGTGGGCGGCACGCCGGTGCACGTGAAGAGCGGGAGTGGGGCGCGCGTCGTCGACGAGGACGAGCGCTCTTACATCGACCTCGTGTTGGCCTACGGACCGCTGATCCTCGGCCACGCGCACCCCGACGTCACCGCGGCGCTGCACGCGGCCGTCGATCGGGGCAGCGCCTTCGGGGCTCCGACGCGCGCCGAGTACGAGCTGGCGCGGCTCGTCACCGAGCGCATGCCGGCCGTGGAGATGCTGCGCTGCGTGAACTCGGGGACCGAGGCGACGATGAGCGCGCTACGGCTGGCGCGCGCCGCGACCGGACGCGAACGTCTGATCAAGTTCAACGGCTGCTACCACGGCCACGGCGACTCGTTCCTGGTCAAGGCCGGCTCGGGCGCCTTGACGCTGGGCGCACCCGACTCGCCCGGCGTACCGAAGGACCTCGCGGCCGAGACGCTCGTCGCGGAGTACAACGACCTCGACAGCGTCGCGCGCGCCTTCGCCTCGCACCCTGACGAAGTCGCCTGCCTGTTCGTCGAGCCGGTCGCCGGCAACATGGGCTGTGTCCCGCCCGAGCCGGGCTTCCTCGAAGGCCTGCGCAAGCTGTGCGACAAGAACGGCGCGCTGCTGGTCTTCGACGAGGTCATGACGGGCTTTCGCGTCGCGCGTGGCGGCTACACCGAGCTGTGCGGCGTGCGCCCCGATCTCGTGACCCTGGGCAAGGTGATCGGCGGCGGGCTCCCGATCGGCGCGTACGGCGGGCGCCGCGAGCTCATGCAGCGCGTGTCGCCGGCGGGCAACGTCTACCAGGCGGGCACGCTGTCGGGCAATCCGCTGGCGATGGCGGCCGGCATCGCGACCCTGCGCGCGCTCGACGACGCGGCCTACGCGCGGCTCGAAGCCGCGGGAGCGCGCCTGCAAGCCGGCCTCGAGGAGGCGGCCCGGGCGGCGGACGTCCCGCTCTACGTCGGCCGGCAGGGCTCGATGCTCTGCCCCTTCCTCTCGAGCCGGCCCGTCCGCCGCTTCGACGACGTGCTGGCGACCGACCGCGAGCGCTGGACGCGGCTCTTCCACGCCTTCCTGGACGAGGGCGTGCTGCTGGCACCGTCGCCCTTCGAGACCTGGTTTCTGTCGACCGCCCACGACATCGAGACCGTCGAGACGATCGTGGCGGCGGCGCGCAAGGCCTTCGCGAGCCTCTGAGGGCCACTTTTTGGGCCCGGCAGCCCGCTCGGAGGAGCGTGTGCGTAAAAATCCGCATGACCTGCGGAAATATCCGCATGGGCTTTCGCAGTCGCGCTAGTTTCGGGACTCGACGGTCCCCGACACCGCGCCGACGAACGCCCATGGCCAAGAAGAAGTCCTCGAAGAGCAAGTCCGCCCTGCTCCATCTCTCCCGGCGCGAGCGCCAGGCGATGGACGTCGTCTACGAGCTCGGGCGCGCGACCGCGGCCGAGGTGCACGAGCGCCTGCCCGATCCGCCGGGCTACTCGTCGGTGCGCTCGATGCTGCGCCTGCTCGAGGACAAGGGGCTGCTCGTGCACGAGCAGGACGGCCCGCGTTACGTCTACCTGCCGACCGTCCCGCGCGAACGGGCGCGCACCTCGATCCTGCAGCACGTCCTGACGACCTTCTTCGACGGCTCGACCGAGGACGCCGTCACGACCCTGCTCGGGCTCGAGGACTCCGAGCTCGATCCCAAGGCCGTCGAGCGCATCGTCAAGCTGATCGAACGCGCCAAGAAGGAGGGCCGCTAGCCATGGTGCCCGACTTCACGACGCTGGCCGACACGGTCCTGCGCGCGAGCGTGCCGCTTCTCTGCGCGGCTTTCTTGGCCTTGGCCTGCACGCGCCGAGCCGCGGCCCTGCGCCACAAGGCCTGGGCCCTGGGCGTGTTCGGAGCCCTGGCGATCCCGGCCCTCGCGTGGGCCGCTCCCCTCTGGCGCCTCGCCCTTCTTCCAGCGCCGGCGGTCGTCGCGACGCCGGACGGTCACGGGCGCGCGACCGAACGCAGCGTGCGCGAGCCTGTGCAGCCGCTTCTGTCGACGTCGCCGACCACCGCGCTCGGGGACGTGCGCCAGCTCGAACCGGAACGGACCGGCGCCGGCGGGCCATCGATGCGCGCGCCGCTTGGTCAGGAGAACCGCACGCTTGACGAGCTCGGGGACGCGCGGGCGGCCGCGTTCGCTCGAACCGACACCGCGGGAGCCCATGCGGGCGCGCCGACATCCTTGGACGGCGCCGACCGTGCGCTGCCAAGTGCCGCGCCGCGCACGACGACCGCCTCCGGGCCCGAGCGCGAAGCGAGGTCGAGCACCACCGCCTCCGAGACGGCGGCGACGTGGTTCGCCTCGGCGCTCGAGCAGCTGCGCTTGCCGAGCGGACCGACCGGCGTGCTCGCGGCCTGGCTGTGCGGCGCGGTGCTGGGGCTCTTGTGGCTCGCGGCGGGCTTGCTGCGCATCCGCTGGCTGCTCGCGACGGCGCGCCCGTGCACGGACGTCGCGTTGCTCGACGTCGCGCGCGAGGTCGGAGGGCGGCTCGGAGCGGGCGCGCGGGTACGGGTCTGTACGAGCGAACTCGTCGGCACGCCGATGACCTTCGGACACTGGAAACCGGTCGTGCTGCTCCCCGAATCCGCCCTCGCCTGGTCGCGCGAACGCAGCGAGATCGTGCTCGCGCACGAGCTGTCCCACATCCGGCGCGGGGATTGGGCCACGCAGGTCCTGGCCCAGGTCGCGCGCGCCGTCTACTGGTTCCATCCGCTCGTGTGGCTCGCCTTCCGGCGGCTGTCCGTCGAGCGCGAGCGAGCCTGTGACGAGGCCGTCGTCGCGCTCGGCACGCCTCCGTCGCTCTACGCGGAACACCTGCTCGAGCTCGCGGTCGGCGCGAACCGCCGCCGGCTCGGGCACGCCTCGTTGGCCATGGCCCATCCCTCGCAACTGGAAGGAAGACTGATGTCGATTCTCGAGAACGAACCCCGTCGCGGCCATGCGCTGCTCGCTCCGTTGACCCTGGCGATGATCGCGACGACCGGCGCCTGCGTCGCCGCGCGCACGTTCCCCGCGGCCAGCAAGGGCCAGGTCGAACCGACGACGACGCCCGTCGCCCAGAGCGCACCGGGTGCACAGGGCCACAAGCGCGCCGAAGCCTCCTACCTGATGCTGCACACCGGCTCGGGAACGACCCGGATCAGCGGGCGCGTGTTCGACGGCCAAGACGTGGAGCCGACCGCCACGCCGCTGTGGCGCAACGACGAGGGCGTGCGCTCCGCCTTCGCTGCGGCACGACCGACCCTCGAAGAACTCGAACCCTTCGAGCGCGAACTGGATGCGCTCCACGCCGAGATGCAGCCGTTCCAGGACGAGATCGACCGCATCCACGCGGAGATGGAACCGCTGCACGAAGCGCAAGAAGAGCTGCACGAGCGCATGGAGCCCTTCCACGAGGAGATCGAGCACATCCACGAGCGGATCGAGCCGGAGCAAGAGCGGATCGAGCAGGTTCACGAGGAGATGGAGCATGTCCATGCGCGGCAGGAAGCCCTGCACGAACGCCTGGAGCCCTATCACGAGCGGATCGATCAAATCCACGGCGAGATGGAGCGCGTTCATCGCCGCCAGGACGAGCTGCACGAGCAGCTCGAGCCCTTCCACGACCGGACCGACGAACTGCACGAGCGCATCGACGAGCTGCACGAACGGATCGAGCGCCTGGATCCGACCCGGGAGGCCGCGAAGATCCGCCCCTTGACCGTGGAGATCGAGGAGCTGGCGCAGCGCATCGAGGACGTGCACGAACAGATGCGACCGATCCAGACCGAGCTCGAGCGCGTGCACGAGGAGCTCGAACCCTTCCACCGGCGGATCGAGCAGGTCCACAAGGAGATGGAACCCCTGCACGCGCAGATGCAGCACGTGCACGAGGAGCTCGAGCCCTTCCATGAACGGATCGGGCACTTGCACGAGGAAATGGAGCCGGCCCACGAGGAGCTCGAAGCGGTCCACCACCGCATGGAGCCCTTGCACGAGGAGCTCGAACGGATGCACGAGGAGCTCGAGCCGTTCCACCGGCGCATCGAGCAGTGGCACCAAGAGATCGAGCCCTTTCACAAGCGGATGGAGCCGATCCACAAGCGCATGGAACCGCTTTGGGAGCGGCTCGAACCGACCTGGGAGCGCCTGAACGAAGCCCTCGAGCTCGACCTCGGCCGGCTTTGGCACGAGAGCGTCGAGCGGGCGAGCGGGCTCGAGGACGCCGACGCACGTGCGCGTCTGAGCGCGCTGGCGCCGCTGCTCCTCGAACGGATCAGCTGGGGTTGGTCGGTCGCGCGCGACCCCTGGGAACTCACGATCCGCGCCGGCCAACGCTCGCTCGCGGGCGAGCTGGAGCGCGCGCTCGAAGCCGTGTCAGAAGGAGGCCCCGCCCTCGACGCGACCGAACGCGCGGCCGCCCGCGCCGTGATCGCCGACTTCGCCGCGACCCTGCGGCGGCTGCGCTACCGCGTCTGACACCGGCCGCCGGAAACGGCGGCGCTCGGGCTCAGTCCTGCCCGCTGGGCTGGGCCATCGTCCGCAGCACGCCCTTCAGGTGCGTGCGGTACGACCAAGCCAAGAAGACCTCGAGCACGACGAGCCCACCCGCGAGCGGCGTCCCGGACGGATCGAGCGCGAGGTGGTAGGCGAGGATGTTCAAGAGGATCGGCGCGAGCACGGTCAAGGCCAGGGGCACGTAGACCCCGGCGACGAGCAGGAGTCCGCACACGACCTCCGTCCCCTTCAGCAGAGTCCAGAAGTGATTCGCTCCCGCGAGCGCACCGATGAACGCCGCCGCGTCCTGCGTCGGCGGCTGGGGCGGCTCGAGGAACTCGAAGAACCCGTTCAACCCGAAGACGAGGAACGGCAGCCCGAGCAGGATGCGTGCGATGTGGATGGCGATCTTCATGGGAAGGCATGCGTGACGGCCGCGGCGACTTCGGGACCCAAGGCGAGCGGCATGGTAGCGCTCCCGCCCGCGAAACACCCCTGCTCAGGGTCGCACGCTGCGGGCCACGTACTTGTCGAAGGTCAACGCCTCCTCCAGCACGCCCACCTCGACCTCGCGCGCGACCAGGGCCTGCGCCGAGCTCGAAGCGAAGTCGACCGCAAAGTCCTGCACCTCGTCCAGGGCCGCCAACCTCCCGGCGAGCTTGCCCGTGCAACCCGAGCAACACATTCCCTCGATCGCCAAGCTCCGCACGACGAACCCCGCAGGCGCCTCCGCGTCGAGCACACGCTTCACCGGTCCCTCGAGCTCGACCTCGACGGGTCGCGCGGCGGTCAGGCGTCCATGTTCGGTCAGGCTGAGGTAGCCGAGCGGCAGGGCGGCACAGAGGAGCAGGGCGGTCGAGAGCTTCACGGGCGCTCAGTGTGACGCACGAACGAGCGAGGTCAATTCCAGGCCAGGCGCGGGTCCGAGAAACCCCTGGGCCGACGCGGCCTTCTGGACGCGCGTTGATCACCCGACCCCCGCTTCGGCCGCAGCCCCCACCCACCCACCCGCCCCCACCCACCCGGGGTACGGGGTCCAGGACCGGCGCGTGCGCGGCACGGTGACGGAGAATCCCCTCGCTTTCCGGGAACGTCGGGCCCCCGATCGAAAGGCGCCGGGCGGCGGGCGACCTGGCTACCCGTGACGCTTCAGAGCTCGACGACCACGAAGGCGCCGGGCGGGACGTGGATGGCGCGGCGCAGCAGCTCCACCCCATCGAGCTCGAGCACGACGCGACGCACGTCCTCGCGGACGACGAGGGTCGGTGTGCGTTCGCCGGAGAGTTGCAAGCGGTGGACGCGTCGGGTGCGGTCGTCGTCGCCGTCGCGGATGCGGAACTCCAGGGCTTGGTCGTCGTCGTCGAGCAGACGCAGGGTCGGGGGGTCGGGGTAGAGCGCGTGATCGAAGCGCAGTTCGCCCAGCCCCAGGAGCTGGACGACGAGCTCGCGACCGGAATCGGCCGGGGGCAGGTCCACGCGCTTCGGGACGAGGCCGTCGCGTTCGAAGCGCAGGAAGAGCTCGTTCTGGGGCACGTCGCGAAAGCGGAAGCCTCCGTCCTTGTCCGTGCGCACTTCCTGGTTCGAGTGCATCCACGAGCTCGCGTCCAGGGCGTGCACTTCCATCGTCAGACGCACACGCACTCCGGCCAGCGGCTCGCTCGAGGTTCCCACGACGATGCCGTCGACCGTCTCGCGGAAGGGCTCGGGCGGAACCTCCAGGCGCACACCCCAGGAGTTGGCGAGGATCGCTTCGCTCTCGACGATCTGCAGGGTGCGTTCGTTCCAGGCGCGCAGGCGATAGGTCCGCCCGGGGACGAGGCCGCCAAAGGAAAAGCCGCCGTTCGCGGCGGTGCGCAACGGACCGCTGCGCTCCGCGGCGAGGTCCTCGGCCAAGAGGGGCCCCTTCGCGGGCGTCGCCACGACGGTCCCGTCCAGGAGCTTGATCTGCCAGCCCACGCACGGTCGTCCGACGGCGTCGATCAAGACCCCCTCGATCTCGGCAGGGCCGGGGAAGAGGACGAGCTCGATCGGACCGGGAAAGCCCTCGGACGCGCGCAGCCAAGCGCCCAGGTCCTCGAGCACGGCGGGCACGTGGCCGGGCGCCACCGCGACGAGCGCGTCGGTCGTGCCTGGCCTGCCGACCGGAAGCGTGAACTGGCCGAGCGAGTCCGTTTGCGTCTCGCGCTCGCGCAGACGCACGAGCGCCGCTTCGATCCCGACTCCGCTCGGAGAGACGACGCGTCCGACCAGCTGGCCACGCTCGCCCTCTTCGAACGCTCGCAGGAGCTCGACTTCGATGTCCGTGCGCGGGCGCATGGGCTCGAGCCCGCGCCACGTGACGAAGTCGGGGTGGGTCACGACCATGCGAGCGCCACGGACGAGCGGTGCCGAAGCGAACCAGAACGCGCCGTCTGCATCCGTCTCGAGCTGCAAACGCACGTCCGCGTTGACCGCTTCACCCACTGTTTGGGAAGCAGCCGCCGCCGCGCGCGCGCGCTCCAGTCCCGCGGCCGGAATCACGAGCTCGACGCGCGCACCGTTCACGGGTGATCCTTCGCGGTCGTGCACGCGACCTCCCAGCTCGATCGTCGCGGCACCGACGACGACGCAGGCCCCGGCCTCCGCACGCCCCGCGACGAGCGTCTCGTAGCCCGCGCTCGCGAGGGTGATCCGCGCCTCCGCCAGCGGCTCGCGCTCGAGCCAGAAGACACCGTTCGCGTCGGAACGCGTGACGATGCGATCGGCGACCGCCAAGCTGAGGCCGGAGAGCGGAGCGCCCTCCGCCGAGACGACGCGACCGACGACCCCGCGCGCGGCCGAATCGGAGGCACCGGCTCGGGCAGGCGCAGGCTCCTCACGCCCCGTACGACCTTCGTCGGGCGCGGACAGGTTCGCACTCGAAGGGCGCGCAGCCGGTTCGCTGGCCGCAGCTGCCGTCGGGGGCGTCGTCCCGCGCTCCGCCATCGTCCCGGGCTCCGAGCGGGGTCGCTCGATCCAGAACAGCGCCGCGAGCACGAACAGCACGAGGAACAGGAGCGTTCCCCGGCGGGAAGTGGAGAGCGTGGGCTTCATAGGCGAGGTCGGGACGAGCCGGGTCGACGACCTTACGGTCTGCTTCTTCCCTTCCAATCTTGTGAGTCTCCCACGGGCCGACCACAATGCCGCACGCGATGTCCGCTTCCGACTCCATCCGCGCCTCGTTCGACGAGGCCGCCCGTGTCCTGGCCGCTTTTCGCGAGAGCCCGAAGGGGTTGCCGAGCGTCGCGCGCTTCGCCGAGCTCGGCGTGCGCGCCATGCGCGACGGGAAGAAGTTCATGTCCTGCGGCAATGGCGGCAGCATGTGCGACGCGATGCACTTCGCGGAAGAGTGGACGGGACGCTTTCGCGGCAATCGCGATGCCCTTCCGGCGCTCGCGTTCTCCGATCCGAGCCAGCTGTCCTGCATCGCGAACGATTTCGGCTACGACGAGGTCTTCGCGCGCTCGGTCGCGGCCCATGGACGGGAGGGCGACGTCCTGCTCGCCATCTCGACCAGCGGCAACTCCCCCAACGTGTTGCGCGCCGTTCGCAAGGCGCAAGAGCTCGGAATCGCGACGGTCGGACTGCTGGGCAAGGATGGTGGCGAGCTGGGTCCGGAGGTCGACGTGCCGATCATCGTCCCGCTGGCGACGACCTCCGATCGCATCCAGGAGATCCACATCAAGATCATCCACAGCGTGATCGAGGCCGTGGAGCGCGAGCTGTTCCCCGGCAACTACGCCTGAGGGCGCGCGCTCAGTCGCTGCCGGCGTAGCCCAGGGCCTTCAGGCGCGCGTGCACGAGCGGATCCAGGTCGGCCTCGTCGTCGCCGAGCCCCAGCTCGGCACGCAGGTCCTGGGCCGCACGAAAGCGCGCCTCGAGCAGCTCGCGTCCACGCGCGACGTCGCGCGGACGTGACGACGCCAACGAGTCCAGCTCGGCGGGATCCGCGGCCAGGTCATAGAGCTCGACGCGCTTCGTCTCGAGGTCGACGACCAGCTTCAAGCCGTCGAACACGACGGCTTCCTTCTCGCCGCGGTAGTAGGTCCCGTTGCTGAAGAGCGGCTCGGCCGGCACGCTGCCGGGCGACTCCCACAGCGGACGCAGGGAACGACCGGTCGTCTTCGCGCTTCGTCCGAGCAGGTCCAGCACGGTCGGCGTCAAGCTCTCGGTCGAGACCGGCTCGGGGCGCCGCCCGGCGCGGGACGGATTCGACGCCGGTAGCTTGAAGGCAAGCGGAACGCGCAGGACTTCGTCATACAGCGTGTGCCCGTGCTCGTAGCTGCCGTGCTCCCAGAATTCCTCGCCATGGTCGCTCGCGAACACGATGAGACTCTCGTCGTAGAGCCCCAGCTCGCGCAGCTTTGCGAGCAGGCGCCCGACGTTGTCGTCGACGTAGCGGATCTCGCCGCGATACAGCTCGCGCACGCGGGCGCGGTCGGCCTCGCCGAGCTTCAGGTTGCCGGCTTGCACGTTCGTGACCGTGTCGGGGTCGCCCCAGTAGTTCGCGATCCGCGTCCCGGACTCCGGAGGCGTCGTGTAGTCCGCCGGCGGCTCGTAGGGCCAGTGCGGATCGAGCACGTGCATCCACAGGAAGACGGGGCGCTCGCCGTCGACGGCGCGCTCGAGCCAGTCGATCGCGACGTCGGCCACGGCGGTGGTCGAGGGGAAGAGCTCGGGGAAGCGATCCGGATCGCAGGCGGTGAGCAGCTTGGCACCGAACGAGATCCCGAGCTCGGCGCGCGCCGGAAAGGCATAGTCGTCGAAGCCTTGCGCGAAGTTGAACATGCGCTCGAGGTGCACGTTCAGGCCCGCCCCGCCGGTCCGGTAGCCCGCCGCGCGCAGATGCTCGGCCAGGGTCGTGAGCTCGTCGGGCAGCCGCTTGCGCCGCGAGGTCGTGCGGTGAACCCAGGGGGAGAGGCCGGTCAAGATCGTCGCCAGGGCGGGCTTCGTCCACGGCGCGGCGCTACGCGCTTGTTCGAAGACGATGCTGTCCGCCAGGAGACCGTCGAGCGCGGGCGTCGCCTCGTCCGCGAGGATGTCCGGCCGCAGGGTGTCGACCGTGACGAGCACGATCGCCGGCGGACCGGAGCCGTCGAGCGCCGGCGACGAAGCCGACAGGGCTCGCGCTCCGCCCGTGAAGCCGCCGATCAACCCGCCGGCGAAGGTGGCCAGCAGGAGACCGACGAGGAGCGACCGCTGTGGAAGACGCCAGCGCACGCAGGCGACCGCGATCGACACGCCGGCGAGACCGACGAGTGCGAGTGCTGCGAGCCGGCCACCGCGGTACGTCCCGTACCAGAGCGACCAGGTTCCGACGACCGCGAAGATCGCACAGCCCGCCTGCCAGCCCTTCGTCCGTAGCGCTTCGAAGCGCTCGACGGCGAGAAAGGCGCTCGCCATCCCGAGCAACGCGACACCAAGGGCGAGCGCGACGAGCGCCGGCAAGCGTTCGGCGGCGACCCCACGACCGAGGATCTCGACGAGGGGAGCTGTGCCGCTGGCGCAGACGACGAGCCCGAACAGGCCGGCGCTGGCCGGAAGCGGACCCAGGCCGAGAGCGCGAGCGAGCGGCGCGAGGACCAGGCTCGCGAGCGCGGCCAACGCGAGGACGAGAGCGACGGAAGCCGCCAGGGGCAAGAGCGCCGCCAGCGGCGCCCCATAGGCCCGCGGGGCATCCAGCGCGGAGACCGCGAAGTTCAGGTACCCGCCCGCGAGCCCCGAGGCGAGCGCGCCCAGGGTCCAGGCCGCGGCGGTCGACGGTGAGGGGCGGTCGGCGGTCATGGTCGAGCGGGGAGGCTAGCACACCCGGGGGCGCTCTCGGCGCCTCCAAGGTCTGCGGGCTCGGGGGCTCCCGGATCCTCCAAGGCCTGCTCTGCCAAGGGCTTGCGGCCCTTTCCCGGGGGTCGTCGGGCGGCTCCTCGGCCCGGCGACGAGCGGCTCGGGCGATGCGGGTGGTCGGGGGTCACGGCGGGACGGCGGGGAGCGCTCCTCGCCTTCGCTTTCGGATGCCCGCGCTCTTTGCTTGAGGGGCCCGCGCGCACTGCCGATGCTCTCTGGGACCGTCATGCAGAGCACCCCCGAGCGAATCCGAAGCACCCCGGCGGCGGCCGGAGACGAGCCGCGCTGCATCGTGATCACGTTCGGTTGGGCCCTGGGCACCCCGGGGGGCGTCGCGCGGCACATCCAGGAGCTCGCGGCGGCCCTGGCCGGCGAAGGAGTGCGGGTCGTGCTCGTGTGCGTCTCGGCCGCGAACTACGCGAGCTTCCCACGGCCCGTCATCGACGACGCCCTCCTGGGCTTCGACCACGAGGAGCGACTCGCGCCGCTCGGAGTCGAGGTCGTGCGGGTCGCGCCTCACCCCTTGCACTGGATGCTCGACGGCAAGCCGCTGCGGCGCGCGCTCGAGCGCATCCTCGTCGGTCGGCGCGTGGACGCCGTCCTGTCCTTTTTCAACGAGGCCGCCTGGCTCCCGTCCTTCCTTCGCGAGCGCGGCATCACCTTCGGCTTCATCGCGACGTGGCTGTCGTATCGGATGGCGTTGGCCCCCGCGCGCCAAGGCAAGGGGCTGCGAGGCCTCCTGATGCGGCGTGCCAACCGGCGCTTCATCGTCGAGCCCTACCGCGAGGCCGAGGTGCTGTTCGCGAACTCGGAGTTCACGAAGAGCGAGCTGATCGAGGTCGTCGGCTGTGCCCCCGAGCGCATTCACGTCACCTATCTGGGCGTGCGGCCGGATTTCGCCCGCCTTCCGCGGGCGCCGCGCGAGGCCGTGCGACGGCTGCTCTTCTTCGGGCGGCTCGTCCCCGAGAAGGGGATCGCCGACGCCCTGGAGGCTCTGGGGCGTCTGGCCGCGGAGGGGCGGCGGGATTGGACCTTCCGGATCTTTGGAAGCGGCGCGGCGGAGCGCGTGCGCGAGCTGGCGCGCGAACACGGGATCGAGGCCCTGGTCGAGGTCGCTCCGCACCTGGACGACGCCGGGCTCTTCCGCGAGCTGGAGGCGGCCGACCTCGCCGTCCTGCCCTCGCACTCGGAGTCCTTCGGACTCGCGATCGCCGAGGCGCAGGCCGCGGGATTGGCGGTCGTCGCCTACGACGCGGGCTCCGTGCCCGAGGTCGTCGAAGCCGGGCGCACGGCCTGGCTGGCGCCCAAGTGCGACATCGGACGCTTGACCGACGACCTGCGCGCAGCCCTGTCCGATCCGGCGGAGACGTACGCCCGTGGCCTCGCTGGACGCGAGCGCATGGCGCGGCTCTTCACCTGGAGTCAGACGGCCCGACGCGTTCTGGACGGGTTGCCGGCTCGCGCGCCACGTACCTGACCCCCGACCGTCGAACGAACGCGCGGAACGCGCGCGAGCCAGCAGCAAAGCGAAGGTCACCGAGCGCGCGCAACGCGCGGCATCGAACGACGCTGTCGGGTGCTTTGGGGACTTGCCGGGAGCCCGTGGCCGGAAGAGCTTTCGCACCGCGGGGTGGTGTACGGCCACAGACACCCCCAAGACGACGAACGAGGCCTTCCAGAGGGCTTTTTCGGAATCCGGATCGGCCGCGCCGTTCGGACTTCACGTATCGTGATCCTGGCGCCACTCCCCTCGAGACCTCGCCCTCTCACCCCTTCGATCGCCCCCTCAGGAGGCCCCGTGATTCAGTTTCTCGCTCGCACGTCCAGCACCGTTCTGCTCGCGGGAGCGGTCTCGGGACAGGCGCTGTACGGGATTGGAAACGGCCTGGACGACGGCTCGTCCAACCTCTTTCGAATCGAGAACCTCACCACGTTCCCCAGCGTCGTCGACATCGGCGAGACCGGGTTCATCATCAGCGACATCGCCATTCATCCGCGGACGGGCCACCTCTACGGACTCGTCTTCCCGGACAACGGCCCCTCCGAGCTCTGCCGGATCGACCCGGCCACGGGCTTCGTCCTCGTGATCGGATCGAACGGCGTGCGCCTGAACGCACTCGAGTTCACCGATCTGGGCTTCCTCTATGGCTGGGGCTCCGACGATACGGACCTGTACCTGCTCGAGACGGTCACGGGCGGCGCCTTCCCCACGGGGATCGACATGCAGGCCTTCTCCGGCGGCGACCTGGCCTATTGCGCGGCGGACGGCTTCATGTACGGGACGACGGGAACGGCGCTCGTGCGAACCGATCTGCTCCCTGGTCCGGCGACGGTGCAGGGCAATCACGGTCAGATCAACATGTTCGGGCTCGAGGTCGACGAGAACGGCGTGCTGTTCGGCTTCGAGGGTTCCCTGCTCTTCGACTTCGCCCAAGTCCATCTCATCAACAAGGCCTCCGGTGCCGCCACGCGCGTCGGAATCCTCAGCGGCGGGAGGGACATCGGCCTCTTCGGCGTCGCCTTCGCTTGCGAAAACTCCGCTGAGTCGAGCACCGCGTTGCGCAACGGCAGCGGGGTCAACCCACAGGCCTTCACCGTCAACTCTCCGCCGGTCATCAACTCCTCCTGGTCGACCAGCGTCGACCTCGTGACTTCCGGCGCGCTCGCGAGCATCGTCGTCGTGGCGCTCGGAGGCCCGACATCCGGCACGATGATGACCGGCGACATCACGGGCGAGCTGCTGTGCCTGCCCCCGTTCGTTCGCTTCGACGTCGCCTTCGGCGAACACGAGTTGTTCATCCGTGGCGACTGCAACCTCCTCGGTCGCACGTTCGCTTGCCAGGCCGCGACCGTCTTTCCCGGCAACTTCACTCTGACCAACGCGATCGACGTCCAGGTCGGTTTCTACTGACGTCTTGCCATCCGCTCGGATGGCCGCCACCTACGCATCACCATGAAAGTTCCCGCAACGTGCCTCGCAGCCACGCTCCTCATCGCCGGGGCCTCCTCGGCCCAGACGCTCTACGCGATCGGCAACGGTCAGAACGACGCGCATTCCGACCTCTACCGGATCGATCAGCATGATTCGACGCCGATGGCCATCGCGGTCGGATGCACGGATGTCCTGATCGGCGACATCGCCATTCACCCCGATACGGGCCTCTTGTACGGCCTGCAGTTCGTTTCCGGCGGAACGGCGCTCGTCCAGATCGATCCCGAGAACGCGGCGGTCGTCGCGCTGATCGGCGAGAACATGAACAGCCTGAACGCACTCGAGTTCGCGGACGACGGGGAGCTCTACGCCTGGGGCCTGAACGACCACTTCCTGCACACCATCGACCTGGACACCGGCCTGGCGACGTCGACGGGGATCGACATGCAGGCCAACTCGGGCGGTGACCTGGCCTTTTGCCGGACGGACGGCTTCCTGTACGGCACGACCGGCGAAGAGCTGATCCGCGTGGACCTCGGCGCTTCGAGCGCGGTGATCGTCGGCTCGCACGTGAACGGCAGCATGATCTTCGGCCTCGAGGCGGACGCTTCCGGCAACCTCTTCGGCTTCGAGGGCGACGACGCCGACGACACGGCGATCGTCTACGACATCGACAAGGCCACGGGCATCGCGACGCTGGTCGGTACGATTGCCGGAGCCGACGACATCGGCCTCTTCGGGGTTTCCTTCGCCTGTGACGGCGCGGCGCAGGTCGTGACGTCGCTGCGCAACGGAACCGGTGTCAACCCTGTCGGGCTGACCGAGCTCGTTGCGCCGACGATCGGCCACAGCTGGGACTTCGCGGTCGACATCGCGACGCCGGGCGCCATCGCCAGCATCGTCATCATCGGCACCGGCGGCCCGACGAATGGCTTCGTGTTCACAAGCGGCCTGGTGGCGGGCGAGCTCCTGTGCCTGCCGCCCTTCGTCCGCATCGACGTCGCCTTCGGAACGCACTCGATTCCGCTGCGCTCGGATTGCAACCTGCTCGGCGCGAACGTCTGCGCCCAGGGCGCCACGTTCAGCCCCGGCGTGATCCAGCTGAACAACGCCATCGACGCGACGGTCGGCTACTTCCGCTAGCAGCCCGCTTCCATCAGATCGAGTCGAGGCCGAAGGCGAAGAGGTCGAGGGGCAGGGCGCCGGGCGCGAGACCCAGCCCCTCCGCCAAGGCCTCGACTTCCGCTCGGATCGCACCGGGCGGAAAGAGGAACGTCAAAGCCTCGCGGGCGTCGAAGGTGCCCTCGCCGCTCGGTCCGTGAAAGCGGATGGTCGGGGAATCCTCGGCGCTGAGCTCGGCGCTGCCTTGCGCGCTCAGCCGACGGTCGAACAAGCGCGTCAACCCGTCCAACGACAAGGCCTTGGCGAGGCCCAGGTAGCCGGTGTTGCGGCGCGCTCCAGCCGCTTCGAGCCGTGTACCCAGCTCGGCGGTGCGGCCCGGCGTCATGACGACGAGGTGCTCCGCGCCGGCTCCCACCGCCCGTGCGTGATGCCGCTTGACGAGCGCGGCCACGAGCTCGGTCGGACCGGCCCATTCGTGCACGACCCCGGCCAGATCGCGCCCCCGTCCACAGCAGGCGTACGCACGGACCTCGCCTTCGACGACGGCGACGAGCGTCGTCATCCCCGGACAGGCCAGCAGGGCTGCGGTCTCCCGCCCCGAACGCCGGACGCGCACGGGGTGACGCTCGTACAGGCCGTGGATCGCCGTGGCATCGGCCGGAGTGCAGGAACGGACTCCGTCGACGTCGGGAAGCGCCCGCGCGGCCGTCGCCCCGAGCTCGAAGTCGTCTTCGCCACCGATCGGGTCGTAGCCCCGGTGCAGGTAGAAATCCGCGTCGTCCGCCCACAGGAGCGCGAGCTCGCACCCCCGTGCGCGCAGGTGTTCTTCGGCAGCTACCAAGAGCCGCGTGCCGAGGCCGCGACCACGGAAGGCCTCGTCGGTGACCACCGAACCGATCAAGCCGATCGCGATCGTCTCGCCCCGCGTCTCGAATTCGCGCGGCAAGATCCCGCAGGCCGCTCGTACGACGCCCTCGTGTTCGAGACCGACCAGCTCGCCGTCGAAGCCTTCGTCGAAGACCAACGGGCACTCGGCGGGGATGTTCGCCCCGTCGGCGAAGGTCGCTTCGATCAGGCGTCGCCCGTCCTCGCGCGCGCGGCCGAGAAGGACGCTCACTTCGAATCCGTCGAGGCGCCGCCGGCCGCGTCGTCCGCCGCGCTGCGCCCGCGACGCTGCTCTTCGATGCGGTAGGCTTCCAGGAGCTCTTCGGTCAGGGTGCGCGCGTCCTCGAGGGACGAGCGGGCCGTATCGACCGCTCCCGAAAGGGCCGCGGGATCGTCGGCGGAACGGCTCCGCTCCTGCAGCTCGCGCGCCTTCTCTTGCAGGCGCTCCAAGAGCACCTGGAAGGCCGGACTGCTCTCGGAACGCTCGGCCGAGCGTGTCGCTTCGCCCTTCGGATCCGCCTTGGGATCGAGGGGTTGGATCGGTCCCGATCCAGCTGCTCCGGGTATCGCGGTCATCTTGGCTTACCTCAAGAAGTTGAGGAGTGAGGTCTGGATGAGACGGGCACCGGACGCCTGTGCCGTCTGAAGGGTGAGATCGGCCCGCGCGAGATCCAAGGCCACCTCGGCGAAGTCCGCGTCGCGCTCGTTCGACAGCAGGGTCTCGAGCTGGAGCTCGACGCTTTGGACACGGTCCTCGGCGCTGATCAGGCGCTGGCTCCGCGAGCCGAGCACGCCCAGCCCGAGCAGGACGCCCTGCTGGTTCTTGCCGATCTCCTCGAGACGATCGTCGAGGCGGCCCAGGAGCTCGTGGCTGTCCAGCCCCTCCTCGTTGCGAAGATCCCCGGCGAGGCCCGCGAGCAGGTCGAACACGTTGCCGGTTCCTCCGAAGGTCACGAGCTCCTTGCCAGCCCGTTCGACGCCGGTCGTATCGACGTGCAACACGATTCCGCGCGCGTCGTCCCGCAGCTCGAGATCCGTCTGGGTGAAGTCGAGCGCGACGAACGTGGAACCGTCGAGGGAGGCCGACCCCTGCCCCGTGAAGGTGCCGGTGAACGAGCCACCCGCATAGCCGCTGAGGTCGAGGTGCAGAGTGCCGCCCGATTCGTTCTCCACGACGATGTCCGACAGGTCCTCGGGCGGACCCGGGATCGAAATCTGTGGCCCCGCACCGAGTCGGATCGTGCCTGCCGCGGCATCGATCACGAGCTCGTTGTCACCGAGGAGAGTGTCCCCGGCCCCGCCGTTCACGAGCGCGATGCCCGGCAAACCACCCGGGGCCAAGGTGGCGTCGTGACGGAGGATGACGTCGGCGTGGCCTTGGCCTTCGTTGGCCGTCGTACCGCCGGCCAGTCCCGTCAGGTTCGAGAAGCGCGCCCCCGAGTGAGAAGAGAGCCCGAAGATGTCGATGCCGGGCAGGTTGACCGGCAGATCCACGCCCGGTCCGATGCGGAGGAACTGTTGCTCTTCGTTGCCGCGGTAGACGACGCGAGTTTCGTCGCCGACCCGGACCTCCTGCCAGGGCGGAGCGCCCGACTTCGTGCCGCCGAACAGGTAGCGGTCGCCGGCGCGCACGTTGCCGATCTCGAGCAGCTGCGCCCGGATCAGGTCGAACTCGGCAGCCAAAGACTCACGGTCCTCCTGCTGAAGCGTTCCGTTCATCGACTGGAGCACGAGCGCGCGCGCCTCGGCCAGGAGGCCACTCGCGTCCTCGAGCCCGCTCGTGGCGGTGTTCGTGCTGGTCAGACCGGCTGTGATCGCTTCCTTGAAGCGCCCCGTGTCAGCCAACTGACGCGTGAGGGAGAGCGAGCGCGCCGTTCCCGTCGGGTCGTCCGAGGGGCGCAGGATGCGGCGACCGGAGGCCACTTGTTCCTGTGCCCGGATCAGAAGGCCCTGGTTTCCGCGGATCCCGAGCAGGACCTGCTGAAACGAGCCGAGAGTGCTGATGCGTAGTGTCATGATCAGATCAAGGACAGGAGTTCGTCGTTGAGCTGGTTCACGACGGTGATGAATTGGGCGGCGGCGGCGAAGGACTGCTCGTACTGGAGCAGGTCGACGAGCTCTTCGTCGACGTTCACGCCCGCCACCTGGTCCCGACGGAGGTCCAGGCTCGAGATCAAGATGTCGTTCGATTGCAACGCGCTGTTCGTGGAGGCGACCTCGAAGCCTGTGTCACCGACGATGTTGCCGTAGAACTGGCCGATGGTCGCTCCGCCGAGGCTCCCGATGCCCTTGGAGTCGACGTCCAGAAGGTCCAGCAAGAGCGAGCTGTCGCCGCTCGAGCCCGTCTTCGAGGACGACAGCAGGGAGGGGTCCGCCACGATGTCCTCGCGCACGCCGATCGTCTCGGCATCGCTGCCGACGAAGAGCGAGTTCAGACCCAGTGCGACCAACACGTCCGTCGTGTCGGGATCGTCGACGACCTCGAGCTCGAAGGCATCGTTGTTCGTCGCCGAGATCTCGCCGAGACCGAAGGAGACGCGCAGTCCCTCTCCGATCTCCAGCTCGCTTCCCGGCTGGTAGCCCACGCCGACCTCGAGGGTCGAGATGCGTTCACCGGACGCGTCGAAGACGTCGATCGCGAGGCCGGGGGTCGTGCCGATCGTCCCGTCCATATTGGGACGGAAAGTGAAGACTTCGTCGCCCGCGCCCGTGTAGAGGCCCTGAATCTCGACGTCGACGGTGTTGTCCTGACCGGTCGTCGTCGTACCGACGGCAAAGCCCAGACCCATCGTCGCTACCGCTGTCCCGCCATCGAGTCGGAACGACTGGGTGGCTCCGGAGCTGATGCTCTGCAGGTAGACCTGTTCACCGACGACGTTCGCGACGATGCCGGCGGCCTGCGCCGCCGAGTCGCCGTTGATCACCGCCGCGATCTCGTCGGCGGTCGCTTCCGAGATCTCGTCGAAGTCCGCGGTCGCGAACGTCACGGTGAGCGGAACGGCGGCTCCGCTCGGATCCACGGTCAGGCTCAGAGTGTCGCCGTCGGCCAGGGCGAACGGCGCCGAGGCACCGGAACCGAGCGTCGCGCGGCCTCCACCGAAGGTGCCCTCCGCGTCGGGGCTCGGGTCGATGCGCGAGCTGAAGTCGAAGCCATGGCCGGCATTCGAGATCAGGCGCAGCCGGCCGAAACCGTCGATGTCGGCGGACAGGTTGTCGATCGCGTTGACCGAGTCGAGCAAGTCCTGCACCGTCGTATGCGTCTTCGAGATGGCGATCTCGCTCCTGACGACGTCGCCGGACTCCATGTTCGTGACGTTCACGGACAGGACGCCGTTCGAGATGTCGAACGGCAGGCCCGAATTCGACAACAGCTCGTCCCGCAGAGAGCCGTCTTGATCGCGATCCTTGATCGAGTTCTGCGCCGTCAGCGATGTGAACGGCCCGCCGGCCGGGACGCCGACGCTGTGCACGCGATTCGACTCGAGAATCAGGTTCCGCGCCAGCTGATCGATTTGTCCCCTCAGGTCCGGGCCCAACGAGCGGCTGACCTCCAGTAGGCCGCCGATCGCACCTCCCGTCACCGGTACGAAGCCGGAAGCGCCCACGACCTGAAGCGCCGTCTTGCCCGTGTTGTCCGTCGTCACCGTCATGCGGTTGGCATGGGCCGAAGAAACGAGCGTGTTGCCCGCGACCAGGACGCCGATCGCGTCGTTCGGACCCTGGACCGTCTTGAAGTCGACGATTCCGGCCAGCCCCCGCAGGGCTCGGTCGCGTTCGTCGTACAGGTCGTTCGGCGACAAACCGTTCGCCAGCGACTCTCCGATCCTCACGTTCAGCTGTGCGATCTTCGTGGCGAAGTCGTTGACCTCCGAGACCTTCGTCGAGAGCTCCGCGCGTCGGTCTTGCACGACGTTCTCCAGCCCGGTATCGAGCAGGTTGAACTGGCTCGTCAGCGCGACGGCGGACTGGACCGCGCCCGTGCGCAGGATCGCGTCCTCGGGGGCCGTCGAGAGCTCGGAGATGCTGGTGAAGAAGTCGTCGAGCATGCTGCCGACGCTGTTGCCCTCGGGCTCACCGAAGAGGGCCTCGATCTCGGTCATCCCTCCGAGCTGCGTCTGGAGCGAACCCGACACGCTGACCTGGGAGAAGATGCGCCGGTTCAAGAGCTGATCGACGCCCCGCTGGACGTCCAGGGCGTTCACCCCGGTTCCGATCAGGACTCCACGGCTCGCCAGCGGCGACGACGTGCCGAAGTGGATCTGCTGGCGCGAGTACCCGAGGGTGTTCGCGTTCGAGATGTTGTGGCCGACGGTATTCAGCGCGAATTGCGAAGAAAGCAGCGCGCGCAGACCGGTGTTGTATCCGATGCTCGTCATGGGCTCAGCCTCGCGTATCCACGAGCTGCCCGCGGGCGCCCGATAGACCTTCGTTTCCCGTCAGACCTTGCTGGTCTTCGCCTTCGCTGTTCGCGCCCAGCAGGAGCGCGCACAAGTCTGCTGCCAGTCCGCGCTGGAACCTCGCGAGCGCGGCCACCGTGCGGCCGGAGCTCAGGACGTCCGCCGTCGACAGCCGGAGTTCCTGACGCAGTTTGCGGAGGGTGTCGACGTCCTGGCCCCGCTCGGCCAGGCGCTCGCACAGCGAGGCCAGCGTCAGGGTCTTGGCATCGACGCCGAAGGCCTTCGCGAAGGCCCGCACCAGCGCGTCGCGGCGACGACTGCGCTCGACGCCCGACCGCAGCTGGCGTTCGATGTCGGCTTCGGACGCGGCCAGACCCGCGATGTCCGACTCGAGCACCGCCTTGCGCTGAGTCTCGAGCAGCTTGCCGAGCTCCTGCTGCGCCGTGATCTCTTCCTGCATCCAGGAGAGCAAGCGCGTCATGCCGGTTTGTTCCTTCATGCGACCTCCTCTTCGGCTTCCGACGCTTCCTGGACCTGGAGCCGAGCGCGCTCGATCTGTTCCCGAAGCATGTCGTCCATGCCGAGTGCATTGCACTTCGCCATCGATTGTCCGACTTGCTCGTCGAACCAGCCCTCGTACGTCTCGGCGCCCGGGCCTTTCCCGAACATTCCCTCGGGCAGCGAGCGCCGCATCTCCTTGATCAGCATCGTCGCGAGGACGGATTGGAACGACTCCGCCGCCTCGCCGGTCTTGCCTTGGGCACCGGCATCTCGCGCCGCCTCGAGCAAGCTCTTGGCCCGCCCTTGGACCGCGTCCGTCGGACGCGTCAGCATTCCCTGCAACTGGTTGAGTTCGATCATTGGACGACGATCTCCGCGTGCAACATGCCCGACTGGGCCATGGACTGAAGGATTTGAATCATGTCGCGCGGTGTCACGCCGAGGACGTTCAAGACCTCGACGACTTCGCGCAGAGTCACGGCGCCGTTCACGATCGACAGGCCGCGATCCTCTTCTTCGATGAGCAGGCCCGTGCGCGGCAGGATCTCCGTGGTGCCCTGCGAGAACGGACCCGGTTGACTCGCCTCGGGCGTCTCCGCGATGGTCACGGTCAGGTTGCCCTTCGTGATCGCCCCGCGCGTGATCCGCACGCCCTCCCCCATGACGATGACGCCCGTGCGTTCGTTGAGGACGACGCGCGCCATCGCTTCGGGTTCGAGCTCGCGCTCGAGGATCGAGCTGATGTAGGCCACATAGGCGCTCTCGGGCAGATCGAGCGGCACCTGGACGGCCACCGTCCCCGCGTCGCGGGGCGTGGCGGCGCTCGGGTACAGCTCGTTGACCGTCTCGGAGATGCGCTTGGCGTTCTCGAACGACGCGTTGAGCGCGCGCAGGTCGAGGTACACGAAGCCGTTCTCGGTCACGAGCTCGGTCGGCACCGCGCGCTGCACGGTCGCGCCGTTCGCCACGGTTCCGACGGTCAGGTGGTTGCGCTGGGCCGTCGCGCCCGCGCCCTCGGCGGAGAAGCCGCCGGTCGTGATCGCACCCGAAGCCGTCGCGTAGACGGTCGCGCCCGTGACGTCCGTCAGCTCGGTGTAGGTCAGAATGCCCCCGACAAGGCTCTCGGCGTCGTAGAGGGACGAGATGCGCGCGCTGAGCTTCTGGCCGGGCTTGATCCCGGGCGGCAACGTCGCCTCGACCCAGACCAGGGCCACGTTGGCCGAGTTGACGTCCTGGAGCGAGATGTTGATGTTCTGCGTCGTCAGCATGCTGATGAGGCGCTGCCGAACGTCGTTCGCCGTATCGCCCGTTCCGCCCAAGCCCGTGACGACACCGATGCCGTGCACGGCGTTGTCTTCCTGGCCCCGCACGTTGGCGAGGTGCCGAACACGAACCCGGATCGCTCCGGTCGCACCGCCCACGTCCACCGGTTGGATGCGCGGCGTCCGGATCACGGTGGACGTCGAGCTCCCGAAGGGCTGCGTCGGGGCTTGGACGCCGTCGCCGGTCGGTACGACGACGTCGGCGCGGCGCGCATCCGCCTGGAGCGGCTGCAGGGCGATCAGCCCGAGGAGGGTGACTAGGAGCATGGGGATCAGAAGGGCCAGAGCCAGGCGATGGCGATGTGGAGCAGACGGCCGAGACCGAAGCGGTTCGTACCGTTCGTCAGCGGACCTTCGCCGTGGTAGATGAGGCGCGCATCGGCCACGAGCTCCGACTGGACGGAGTTGTTCTTGTCGACGTCGTAGCGGCGCACGACGCCGCTGAACTCGATGACCTTGACCTCGTAGTCGACGCGGATCTCACGCCGCCCCTGGATGACGAGGTTGCCGTTGGGCAGGACGTCCATGACGATGGCCGTGATCCGGGCGGTGAACGTTCCGCTCTTCTGGTATTTGGCCGTGCCCTGGAAGTCGTCCTGCGAGCTCGCGGTGACATTCGGAAGGATGCTGAACGCGTCGGGCCGGATGTCGAAGGACTCCAGTTGATAGTCCAGCGACGTCGCCTTCGTCAGGTTGGAGGTCTCCGCGTTCTCGACGTCGAGAGACTCGTTGACGATCACCGTGACGAGGTCGCCCGGGCGTCGCGCGATCTTGTCCGCGGCGAGGCCGAACGGACCGAGATCCGGGTTGTAGATCGAGCCCGGTCGCGACTGGGCCGCGGCCGCGGAACCGACGGTGGGGATCAGGAGCGCGACGAGCGCGAGGCGTTGGAGGGTCGTTTTCATGTTCGGTTCGGTCAGTTGCCGAGGTCGATGCGGACGAGGTCGCGGCTCAGGACGACCGCCCGACGATCCAGGTCCGAGCCCGCGGTCCGGACCCCGATTCGGTCTCCGACGGCGCCGGCCTGCATGGCGACGCCCGCCACTGTGGCCGTGATCCGGCCCTTGCGAACCCGCAGGAAGACGGAGTCGCCGACCGAGATCACCGTGGGGCGATGGATGTCGAGGTGCGTCACGGTCTCCCCGACGGACAGGTCGCGCACGGCGACGGCACCGGACAAGAACTGGGCGGGCAGCGGCGTGAGCTCGGTTCCGTTTTGCAAGCGCACGCGCTTGCGCTCGAGGTGAGCGGGGTGGATCGCTTCGCCCGCTCGCACAGGCTGGGCCAACACGGCCACGGTCTGCCAGGCCGACACCTCCCAGTTGGTCCAGACGGTGCGGTAGACGACGCCGTCGACCAGCACCTGGACCGGGACGTTCACCGTACCGCTGGTCACGGCCTGCGGCAGGAGCCGAGCGCGGACCTCGTGCGACTTCAGGCCGGCCGGAACGGCGACGCCCAAGGGCTCGCCGACGGGCACGAAGGTCGCGTCTTCGTCGGAGAAGGCCAGGTCGAGCTCCGTCCGTGCGGCGTCCAGGAGTTCGGCCCCGGGAACTTCGCGCACGAGCGGACGCACGCGGCAGGTCCGTTCGCCGGCGAAGCGCACCGAGACGTGCGGAGCGCGGCGCGCCACGATCTGGTGCAGCTTGTCGGCCCGCAGGAGGCGGCTGTAGCCCGGCGCCGGCGAGTAGCCGACGTCGATGCTCTCGATCAGCCGGACGAGCTCGGGGTCCGTGCCTTGGACGATGGCGATCTCGCCCAGGAGAATCTCGGTGCCGGCGACCTCCGCGTTCATCGGGAGCGTCACGGTGACACCGACTGCAAGTAGGGTTTCGAGGATCATGGCTCAGATGAGGTTCGAGACTTGCTGGAGCATCTCGTCCGAGACCTGGATGGTCCGGCTGTTCACTTCGTAGTTGCGTTGCGCCTGGATGAGCGCGATCAGCTCGTCGACCACGGCGACGTTCGAGCGCTCGAGGAAGCCCTGGCGCAGAAAGCCCGCGCCGGTCTGCCCGGGGATCTGCTCGGACGGCGGGCCGGAGCTGGCCGTTTCCCGGAAGAAGTTCTGACCCTCGGCGCGCAGGCCGGAGGGGTTCGGGAAGCGCGTCAGCCGCACCTGACCGACCGTCTGCAACGTGTCCGCGCCGCCAACGCGCACCTGAACGATGCCGTCCTGCCCGACCACGATCTCCGTCGCGTCCGGCGGAACGGTCAACGGAGGCATCAGCAGGAAGCCGTCGACCGTGACGACCTGGCCGTTGCCGTCGCGACGGAAGCCTCCGTCGCGCGTATAGCGGAACTCCCCGTTGCCGAGATTGATCCGGAAGAAGCCGTCGCCCTGGATGCCCATGTCCAGCGGCGCTCCGGTCTGCTCGAGGTCGCCCTGCATGAAGAGCTTGATCGAGCTCGAGACCTCGGTACCGCTGCCGATCTGCAGGCCCGTCGGGTTCATCAGGTTGGCCGACGTCGACGCACCGGGCTCTCGCAACGTCGAGTACAGGAGCGACCTGAAGTTGACGCGGTTCTTCTTGAACGAAGACGTGTTCACGTTCGCGATGTTGTTCGCGATCGTGTCGACCTGCATTTGTTGGGCAAGCATGCCCGAAGCCGCGGTGCGCATCGCACGGATCATGTGGAACTCTCTTAGAAGGGCCGCGTTAGGCGGCTGTAACTGTCTGCGATGGAAGAGATGAGTCGGGCCGTGGTCTCGTAGGAGCGCTGCACGCTCACCATCGCGACCATCTCCTCGACTCCTGTGGCGTTGGATCCCTCCAACGCGCCTTGATGGACTCTCGCCGTGTGATTCGTCTCGCGCAGATCGTTCGGCGCGAGCCAGTAGCCGTTGCCGTCCTGGTACAGCCGCTGCGGATCCTCGAAGTTCACGACCTTCAGGTAGCCGACCTCGAGCAGCCCCTGGCGGACGACGCCTTCGGAGTCGATCTCGATCGGGATGCCCGCCGGATCGATCGGAACGCGGAAGGTCTCCCAGGCCACCGGGTAGCCCGAGTCCGAGACGAGACCGCCTTCGGGCGTGAGGAAGAGCTGGCCGTTGCGGGTGTAGACCTCGCCCTCGGGCCCCTCCAGCGCGAAGAAGCCCTCACCGAAGAGCGCGAGGTCGAGCTGGCGCCCGGTCCGCGCGAGGTCGCCCTGGGAGAAGTCGACCTGGTTGACGGTCGCGAGCCCGTGGCGCTTGCCGCGCGGGCCGCCCAGTTCGAAGCGGTGGGCCGCGTTCGTGTCCCGCTTGAACCCGTGGGTCGCGAGGTTCGCGAGGTTGGAGGAGATGGTCTCCATCTGACGTTGGTTGGCGGCGAGGGCGACGGCCGCGCGAAAGATCCCGACACTCATGCCTCCCCTGACGCAAGCCAGGGGCCAAGCTCCCCAGGGACTCCAGGGGGTCAGGAAGGGCGTTTTCACGGCGCCCGGGCCAAACGCGGGCGAAACGAGTGCGGGCCGGGCCCCCGGAGGCGGCAATCTCTTCCCTAGCGACTGGCAGCGCCCGTCAGTCCCGCGTCCCGAGCGGGGGGGCGCCCGCGCGCCCCGCACCCGCGAGGGCCCGGTCGATCGCGAGCGTGCGCTCGGTCGCCGGACCGCTCCGGCACTCGACGTCGACCTGGGACTCGGCCAAGAGTTCGGCCCGATGCCAGGCCTGCACCGTGTAGCGCCCAAGCGGCAGGCTCATGCCGACCTCGAAGGTCCCCGTCATGACGGTCGGATAGACCTCGCCCAGGGACCAGGTCTCCCCGCCGTTGCCGACCAGCACGAGCTGCAGGCCCTCGTAGGGCGGGACGGGATGCTCGAGGTGGATCGCGATGTCGACCGGGGCCCCGGGCTGGAGCTCGAGAGCGAGGTGCGTCTCCTCGCCGGGACGAATGCGAACGTTCGTGTGCACGTCGGCGCGGCCGTCGGCTTCGAGCTCGACGCGGTAGGTGCCCGGCAGGAGTTCGTCGCAGACGAGGCTCTCGACCGGATCCGCCGTGCCCACGACGTTGCGGCGCGTGCGCTGGGACGAGACGCGCATTCCCGCGGCGTGCAGGGGTGCTCCGTCGCTCGTGACCAAGCTCACGACCAAGCGCCCCGGCGACGGGTAGACGAGCACGCCCGCTGTCGCCCGTTCATCGGGCGCCAGATCCAAGGTCAGCGCCTCGACCGGCTCGAACCCCGCGCGCCAGAGCGAGAGCGTCACGCTCCCGGGTGCGAGCAGGGGCGTCCGAAAGCTCCCGGTCGCGGCGTCCACCGGAACGCGGATCGCGGTCGGCAAGCTCTCGGAGCGCACCAGGACTTCGATCTCGTCCAGTCGGCCTCGATCCGGCAGCGCGACCCCGCCCGACACGCGTGCGGAAGGGACGAGCGAGCGCTCCAGCCGCAGTTGCACGGAAGCGCCACCCGGCAGGATGTCGACACGGTGCGCGCTGGGCTCGCCGGCGCCTGGCTCGTACAACCACAGCGTGTGTCGGCGACGCCAACAGGCGCTGAACGCGAACGAGCCGTCGGGTCCGGTCCGCACGCGAGACTCCTGGCTCCGCGCGTCGACCAAGGAAGGGCGCCCGAGCTCGGAATCGGTGCGCACGACGGTGTAGCCGACCAAGGGCTGCCCGTTCACGTCCGAGGCGCGACCGCGAATCGTCCAGTTCGAGCGCAATGCGAGCTCGAGCTCCGTCACGCCTTCGGGCGCGGCGTCGAAGCGCCCGACGAACGAGAGGTCCGACGCCCCGTCGAAGGCGCGGATGCGAAACGTCGGGGTGGGCGAGTTCTCGAAGCGGAAGCGACCGGCCCCGTCGGTCCGGACGAAGAGACTCGGGAAGAGCCAACTGGACACCAGCTCGACGGTCGCGCCGGGCACGGGCCGTCGTTCGCCATCCAAGACCCGGCCGGATACGCCGCGCGGCGCTTCCAGCCGGACGTCGAGCTCAGCGGCGTCGCGCGCGACGATGCCGGACCAAGAGCCGTAGCCCGGCGCGGTGACGCAGACTTCGTTCTCGAAGGCCGAGAGCTTCAAGATCTCGAAGCGGCCGTCCGCGCCGGTCAGGACCTCGCGCGCCGGCGGGAACTCGGTCCAGGCCTCGCGATCACGCATCTGCGCGCGGAGCATCGGCCGGATCGCGAGCCGCACGGTCGCCTCCGCCACGGGCTCACCACGCACACCGAGCACCTGACCTCGCACGACCGCATGCTCGGGATCGAGCCGCAGTCGAACCTCGAGCTCGTCCGCCCGCTGGGCTCCGGGGCGATCCAGCGAAACGATCCGGTAGATGTGGTTCTGGGGACTCTCCGCATAGAGGTACGAGCGCTGGTCCGCACCCTCGATCCTGAACGAACCGTCTGCCGCGGTCGTCGCGACGTGCGTCCAGTGTCCCTTGTTGCGGGGTGCCGACAGGAAGACCTTGGCCTGCGCGATCGGCTCTCCGATCTGATCCTCGACGAGTCCGCGCACGGTCCGGCCGACGGGCGCTACGAGGCGGAGCTCCTGGCGTCGACTCTCCTCGAGCTGCACGTCCTGCTCGAGGCCACGCTGGGGAAAGAGGCGCCACCACCCGGCTTCGAGCTCGTTCCACACGAGCCGTCCTGTCGCGTCCGTTCGTCCGAAGAGCGCGCCGCGCTGGGCGGCGACCGGATCCGAGGGCTCGAGCCATAGGTCGAAGTCCGACAACGGCGCCCCGGTGATTTCGTCCTCGACCACGAGAACCAGGACGGCACCGCGGTCCGGCGCAGTCGCCGCGTTCGAGGTCGCGACGGGCGTGCGCTCGGGAACGAAGCGCGGCGCAGGCTCGAGGAAGTCCGCGCCGGAAGCGTCCGCTCCCGACGGACGATCGACCCGTAGGACGACGCGGCCGTTGGACGGCGTGGACGGCGTCCGCTCGTCGGAGCCGCGTGTGAGCAAGACCAGCGGGAGGCCGACGGCCACGACCAGGGCGGCGACCGCGACCAACGGTCCGAAACCGAGCGTGCTCTCGAGCTTCTCGCGACCGAAGATCGACAGGAAGCCGGCGCGCGAGAGCTTGCGCCGCGCGAGATCGCGCTCCATGCGCGAACGGATCCGAACGATGCCGCGGTGCAGCTGGCTCTTCACCGTGGTGCGCGGGCTCCCGAGCGAGCCCGCGATCTCGTCGATCGAAAGCTCCTCGAAGTAGCGCAAGCGAATGACGGTTCGATAGGGCTCCGGCAAGGCGCGCACGGCGTCCGCCAGAGCAGCGAGCGCGTCCTGGGTCGGTGCGGACGATTCCGCTTGCGACTCCGGATCGGCGACATCGCGCTCGAGGTCGAACCGCAGCCGCTCGCGGTGGCGCCAACGGAACGCCTTGTAGCGGGCCACCATCCGCATCCAACCGCCGACGTTTTCGATCTTCGTCTCGCCCGCCTGCAAGGCGGCGAGCCAGGTCTCCTGAGCGAGGTCCTCGGCCTCGACGGTCGTCGCGACGAGCCCACGGGCCAGGCCCCGCAGGGCACGGTCCCGGGATCGGATCTCACCGTCGTCGAACGATCGCATGGTCGGCGCACGCGATCGAGTCAGGAGGGCGACCGCTTCAGCTCCTCTGCGATCCTAGTCTGTTCTGGCACGTACCGGACGGCGTTCATCGCCTTGAATCGGCGCTCTTGGAGCTTGGCGAAGACCCGCTCGATTTTGGCGGAATCGTTGCCACCTCCCGCCTGGCCCAGGACACGAAGCGCGGTGGCGGGGGTCTCGCCCCGTGCTCCACCTGCTTCTCCGACTCCCTGTTACGCGACCGGCCCGCTCTCGAGAGAACGGGCCGGTCGGTGGGATCGTGCGAGCAGCGCTCGCAGGAGGCGTCAGATGATGTTGACGATCTCGGACAGGATCTCGTCCTGCACGGTGATGACGCGCGCGTTGGCCTGGAAACCGCGCTGGGCTTCGATCAAGCGCACGAACTCCTCGGCGGTGTCGACGTTGGAGCCCTCGAGCGCGCCGCCGATGACGTCACCGGCGCCAGAGGCCTGGCCACCTGCGAGCACACGTGCACCGGAGTTGGCCGACTCGCGGAAGTAGTTGTCGCCGATCTCCTCCAGGCCCGCTTCGTTGGCGAAGCTCGCGACACCGATCTCGGCCAGCTCGAGCGTCTGACCGTTCGTGTAGAAGCCTTCGATCACGCCGCGCTCGTTGACACCCAGACTCGCGAGCTCGCCGGCCGCGAAACCGTCCTGAAAGGTGGCGATCAGGCTGGGATCGCTCCCGAACTGGGTGATCCCCCCGAACTGGCCGGCCGTACCCATGTCGAGCGCGATCGTCTGGGACTCCAACCCGTTGAACTGGACGACGAGATTGCCCGAGGTCGGGGTCAAGATCGAACCGTTCTGGTTGAACGTGATGCCCGTGATCTCGCCCTGGCTGATGGTTCCATCGGGGGCGCTCGCCTCCAGGTTCCAGGTGCTGTCGTCCTGCCGCGTGAACTCGAGTGTGAGGATGTGGGATGTTCCCTGCGAGTCGAACACCTCGAGCGACGTCGTGACCTGGTCCGGCCCCGTGCCGTTGGTGGTCACGGCGAAGAAGTGCTGGGACCAGTTCGTCTGTCCGACCTGCCCGGACGGATCGGAGGCCGAGAGCGACAGTTCGGCCTCGCCCGTCACGTCGGCGGAGATGGTGATCTGCCCCGTGTCCTCTTCGAAGGCGACCGTGGATTGACCGTACGCGGCGTCCAGGGCCTGCACCAACTCACCGATGGTCGTTCCATCGACGCCGTAGGTGAAGCTGAGGCTGACGGGAGAACCGTCGACGTCCGAGCCCACGATGTCGATCTCGTCACCGATCTCGTAGTCCGTGATGTTGGACGACAGGAGGTTCAGGTCGGACCCCAGCGTCGCGTCGCTGTTCTCGCCCTGAACGAAGTCGATCAGCCCGAGCATGCTCTTCAGGTCCTTGCCGGTTTCACCCGCGGTGACCTTGATCGTCGCCGCGGCCCCGGTGCGTTCGTCCGTCAAGACGACGCGTTGGCTGGCGTCGACGCTCGCGGTCAAGTGATCGACCTGGGCGTTGACCGCGTCCGCGACATCCTGGGCGGTGAGCGCCCCGGTGCCGACGATCGAGACCTCTTCGGGAGCGCCGCCGTTGACGACGAGCTCCATCGTCCAGGTCTCGCCGGCGGGGATGTTGAAGGGGCCACCGACGGAACCCGTCATGATCACCTCCGACCCCTGCTGGAACGAACTCGACGAGCTCAGTTGCTCGGCCAAGGGCCCGGTCACGACGGCCGGCAGGTTGCCCGCCAAGGTCATCTCCGTGGTGGCGGACGGCGCGATCGGCGTCGCGTCGATCGAGACCGGTTGGCCCGCCGGGGAGAGGACCTGAAAGCCGGTACGCTGGTCCACCAGGTTGCCGTCGGCATCCAGTCCGAAGGCCCCGACACGTGTATAGAGCGTCTGGTTGCCCTCGGTGACCGCGAAGTAGCCGCGCCCGAGGAGCGCCAGATCGAAGGTCCGGCCGGTCGCATCCAGCGGTCCCTGGCCAAGCCGCCGGTCGACCCGTGCGAGCTGGACACCGAGTCCGACCTGAAGGGGGTTCGTGCCCCCGAGCGACCCCGAGGGCCCCGTCGCGGGACGGTACGTCACGCTCAAGAGATCGGAGAAGAGCGCGCGCGACGACTTGAAGCCGGGCGTGCTCGAGTTGGCGAGGTTGTTGCCGATGACGTCGATCCAGCTCTGGTGGACACGCAGTCCACCGAGGGCGGAGATGAAGGAGCCTGCCATGGTGCGTTCCTACTCGTTGCCTTCGTTGTCGCCACCGCCGGAACCGTCGCCGGAGCCGTCGCCGTCGGCGCCATCCGCCGAGTCGGCGAGGATCTCCGACACGCTCCCGAGCGGAATGTCGATCCCGTTGACCTGCAGAGTCGCCAGGCCGTTCGTGATCTTGACCGCTTCGACCGTGCCCGAAGAGGAGACGCCCGAACTCGGGTCCGTCCAGCTCACGTTCTTCCCGATCAAGGAGCTCCCCTGCGTCAGCTGGGAGAGCAGCGCGTTGCCCTGGTTCAGCCCGATCATCGCCAGGACGTTCCCGTTGAGTTGCTCGAGCTGTTCGAGCGAGGAGAAGTTGGCGAGTTGTGCCACGAACTCCTCGTTGTTCGTCGGCTTCATCGGATCCTGGTTCTTCAGCTGCGTCACCAACAGCTGCATGAACGCGTCCCGATCGAGCTCACCAGACGAGCCGAGCGGGTTGAGAGCGGAGAGTGAGCTGTCGCCCACAGAAAGGCCTGCGATATTCATCGGTTTCCTTCGTTCGAACTCATCCTGGGGAAGGCCTGCGCTTCACGCATAGGTATCGATGCCTTCCGACGTGTTCCGGCGCGGCGTCGATGCGGCCGCTCCGGTGTTCTGCATGGTCCCGAGCTCTCGCTTCGGGGTGTTCGCGCGCGGTCGTGCCGCCGCACCGTCCCGCCGACCTTCGCCGCCGTGGAAGCCCAAGACGAGCTCGACGCCATCGGTCTCGAAGCCGTTGTCGGCCAGGATCGAGCGCAGTTCGGGCAGATGGCGCTCGAGCAGCTCGAGCGTCTCCGGCGACTCCGCGCGAACGATCGCGGCCACGCGTTCGCGGCGCACCGCGACATGGATCGACAATCGACCGAGCTCGACGGGGTCCAGCTCGAGGTTCAGGTGCCTGCTGCCACCGGTGATCCGATGGCGAATCTGACGCAGGACGCTGGCCGCGTGCTCGGCCCGTGACGGATCCGGCGGCTCGGGCAGGGTGGGTTGCGCCTTGGTCGTGACGCCGCGCGAGCTGGAGCGGGCCGCGACGGGAGCGGGCGCCTCGCTGGCACCTGCACCGCGGGTCGCGTTGCCGACGCCACGCACGCCGGCGAGCTCGCCCTGGGGGGAGGAAGCCGCGCCGGAGGCGACCGCCGTCAGAGGCCCCGTCGCGGACGACGGGGCGCTCGACGGGGCCGAATCCGACAGAGCGTCCCCTGACGGAGTCGCTGTGGCGGACGGAGCCGCCGCTTCTGCTGAGGAAGGGGGTGTCGTGGGGATCGGCGTGCGTTCGAACTTCCGATCGTCGACGGGCGTCGGCGACGGAGGCACGGGCGCCTCACTCGAAGCACTCTCGTCCCGCAGCGAGGCGGGGTGAGCTCCGCGGTCCGCGTGATACGTCTCGAACCCTGCATGCCGCGCGTTGCGGCGGGCCGAGGCCGTAGCGGCGAGCCGCTCCTCGATCACTCTGGCTCCTCCGGCACGCTCCTGCGCCCGTTCCACTTCGTCTTGGAACAGCTCGCGGGTGGCCGGATCGGTCCGTCGTGTGAGGGGAGAAGTGAGGGACCGCTCCGTGCCGAGCGGCCCCTCACCGGACCCTGGAGTGGGACTTCGTAGGGTCTCCATGACGAGGCTGGAGACGCAAGGCCAGGGCCAAGTGCGGGCCGATCACCTAACTCGTTGTCTGTCAAGCAGATAGGGCTCGAGCCTGGGAACGGGCGCGGCCGCGGAACGGTCCGGTTGTTTCCGCCCCCCCTGGAAAGAACGGAACTTCCGCGAACTCGCTTCCCTCCTGTCCACCTCCCTCGTCTCCCTTCCGAAGTGCGAGCTGCGCGCGCGTGCTGCCGGGCAGGTCCGGTTTTCCCCCCTCTTGATAGGATGCGACGATGAAGCGCAACCTCGTTGTCTCTCTGCCCCTCGTCCTGGCCGTGATCGCGGCCTCCCCCGCGACCCAGAACGTCCGAACCCAGAGCCAGGGTGAAGCGGCCGCGGCCGGTCCGATCGACCCGCCGCTCCCGGAGCCCCACGTCGGCGTCAGCGCCGTCGCGATCGACCCCAACGCACCGACCGAGGTCTGGGTCTGCAACCGAGGCAACGATTCCGTCTCCGTGATCGATACGGCGACCCAGACGGCCGTGGCCGAGATCGCCGTCGGCGTTTGGCCGCGCGCGATCGCCTTCTCCGCGGACGGTTCGACCGCCTTCGTCACGAACCAGCGCGGCAACGTCCCCGTGACGACGCACTTCGTGACGCCCTTTACCGGCTCGGAGGTGCGCGGTTCGGTCAGCGTCATCGACGTCGCCACGCGCACCGTGACGAGCACGCTCACGAACGTCGGCACCGAGCCCTACGGCGTCGCGGTTGCTCCCAACGGAGCCTGGTTCGCCGTCAGCGGATTCCGGTCGGGCACGATGAAGTTCTACTCGACGGTCGCACCCTACGCCGAGCTCCTGAGCTTCCAGTTCGATCGTGACGTCAACTTCATCGCGCCGGGCAAGACCATCGCGGACGTCGACTCGAACAAGGACTTCGTCGCCGACCAGGACGAGCCGCGCGCCTTCGTCATCGAGAACGACTCACGCTTCGTTCACGTCGCCCACGCCCTTCCGGGCTTCGTCAGCGTCCTGCGCCTGACCTTGGACGTCACGGGCGAGCCGACGGCGGTGGTGTTGGACCAGAAGATCTCGCTGGACGGCTACGCCCCGCATCCGATCTTCAATCCGGTTCCGGTCCAGACCATCGCGAGTCAGGGCGAGCCCCGCTTCCTCGACGACATCGCCCTGTCCTTGACGGGGCGCTTCGCCATCGTGCCGCACGTGTTGCACAACGTGAACCACGACGTGAACCACGACTTCGGCCCGGGCCTGGCGGGCGACTTCGCGAACCGCGTTTATCCCGCGGTCTCCGTCGTCGACACGCTGAACGGCACCTTCGCACGCAAGGCGGCGACCGGTGAGACCCTGGGCCTCGAGTTCGAGCCGGCGGACATTCCCGAGGACCCGGCCGTGTTCGTGCCCTACGGCGGTCAAGGCTTCCGGACCTCGAACGGCATCCTCACGCTGGGCGGCGTGGGCGCACCGGTGCTCGGAGCCGATCTCGAACTGATCTTCACCGGCTCGAACCCGAACGACGAACACATCGTCTTCTGGTCGACCGAGGAGACCGCGATCCCGCTGCGCGTCGGAACGTTGCTGAACCGGGCGGACGCCATCGTGCCCTTCGACGGCCGCCGGGGCGCGATCGCGCTCCCCGACGACCCGCAACTGGCCGGCAAGTCGATCTTCCTCCAGGGCGCGGTCGTCGACCCGAACACGGGCGCGCTGCGAGGCCTGACGAACGGTGTGCGTGCCGTGCTCGGCACCGAGTCCTTCGCGGCCGGCAGCATGGGCTTCCGCGCCGGCCACCCGGGGCGCGTGCTGTTCAACCGCGAGGGCGACCGCGTGGTCGTTCTGAACCGCGGTTCGGAGGACGTCTTCCTCTACAAGTTCGTGAACGGCTCGCTCACCTTCATGAACGTGTTCCCGCCGCGCGTGGGTTTCGTCGAGCGCGCTCCGCTCGACACGGCGACGCCGATGGGCGATCTGCCGCTCGGGATGGCGCTGCTTCCCGACGACACGACGCTGAATCGGGACGCCGTCCTGTACGTCGTCAACGAGACGACGCGTACGCTCTCGAGCCTGCGGATCGACTTCGACGCCGGCACGATCGCTCAGGAAACCGGGCAGATCGACACCCTCCTGGGCGCCGACCAGATGACGCTGTCCGAGCGCGTCGGTCAGGAGTTGTTCGAGGACGCCTCGCGCGCGCAGACCGCCGGCAACTTCAACAACTCCTGCGCCTCGTGCCACTTCGAGGGCGGCGCCGACGGCAACATCTGGCAACGTCCGGCCGGACCGCGCAGCACCATGCCCGTGTACGGCGGCACCCTCCTGACCGGCCTCATCCTCTGGAAGGGCGTGCGGATCAACATGGGCGAGACGGGTCCGATGTTCGGCGGCGAGAACGGCGGAACCGGTGTGCTCACCGATGATCAGCAACAGGGCTTGACGGACTACCACGAGATCATCCCGGTGCCGCTCAACCCGAACCTCGACCCCGTGACCGGTGCCTATTCGACGGGAGCGGCGCTCGGCAAGGACCTCTTCTTCGGGACGGACGACACGGGTTTGAACATGAGCCTCCGCAGCGCGGGCTGCGCCTCGTGCCACCCGGACTTCGACACGAGCTCGATGACGGTGCGCGGCTACACGGCGGACTTCCTGAACCCCTTGCTGACGTCGGGCGACAACCTGGAGTCCCTGGACCCCAACTGCTTCTCCCTGCGCGAGAGCACGGTCCAGCTCAACGTCCGTAACGTGAACTCCGGGGTGAACGTCGACATCGACGGCAACGGCAGCCCCGACGTCGATCGCAACGCGGACGGGTTCTCGGACATCGAGTCCTACACGCCGATGAACGTCGACACGAACGACGACTTCACGCGCGACGACACGAACGGCTACATGTGCCCCGAGGTCCCCGGCATGCCGGGCAGCCCCCTACGCGTGTTCGGTCGCGACAGGACCGTGTTCTCGATCCCCACGAAGCTGGGAGTGTTCTCCACGGGCCCCTACTTCCACGACCACGTGGCGGTTTCCCTGCGGACCCTGCTCGACCCGCAACTCCAGACGACCGACCCGGTCTACGGCGATCCCTCGCTGCCCCACCTGTCGAAGTTCTTCAACGAGTTCCACGACGTGCGCGGCAACGAGCTCTTCGCACCGGGCGCTTCCAAGGTGCAGCAGACCCTGCAGACCCTCGCGAACGGCAGCACCATCGAAGCTGACGTCGAAGCCCTGCTCGAGTACATCTCCAGCCTGTAGCGAGCGCCCCGAACGCGTTCCTGAGAGGCCCGGCCGTCGAGCGCATCGGCGGCCGGGCCTCTTCATGCCCGGGCCTTCTCACCCCATCCTACTACCGACGTGAGCCGTGCTCGTGTGCGTGCGCGACTTCGAGCTTCCAGCGCGCTTGCTTGGCCGGCCTGTCTTCGGCCAGGTACTCGCGTAGGCCTTGGGCGAGCGCTCCTGACAGTCGCCGGATTTGCGGCAGGTCGTAGTCGGGGTGCGCCTCGGGGCGCGGGACGCCCCTTGCGACCAGGTCCTTGCGAAACTCGATCGCGAGCGAGGACGGTCGTAGCGGAGAGAGGCGGTAGCGATCGACGACGGTACCGCCCAGGTGACTCCCGTTCGGCTTGCGCTCGAGCTCGGCCCAGCGCTGAATCGACTCGTACTGTCGCCCCAGGCGCTCGGCATCGTCACTCGGGGAGTGTTGGTGCAGGACGGCCATGCCGCGCACCGTCTCGAGACGGCGGCTGCTCGCGTTGCGCAGCATCGCCCACAGCTCGGCGAACTCGCGCGGCGCGCTGTCGGCCTGCTCGCGGTGGAACTCCTGCTGCAAGTAGCGGAAGAACAGCCAAGCCTGGGACTGGAGCTCGACGGAGCCGTCCGGCAGGCGGTAGACGTGATTGTCCGCCGTCGGCAGCTGCTCGCGCTCGAACTCGAGCCCCAGCCGTCGGATCAACATGCGATCGGCCGTGAACTCCGCCAACCGACTCGGGTACAGCGGATCGAACAAGCCCGGAGTCAAGAAGCCTTGGCTCACGAGCGACTCGGGGCGGTAGATCAGGCTGACCTTCGGCCGACGTTCGAGCGCCGGACCGGCCTCGTCGTACGTGTGGATCCCCAACATGACGAGACCCGAGGCGTCGCAGGCGTCGTGCGACCACGCGCTCTCGCCCAGCGCTTCGTCCTGCCGGAGGACGTCTGCGACGCGAGCGGGGCCGATGTCACCGTTCAGGGTCAGCCAGATGGCCTTCTCGAGTCCGTCGGAGATCGTCTCGTAGAGGCCGAGCAGCCCGGCATGCGCGTGGCGACTCAGCTTGTCGGCCAGGGGATAGTGGATGGCGCCCCGGCCGGCGTGCGTGCGCGTGTTGTGCTTCTGCGTGACGCGCGGGAGACGACCGAAGTCGAGGCAGTTGCGCGCGACCCCGACGCGATAGAAGCCCGGCAGGCCGAGCGCCCAGGCCAGCGAGTGGGCCACGAGGTCGGCGCCCCAATCGCGATCGTCCACGAAGCCTTCCAGGTCTCCCCCGCCCAGCTCGGCGGCGACGGAGGGGGGGATCAGATTGCCGTCGTGGATCGTGTAGACCAGGACCTTCTTGCCCGACGCACCACCCTCGCGCCCGGGCACGGGGACGAACTGGAAGGGAGCGAGTGGATCGGTCAGGTCGCGTGTGTCGTTCAGCTCGCGAACGACGACGGGCTGATCGGCGCGATCGCGCAAAGACTCCTCGTCGAGCGCCGTGAGTGCGGGCTCGGTGCGAAGAATCCGTTCGAGGGTTCGGAGCGCGCGCGTGAGCGCGTTGCCCGCGGCCCTGTTCGTGCTCCCCAGGAGCTCGCGTCGGACGTCTGCATCGAAGGCGGTATGGCTCTCGACCAGGCGTCGGGCCTCGTCGCGCGTCAATCCGAGCCGCCCGGCCTCTTCGAAGAAGTCCGCGCGGGACCGGGGGGCCTCGACGACATCCGGCTCCGGGTCAGCCATCGGCGGCGCGCTCGCGCACCTCGACGACGCCGTCGGGGTGCCCGACGACCACCGCGTGCGCGAGATCGATGAAGAGCCCGTTCTCGACGACCCCGGGGATGCCCTGCAGCTTCGCTTGCAAGCCACGCGCGTCGACGATGCCCTCGGGGAAGCGGCAGTCGAGAATCTCGTTGCCGTTGTCCGTGCGGTAGGTCTCGCTGGCCGAGACCACGCGCACCGCGGGCTGTGCGCCGAGCTCGGCGAGCCGGCGCGCGACGGTTCCACGCGCAAAGGGCACCACCTCGACCGGCAAGAGGAAGGCGAGACCGAGCCGCTCGACGACCTTCGAATCGTCGACGACGATGATCTCGCGCCGACTGACCGAGGCCACGACCTTCTCGCGCAGCAAGGCCCCGCCGCCGCCCTTGATCATCTGGAACTCGGCGTCGATCTCGTCGGCGCCGTCGATCGTGAGGTCGATCGTTTCCACCTCGGACAACGTCAGGAGCGGGATCCCGAACGTGGCGGCCTTGCCCTCGGTGTCGACCGAAGTCGCCACGCCTCGGACCGCGAGCCCCTCCTCGCGGATCCGCTCCCCGAGGCGCAGGAGGGTGAAATAGACGGTCGACCCGGTCCCGAGACCGACGATCATTCCGTCCTGAACGAACTCCGCCGCGCGGCGGCCGGCTGCTTCTTTCGATCGGCTCACGGCTCGATTCTTTCCTGCCCCCCTCCCCGGAGCAAGGCCCACGACGGCGGGATCGGAACAGCCCGGGGATTTCCATCATTCGATGGGTGGGCGGCGACCGATCGGGGTGCTAGGATACTGCGCTCAGCTGAGACTGAGTCTCAATTGCACGAATGACGACCCTGGATCGCTTGGAACTCGGCAAGAGCGGCCGCCTCATCCGCCTGGAGGGTGAACGCGCCCTCTGCCGTCGCTTGATGGAGCTGGGCCTCTTGCCCGGCTGCATCGTGCGCCTCATTCGGCGGGCGAAGCTGGGCGGCGTGCTCGAGCTCGAAGTGCGCAGCTGCCGCCTCACGATCCGGAGTTCGGAGGCCAACCTGCTCTTCGTCGAGCCGTCCTGAGGCGCGACCTCTCGTCGCCTTCTCCATGACTCTCGGGACCGCCGCGACCGGACTGCGCCGCATCGCGCTCGCGGGCAATCCCAACACGGGCAAGACGACGCTCTTCAACCGTCTCACCGGGAGTCGGGCCAGGGTCGGCAACTATCCCGGGGTCACGGTCGATCGCCACTACGGCCGGCTGGCGTTGCCTTCCGGAGGGGAGACCGAGCTGGTCGACGTGCCGGGCACGTACAGCCTGTCGGCGAACAGCGAGGACGAGAAGCTCGCGCTCGGCGCGATCGCCGGCCTGCATCCCCAGGAGCGCCCGGACGCGACCCTCATCGTGATCGACGGGACGCAGCTCTTGCGCAACCTCTATCTCGTCCTGCAGGTGCTCGAGCTCGACGGGCCGACGGTCGTCGCCGTCAACATGATGGACCAGGTGCGCGAGGCCGGCCTCGAGATCGACTTCGAGCTCCTCGAGAGCGAGCTGGGCGTTCCCGTCGTCCCGATCGTCGCCAAGCGCGGCGAAGGCTTGCCCCGGCTCGTGGCGGCGCTCGAGCGCGTGTTGGCCGAACCCGGCCGCGCGAACACGAAGCGGCGCTGGGAACCCGAAGCCGCGCTCGAAGACGACGTCGCTGCCGTCGGACGCACGATCCCTCTGCTCTGGCACCGCGAGAGCACCCTCCGATGTCGGGCGCTCGCGTTGTGGGCGTTGCTGTCGGTCGACGAGGAGGACGAGTTGCTCGGCGTGCCTGCGGACTTGCGCGAGGCCGTGCGCGAGCGACGTGCGCTGGCCGGGCGCGAAGGACGCCACATCGACGAAGAGATCATCCGCGGTCGCTACGATTGGCTGGACGAGCACATCGGGCCGGCGCTGGTCGAAGGGAACGCACCGAAGATCTCCTTGACCGACCGTGTCGACCGCGTGCTGCTGCATCCGGCGCTGGGCTTCGTGATCTTCTTGACGATCATGACGATCGTCTTCCAGTCGCTGTTCGCCTGGGCCGACCCGGCCATCGGCCTCATCGAGGACGTCGTCGCCGGCCTCTCCGACCTCCTGTCCACTCACCTCCCCGAAGGCTTCGTGACGGACCTCTTGGTCGAGGGAATCGTCGCCGGCGTCGGTGGCGTGCTCGTCTTCCTGCCCCAGATCCTGCTGCTCTTCTTCTTCCTGGGCTTGATGGAGGACTCCGGCTACATGGCTCGCGTCGCCTACATCATGGACCGGTTGATGAAGACGATCGGCCTGAACGGCCGCGCTTTCGTTCCCATGCTGTCGGGCTTCGCTTGCGCCGTTCCGGCGATCCTCGCGACACGAACGATGGAGCGTCAGCGCGACCGGCTGCTGACGATGATGGTCGTCCCCTTGATGACCTGCTCGGCGCGCCTTCCGGTCTACGGGCTCCTGATCGCGGCGCTGTACCCTCCCGGCCAAGGAGAGCCCTTCGTCCAAGGCCTCTTGATGGTCGCGATGTACCTGTTCTCGACGGTCATCGCCCTCGCTGCGGCGGCCGTCCTGGGTCGCACGGTCCTCAAGGGGCGGCGGACGCCGTTGCTCCTCGAGATGCCGCCCTACCGCATGCCCGTCTGGCGTTCGGTTCTTCGCGCCATGTGGCAGAAGAGCGCCGTCTTCGTGCGCGAAGCCGGCACGGTGATCCTGGTCTGCACGATCGCGATGTGGGCCTTGCTCTCCTTCCCGAAGCAGACTGCAGAGGACCTCGCGAAGCGACAGGAAGCGGTCGCGACGAACGTCGACCTCGACGCCGAGGCGCGCGCCGCCGAGCTCGAACGCATCGAGACCGAGTTTGCGGGGGAGGGCCTGCGCGAGAGCTACGGAGGTCGCCTCGGCCTCGCCATCGAGCCCACGATCGAACCTCTCGGCTTCGACTGGAAGATCGGAATCGGGATCATCGGAGCCTTCGCGGCGCGCGAGGTCTTCGTCAGCACGATGGCGGTCGTCTACGGCCTCGCTGACGAGGAAGACGCCGAATCGCGCGTGCTCCGCGAACGCGTGCGCGATCAGGAGTGGCCTGACGGCCGGAAGGTGTACACACCCCTCGTATGCTTCTCGCTGATGGTCTTCTTCGCCCTCGCCTGTCAGTGCATGAGCACACTCGCGGTCGTGAAGCGCGAGACGGCCAGCTGGAGATGGCCCGTCTTCCTCTTCGTCTACATGACCGCGCTGGCCTGGGTCGCGAGCTTCATCGTCTACCAGGGCGGCCAACTCGTCGGACTGGGCTGATCCGCCCAATTCCGAGCTCGGGCGGATAGAATCCGGGCTCATGCCCCTGCTCCGTGCCGCTTTGCATACGGCCTTGCCACGCGTTCTGGTCGCCCTCTGCCTGCTTCCGACTTCCGCCGCGCAAGAGGCGCGCCGGGACCTGGGGGAAGCCTTGCGAGAAGGGTGGCGGTGGGCCCACTGGACGACCGAGGACGGCCTGCCTCATTCGCGCATCGAGCACCTGGTCGAGACGCCGACCACGACTTGGGCCGGAACGCGCGCGGGACTCGCCTACTTCGACGGTTGGGAGTGGATCACCGACAACCTCCCGAAGGCTCCGGTCGTCAACCTGTCGTCCGACGATACCGGCCAAGTCTGGGTCGTCACGGATTCCACGACGTGGTGCGGCTCGGAGTTTCGTCTCGAGCCGGTTCAACTGCCGTCGTCCTTCGCCGGGCTCCACCTCGAGTCGCTGGCCCATACACCCCAGGGGCGCTTGGCGCTCCTCATCGACCCGGCGGGTCCGCGGCGCCTCTTTCTCTGGGACGAAGCCGGCACGCGGGAGCTCTTCGTGGAAGGCGGGGCCATCGCCGAGATCGTGCAGACCGAATCGCGCCGGGTCTTCGTGAGCGGGTCCACCGGAATCTTCGTCTGGCAGCCGGACGCGCCCGGCGGCTTCGAACCCTTCCTCGAAGAGGGTGAGGGACGACTCAGTCGACCTGGCGCCCTCGCCGAGAACCACGACGGCTTCGGGGTCAGCGGCGCGGACTTCTCGAACCACCAGCGCGGCATCTGGAGCTGGGACGCGAAGGGCAAGACCAACATCCGCGACGTCCTCGGAGGTGACACGGTCCAGCTCGCCGGCATTTCCGCGACGGGAACTGCCGTGGTCGTCCTCGATACCCGCGAGGTCCGGGTTCACGAGGCTCGGGTTCAAGCTGGGGAAACGTGGCCTTCGATCCGCCCGACACCCGCGCCGTTGGTCGATGCGATCTTCCTCCGCTTCCGCGAGAACGGCGACCTCTGGGTCGGAACCGACGATGGCCTTTGGCTCTTGCGCGCGAGCGCCCGCAGATGGTCGACCTGGCGCTTCCCGGATCAGAACGATCCACGCAACCGCGTTCAGGACCTGCTCCTGTCGCGCGACGGAAAGACGCTGTGGATCGCGTCCGTCGCGGGAGTTCACGCCCGCCGCATCGGAGGCGTCGACGAAGGCGAGCTCCTTCCCGTCCCGCGCTTTCCCATACCGGAGTTGCCCTACATCACCGGGCTCGCGGAAGACGCCGAGGGGCGCATCTGGACGTGTCAAGGCGGGTCCCTGCCCGGCGCCTTCCGCCTGGATGGTGACACGTGGACGCACGTCACGGAGGACGCGACCGGCACACCGCTCGGCCTGATCCACAAGATCCGGTCCGACCGCCGTGGACGCCTGTGGTTCCTGGGGCTCTCGAGCGACCCGCGCCGTCGTCACGAGCGCAGCGGCGCCTTGCACGTGCTCGAAGCGGGACGGCTCACCGCCTGGGATCACGGTGGCAAGCTCGACCACAACCGGCTCTACGACTTCTACGAGGACGGAGCCGGCGCCTACTGGTTTGGAACGCTGTACGGCGTGCACCGCTTCTGGAACGGCGTCTGGACCAGCTGGGAAGCGAAGAGCTCCGATGACGATCGCGGCAAGGCCTTCCGCTTGATCGGCGACGGCGAGGGCGGAGTCTGGGTCGCCGGGCAGCAGCGCGGACTGCGCCATATCGATGCCGCAGGAACCGAGAGTCAGGTCGAGCTGCAGTCGTCGCTTCCGACGGACGTCTGGGACCTTTGCCTCGATGACCAGGGCGTTCTCTGGGCGACGACCGAGTACGGACTGGCTGCCTTGCGCGGAACGGATGCGGGCTTTCTCGGTCCGGGAACGGGCCTACCGTCGCCTCGCTTGTGGCCGGTGATCCTCCAGGGCGAGCGCGTCATCACGGGCTCGTCCGGCGGTGGCACGCACCTCCTTTGGCGCGATGAGGAGAGCGGGCCAGGCCTACGCGTCGAGATCCGGAGTTCGGTCGAGGGGGACCGAGCCAACCTGCGCTGGGCCGTCCGCTCCTTCGAAGGCAGCCAGCCAGCCGAGACCATCGACTCGCGCTACCGAATCGATGGCGGCGCGTGGAGTGAATGGAGCCGCGCGCGCGAACTCGTGCTCGACGGTCTCTCCCCGGGATCCCACCGCTTCGAGGTCCAAGGCAAGGGCCTGTTCGGCACGCTCTCGCCGATCGCGGACGTCGAGCTCAGCGCTCCGACGCCCTTCTATCTGGAGGCCGTCTTCCTGTTTCCGGTCGTGTTCTCGACCCTCTCCCTGGTCGTCGTCGCGTCCACGTCGCTGCGCCGTCGACGTCGAGATGCACAGGCCCTGCGCTTGAGTGAGGCGGAACACCGACTGCTGATGGAGCAGTCTTCCGATGCGATTCTTCTGTGCGATCGACATGGTCGCTGCCTGCGTTGGAATCCGCCGGCAGCCGCGCTGCTCGCGGCGCGGGGCGCTGAGCTGACTGGGCTCGAGGTCGAGCAAGCCCTGGCAGAACGAGCGGAGACCGGTGCGCGCCTCGAACTGCGCGATGTGCTTGCGGGGCAGACGAAGACGGTCGAGCTCGCGCTGCGTGACGCGGGCTCGCACAAGCACGTGCTGGAGACCGTCGCCAAGCGCCTCGACGACGGGCGAGTGCAGATCACGATGCGCGACATCTCCGAGCGGCGCTTGCTCGAGGAGGCCAGCTCGCGCTTTCTCCGTCAAGAAACCGAGGCGCAGCGCGTGGAGAGCCTTGCTCGCATGGCGGGTGGCGTCGCACACGACTTCAACAACCTCTTGATGGTCATCCTCGGTAACGTCGACGAGGCCGCTCAGGCGATGTCCCCGGCCTCTCCAGGTGTGACCAAACTCCAACGCGCCATGGCCAGCGTTCATCGCGCCAGCGATCTGACGCGACAGCTCTTGACCTACGCTGGCCGAGGGGACGTTCAGCACGAGTCGCTCGAGCTGAACGCGCTCCTGGCCGAGCTCGCGAATCACCTGCGCGGCATGCTCGACCCCGGCACCACGCTTCGCTTCGAGCTGGGACAGGGCTTGCCGGCGATTCAGGGTGACGCGAGCCGCATACGTCAAGCCGTCCTGAACCTGGTGGTCAACGCGAACGACGCGATCAAGGGCGCGGAGGGACTCATCGAGATCCGAACCGAGCTCGTGTCGGCGCCCGACGGTCCGCCCCCCGAACCACTCGATGAGGAGTTCGCGACCCCGTTGGACTGGGTCGTCTTGCGTGTGCGCGACAACGGTGTCGGGATGAGCGTGGACACCCTGAGCCGGATCTTCGACCCGTTCTTCACGACCAAGTTGGTGGGTCGGGGTCTGGGTCTGGCCGCCGTCCAGGGCACGGCCCGTGTTCACGGCGGTCAGGTCGAAGTCCGCAGCGAGCTCGGCCGTGGAACCACGTTCTCGATCTTCCTGCCCGCGAGTCCGATCGTTGCGACCTCCAAGGCGACGCACGCTCCGGTCGTCGACGGCGGACGGAGCGAAACGATCCTGATCATCGACGACAACCTGGGCGTGCGAGAGATCCTCGGAGCGATGCTCACGCGCATGGGTTACCGCGTGATCAAGGCCGAGAGCGGTGAGTTGGGGCTCGAGATCTTCGCGGCCCATACCAGGGAGATCGACTGTGTCATCGTGGATCTCGCGTTGCCCGGCATGGAAGGGACCCGGGTTCGCCAAGAGCTGCTGGAGCTGCGCGCGGACGCTCGCGTCGTGCTCATGAGTGGCGACGGCGAAAAGGCGACACGCATCGCGAACGACGCCTCGGCCTTCCTCGGCAAGCCCTTCAGCGTCGGAGAACTACGGGCCTGCCTGAAGAAGGTGATGGGAGCAGCCGCCGCCGAGACTCAGCGCAGTCCGATGAGCTCGCCCTGATCGGCCAGCGCTTCCTCCAGGAAGCGCACGAAGGCCTTCTTGCTCACCTCGCCGGCCAGCGTCCCGCCGAGCTGCTTGCCCGACTTCGGATCCAGGACGAGGTAGAACGGCGTCGCGTAAGACTCCGCGAGCTCTTGCTGAAGCCGCACGACCTCTCGGACCACGTCCTTGTCAGGTCCGTCGTTGTGCAGTCGAGCTTCCACGAAGTGCTTGCGCAGGAGCGGGGCAACCATGTCCGAGGGGAAGACCTTCTCCTCGTTGATGCGGCAGTTCACTCATGTGAAGCCGGTGAAGTTCACGAGCAAGAGCTTGTCCTGCTCGCGCGCGTTCTGGTTGGCGAGCTCGAAGGCGTCCTTCACGATGAGCCAGTCACCGCCCGGGTCGTACAGCGCCGGCATGAACCTGCCGCCGGAGTAGTTGGGCGCGATGGCCGTCATGACGCGATCGAGCTTCACACCGGTCATGCCCCAGAGGCAGTAGCCAGCGAAGACCAACAAGAGCGCACCACTGGTCAGTCGCTTGGTTCCGGGCTTGTCGCCGCCCTTCGTGAACAGACCGAAGAGGTACAGCGACGCGAGGAGGAAGATCACGCCCCAGAGCAGGAGGAAGAGCTCGCGCGAGAGAATCTGGAGGTCCCAGACGATCTCGGCGTTCGAGAAGAACTTCAGCGAAGCCGCGAGCTCGACGAAGCCGAGCACGAACTTCAGCGTGTTCATCCACTGTCCGCTCTTCGGCATCGCGCGTAGACGGCCCGGAATCAACGACAGGATCACGAACGGAATCGCCATCGTCAGCCCGAAGACCCCCATCCCCAGCGCCACACGCCCGATCCCTCCCTGGCTCGCCCCGTAGGACAAGAGCGATCCGACGAAGGGCGCCGTACAGGTGAAGGACGTGACCACCAGGGTCGCTCCCATGAGGAAGATGCCCGTGTAGCCCCCCTTCATCGAGGCCTTGCCCGCGACATTCATCAGCGCGCGCGGCGGCTCGAGCTTGACGATCCCGAACAGGACCAAGGCGAAGTAGAGGAAGGCCAGGCCGATCACGATGTTCGTGAACGGGTGCGTCGCGAAACGGATGATCGGCGGACCCAGGATCACGCCGATCAGGACGAAGATCAGGACGATGCCACCGCCGTACGTCAGCGACAGCGGCAGGACGCGTCCGCCGCGCGCGTCGGCCTGCTTCGTGAAGTACGAGATCGTGATCGGGATCATCGGATACGTACAGGGCATCACGAGCGCGAAGAGACCGCCGGCGATCGCGAGCAAGATGAAGTCCCAGAGACTGTCCTCCTCCTCGTCGGTCAAGGCGTCCGCCCGTCCTTCGGTGTCCTCACTGGAAGTCGCCCCCGACGTCCCCGTGCCTTTCGAGGACTCCGCCGGCGCGAAGCCGGCGAAGAGTTCATCCGGGCCGGGACCGCGCGACCAGGCGGTCTCCGTGTAGTTGATGCACACGTCGGTACAGGTCTGACCGGCGATCTCGGCCGAGACGTCTTCGCCCTTCGCACCTTCGGCGAGACGACCCTCCGCGCGCACGACGATCGTCCCCTCGTGGCTCCACACCCACTGGTCGTCGAAGCCCAGGTCGAGCTTCTCGGGCTCGGGCCAATCGAGCTCGCCCCATTCGATGCCCTTGCCACCGAGCGTGATCACCGTCGGCTTGGCGTATTCCGTCCCTCCGAGCTCCTCGTGGTAGAGGTGCCAGCCCGGCGTGATGCGGATCTCGACCGCGGCGCGGATGGAGTCGCCGTCCACGCGCGTGTACAGGGTCGCATCCGCCTCGCCCTCGACGTGCACGTCCTCGCGCTGCGCGCCTCCCGTCTTCTGTGCGGCCTTCGGCAGAAGCGCGTCGGGAAAGCTCGCGAACAGGGTGTCCTTGCCCTTGCCCTTCGACGTGACGTCGTCGAAGTAGGGAATGCAGCTCTCCTTGCAGACTTGACCTTGGATGGAGGCCGCGACCTTCGTCGGCGCTTCCCCTTCGTACGTACCAGCGGCGTAGATCCGTACGAGCCCTTCGTGGCCCCAGATCCAGAGCTCGTTGCCCTCTGAATCGTCGAGTCCTTGGGGCAGCTCGTGGGGCTCGGGGAACAGAGGTTGCGACCACTCGACGCCCTCGGCCTCGAAAGCGACTTTCGTCGGCAGACCGATCGCTTCGGGATGACCGAGCTCCGAGTGGTAGATGTGCCAACCGAATTCGATATCGATCTCGAGCACCGCACGAACCAGTCCGTCCTCGGCGCGAGTGAACAGCGTGGCACGGGCGGGTTTCTGCGCCTCGAGCGGTGCGAGCCCGAGGAGGAAAGCCGCGACGACCGCGGACAGGATCGGAATTCGTTTCATGGCGAAGAATGTCCGGCGGCGCCGGGTGATGGGCTGAACCCACGAGGGTATCACTCCGCGCGCACCCCGGGCGGAGTCCAAGGATTCACGTGCACGCTGACTTCCTCTACGGGCGGATGGGCGGCCGTGACAGCGATTTCTGCGGCGTGGGCGATCTCGTGACCCTCTTCGACCGTAAGTCTTCCGTCGACGCTGATCTCCATGTCCACGCGCAGGCTCGTGCCGAGCGGATGGATACGCGCACGCTGAACCGCCCGCACCCCTTCGACACCCAGGGCCGCGGCCGTGATCGCCGCGCGGAGGTCTTCGTCGGGCACCTTGCCGACCAGGACTTCGATGCCCTCCTTGAAGGAGCGCAGACCCATGGTGACGATCAGGAGACCGATCAGGACGCCGGCCAGCGGATCCGCCCAGACGATGCCGGCACGGGTCGCGAAGATCCCGATGAAGACGAGCACCCCCGCGAGCGCATCCGAAGCGTTGTCGCGCGCGAGGGCCATGAGACTCTGGCTCGCAGCCTCTCGGCCCGCGCGGACCGAGATCCAGGCCAGAAAGAGGTTCAAGACGATCGAAACGGCCGCCGTCCAGAGCGCCCACACTCCGCGGCTCCCCTCTTCGAGCGTGCGCTCGAACGAGAACACGTTCCACATGACCCCGAAGCCGCCCGCGATCAGGAGCCCTCCGATCAGCGCGGCCGCGAGTGACTCGAGCGGTCCGTGTCCGTAGTGGTGATCGTCGTCGGGAGGGATGCGCGCGAGTCGAAAGGCGAGCCAAGCCCCGCCGTTCGTCAGGATGTCGGCCAACGAGTGCCAGCCGTCCGCGATGAGCGCGCTCGAGCCCGCGGCGAAGCCGACGACGAGCTTCACGATCGCGAGCGAGACGTTGCCCACGATTCCGATCACGAAGGCGCGCCCGGCCCGGGCGTGCGCCTCGGAGAGAGGCCCGGCAGGAGAGGAGTCGATTGCCATCGGGCGCGACAGGTTAGCGGGTTTGCGAGGCGTCGGGGATGCTCGATCAGCACGGGACCCAGGATCCGAGCCGGGACCCGGCGGCGCGCTCCCGGTTCCAAGAACGATCCCTCCGGCCAGCGGACCCGACGCCACCCGTGGCATCCCCGGCCCGACGGGCTACGGTATTTGGCGGCGTTGGCCGAAAGCTCGACGATCGCGGTCCCGCCAGGAGACACCCATGCGCAAGTTGCACCGAATCCCCCTCCTCCTCGTCGCGGCCTGGCCACTCGTGTCCCTCCAGGCGGGCTCGACGGGGCAGGACCCCGAAGGCGCGCAGGAACCCGGTCAGGACAGCCCCGTCGGGGACGCGTCGCCTTTCGCCTCGTTCGCCGATCGCGAGGCCCTGCGCCTCGAGGAAGGGCTCCAGGGATCGTGGATGTTGCTCGAGTACCGCTCGGGCGCTTCGGTCGTCAAGCAGGAGAACGTCCGCGGCTTCATGATGTTCTCCGATGGCTACGTCTCGATCACCCTGCACGGTCGCCAGCGCCGCCGCGGATTCCTGGGCAGCACGGCCGAGTTCTTCGTGCAATCCGGCGTGCACCGCTACCGTATCGATGAGTTCGGACAGCTGCAGACGGCCTCGTTGATGGCCTGCACCGCCGACTCGGCGGACGGCAACATCGCCTTCGACAGCGACAGCTTTGCCCGCGAGCACAAGCTCTCGCTGAAGGACGACCTGCTCACGCTCTACCGCGCCGATGGCGGCTGGATGTCCTACAGCCGCATGAACCGCACCGAGTTCCCACGTTCGGCCATCGAGGCCCTCGACGGAACGCGCTCGAAGCCCCAGATCGACCGCGACTTCTAGCCCGATCCGGAAAGCGTTTCCGGCCGCGGCTCGGGCGGCTGAAACATCTTCGGACCGCCGCGCGATCCGGGCCTCGACGGCTTGCGGGAACCTGCGGACCCGTGGGAGGATCGTTCTTGCCTCGGCCTGAGAAGGAGGAGACGGAGGCGTACCGCCCGTACCCCGAAAAGGGAGTGCGGGCGGCTTTTTTTCAGCGGATCAGCACTGGCTGTAGCCGCAGTCGTAGCACTTCACGCAGCCCTCTTCGAACGCGAGGGTCGACGTGCAGCTCGGGCACTTCAACTTGTAGCGGGAGGCGGCTTCCGACGGGTTGCGTTCGCTGGCCGCCATGGTCGTGGGCTTGTGCGCCGGCGGTGCTTGCGGGGGGCGCTCGGCCGAATCGACGCGTCCGAGCAACAGCGCCTCGAGTCCGTTCTCCTGCTTGGCCGCGAGATAGCGGTGCAGCGCGCGCGCCAAGCCGTCCGCGAGCGACATGATGCGCCCGTCCTTGGTCGGCACCGTCAGGCTCGAGCCGATGCCCGAGAGCTGCTTGAGCGCCGACTCGAGGCTGCCGTTGGCGCGCAGCCAGAGGGAGAGCAGCCGGCAGATGGCCTCGAGGTCGGAGTTCGCGACGTCACCGCCCTTGCCGAGCTGGGCGAAGACCTCGCGCTCCTTCTCCGTGGCCGGATCGACCGCGACCTTCACGTGCATGTTGCCGAAGGGCGTCATCTGGCGGATGCGCAACGAGGGCATGATCTCCGGCAGGCGAATCGGTACGAGTTCGCTCGGCACGACGACCAGATCCTCGTCCTCGGTCAGCCGGTCGATGGCAGAGGCCTCACCTGCCGTCGCTGCCGGCGCCTTGTGCTGGCTCGGCTTCAGCGCCATCGGCTGAACGTCGCGGCAACCGTCGCGGTAGACCGTGACGCCCTTCACGTCGAGATCGACGGCGAGGTCGTAGATCTCGGAGACTTCGGCGACCGTGGCGTCGTGCTTGAAGTTGATCGTCTTCGAGATCGAAGAGTCGCAGTGGCGCTGGAAGGCGGCCTGCATGCGCATGTGCCAGTAAGGCGAGATGTCGTGCGCGGTGACGAACACGTGCTTGAGCGACTCGGGCACTTCGTCCTCGTGCTGGAGGGTGCCACGCTCGCTGATGCGGTCGATCATCTCGTCCGAGTAGAAGCCCTTCTGGCGCGAGACCTGCTCGAAGACGTGGTTGACCTCGCGAAGGACCGTCGGGTTGCCGTGCGTGTCCTTCATGACCTGACGCAGGAAGGCCAGGCTGAACATCGGCTCGATGCCGCCCGAGCAACCGGCGATGATCGAGATCGTCCCGGTCGGCGCGACCGTCGTCGTGTAGGAGTTGCGCAGCCGACGCCCGCGCGCCTGCCACTCCGAACCATCCCAGGCGGGGAACACGCCGCGCTCCTCGGCCAGGGCTTCGCTGGCGAGGTGCGACTCGTCGTTCAAGACGCGCATCACCTCTTCTCCGAACTCACAGCCCTCTTCCGAGTTGTAGGGGATGTTCAGCTTGTAGAGCGCATCCGCAAAGCCCATGACGCCGAGGCCGATGCGACGCGTCGTCTTCGACATCTGGTCGATCTGCGGCAACGGGTAGCGGTTGGCATCGATGACGTTGTCGAGGAAGCGCGTCGTCGTGTGGATGACGGAGCGGTACTCCTCCCAGTCGAAGGACGCGTCCTGGCCCTCACCGCGCACGAACTCGCCCAGGTTGACCGAGCCGAGGTTGCACGAGTCGTAGGGGTGCAGCGGCTGCTCGCCGCAGGGATTGGTCGCCTCGATCAGACCGACGTTCTTGATCGGGTTCTTCTCGTTGATGCGGTCGATGAAAACGACGCCCGGCTCTCCCGTGCGCCAGGCGTGCTCGATGATGAGCTGCCACACCTCGCCCACCGTCCAGGACGCGCCGGTCTCGTTGCCTTCGCCGTCCTTCTTCGCGAGCTTGCGCCAGGCCCCGGTGCGCGGGTTGCACACCTGGTGCAGCGTGTCCGGATCGGTTCGCAGCTCGTCCAGGAAGCGGTTCGTGATCGCGACCGAGACGTTGTAGTTCTGGATCTTGTCGAGGTCGTCCTTGAGGGAAACGAACTCGATCACGTCGGGGTGGTCGACCCGCAGGATCCCCATGTTGGCGCCACGACGGAAGGCGCCCTGCTGGATCGCGTCGGTCGCCTTCGAAAAGACCTGAATGAAGGAGAGCGGACCCTCCGTGGTGCCCCCCGACGAACGGACGAGGTCGCCCTTGGGGCGCAGGCGCGAGAAGCTGAAGCCGGTGCCGCCGCCCGCCTTCTGGATCAGCGCGGTCGCCTTGATCGAGTTGAAGATTCCGTCGATCGAATCCTCGACCGGCAGGACGAAGCAGGCCGAGAGCATGCCCATCTCACGGCCGGCATTCATCAGCGTCGGGCTGTTCGGCATGAAGCGCCGCCGCGCCATCAGCTCGTAGTACTCGGCGGCGATCGCGAACGCGCGCTCCGGAGAGCCCCCCTCGTAGGTGAGCTCGGGCTTGGCGATGTGCGTCGCCACCCGCCAGAACAGCTGGCGGGGCGTCTCGACGACCTCCCCGGTCTCGGGGTCCTTCTTGAGGTAGCGCCGTTCGAGCACGGCCACCGCGTTGCCGGTGAGCTCGGGTTGGCACAGGGACTCCGGCGGATCGATCGCGTCCAGAGCGGCCAAGGGGCTCGATCCGAAGGTGGTCTCGGTGGTCTCGGCGCTCATGGAGGTCTTCGTGTAGGGAATCGTGCTCACGGACGTTCGCTCCCGGAATCAGGGCTGATCGCGCTCTCTTGGAAGGCTGCTGGATCGACTCAAAAGCTTTGCGATCAAGGCTTTAGATCGAACGAGCGAGCCTCGACTGGGCGGCTCCTCGCAGCCTGAGGAGCGTAGCGTTTCCGATCCCCGAAGCGAGCGGCCACCGCCCCAGAACATTGCAGCTTTCTAAGGTCCGGGCGGGGCCCGCTCCAGCCCCCTATTCGGGATTGGCTCCGGGACCCGGACGCGGCGGGCGCGAAGCGAGCTTGCGCACGATCCGAGCACGGACGTCGACCCACTCGGGCAGACCGAACCAGTGCGCCAGCGCGAGATAGCTCCCGACGCCCGCCAGTCCGGCCGCAACCAGGGCCAGGGGCGAGCGAGACGGGTCGGACGACTCCAGGAGGCTGGCACTGGCGGCGTGCGCGAAGCGCGCCATGGCGGCCGCCACGAGGGCCGCCGCAAGCATGCGCGCGAAGCGGGAGCGAAAGCTCAGCCCCCCGCCCCCAGCGCTCGGCGTCCGGCGTGCGAAGCCCGGCCACAAGAGGGCCAGGTTCAGCCAGCTCGAGAGCATGGTCGCGAGGGCGAGACCCTCGGTGTCGAGCCCGAGCCGCGCGACGAACAGCCAGTTCAGCCCGATGTTCGAGACCAGCGCGACGATCGACACGCGCACCGGCGTCGCGAGGTCCCCGAGCGCCACGTAGGTCCGCCCGAGCAAACCCACCGCGCCGGCCGGAAGCAGCGCGAGCGCCAGAACCTGCAGGGCGGACGCGATCCGCGCGACGCCGTTCGAGCCGTAGCTGCCGTGCTCGAAGAGCACCGAGGCCACCGGCTCCGCCAGCGCGAAGAGCCCCAGCGCCGCGGGAAGTCCCAAGAAGAGGATCCCGGCCTGCGAGCGGTCGTGCAGCCGCCGCACACCCGCCAGATCGCCGGTGTGCCCCAAGGCCTTCAGGGACGGAAAGACGGCGTTGATCGTCGCCACGGCCACCAGCGCGAGCGGAAACTGCTGGATGCGGTTGGCGTAGTACAGCGCGCTCGGCCCTCCGTCGGCGAGCAGACCCTCCGCCATCAGGCCGTCGATCATGACGTTGACCTGGTAGACGGCCGCGCCGAGCGCGAGCGGGGCTGCCGTGCGCAGGACGAGCCAGACGTCGCCCCGCCGCGGCTCGACCCGCTCGCCGCCCAGGAGCCCGAAGGCGGCGAGCGCGGGAACGTGCATCGCGAGCTGGATCACGCCGCCGAGCAGCACGCCCCAGGCCACGAAGCGCGCCATCCGCCACTGCTCCGCAAGGCCCGGCCCCGGTCCGGGCTCGTCCCACATGAAACCCGCTCCCACGACGAAGAGCGCCGCGATCCAGACCACGTTCATGACCGCCGGCCCGAGGTTCGGAATGGCGTAGTGCCCCCGCACGTGCAGCGCGCCGCCGCAGAGCGCCGCCAAGCAGACGAGCAGCACGAAGGGCAAGAGCCGCAGCGTCAGGTCGCGCACCGGTGCCGGATCCGCTCCTAGCCAGGCCCAGTCCGTGAGGGGCATGCGGTCCGGCAGGAACCAGACCACCGCCATCGCCGCGAGCGTGACGAGCGCCAGGATCCAGCCCGTCGTGCGCAGCGTCTGGAGGAACAACGCGCGCCCGGCCGCGTCCCCGCGCTCTCCGTCCACCTCGGTGATCGCCGTCTGCAGGGAGGTCGACAGGGCCCCCTCCCCGAACAGCCGTCGGAACAGGTTGGGAACGCGCCAAGCCGTGAAGAAGGCGTCCGAAATGGCGGAAGCGTCGCCGAAGATCATCCCCGTCACGACCTCGCGCACGAAACCGAGCAGCCGGCTCACGAGCGTGAGGGCCGAGATCAGGAGCGTCCGTGCGAACAGCCCGGCGTGGCGGCTCACGATCGTCGCGGCAACCCCCTCGGGCGCGGGAAGCGGCGAGCCCGGAGCGCTCGGGCGAGGCGGTTGAAGCGGGTCCAAGCCGGCCAGTCTTCCGATTCCCGACCGGATTTTCAGCAACCGTGCGCGGCGGGGAGGGTCTGGATCCGGCGCTTGCCCCTGGGTGGGTGGGGGGTGGCGGGTGGGAGACCGGTTCCTTGCGCAGACGCGGACCGCCGCCTCGGCCCCGGGCCCGCGGCGGTTTGTCGCGGATTGCCGTCACATCCGCGAACGCCTCTCCGCTCGTCCCCCTTGCCGGGGAACGCTCGTTTCGCCTCCCGGTGAGCCCCAGGCCCCCTGACCCGGCAGCGTCCCGCAGCCCGTGGAGATCCCGTCATGAAGTCCCCTGTCCGTACCGTCCTCGCACTGGCCCTCGCCGTGTCCGCCGTCTCGCTCTCGTCCACGACCTCCGCCCAGACCGGGTGGCGCGCCCGTGGGCTGGGAGGGGCCAGCGGCCCGGTGGCGCCTGTCTCGCGTTACGTCACCTTCATCACCGGAGAGTTCATGGGCGCGGACGTCGTCTTCGAGGTGGTCTTCAACCCGCGCGTGCCCTGGAGTGCCCAGATCTCCATTCCGATCGTGGACCCGCGTGGCATCCACCTCGACGGAATCGACTTCGTCCCTGGGGGGCCGGCGCTCGTCGTCGGTTCGCCGGACAAGAAAATCAGCGCCTACGACATTCCGTCGGGCGGGCTGCTCCCCGACTTCGTTCCCGACACGGACGCGATCGCCGTTCCGCCGGCGACGCCCGGGACCTGGCCTTCGTCCATCCTCAGCACGCCCACGCACGTCTACTACACCGAGAACCAGTTCGGGTTCGGAGCCACGTCCTCGGACCGCATCATCCGCAAGCCCTTCGTTGGCGGCCCCGAGGAGGTGGTCTACGACGGCGCCGTCCACGGGCTCGTGAACTTCGAGGGACTCGAGATCTTCGGCGGCAGGCTGTGGTTTTTCTGCGAGGACCCGGGCATGCCGGACGATCGCGCCCTCGTCAGCATCGGCCTCGCGGGCGGAGTCTGGGACGGGGTGGGCTTCGGGCTGCACCTGACCGGACTCGTCGAGGCGCCCGGTCCGGGCACGGACGGTTCCGACGAATTGGACTACGACCCCTACACCGGTCTCTTATTCGGGACCAACATCATCAACGGCGAGGTCGTCGCCTTCGACCCGCTGGCCGGCATCGAGATCACCTCCCCCGGATCCGCCCACTTCATCGATGGAGCGTCGATCCTCGCGAGCCTGGGCGAGTTGGCGCTGCTGGGCGGCTCGATCGATGGCATCCGGTCGTCGAACGACGGCATGCTGGTCGTGTCCGGCAAGGCGGGCGTCATGCTCGCGATCGACATCGAGGGTGTGCTCATCGATGGTCCCGACGACGGCGACATCGTGCCGCTGTTCATCGCTTCTGCGGGGATGCTCTCGATGGACGACCTGACACCGCTCATCGAGTTGCGCTAGACTCTGGCCAAGGGAGAGAGGGAGCGCTTCGGCCTTCGGGCTGGGGCGCTCCTTTCGCTTGGTGGAGGTCCCTCGGCGCGGGTCTCGGACGCGAGCGAGGGCGGACCGCTTCAGCTCAGGAACTTCGAGGCCGCCGCTTGGACGAGCTTGCCGTCGACCTTGCCCTTGTGCTCGGCCATCACGGCCTTCATCACTTGCCCCATGTCCTTCTTCGAGCTCAGGCCGAGCTTGTCGATGGCCGCCTTCACGATCGCCTCGACCTCGTCGGACGTGAGTTGCTTCGGCAGGTAGACGTGTAGCACCTCGATCTCGTCGCGCTCCTTGGTGGCCAAGTCCTCGCGTCCGGCTTGCGTGAACTGCTCGGCCGCGTCTTGGCGCTTCTTCACTTCCTTGCCGAGGATCGCGAGCTCCTCCGCTTCACTCAGGTCTGCGCCTGTTTCGATGCGCCGGTTCTTCAGCGCGGCCATCGCCATGCGCAACGCGTCGCGGCGCGTTGCTTCGCCTGCGCGCATGGCCGCTTTGAGGTCGGTCTGGAGTCGTTCCGAAAGGCTCATGCTGCGAGAATCTAGCGTTTCCGTACCTTGAAGTACTCTTTTTTGATGCCGAGCCGGCGCATCTTCTCGTACAGCGAACGCGTGTTGATCCCCGCAGTCCGCGCCGCATCCTGGATGCGTCCGTTGCAGCGCTTGAGGAGCGCGGTCAAGTACGCCCGCTCGAAGTTCCTCAACACCTCGCGACGTTGAGCCCGAAACGGCTGTGTCGACAGCTCGTCATCCCGACCCAGGGCGTCCTGGACCGCTTCTCCCACAGTGGTCACGAGCTCGATGGACTCGCCACGGATCTCGACCGGTAGATCACGGGACGTGATCTCGGTCCCTTCGCAAAGGAGCACGGCGCGTTCGATCACATTGCTGAGCTCGCGGACATTGCCGGGCCACGCATAGTCGATCAACTGCTCCATGGCCTCGTCCGAGACCGTCTCCGCCGTGCGCTTCATCGAGATCCGGAAGTCCTCGACATGGCTCTCGATCAGACGGGGGATGTCTTCGCGCCGACTGCGAAGCGGCGGGACCTCGAGGGTCACGACACTGAGTCGATAGAACAGGTCCGCGCGAAACCGTTCCGCCTCCATCTCTTCGCGCAGGTCCCGATTGGTCGCCGTGACGAGTCGGACATCGACTTCGATCTCCTCTTCGCCTCCGACGGGCTGGATCGTCTTCTCCTGCAAGACGCGGAGCAGCTTGACCTGCAGCTGGGACGAGAGCTCCCCGATCTCGTCGAGGAACAAGGTCCCGCGGTGAGCCAGCTCGAAGTAGCCGCGCCGTGACCGTGACGCTCCGGTGAAGGCCCCCTCGACGTGCCCGAACAGTTCGCTCTCGAGCAGACTCTCCGACAGGGCCGAACAGTTGACCGGGATGAAGGGTCCTTCCGAGCGTGGACTCTCGGCGTGGATGGCCCGCGACAGGTACTCCTTGCCGACCCCGGTCTCGCCCAGGACGAGCAGCGAGCTGTCCGTCTGAACGACCTTGCGGACGAAGGCCAGGAACTCGCGCATCGCGGGACTGGAGGACGAGAAGTCGCTGAGACTGCTCCGTTCGTCCGCACGCTCGGCCATGAGTCGCCTGCGCGCCGCTTCGGTGCGTCGCCCGATCACGCTTTCGAGCGCCAGCACCAGCTCCGCCTTCTCGACGGCGCGGTCGATGACGGCAAAGGCCCCCGCCGCCTGAGCCTGCGCGCGCAGCTCGGGACTGCTGTCCCGGACGAAGACGACGACCTCGGGAGCGCCCGGAAGGTTGCGGATGAGGGTGAGCGAAGCCGCCAGCGGATGGTCGAGGAGGCGATCCTCGACGATCACGAGATCGACCTCGCGGGCCCGCAGCTCTTCCCACAGAACGCCGCCCGCCGGCAGGCAGGTCACCAGGACGTCCTCCGACGCGACGAGCTGCGCGAGCCGGGGGGCTTCGCGGGGACTCTCGGTCGCCACCAGGATTCGAAGGAGCATACGGGATCCGCTTAACGCGGCCCAGGTTACCGAACAAACCGGAGCTTGAGGCCTGGATTCGAATCGACGCCCATGCCCTCGCAACTCGAAGCGTCCCTGCAAGCCCCTTCCAGGCAACGGCTTGGGCCCCATGGCCAACCCTTTGTCCGGCCGGGGCATGGCGCGTGCATCTGTCCTCCGTGCCCCACGGGGGCGCTCCGTGCAACTCCTCGAACCTCTATCGGCAGAACCGGCCTTCGGGACCGGTACCACCTCGCGCGCCATGCAGGCCCAAGGCCCCGAACCACCCAAGCCCCGTCCGCCGGACGAACCCGCTCCGCGCCCCGAGCCCTCGCTTCCCGTCTCGAAGCCCCCGCCGCGCGAGCTCGAGCAGCCCGCACCGATCCGCAAGTACCCCAAGCCTCTGCACTGATCCCGCTGCTCTCACTCGGATTCGTGCTCCATCAGACCCCAACACCCCATCCTCAGCGAAATCATGAAGAACGTTTCCGCCATCCTCCTCTTGGTCGCGACACTCGGCTCGACGGGCTGCTCCGCCCTGGGAAAAAGCCCCAGCATCGACAGCGCCCTGCTCTCCGAACTGCCCGAGAGCAGCATGGTTTCGATCGTCGAAGCGCGCGCAGCCAAGGACACCTTCGAAGACACCTATGCCAAGGCGAAGCGGGACACGAAGTGGTCCGCCGAGCAGGTCGAACTCTCGCGCTCTTCTCTCAACGTCCTTCGTAGCGAACTCGAGGACGCAAAGCTCGCGATCGTGCTCTCCGACCGCAGCGGCACCACGTCCCAACTGGCTTCAGCCCAAGCGGCCCACGAGTACGCCCTCGCGCGCGCCGACGTCGGGCGTGAACTCCTGAGCCTCCGCAAGCGTGAATTCGAAGCCGCCAAGCTGACCGAGAAAGTCGCGCTCGAAGAACTCCGCCTGAGCAGAGCTCGAGTCGAGCTCGAGAAGGCCCAGGCCGTCCAAACGCTCGACCGCGTCGCCGCCAAGCGCATCGCCGTCAAGGACTTCGTCAAGCAAGTCCGCTACCACGAGACGGAGGTGGAGCTCGCGCGAGTCCACCTGAAGAGCGCCGAAACCGAAGTCCAGGACGCCAAGTCGGTCTACGAGAGCGCCGTGAAGCAGGCCGAAGCCAAGAAGGTCGACGCTTAGGAGTCCATTGGACAAGTGCTTCGGAGACCAGGGCGTCGGCATCCGCTGGGGTGAGACAACCGCAAGCGCAGGCGAATCCACGGATTCGGCGAGACTTGCGGTTGTCGCACCGCGTGGAGGGCGGCGTCCTGGCGCCGAATGAAGCGCAGGCCCTCTGTCGTCTAGCAACGCGTTGGCTACGCACTGCGGGCTGACTGGCCACAAGACGCGCTACGGCGCCCGGTCTCGAACTGGCCCACGCGGGTCGCCTGCGACTCGGCCTCGGGCGCCGAACCGGTTGCGAGAGGCGAATCTGACGCCGAGCGACCGCTCCAGACGCGCTGTCAGCTCATCGGGCGGACGACTCAGGCTGTCTCATCGACGGAAACACCACCCAAGCACATCCGTTCACTCATCCGAGGTGTCGGGGGGGGTGTCCTCGTCCGCTTCCATCTCCGCCTGCGGCGCAGGCAGGGTGCCGCCTTCGCCCATCTCGGCGGCCACCTCTTCCGATTCGGCCATGACCAAGTCGTCGGCCTTGACGATCTCGGTGCTGACGAGACGGTCGCTGTCGCGCAGGTTGATGATGCGTACGCCCTGGGTGCCGCGTCCCATGGGGCGCATGTCGGCCACGGGAGAGCGGACGACCATGCCCTTCTCGGTGATGAACATGACGTCGTCGCCGTCGAAGCAGCGGCCGAGTCCGACGGCCTTGCCGTTGCGGCCGCCTGTCTTGATGTTCATGACGCCTTGACCGCCGCGATTCTTGACCGGGTATTCGTCGAGCGGGGTGCGCTTTCCGAAGCCGTTCTCGCAGGCGGTGAAGACCGTTCCGTCGGGATGGTGCGCGACGATCATGCCGATGACGACATCGTCCTTGAGCAGCTTGATGCCGCGGACGCCATGGGCGGTACGGCCCATCGCGCGGGCTGCCTTTTCGTCGAAGCGGATGGCCTTGCCGTTGGCGGTGCCGAGGATGATCGTGTCGCCTGGACGGCAAAGTCCGACGCCGACCAGATCGTCCTCCTCGTCGAGTTGGATGGCCCAGATGCCGGCGGTGCGCGGCCGTGAGAAGGCCTCGAGCGGTGTCTTCTTGACGACGCCTTTCTTCGTCGAGAAGAACACGGAACTCTCGCTGTCGAAGGCCGGCACGCGCAGGAGGTAGTGGATCTCCTCACCTTCCGCGAGGGGCAGCAGGTTGCGGATGGCGCGGCCCTGGGACGTGCGTGAGCCTTGTGGAAGCTGGTAGACCTTTTGCCAGTAGACCTTGCCGCGGTTCGTGAAGAAGAGCAGGTAGTCGTGGGTGTTCGCGACGAAGATCGACTTCAGAGCGTCGCCTTCCTTCGCCTCCGAGCCCTTCACCCCGCGTCCTCCGCGACCCTGGGCGCGGTATTCGCCCAACGCGACGCGCTTGACGTAGTTCGCGCGCGAGAAGGTCACCACCATCATCTCTTCGGTGATGAGCTCCTCGATGTCGAACGAACCGTCGATCTCCTCGTCGGAGATCTCGGTCCGGCGATCGTCGCCGTAGCGCTTCTCGACGTCGTCGAGGTCCTCGAGGATGATCCGCACGACGCGCTCCTCGCGGTTCAGGATGTCGTTGTAGTCGGTGATCTCGGCCACGAGCTTGTTGAACTCTTCCTCGAGCTTGTCGCGCTCGAGCCCGGTCAAGCGACCGAGGCGCATGTCGACGATCGCTTGAGCCTGGGCCATCGACAGCGAGAAGGCGGAGATCAGGCCGCCCTTGGCGGAGTCGGTGTCCTGGCTCGCGCGGATGATCCGGATGACTTCGTCGATGTCCCCGATCGCGATGCGTAGACCTTCGACGATGTGCTTGCGCTCTTCCGCCTTGCGCAGAAGGAAGCTCGTCCGACGACGAATGACGACCTTGCGGTGCTCGATGAAGGCATCGATCAGGCCGCGCAGGGTCAGCGTCCGCGGGCGACCGTCGGAGATCGCCAGGTTGATGATGCTGTAGGTCGTCTGCAGCGGCGTGAACTGGAAGAGCTGGTTGACGATGACCTGCGGGTCCTCGCCTTTCTTCAGCTCGACGACCAGGCGGATGCCATCGCGGTCCGATTCGTCGCGCAGGTCGGAGATGCCGGTGATCCGGCTGTCGCGCACCAACTCGACGATCTTGTCGATGATCGTGCTCTTGCGGACCTGGTACGGGATCTCCGTGAAGACCAGCTGTTCCTTGGTGCGCACGTCCTCGACGTGGTGTCGCGCACGGACGATCGCACGGCCACGTCCCGTGCTGTAGGCCTGCATGACACCGCGGCGGCCCATGATGATGCCGCCGGTCGGGAAGTCGGGGCCGTGGACGACGGCGCAGAGATCGATCAGCTCGACGTTCGGATCGTTCAGCACCATCCGGATCGCCGCCGAGACTTCGCGCAGGTTGTGCGGCGGGAGGCTCGTCGCCATGCCGACCGCGATGCCGTCCGAACCGTTGCACAACAGGTTCGGGAAGCGCGAGGTCAAGACCGACGGCTCCATCAGGCGCTCGTCGTAGTTGGGCTGGAGGTCGACCGTCTCTTTGTCGAGGTCGGCCATCATCTCGACGGCCGTCCCGTCCATGCGCGCTTCCGTATATCGCATGGCGGCGGGCGGATCGCCGTCGATCGAACCGAAGTTGCCCTGCCCGTCGATCAGGGGGTAGCGCAGCGAGAAGCGCTGGGCCATCCGAACGAGCGTCGGGTAGATGACCGACTCACCGTGCGGGTGGTATTCACCGGACGTATGTCCGGCGATGTTGGCGCACTTTCGGTACTTCGCACTCGGCCGGAGCTTGAGGTCGTTCATCGCGACGAGGATTCGTCGCTGGGACGGCTTGAGGCCGTCGCGTACGTCAGGCAGAGCGCGGGAGTGGATCACACTGAGCGCGTACGTGAGGTACGACTCGCTCATCTCGCGCTCGATCAAGCGCGGTTCGATCCGCTCTCCGGGGGCGTCCGGCGTCACTTGGTCGGTGTCGGTCATCGATCTCTGTTGCGTTCGTGGGCCGGGTCAAGGCGCTACGCCGGTCCCGGTCGCTCGGAAGAAGGCTCGCCTCGGAAGGGAAGGCTTCGGAAGGAGCCGGGGCCTCGAAACGGGGGGATCTCGGGCTCGCCCTCGCCCGATTTCAGGCGGCCCGTGGGCCGCTCCGAGCGGGGGTCGATCAGCGCCGCATTATCGCGCTCCCACGGGGCCGAATCCAGTCCGCCAATTAATATTGGGGAAGCATCTCGGGCCGGACTATCCTCTCCGCCCGCACTCCGCATCCGGTTCGAGATCCATGCAAGAGAACTCCCAGCTCAGCCCCATCGCCCAGGCCCTGGGCCGCATCCCGACGGGGCTCTACATCGTCAGCACGAAGACCCCCGGCGGCCCCCTGGGCTTCGTCGGCTCGTTCCTGATGCAGGTCGCCTTCGAGCCTCCGACCCTGTGCGTCGCGATCGGTCGCGACCGGGCCCATTTGGCGGCCATCCGCAGCTCGCGACATTTCGGCGTCTCGATCCTCGACGGTGCGAGCCAGTCCCTGATGGGAGCCTTCTTCAAGAAGTACGAGGGGGAAGCGACCCCGTTCGACCACGTCGACCACCAGCCGGCCCCCAGCGGCTCCCCGATCCTCTCCGACGCCCTCGCATGGCTCGACTGCGAGGTCACGGGCGAACACGATGCCGGCGACCACATCGTCGTGTTCGGCACGGTTCGGGACGGCGAGCTCCAGCGCGAGGGCGAGCCTTCGACGCACCTGCGCGCGAACGGCCTCGGCTACTGAAACGGCGCCCACCACGATGCTCCGCCCGCGCGAGATCTGGGATCGACTGGGGCCGGCCCCGGCCTCTTCGGAGCCCGAGCGCGAGAACCTGACCTGGTTGCGCCGCCTGGTCCTGGTCCACGTCGCTGCGCGGACGTTCCTGACGATGCCGACGGACTTCGACGGTTCGGTCGCCTCGCTCCTGCGTGCGGCGACGATCGCGGTGGCACTCGCGGGCCTGGCGGGTCCGGCCGCTCTCGTCGCCACACGGGTGCTCTGCGGACTCCTGGTCGTCGAGATCGCGACGACGTTGCCCTTCACCGCCAACCACGTCTTCCTCGAGTTTCTCTGCGTCGGGATCCTGGCCCTCCTGAACGAGCGGGACGCGGGCGAGGGTGCTCTGTCCGTGCGCGCGTTGCGTTGGATCGTCGCCGTGTTCTTCCTCACGACGGGGCTGCAGAAGGTGCTGTACGGCTTCTGGTTCCGGGGTGAGTTCCTGGCCTACTTCGCGGCGACCGAGGACCGCTTCGGCGCCTTCTTCGGGCCCCTGATCCCGGACGCCGAGCTCGCGCGCCTGCGCTCCTACAACGGGCCGCCGCTCGAACCGGGCCGGTACCGGACGGGACTCGGCGCGGGGCCGTATCGGGTCGATGCACCGCTCTTCGTCCTCGTCTCGAACCTGACGTGGATCTGCGAGATCGTCGGCGGCCTCCTGCTCTTCCACCCGCGCACGCGGGCGGTCGCCGCCTGGGGCTGCATCGGCTTCGTCGTGTTGATCGAGCTCGCGGCGCGCGAGTTGACCTTCGGCGTCCTGATCTCGGCCCTGTTCCTCCTGTTCGTCCCCGGTCGCCCGCTACGGCGCTTCTTTCCCTTTGCGGCGGCCTTCTACGCCTACCTGGTGCTGCATCGGTTGGGCTTCGTTCCCTTCTTCGACTACTCCCCGGCATGAGCCTCGCGAAGAAGACACGCCTCGTCGGCTGGCTGCTCGCGGCCATCACGCTCTGGCCCCTGGTCCATTTCGGGCTGGCCCGTACCGTCGGGATCAGCCCGTGGAAGCTGTTCGGGTGGGCCATGTACACGACGCCGCGTCCGCGCGTGCTCGCCTACGTTCTCGAGGGCGGCACCGAGCGACAGCTGCCCTTCGACACGCTCTCCCCGGCCCGTCAGCGCGAACTGCTCGCAGCCTACGACGCCTTCAGCAAGCTACGTATCGAGCTCGGCTCCTGGGTCGAACCCGACGAGTTCGGGCAGCTGGCCCTGCGGGCCTACCCGAACGTCGCTTCGATCGACATCGCGGTCGAGCGCTGGGTGCTCGGACGCACGTCCGCGCGGATCGAGAAGGCCGGTCCACGCGCGCTCTACCGCTACAGTCGCTGAATCCGGGGACTCGACGAGCGTCACCGCTCAGCGGCAGGCGATCGTGAACTCGAGCGCGTTGACCAGCTGAACGGAACCGATGGCGAACGTCGCGCCCTGCGCACAGTAGGTCAGGCCGAGATAGGCCGGATGAGCGGGAAGCGGGATCGAGTGCAACCCGTCCAGGGCCGTGCTGAGGGGCATCGCGAAGGGCGGCAAGCACAGGAGCTCGCCTTGCACGAGTCCGGCGAGCTGGATGCCCTGGGTCGGACCGCCGAAGCCGATGGCGACGAGGCTCGCGAGCGCGCCCGTGCCCGCCAGGTCGACGCGCACGTCCCACGAGTCGCCGAGCCAGGCCGGGTTCAACTCTTCGAAGCGCAGCGCGTTCGCGCCGGTGCCGTTGTGCACGACGGTGTTCGGCAAGGCCGCGCCGGCACAGCCGATCGTCAAGAACCAGATCCCGTCCAGCCCGACCCCGATCGCATCGGGGCAGCCATCGCCGCCCACGTCGCCGATCGTCGCGATCTCGTAGAGGTCGTGGCCGATCAGGTACTGGAAGGCGAGGCTCGGCCCTTCGAGCACCTCGACGTTCAAGCCGTTGAAGTCGCAGAGCCAGGCCAGGGCGTGGGTGCAACCCGACGCGCGGTGCGGATTGAAGGACAGGGCACGCTCGCGACCGTTGCTCGCGAAGCCCTCCACCGTGGAGCCCACGGTTCCATCCGATTCGAGCAGGGCTTGCCCGTGGAACAAGCCCGTCGAAGCGCCGCCCGTGACCTCGTTCTCCCACAGATAGAGATCGTGCACGCCGTTCTGATCGAGGTCGCCGGCCGAGGTGAAGGCGTAGCTGCGCGCGAGCGTCGAGCTGGTCGACCCCTTGACCGTTCCATCCCGGTTCAGGAAGACGACCTCGAGACAACCTTCGTGGCCGAGCGCCAGGTCACAGACGAGGTCACCGTCCACGTCGCCGAGCGCTTCGAGACTCCACTCGAAGGCCGTCGGACACGTTGGCGCCGTGCTGATCGTCGTACGCACCGTCCCGTCGGGGTTCAAGAAGCGCACGTCGAGGTCCCCGCTGAGCCGGTTGATCGCGGCGTAGTCGGGCGTGCCATCCCGATCGAGATCGCCGAGTGCGGCGAGCGCATGGGAGTTGGCATGTTGCACCGAACTCGCGATCGTTCCGCCGGCACCGAGGAAGTGAACGCGAACGGGACCTCCGAACGAGAAGTCCGTTTCGACCACCGCGATGTCCACGAAGCCGTTCCCGTCGATGTCGCCGAGCGCTTCGACCTTGTGGTGCACGGTCGCGGACAGCTGGCTCGCGGCCAGGACCTGGGCCGAGGGCGCCCCGACGAAAACGGGTGCAAGCGCCAGAAGGGCGGCCAGGAAGCGCGGAAGGCTCATGTCGCTACGCTAGCCTCCCGGGCACGATCCGGGCAGGGGCACGGACCGTTTCGGGCGGGGATCGGGTTCGGACTCCGGCAGGGGCGGCCCCGGGCCAGGCGCGAATTCCGACGAAGCTTCCCGTGCGCCCCTGGCGGTTTCGCAGGCCTCGATCGACACTAGGGGGGTTCCTCCGTGCCCATGGCTCCCCTCCTTCGATCTGGCCTGGCGGTCGTCCTCGTGCTCGGGCTCCTGCCCGCCCCCGCATCCGCCCAAGCTTCGCGCTTCGAGCACGAGCTGGTGCGCACCGAGAGCGAGATCCGCGCCTTCGCGTCCCGGCTGATGCTCGAGCACCGCCAGATCCAGGGTGTCCGCCGCATCTTGGCCTGGGAGACGCCCCGGCCGGACTTCTCGCAGGGCTTCGTTCAGGCGCTCTCGCCCAAAGCGCTCGACGGGATCCTCCGCTTGCTGGTGCGCGGGCAACGTCAGGCCTTTTTGAAGCAGCTCGGTCCGCGCCTCGAGGACCTGCGCACCCTCGCGCAGATGCGCCGGTCGGCCAAGTCCAAGGGCGGCGCACCTTCGATGTTCGCCGGCGCACGGGGCGGTGCTTCGTCGGCCCTGGCGGGGGACAAGCTCGCGGCCGCGCTGGCAGCCCTCGGCGGCAAGAAGGGGAAGAAGCGCGGCGGGGGCAAGCGCGGCGGCCGGAGACGACGCTGAGCCGCTCGAACCCGCGCCTCAGGGCGCGAGTGGGATCCGCACGTCGAAGGTCAGGTCGGGGTCTCCGCGCACGCCGGTCATGAGCAGCGTCGCGAGCGACCGCGCGGGCAAGCCCCGGTAGACCTCCTCGTCGTTGCACGTCACGACTACTTCGCGGCTCAGGTCGAGCAACGCGTCGTCGAGCAGCACGGACAGGCCCTTCGGAGACTTGTCGCAGGTCACGTGCACCGCGTTCGCTTCACGGTCGAGGTCCGCGACGACGAGGGCATTCGTCGCTGGCTCGGTCCAGAACAACCAGTAGAAGTGGCGCTTCCAGAACTTCGTCGGCTGCCACACGACACGCGCGGGCCGTGGTTCCCGCACCTTGTCGCCGATCTTTTCGAGCAAGGCCTTCCCCCCGCCGGGCGGAAGGTCGTGACCACGCCCGCTGACCTCCCAGTACTCGTAGTCGTAGCCGCCCCAGCGCTCCTTGGCCTCGGCCATCCGTTCGACCGCCTTGCGGTTCGGAGCTGGCGGCACGCGCGGGTCGTCGTCGGACTGGTAGATCACCATCGCCACGTTGCGCAGGTTCGGGACGATGCCCTCGACGATGTCCTGCACCTCGCTGCCCTTCATGTACGGCGTCGGGGCGCCGGCCGAGGGCGCGAGCCCCGCCACCATGTCGGCGTGACGCGCTCCGAGCGTCCACGAGCCGTAGCCGCCCATCGAGTGTCCGCCGAAGTACACGCGATTCGCGTCGATCCCGAAGGTGCGCCGAGCGCGCTGGACGAGCTCGATCACGAACTCCTCGGTGCCCGAGTCCGTCCAACCGTGCTCGGTCTTTTCCAGCACTTGCGGAAACACGCCGACCCAGTCCCTGTCCTTGGCTGCGCTCGTGAACGAAGCGTGGCTGTTTCCCGCGTCGCCGGAGTTCAGTCCGCCGCCGTGCATGCCCAAGAAGAGGCCTTCGGGCCGCTTGTTCTTTCCGCCGATGATGTAGAGCCCCTGCTCCTCGTCTTCGAAGAACCAGTTGCGGCCCTTCGCTTCGATCTCCGGCCCCTTCTCCCACAGCTTGCCGAGCTTCTTGCGCCAGCTCGCCGCGTCCTTCGAGGAGAGCGGTTCGACGAGCTCCAACCGCGCCAGGATCTCGTCTTGCCGGTCGATTCCCGCGCGCGTCGTCCACGGGAGCTCGAAGTATTCATCGATCAGGGCGTCGATCTCCTTCTTCTTCGGAGCGTCGTCCTGGGGAGAAGTCCACGCCGCGACGCACGGGAGCGCGAGCGCGGCACACGCGAGGATCGAGCGATTCATCCGTCTAGCCTAACGCGCATCACCCCAAGATCGTGTGACACGGGCCTCAAGGCGCGTCGCTGCGCTCGTCGAAGGCCGCGCGCCAGGGCTTTGGCAGCTCGTCGAGGCGTCGCGCCCGCTCCGCCTCGGGAGCTTCGAGGGTGTCGAGCACAGGGCGCAACTCGTGCCGGCCGCGCAACCAGGCCAAGAGCGCCCAGGCACCGGCCTCGCCCTCGTGCCCCCCATGCAGCGCCTCGAGGCCCTGCGCCTCGAGCACGTCCGGAGTCCGTTCGCTCACCGGCAAGTCGAGCACGCGGTCGAGCACACCGATCAGCCCCTCGTCTTCGGTGGGATCCATCCGCTCCTGGGCGCGTGCATAGTCGCCCAGCCGCAGGAAGGCGACGACGCGATCCTCTTCGAACGAGCGCACGAGATCGACGGCCACCAGGATCAGGAGAGCGGCGAAGGCCGTGTAGCCCACGCGTGCGAACGAGCGCAAGCGACGACGCAGGCGCGTGGCCACGCCCGGCTCCTGCTGGACGCGCTCGAGGAACTCGACGCGGTCCTTCGTGCTGAAGTGACGCCAGGTCGTCTTCTCCCGCGCGTGCATGCCACCGGAGATCTCCTCGAGGGCGTCGATCAGGGAGTCCGCGTCGCCCAAAATCTCGAGACACTCGAGATCCGCTTCAAGCTCGAAGCGCCGAGAGAGGTAACCGAACGTGACGTACCACGACGCGAAGGCCGCGCCATAGACCGCGAGGAGTGTCGCACCCGAGTCGAGCCCCGACACCTCCGAGAGCACGCCGGCACCGAGGACCAGCACGCCACCGAAGGACAGGAAGATTGCGTGATGGTGACGTTTGGCGTGGCCGATCTCGTGGGCGAAGACCGCCGCGAGCTCGTTCGGGCGCAGGCGCGCGATCAAGGCGTCCGTGAAGAGAACGACGCGGGTGCGCGGCGTGAAGCCCACGATCGCGGCGTTCGCCATCTGCCCACCGGTGCCCCACAAGTAGATTCCGCGGCAACGGAAGCCGGCGCGACGCGCGACGTCCTCGAAGAGCTGCCGCAGGCCACCCGGCGCGAACTCCCGAGTCTCCCACGTGTGGCGCAAGAGCGTCGGCAGGATCAAGAGGAAGAGTCCGATCAAAGCGACGCTGAACAAGGCCCCGAAGAGGCCGACCTCTTCGACGTTGACCCGTACGGTCTCGTTCCACTCGACGACGCTCGAGATCGCGATGTACAGGCCGAACGGAACCAGCGCCGACAGGAAGAGCCTCAGCTGGAACGAGCGCGCGCGTCGAACGCCTGCGCCGGCCGCTTCGGTCAGGCGTGCCCGCGCATCGATCGCGAGGGCTTCGAGTACGACGAAGGGCGCGATGCCGACGAAGATCGCGTAGCCCGGCCAGGCGGTCAACGCGGGCTCCCAGCCCGCTCGCGCGGAGATGGCCTCGCACCAACCGAAGAGCGCGACCGCAGCGAGCTGACCCAGGGTCGGCCAGACCTTCAGAAGACGCTCGGCGCGATCCGCGAACCGAAAGTCCCCTCGTTCCGACGACCGTCTCGCAAGCCACGCCAGGAGGTAGGGCGGTGGGACGAGTGCGATCAGGGCGAGCGGCGAAGCGAGCTCGAACGACCAGCCGAGGTCGAAGAACGCCAGCGAAAGCAGCGCTGCCGTGACCTGGACGAGATACCCCATGAAGACCTGCGCGAACGTTAGCAGCCCGCTGAGAACGAACTTCGGATAGCAGGTCGTCGGCATCCGCTGAGGTGCGGCAAACGCAGACGAATCCGTGGATTCGGCGTGGCTTGCGGGTGCCGCACCACGGTGGAGGACGTCGCCCTGGCGCCGAATGATTCTCTCATCGGGCGAGCGCTTCGCGCATCGCGTCTTCGAGCGGACGCCGCAGCACGCTTTCGGTCAGAAAAATCGGCTTCTTCACGATGCGGACGACGACCTCGGTGGCGGACACTTCGTAGCTGACCTCGACCGCGCCCATCGGCGTGCTCTTGGCCATCGTCCCGCTCGTCTCGGTGCTGCCTTCCTTCAGTTCGATGTCGTGCCGTTCGACGGCGCGCACGAGCCGCTGCGAAGCCTCGGAGACGTCGAGGGTGTGGGGCATGCGGATCTCCATGGGACTCCTCCTCGAGAATCCGTGGTACGGGCGCTTCGAAGGCGTGGCTCCGAGCGCGGACAGGGCGGCGAGAGTGTCGCCGTCGAGAGAGCTCGCGACTCCATCACGGTCAGCCGGCCACCGTGAGAGACGTGGGGACGTAGGTGCGTACCTCGCCCTCGAGCGTCGAACGGCAGCGCTCATCCTCGGCGACCGTGAGCGTTCCGCCGCGCGTGATAACGTGCACGGGCCAGCCGATGATTCCGAGCTGAACCGCGCAGGCGGCAGCGGCCGAGACGCCCGTTCCGCACGAAGCCGTCTCCCCCACTCCGCGTTCGAAGATGCGGACGTCGAGCCCGCCACCGTTCGGTCGGAGCGCGACGAACTCGACGTTCGTACGCTGCGGGAAGCGCGGGTCGCGTTCGATGCGGGGTCCCCAGCTCTCGACCGGGACCGCCTCGACGTCGTCCACGAACACGACGACGTGGGGGTTCCCCACATCGACGACGTGCCCTTCGAGCGCCGCATCGCCGACATCGAGGCTGATCGCTTCTACGCCGATCGCGATCGGCCCGGTTTCCGCGCGCACGCGAACGACCGAGCCCTTGCTCAGGATCACGGTCACCCTGCGTAGCCCGGCGTCGGTCGCGATCGAGAATTGTTCGTCCAGCGCGTGTCCGCGTTCGAACGCGAGCTTCGCCACGCAGCGCAGTCCGTTGCCACAGGCTTCGGCGAACGAGCCGTCGGCGTTCACGACGCGCATCCGTACCGGGGCGTGCCCGTCGGGCAGGACCAAGAGCAAGCCATCGACCCCGCTCTCCCGCGCCAGCTCTACGGCGGTCGCGCGCGGATCGGCCAGAGGCCCGTCGCGAAGCGTGTCGTGCACGGCGAAACGGTTGCCCGTCGCAGACAGGAAAGTGAGCGCCGTCATCGGGGAAGCTTGCCGGTGTTCTTGAAGTGCAACTTCGCCACGTCGCCGAGCTTCTCTCTTCCGTGCAACCGGACGAAAGCGCGAGCGGCCTGGTCGGTTGGCGTCCCCGCTCCCTTGCGCAGGTCGATCGCCCAGCGCTCGGAGAGCTCTCGTATGTCGTCCAGGAAATGGGCGCGCGCGACGACGCTCGCGGCAGCGACGGCCAGCTCGGCCTCGGCGCGCGGCTTCTGCCGCAGCGTGATGTCGAGACCCGTGAGGCGCTCCTGCATGTACGCTTCGCGCGCGAAGCGATCGATCAAGACGTCGCAACCGGGCCGAATCACGCGCTTCAGGGCCTCGGCATGCAGATCCGCGAGCATCGGGTTGAGGTTCTTCACGCGCGCGTGGGTCGCGTTGTAGTCCGGCGGAGCGAGCTTCGCGACGGCGCAGTCGTAGCGATCCTCGAGCGCGGGCGCGATCTTCAGGATCGCCTCGTCCGTCATCTTCTTGCTGTCGGTCACGCGACTCTTGGACAGCTCCGCGCGCTCCTTCGGATCCAACCGGATGGCCGCGACCACGAGCGGGCCGAAGTAGTCCCCCTTGCCCGCCTCGTCGCTTCCCACGCGCACGACCACGGCGTCGTCCAGCTCGGCGTCGGCCTTCCCTGCGGTCGTCGCCGCTGCCGTCGTCGCCGCGGTCGTCGTGGGGGTCCGCTTCGCCTTCCCGGCCACCCGCTCGGTTCCGTCCAGATAACGGGCCACGAAGGTCTCGGCCGACGCGCCCTGCACGACGAGCTTGCCGGAGCGGTAGAGCGTCGCCACGACGCCCTCGCCCCGGGCGCTGAAGCGCGCGTGATCCAGGCCGCGGTAGGAAAAATCCCCCGCTCGCAGACGTTCCTCGAGCCGCTCTTGCGCCGCCGGAGGCAGCTGAACGACGATCGTGTCCTGGGCCATGGTCGAATTGTCGCACCGGCGCGCTCCGAGTTGAAGCGCTGCCTGAGCGCGCTCGGGACGTTTGGCCTCGACGGGCATGCTCCGATGGCGGTCGCGACGTAGAATGCCGGCCGCCGTGACCCGTTCCCTTCGTGCCACCCTGCCTGCGGAGCCCGCCCGTGTCTGATATCAAGGAATCTGTCCTCGACGCCATCGGCAACACGCCCCTCGTCCGGATCCGCAGGATCGGTCGCAACACGGGCTGCGAGCTGCTCGCCAAGTGTGAGTTCCTGAATGCCGGAGGATCGGTCAAGGACCGCATCGGCAAGCGGATGCTCGAAGAGGCTCAGCGCGCGGGTCGCATCAAGCCCGGAGACACGCTCATCGAGCCGACCAGCGGCAACACGGGGATCGGCCTCGCCCTGGCCGCCGCCGTGTACGGCTATCGGATGATCATCACGATGCCCGAGAAGATGAGTCGCGAGAAGCAGGTCGTGCTCGAGGCCTTGGGCGCGGAGATCATCCGGACCCCCACGGAGGCCGCCTGGGACGCGCCGGAGAGCCATATCGGCGTGGCGAAGCAGCTCAAGGAGATCCTCCCGAACTCCCACATCCTCGACCAGTACTCGAACCCCGACAACCCGGACGCGCACTACCACGGCACGGGGCGCGAGATCGTCGAGCAAACGGGCGGCGCATTCGACTACATCGTGTTGACGGCCGGCACCGGTGGGACGATCTCCGGCATCGCCAAGCGGGTCAAGGAAGCGGTTCCCGGTGCGAAGGTCATCGGCGTCGACCCCGTCGGTTCGATCCTGGCGGGCCCCGGCCCGATCGGCTCGTACAAGGTGGAAGGCATCGGCTACGACTTCATTCCCGACGTGCTCGATCGCGGGCTCGTGGACGAGTGGATGAAGTCGGAGGACGGCCCGTCGTTCCGGATGTCGCGGCGTCTCATCCACCAGGAAGGGCTCCTGGTCGGCGGCAGTTCGGGCTCGGCCATGTGGGCCGCGCTCGAGATCGCCAAGCGCGAGGGTCCGGGCAAGCGCATCGTCACGCTGCTGCCGGACTCGGTGCGCAACTACATGACGAAGTTCCTCGACGATCAGTGGATGCGCGAGAACGGCTTCCACGAGACGCGCTGGTCCGTCCAGAGCGTCGGCGACCTCCTGCGCGCGCTCCCGCCGCGCGACCTGATCTCGGCCCGCAGCGGCGATACGGTCGCGGATGCCGTCATGCTCATGAAGGAGCACGGCGTCAGCCAGCTGCCCGTGCTCGACCAGGCCCGCCTTGTCGGGATCCTGACGGAGTCCGACGTGCTCTCCAAACTGGTGGAGGGCCACGCGAACCTGTCCAGTGCGGTCGCCGAGGTCATGTTCCGCAACGTGACGACGATCCACGTCGACGCGGATGCAACGTCGTTGACCGACCTCTTCGTGGAAGGCCTCGTGGGACTCGTCATCGACGACGAGAAGCACCTGAAAGGCCTTCTCACCAAGATGGACCTGGTCGATCACCTGACCCGGGCGACCGAAGCGAAGATCTGAACGGATCGGACCGCTCGTTTTTCCTGCTGCGGCTCGGGACGGCCCGTCGCCGCGTCCGAAGACTTCTACTCGGCTTCACCGGCTCCAAGCGGAGCCTCGACGGAGGTTTTCCATGCGCTCGATTCTGCTCGCTCTACCGCTCGTTGCCGCCTTCGATGCCGGCGGCGCCAAGCTCGAAAGTCATCCCTGGCACAAGTTCGGGGAGGGCTCCTGGATCGAGTCCGAGATCCGCAACGAACGTGGCGACGAGGTCGTCGTCATGACGGCGCGCGACGAGCTGGTCGAGAAGGCCGGGCTGCGGTATCGGCTCGAGACTTCGAGTCGCATGGAGGGTGTCGACGAATCCACCGTCGAACGCGACTTCCACTACGCCTTCATGGGCTTCTCACACCTGCTCCCGGGGGCGAAGGAGCTCGGCCTGGATACGATCGAGGTGTTGGGCCGTAGCTATCCCTGCACGGTCTTCGGCTACGCCTGGCGCGACGACCAAGGCACGTACGACGTCCGGGTCTGGACGACGCGCACGGTCGCAGCGCCCGTTCGCATCGGCATGAAGCACACGACGAACGACAAGCAGGCCATGATGCTGCACCTGGATCTCGTCGACCAACGCGAGCTCGTCAGCATCGGCCGCCGGCGCGTGGCCTGTTCGGTCTACGCGGGCTCTGTCGACAGCAACGGGACGAAGCGCAGCGTGAAGCAGTGGCGCAGCGACGATATCCCCGGCGGCATCGTTCGCACCGAATCGCGCGGCCCTGACGATTCACGGCACGTCAACCACGTGGTCGACTTCGGCGCCTTTCCCTCGAAGGGGCCGCGATGAGCGATCGACACCCCGAGCCGAAACCCGCGCTCCCCCGTGACCGGTGCGTCGAGCGAGTCGAAGAAGACGAGCACGCGAGCGCGGAGGCACAGCACGCCCTCGGAGCGACGCCCGAAGAGGTGCCGCCCGAAACGGACGGCGAACGGCGTGCGCGTCGGCCCGGGCGCGGCTGGATCTTCCGTCCGTCCTGGTAGATCTCAGTCCGCGAAGCGGTCCCGGATCACGACCTCGTCGTAGGCCAACTGGCCGGGCTTGGGCCACGGATCCTTCGTCCGCTTGCCGATCGCGACCATCGGGCCCATGCAGTGGTCCGCAGGCAGGCGTACGAGCTTCGCCACGGCTTTCTGGTCGAACCCGATCATCGGGCACGAGTCGTAGCCGAGCTCTTGGGCGGCGAGCATCAGGCTTTGCATCGCGATTCCGATCGAGCGCTGGGCCTCGTCGCGTTGCAGCGTGGGCTGCCCCTCGTGGAAGGGCCCCATCCAGTTCACGAGCAGGTTCGCAACCTCCTCGGGTGCAGAGCGCCAATAACGCTGCGGCTCTTTCTTCCAGGCGTCGACGTCGGCCGTCATCACGACGAGCAGCGAGGCGTCGGTCATCTGGGCCTGGTCGTTGCCCACCTCACGGATCTGCCGTCGCAGGTCCGGGTCCCGCACGACGACGAAGCGCCAGTGCTGGATGTTGAAGGAAGTCGGCGAGAGCATCGTCGCTTCGAGCAGGGTCCGGATCTCGGCTTCGGTCAGCTCGTGATCGGGATCGAAGTGCTTGACGGCGCGGCGCGCCCGGAGTGCGTCGAGAACGTTCATGCCAGAGCATACGACGAACCCTTCGAACCGCGACACGCGGATCGATGCCGGCGCGCCGCGGCGAGCCTGGCTTCCAACAGCCTCACGCCTGCGGATGCCGACGCCCGGGCATCCGTAGCACCGTGTCGGCCGGTCGCTAGCCGCCGAGATGCAGGCCGCCGGGAGGAGCCTCGTCGTTGAGGAAGAGGCGGCTCGAGACGGTCGGGAGCTGCTCGTTCGCGTCCTTCGGCTTCTCGTGGATGGCCGCTCCGTCGGGCGAGATCGCGCTGGCCGTGCTCTTGGCGATTCCGTTGGTCTTGATCGGGGGATACTCGATGCCCCCGACGGGCCCGGTGCCGCCGTTCGGCATGCTCGTCAATGCGGGCGCGACATGTGGCACACCCGTCGGACCAGCGGGCATGGTCTGGGCCTGCCAATCCGCATCGGGCGCCACCGACTGGCGTGACGGAGCGCTGCGACCGGACGCCGCTGCCAGCTCGAAGCGGGCCGTGAACCAAAAGCGCGTCCCGCTGACGGGCTCGCTCTCGAAGCCGAGTCGACCGCCGAGCCGTTCGACCAGCTCCGCCAGGTGCGTCGCACCGGGCGTGACTTCCGTACCAGCGCGTCGCAGAAGCGTGAGCCGCTCCTCGTTGGAGAGCGCGCGACTCGTCGCACCGATCTCGAAGCGCAGCTGCGATGTCCGGGACTGCGGCCCCAGGGCCACGTGCAGCTGAACCGTTCCGCTCTCCGTGATGAGGAGCGCCTGCTTCATGATGTGCTCGAGCACGACGCGAAGGAGCTCACCATCGCCGTGCAAGCCCCCCGGCAGAGCCTGGGGCTGTGTCAGCTGAAAGCGCACGCCCCGTTGGGCCGCGAGCGCACGTGCTTCGCGCGTGACACCCTTCAGGACCGAGTCGAGGTCGAACAGCGCCTTCTGCATGCGGGTGCCGCCTTCGAGCGCGACCTCCGCCGAAACGCGTAGGTGCCGACCGGACTGTACGCGACCCAGCGGCTGCCCCGCTGCGACTTGATTCACGAGATCGTTCGCCATGGCCTCGAAGCCGAGCGGCTTCGGCGGCTGGTTCGCGCGCACGCCTCCGCCGCTCTCGAAGCGAGCCCGCACACCTTCGACGGCGTACACGAGGTTGCGCAGTTCGCGCGTCGACGGGTTCTCGAGAGCCTTGGGCTGCTCTCCGCGTGACATGGCCATCAAGGCTTCGACGCTCTCGCTGAGCGGGTTGAGCAGCCTTGCGATCGTGAGGTCGAGCGCGCGTGTGGCGGCTACGACGACCCCTCCGGCGATGCCGAGGCGCACGATCAACTTGAACAGCAAGATGGCGAGCGAGCCGCGCATCGGCTCCTCGACAAAGACGATCCCGACCGTGGTCTGGAAAGAATCCTGGAGCGGCGCGGTGCCGACGACATTTCCGCCGGCGGAGCGGTAGGCCGAGCTCTCGTTGTGAAAGAAGGCCGGAGCCATGTCGGGCTCGTAGTCGACGATCTTGCGCCACATCGGGGTCTCGCCCGTCGACACGATGACCTCGACCGCACGCAGGTGCCTGCGATCGGGCTTGTCCGTGACCTTGTCGACCGCATCGCCCAACAGGCGCAGCGTGCGGACGTCGAGGTGTTCGCGGTCTTGCATCTCCGCCGAACGCGTCAGTGACGAACGCAAGTCGACGACCTGCTGTGGCGCGAGAGTCCAGCTCTCGAAGCGCTTGCCACGCGGAACGCCGTCGACCACGCGGCGGTGCAGGTCACCGTCGATGCTCATGGCGATGCTGGTCGCCGTGGCAACCGCTTGCGCGGAGGCCTCACTGGATCGTCCTCGCTGCTCGAGCGAGAAGGAGTTGTATGCCCACAACAGTCCGAGTCCGCCCAGAAACAATCCGGACGTAACGAGGATGCGGGTACGAAAGCTTTCCCAATCGAGTCGTCGCAAGAAGGTCCTCCCCTCTGGTTCGCGACGTATCCTCGATCTCTGGCGCCGCAATCTTGATGCGGATGGGGAAAACGGTCGACGCGCGTGTCAGACCTTCGTAGCCGACGGTCAGGCGGCTTCGCGCTCGAGCGTCTGGGCGATCCCGACGACCGAGAGCAGCGCGGTCAAGAAACCCCACGGCAGCAAGAAGACTTTGACGGCCGACAGTCCTCCGAGCGCCCAGAGCCACGCTCGGCCTCCACCGAAGGCCTTGCGGACGACCAGCAGCGAGGCGAAGGAAAAGCCGATCAAGAGCGCCAGGAGGACGCCGCCGATCCCGAGGGCGAGGGTCAGGAACACGGCCTCTTCGTCGCGTACCTCGGACCAGAGCGCCGGAAGCGAAACGATGCCGAGCACCACGACCACGGCCGACGAGAAGAGCAAGAGCAGCGACTCTCCGGCGTGGATCCAGAGGGCCGCGGTCAAGAGGCCGGGACGGACGACGGCGGGCTGGGTCGGGTTGGGGTCGGTCATGATCACGCTCCGGTGGCCCGCAGACTGCCACGCTTCGCTGCGGTTGGCCATGACGCAGGTGCTGGCGAGGGCTCGGCCCGGGAGGCCTGCGCAGCGCGCGCGGGGCCGGAGCCGCGACAGGCGCCTGCGCTCCCCCGCCTCGAGCGCCTCGAGCAGCCCGCGCGACCCCGTCCCCTTCGAACTCGAATTCGCGCCCGCCGCGGGCTCCTCACTCGCGCGGACCCGTCCGGGGAGGGGCCGGCGGGGGCGTGGCGCTCGGTCGCAGGGCCAGGACCGACTCGACGAGCAGCCACAGCCCCAGCAGGAACAGGACGCCACCGACGCCGAGCAGGAGCGGGTCCTCCTTGGGACCGCCGGGCGAGAACGTGCGCAGGTTGACGGCCATGGCCGTGAGCGTGCTCCCCATCATGAAGACGGCCGGCAGCGCGACGGGCCAAACCGGCTTGCCCCTCCGCCGCAGGTAGAGCGTGACCAGCGTGAGGGTCAGCCCGGCGAGCAGCTGGTTCGTCGTTCCGAACAACGCCCAGAGCGCGAGCCCCGCCGGCTTGCCGTCGACCTTGTAGAACGAGAAGGCCGCGATCGCAGCGCACGCGAGCGTGGTCGAAACGTAGCGGTTCTGTGAGCCGGGGATGCGGAACGAGGCGCCGATCTCCTCGATGTTGAAGCGCAGGAGACGCGTCGCGGAATCGAGGGTCGTCAGCGCAAACGAGACCACGACCATCGCGATGAGGGCCGCCGCCAGGTCGGGCGGAACACCGAGCTCGGCGACGAAGAGCGTCGTCCCACGGATGAAGGCGTCGATCTTCGAAGGCAGGCCCTGGGCGGCGTTCCAGCTGGCGTAGTGCTCGTGCCACAGCTCCCGCGATGCGAAGCCGGCGGTGCACGCGAGCGTCGCGAGCAACCCGAGCAGGCTCTCACCGATCATGCCGCCGTAGCCGATCGGACGCGCGTGCGTCTCCTTGTCGAGCTGCTTGGCCGTCGTTCCCGAGCTGACCAAGCCGTGGAAGCCACTGGCGGCGCCGCAGGCGATCGTGATGAAGACGAAGGGCAAGAGCGGAGGCGCGCCTTCCGGTGCGAGCACGATCGCCGGCGCCGCGAACTCGGGATCCAGCACGAAGAAGCCGATGTACGCGAGCCCGAGTCCCAGGTAGAGCAGCAGCGAGTTCAAGAAGTCGCGCGACTGCAGCAGCGACCACACCGGCAGGACGGAGGCCGCGAAGGCGTAGACCAAGAGGATCGTCATCCATCCGGCGGACGAGGGCCACGCGCTGGCGGACAGACCCATCGTCGGGAAGCGTTCACCGAGCCAGATTCCGCCGAGCTCGAGCAAGAAGCCGACCGCCGCGACCGGTGCGAGCGGCAGGCCCCGCTTGTACAGCAGGAAGCCCGAGATCAGCGCCACGACCATGAGCAGTCCGGACGGCAGCACGGCCTGCGGATAGCCGGGGCGGCCGGGCGCGAGCTCGATCGCGAACAGGCTCGCGATGACCAGCACGAAGACGCCCATCGCGAGCGCCACGCCAAAGAAGATGATGAGGTGGAAGAGGGTGCGTCCGCGCGGGCCGAGCAAGGCTTCACCGACCTGGCCCACCGACATGCCCCGCGAGCGCGCGGAGACGACCAAGGCCGAAAAATCGTGCACGCAGCCGATCAGGCAGGCTCCCATGACGACCCAGACGAGGGCCGGCAACCAGCCCCAGATCACGGCGATCGCCGGCCCGAGCATCGGCGCGAGCCCCGTGATCGACGCGAAGTGGTGACCGAAGAGGACGAGCGGTCGCGTCGGAATGTAATCGACCTCGTCGCGCTGCGCGTGAGCCGGCGTCACCGCCTCGGGGTCGAGCTCGAACACGCGCTGTGCGAGGAAGCGAGCATAGAAGCGGTAGGCCAGGGCGTACGCGGAAAAGGCGCACAGAGTGGCAAGGATGGGCGACATGGCTCCGTAAGGGGTCCTCTGCGCGCCCAGGTTAGCGCGACCCTCGACGGACCGGCATCGGTTTCCTATAAGCGCGGAGTGGCGTGCCGCACCGACTCCCATCGAAGACGATGCTCTCCAGCGTGAACACCTTCCTGCGAACGATCGTTCTGGCGGCCGCCGTCGGGCTCGGCGGCTGGTTGACGTGGATCGTCGAGAGCCGCCTCAGCGGCAACGAGCGCGCGCTCGAGGAGCGCGACCAGCGCATCGGCGAGCTGACGACACAGGTCGCCGAGCGCGAGGTCCGTATCGGCGAGCTGGACGCCGAAGTCGACAGCCTCTCGGCGGCGCTGCGGCTCCTGAAGGTCGACCACCGCTTGGCGCGAATCGAAGTGCTCGAGCAGACCCCCGTCGCCGGCGATGCGGGCGATCTCGCGGTCGAGACGCGCATCCGTTTCACCGAGATGGGCCCCGACGGGCGGCCGCTGAACGAGGGTCGTGAGATCGTGGTCGAGGGCGACGTGGTTTACGTCGAGACGCTCGTCGTCAAGTTCGGCGACGAGTTCGTCGAGCAGGGCGACGCCCTGCGCGGAACTTCGATCTGCCTCTTCAAGCGCGTCTTCGGCGAGAACCAGAGACCTTCGGAAGGGACGGAGCTCGACTCGGAGGGAGCCCAGCCGGCGGCCTACGCCGACGATCGAGTCGACGACGCGCTGTATCGCGAACTCTGGCAGAACTTCTGGGACTACGCCAACGACCCGGAGAAGGCCCGCGAGAAGGGAGTGCGCGCGCTTCACGGCGAAGCCCCCTTCATGAAGGTCCGACCCGGCCAGAGCTACAAGCTCGAGCTGCGCTCTTCCGGCGGACTCTCGATCCAGGCCGAATAGCGCTCCCGCCACGGGGCTTGGGTTAGACTGCGCGCGGGCGGGCTGAACGCCGCGCGAATCCGCGACCATGACCGACTCGATCCTCGCTGCGAAGACGTTCCACTGGGACATGGCCCACCGGCTGGGCGACGGCTACACGTCACGTTGCCGGCACCTGCACGGGCACCGCTACACGGCCGAGGTGGCCATCGAATCCGATGGCCTCGACTCGCACGGCATGGTCATGGACTTCGGCGAGATCGCCGCGGTCTGCGACGGCTGGATCCAGGCCAACCTGGACCACGCCACGCTCGTGTGCGAGCGCGACCAGGGCCTGCTCGACTTCCTGCGCACCGAGGAGAACCGGCACGTCGTCGTCGGTTTCAACACGACGGCGGAGTGCATCGTCACCTGGTTGGCCAACGTGCTCCAGGACGAGCTCGACGCCCACGCGCACCTGGCTGCGCGAAGCGTCCGCATCGTCCGCATCCGCCTCCATGAGACGCCCCGCAGCTACGCGGAGTGGCGGCGCACGTGAGGCGCCGGGCGTTCCTGGGCCTCGGCTCGAACCTGGGCGACCGTTTGGGCTACCTGAAGGAGGCCATTCGTGGCCTGCCCGACGTGGTTCGCGTCTCGCCCGTCTACGAGACCGCGCCGGTCGGAGGTCCCCGACAGGGACCCTTCTTGAACCTCGTCGTCGAGCTCGCGACCGAGCGCTCGCCGCGTGAGCTGCTCGAGACCTGTCGCGCGCTCGAGGCTGCGGCCGGCCGGACGCGCGGCGTGCCCGACGGGCCGCGAACGCTGGACATCGACGTGCTGTGGATCGAGGGTTGCGAGGTGCACGACCCCGACCTGATCGTTCCGCATCCGCGCATGACCGAACGCGCGTTCGTGCTCGTTCCCCTGCGTGACCTCGCGCCCGAGCTCGTCGCGGACACGTTTCGCGAGCCCACGGCGGACGAGCTGACCCCCTACGTCCCGACCCTTTCCACCCCATGACGACGAGCTCTGCTTCCGACACGTCTCGAAAGGCGCCCGCCAAGGCCGCCCTGGTCACGGGAGGCGCCGTGCGCCTCGGCAAGGCGATCACGTTGCGCCTGGCACGCGCGGGCTACGACATCGCGCTGCACTACCACTCCTCGAGCGCGGAGGCCGCCGCGACGCAGGCGGAGATCGAAGCCTTGGGCGTGCGCTGCGCGGCCTATGCGCACGACCTCGCCGACGCCGAGGGGATCGACGGACTGCTCGACCGCGTCTTCGCCGCCTTGCCGCACACGAGCGTGCTGGTCAACTGCGCCTCGGGCTACGAGGACGCGACGATCGCGGAGACGTCCGTCGCGCTCTTCGACCGGCTGTTCTCCGTCAACCTGCGGGCTCCCTTCTTCCTGACGCGCGCGTTCTTGCGCCACTGTCGCTCGGGCTCGATCGTCAACGTGCTCGACAACAAGATCGGCTTCAACCAGAACACGTACGCGGCCTACGTCCTGTCGAAGAAGGCTCTGGCCGAGCTGACGCGGCTGTCCGCCATCGAGGGCGCCCCGGACGTGCGCGTCAACGCGGTCGCACCCGGCGTCGTCCTGCCCGCCGCCACCCGCAGCGACGAGTACATCCGCTGGCGCCTCGAGGCGATCCCCCTGGGCGTTCAGGGTACGGTGGCGAACGTGACCGACGCCGTCCTGCACCTGATCGACAACGACTTCGTGACCGGACAGACGCTGGTCGTCGATGGCGGCGAGTCGCTCGCGAATACGGGGCGCGACGCGGCGCGCTACGACCCCGAGAAGGTCTGACGTGGCGACGCGCGAACTCGACGAAGCCGGCCTGAACGAGCGGCGCCAGCGGGCCTACACGCTGTGCGCAACGGTGTTCTGCGTCACGCTGGTCCTCACGAACATCATCGGGGTCAAGCTCTTCCACCTCTTCACGAGCGGCGGTCCGGATTGGATCCTCGCGGGCGCGCCGTGGACCCTGTCCGTGTCGATCCTGACGTACCCGGTCACGTTCCTCCTGACGGACCTCGTCTCCGAGATTTGGGGCCGGCAGCGCGCCGACTTCATGGTGTACCTGGGGTTCGGCGTGAGCCTGGCGATGATTCCCCTGTTGCAGATGGCCGTGGCCTTGCCGCCGTCGTCGATCTGGAGCGTGCCGCAGTACGACATCGTCGAAGCTGCCGAAGCGCAGCGGGCCTATGGCGCGACCTTCGCGAACCCGCGGCTCTTGGTCTTCTCGTCGATGCTCGCCTACCTCGCAGCCCAGCTGCTCGACGTACGCCTCTACCACTTCTGGTGGAAGCGGACCGGCGGTCGCTTCATGTGGCTGCGCAACAACGGCTCGACGATGGTCAGCCAGCTGGTCGACACGATCATCGTGAACGCGATCTTCCTGAAGTTCGGGATCGGCCTGGGATTGGTCGAGATCGTTCCGGTCATCATCGCGAGCTACCTTGTCAAGATCAGCCTGGCCGCGATCGACACCCCGTTCGTCTACCTGGGCAGGGCCTTCCTCTATCGCTACCTCCGCATCGAGGGGCATGACGCCAGCACGCCTCCGCTCGGAACCTGAGCCATGACCGACCAGATCCTCATC
>JAJDEW010000104.1 GCA_029259595.1 Planctomycetota bacterium | reverse complement strand
TCTGCAATCCCACTAGGTGCACCAGAACCAATTGATACATTGGCTGCAACTATCGGTGATGAACAGGTAACACTTGTTTGGGAACAACCAGACCTCGATAACAGTGGCGCAATTGACTATTACACAATCACTTACAATGGTGGAAGTAAGGTAGTTGATGCTCCTCTTCTTACTACAATTATTACTGGCCTAACTAACGGCGTTGAATACACATTCACAATCACTACAACTAACGTCAATGATCTAACCAGCACTGTTTCTAATGAGGCAACTGCAACTCCTGTAACTGCACCTAATGCCCCAGAAAACTTGTCTGCTGTCCCAATATCTAACTCACAAATCAACTTGTCATGGGATGCTGTCTCTGATGATCCGCAGTTTGGAACTTTGATTGGATACCAAATTGAAAGACATGCACCTGGCGGCAACTTTGAAATCATTACAACAACCAGCGGTCCTGGAACTACCTATTCTGATACTGGATTAGACAATGGAATCAATTACACCTATAGAATATCTGCAGTCGGCACAGGTGGTATCGGAACCGCATCTGGTTCTGTTTCAGCAACAACATTTGATGTACCTGTTGCACCAATCCTCTCTGTAACTCCTACTGACAACAGTGCATCTGTATCATGGGAGCCTCAAGCAGATAACGGAAGTGCATTAACTGGATTTACTTTAACTATCACTGATCACAGTGACAATGATTCTACTTCTGTTCTAACATATGGTGCTGCCGAAGAATCTGATATTGTCACATTAATCAATGGACATTCCTACTCCTTTGTCATTTATGCTACTAACGGTATTGGTGACAGTGCTGATTCTAATGTAATCACTATTACTCCACTAGGTCCACCAGGACAAATCACTCCATTTACTGCAACTGCAGGAGATGAACAAGTAATTCTCAACTGGACCCAACCAGATCTAAATAACAGCGGTGCAATCCAGACTTACACTATCACTTACAATGGCGGAACCCAAACAACCACAGTTGACGGTTCAACTACCACTGCAACAATCCTTGGCTTAACTAACGGTAACTCTTACACATTCACAATCACTGCAACTAACGTCAACAACTTGACCAGTGCCCCTGCAACAGTATCTGCAATCCCACTTGGAGCACCAGAACCAATAACTGACTTGACTCCAACTGTTGGCGATGAGCAAATAATTCTCAACTGGACCCAACCAGACCTCGATAACAGCGGTGCAATCCAAACTTACACTATCACATATCTGCCAACCGGTTCTGAAACACAACCTGTAGAAGTTTCTAGCACCACACTTACAACTCCTATTGGTGGCCTAACTAACGGCGTTGAATACACATTCACAATCACTGCAACTAACGTCAACAACTTGACCAGTGCCCCTGCAACAGTATCTGCAATCCCACTTGGAGCACCAGAACAAATCACTCCATTTACTGCAACTGCAGGAGACAAACAAGTAACACTAGTTTGGGAAGAACCAGATCTTGACGGCAGCGGTGCAATCCAAACTTACACTATCACTTACAATGGTGGAACTCAAACAGTTGAAGCTCCTCTAACCACTGCAACAATTCTTGGTCTAACTAATAGTAACTCTTACACATTCACAATCACTGCAACTAACGTCAACAACTTGACCAGTGCCCCTGCAACAGTATCTGCAATCCCACTTGGAGCACCAGAGCAAATTAGCCCACTAACTGCAACTGCAGGAGATGAGCAAGTATCTCTTACTTGGCCAGCACCTGGACTAAATAACAGCGGTGCAATCCAAACTTACACTATCACTTACAATGGTGGAAGTCAAACAGTTACTGCACCAACAACTTCTGCAATAATTACTGGATTAGTTAATGGTCAACAATACTTGTTTACTGCAACTGCAACTAACGTCAACAACTTAACTAGCACACCTTCATTACCTGCATCTGCAATTCCATTTGGCGCCCCAGAACAAATCACTCCATTTACTGCAACTGCAGGAGATACACAAGTAACACTAGTTTGGGAAGAACCAGACCTCGATAACAGCGGTGCAATCCAAACTTACACTATCACTTACAATGGCGGAAGCCAAACAGTTGCTGCCCCACTAACCACTGCAACAATCTCTGGCCTAACTAACGGTGATTCTTACTCCTTTACAATCACTGCAACTAACATTCACGATCTAACTAGCACACCTTCATTACCAGTATCTGCAATCCCACTTGGAGCCCCAGAACCAATTGATACTTTGGCTGCGACTATTGGAGATACACAAGTAACACTAGTTTGGGAAGAACCAGACCTCGATAACAGCGGTGCAATCCAAACTTACACTATCACATATCTGCCAACTGGCTCTGAAACACAACCTGTAGAAGTTGTTGGCACTTCACTTACAACCACAATTGGTGGCCTAACTAACGGCGTTGAATACACATTCACAATCACTGCAACTAACGTCAACGGTCTAACCAGTTCACCTGACACTGCCACTGTAATTCCACTTGGAGCCCCAGACAAGGTTGTATTCTTACCTGCTGTAGTTGATGACAGACAAGTCACTTTGAATTGGTCTACCCCTGAAGATAACAACAGTGGTATCGTTACTTCTTACACTATCACTTATGTTCCAGAGGGTGCAGTATCACAGCCTGTAACTATTTCTGGTGATCCTCTCCTCACTACTACAACAATTACTGGTCTAACTAATGGACAAGAATACACATTCACAATCACTGCAACTAACAGTAATGGCAACATCAGT
>JAJDEW010000103.1 GCA_029259595.1 Planctomycetota bacterium | reverse complement strand
CAGCCTGATGGAAAAGTCATCCGGCGCGCTGCATGCGTCCGGAAAGCCCGGCCGGCACACGAGAGCCTCGCCGAATCGACCGATTCGCCTGCGTTCCCGCGCACCTGCCGGGCCTCCCGGTCACATGCATCGCATCCGAAGCACTTTTTCATCAGGCTGCTAGCCGCGGAGCCGAAGGCTCCGTGCTTGTTCCGTTTCGAGGCGCAGCCTCGAAATCAGGCACAGGCGCACGACGCAATGTGCGCCGCGTTCTGAGGAGGTGTCGGCCGGCAAATGTCGGACCGCAAGGCCCTCGGGCTGCGTCCCTCGCGGCCGCGCCCGTTCCTACCTCGCAAACGCGTTCACCGCGCCCCGCGAAGCGAGCGAGGCGTCCAGCGCGAGCCGAAGGCGAGACAATCCGCGGTGGAGTCCGCCGCCCGCGGGCGGCAGACTCCACCGCAGAGCCCCTCTCAGTGGTAGATCTCGCCGCCTTCGCGTTGGAACTCGGAGCTCTTCTCCTGCATCCCGGCTTGCAGGGCATCGTCCTCGCCCAGGCCATGCTCGAGCGCGTAGGCCCGCACGTCTTCGGTGATGCGCATCGAGCAGAACTGTGGTCCGCACATCGAGCAGAAGTGCGCGTCCTTGGCACCGGCGGCGGGCAGGGTCTCGTCGTGGAAGGCGCGCGCGGTGACGGGGTCGAGCGAGAGGTTGAACTGGTCCTGCCAGCGGAACTGGAAGCGTGCGCGCGAGAGGGCGTCGTCCCAGGCTTGGGCGCCAGCGTGGCCCTTGGCGAGGTCGGCGGCGTGGGCGGCGATCTTGTAGGCGATCACGCCGGCCTTCACGTCATCGCGGTCGGGGAGTCCCAGATGTTCCTTGGGCGTGACGTAGCAGAGCATCGCCGTGCCGTACCAACCGATCATCGCCGCTCCGATCGCGGACGTGATGTGGTCGTAGCCGGGAGCGATGTCCGTCGTCAGCGGGCCGAGCGTGTAGAAGGGCGCTTCCTTGCAGACCTCGAGCTGCTTGTCGACGTTCTCCTTGATCTTGTGCATCGGCACGTGCCCAGGGCCTTCGATCATGACCTGAACGTCGTGCTCCCAGGCCTTCTGCGTCAATTCGCCCAAGGTGTCGAGTTCGGCGAACTGGGCCGCGTCGTTCGCGTCGGCGATGCATCCCGGGCGCAGTCCGTCTCCGAGGCTGAACGACACGTCGTAGCGCTTCATCAGCTCGCACAGCCGATCGAAGTTCGTGTAGAGGAAGTTCTCCTTGTGATGCGCCAGGCACCACTTGGCCAGGATCGAGCCGCCGCGTGACACGATGCCGGTCACGCGCTTCGCCGTCAGCGGCACGTAGCGCAGAAGCACGCCCGCGTGGATCGTGAAGTAGTCGACGCCCTGCTCCGCTTGCTCCTCGAGGGTCTCGAGGAACACGTCGATCGACAGGTCTTCGATCTTGCCCTTGACCTTTTCGAGCGCCTGGTAGATCGGAACGGTCCCGATCGGCACCGACGAGTTGCGCAGGATCCACTCGCGCGTCTCGTGGATATCGTCCCCGGTGGAGAGGTCCATGACCGTGTCGGCGCCCCACAGCGTCGACCAGCGAAGCTTCTCGACCTCGTCGTCGATCGAGGAGCGCACGGCGCTGTTGCCGATGTTCGAGTTGATCTTCACGAGGAAGTTGCGGCCGATGATCATCGGCTCGAGCTCGGGGTGCTTCACGTTGGCGGGGATGATCGCCCGACCCCGCGCGACTTCCGAACGCACGAACTCCGGCGCGACGCCCTCGCGCGCGGCGATGAAGGCCATCTCCTCGGTGACCGTCCCGAGGCGCGCGTAGTGCAGCTGCGTGTTCGTCCCGTCCGACTTCGCGAGCCGTTCCGCGATCCAGCGCTCGCGCAGGGCGGGCAGACCGCGCTCGGCGGGGTGGCCCTGGGGCCCCGAGCTGTCGTACACGTCGAGCGGCGGTTCGCCCCCGTCGAGGTGGATCCGCCGGCGCGGCACCCGCAGGACGTGCCCCTTGTGCTCGACCTCCTCGTAGATCTTGTGGGAGCGGGGGAAGGCCTCCTCGAGCGTCGAGGGGCTCTCGATCGTCTTCGTCGTCATTGCGCTTTCCTACGCCGGCACGATCCGGATCAGGTTCGAGGGGTTCCTCTCAGGCGCAGTCGTGCGCCGCCCCCAGCGTGAGCCAGGATCCTAACCCGCAGCGCGACCGCAGCGAGGCGCGACGAAGGATTCCCCGGCGCGGTCAGCGGCGCCTCAGCAAGCCCAGCACAGGGGACCGACTGCTAGGGCCGCTGCTCGCGGAGCTCAGGAGCGCGCGACGGTCCTCTCAGCGTGCGTTCGATCTGGCGCACATGGCGCGCCGCGTGGCCGGTGAGCACCGCGACATAATCCGCGAGTCCCAGCCGGTCGTCGCCGGGAACGCGCGACATGCGGATGCGGTGGAGGGTTCCGGCTCCAGGGGGGAGGGCTCTGAGGTGGGCCAGGGCCTCGGTGGCTTGATGGGAGAACGTGGTGCGGAGTCGCAACGCGTCGAAGGCTCCCACCGGTGTCATGTGTTCGGGGTGCGGCCAAGCCTCGTTGCCCGCTGCCAGCTCCAGGACGTCCCGGATGCGTGGGGGACCGGTCGGCCAGAGGTCTCCGCGATCGAGCGCACGCTCCGAACGGCTGCGCAACTTGGCGACCAGGATCAACAGGAACGAGCTGGCGAGCGCCGTGTGCTCGAGGATCTGGGCGACGGTCCAGGCCTCCGGGCGCTCGCGGCGCGCGAAGTCTTCGGGCGTGAGCGTGGTGAGGTCGTCCAGAGCCGTGAACGTTCGACGCAAGACGTCTTCAAGCTCGTCCGTGCACGCCTCGTGGGCGCTGCGCCAAGCCTCGCGCTCGGCCCTTCCCCGTGCGCCTTCTGCCGTGTTCATGACCGGGTTGCGCCCGCGCCGGCCAAGCGCGCGGGCAGGAAGGCCGCGGCGAGCGTCTCCGTCTCAGCGCGGCCGAGCACGTGCAGAGCCGCGAGCCGTCCCGCCTCAGGTGAGGCGCCCATGCCGTGACCACCGAGGCCCGCGATCCAGTACAGGCTCTCGACGTCCGCATCGGGGCCGATCGCGAAGTGCCCGTCTTCGGTGAAGGTGCGCAGGCCGCACCAGAAGCTCGCCGCGTCGGCGTCGGCGAAGGCGGGCAGGTTGCGCGCGGTCTTGGCTGCGATCGAGAGGCGCACGTCGGGCTCCGCAACGAGCTCGTTCAATTCGACGACGCTCTCGTCGCAGGCACAGATCAGCAGGCCGCCGCTCTCGGGTCGGCAATAGAACTCGTCGTCGTCGATGCGCCAGACGACGGGCCACGTCCGATCGACGCCCGAGTCGTTCGCGGTCACGAGCAAGTGGCGCCGGCGAGGCGTGAACTCGAGCCGTGAGCCCGCGGCGCGCGCGAGGTTTCCGGCCCAGCCTCCCGGCGCGAGAACGATGCGCTCGGCGCGGATCCCGTGACCGTGGGCATCGATGGCGCCGACGACTCGACGTCCCTCTCGTACGAAGCTCTGCACCGCACGACCCGTTTCGAGGCGTGCTCCCGCGGCGCGCGCGCCACGCGCGTAGCTGTCGACGAGCTCGGAGACGTCGAGGCGACCCTCGCGCGGGTAGAACACGCCGTACTCGATGTCCGGCGAAAGGTGGGGCGCCCTTTCTCGCAGCGCTGCGCCGTCGAGAGCGATCGACGTGCGCCCGTCCGCGAGCGGGAGCTTCGCGCGCTCTCGCGCCACGAGTACGACTCCGCACGGTTCCAGGAGGGCGCCCGCGGCGAAGCCGTGCGGCGGATCCGCCAAGAATGCGGCCGAGCGTCGCATCAGCTCGGTCGTCTTCGAATCCCCTGTCTCCGTCCGCAGGATGGCTGCATTCTGGGACGAGGCGTGGGCTCCGAGGAGTTCCTCACGCTCGAGCAGATGGACGCGCGCGCCCTCCCGCGCGAGATGCCAAGCGGTCGCGAGTCCGGCGACTCCGCCGCCCACGATCAGGATTTCAGTCGACTCCACGCAGCTCAGGATAGCGCATGGAGAAGCGAAACCGGAACGACCTGCGCTGCGCTCCGGCCCCGTTTCGGGCTGGAGCGCAGCGTCGGGTCGAGCTCAAAGCAGACGCTGGATCTGCAGGGCGACGATCACATTCACTCCGGCCTTGAGCCCGAGCGTGAAGGTGAAGGATTCGAAGCAGACCCAGGTCCATTCGTGCTCGGCGGGGTCGTAAACGTAGCGGTAGATCGGTGTCAGCGCCTTCGCCGAGACCATCAGCGGGAAGGCCTCGTTCAGGTGCTCTTCGAGAACCAGGTCGGCGTTCGTCCCGAGGGAGTCCAGATCCAGTTCGTCGAGCGCGGCGAGGACCAGAGTGATCTCAGGTGTCGCACCGGGTTCGTCCAAACGATCAGGATCGTAGACCGTCAGCCCGATCTCGATAGAAGGAGTCTGTGTCGTGTTGACACTCGAAGTCAGAAGCGAAAGGCAGACCAAGGGGATGAATGCATAGCGACGATTCAAGACGAACATAGCTCTCTCCAGGACGGAACAAAGGCAAGGTGGTTCCGCGATGAACAATTCATCGCTGACTTCCTGCGAGGAAGGGGAACCGGTAGAGCTCGGTTCGCGCTGCGACGCGTTCCCGGTAACCGAGCCCGCTCTCCTAAGACGGCCTCCGGAGAAGATTCAAGGGTGCGCGCCAGGACTTCCTGGACCTGCTCCAAGCCCGTTCAATTCACGGAACCCGTCGCGTGTTCGGTGCGTCCACGGACCGCACGAATCAACTCATTCGACGTGAAGAAGCCGCGTTCGGAGGTGTGCAGAAGTCCGCTGCTCGAAGCAGACAGGAGGCGTGTTGTCGGATGCGCCGCAACGTGAAGCGGCGGAGAAAGACTCAGTCTTTCGTCGAGTAGCAAACCCGGAAGGAGAGTTCTCCGGCGCTCGAATCGAACGAGGCACGTTCAGCCTTCGGTGCCATGTTGAGCATGTTGAAGGCGGCTCCTTCTTGTCCTGGCATCGACATGTCGACGAGCAACGAATGACGGACAATGCATCCCCATTCCGCGGGCTGACTCGCCGAAACGTCGCCGATCAACTCGCCAAGAATCCGCTCGTTCTCCGACGGCAGTTCGATGCAGTTCTCCTGCAGGGCGCGTAGCAACTCCAAGGCCGAGGGCAGGCGCCCGCCGAGCGCAGCGCAGTAGGCTTCGGCGATCTCGGCCGTCGTGACCGCCGGATGATCCGAATCGAGATTGCGGGTGCCGCGGCTCGTTCTCTTCTCGAGCTCGAGGAACTCCAGGACCTCTCCGGTCGTGACGAACGTCGGCAGGATCCGGAACGATGCGACCTCGACCTCGCAGACGGCGGAAGGATCCCGGGGTTCGGCCAAGGTCACGTTTCCGCGCGCGACGGGGCGACTTCGCTCCCAGACTTCGGCTGGCGGGGGCGGGATGTCCAGGCGTACGAGCGGGGTCCAACCACCCTCGAACCAAAAATCGCACTGACGGGTGATCGAGCCGTTCGGGGCCAAGACCTGGATGCGATAGGACCCGGGGTCGGGCGTCGCGATGTTGTCGATCTCTCGAAAGGGGCGGGTCTTCTCCAGGCAGGTGCCCGGCAGCGCGGGATGCGCCTTCAGCAGCCGAACCTCCCCGGGGTTTTGCACGACGAACGAGCCACGGCGGTGGTCCTCGTGCGTGCAAACCGCCAGGAGCTCTTGTTCGAGAAAGAGAGTTTCCTTCCAGGCGGTGTAAGTAAAGGGGCTCCCGTCCTCGGCCGAGCGCACTTCGGCTTCGCTCACCGCGACATGCACGCGCTCTCCCCACTCCTGCAAGCTGCGTTCGGCGAGCTGGACCAGGCCAGGAAAGAAGGCCGCGCTCAGCTGGCTGTCGAGCTGCCTGGAACGAGACCCGAGCTGCCCGATGCGAGAGCCGGCGCGGGCGAGTTCGCGTGCGGTGTGCAGGTTGGCGAGTCGGGTGCTGCGGAGGCTCGACTCCACGTCGCCACGGTCTTGCGCGGCCAGGTAGAGCCAGGCTCCGATCAAGGAGGCGACGAGGACGAAGGCGCCGCTCGCTCCCGCGAGGACCCGCCGCCGATGGCGCTTGACGAACAGGGACGCTGTGCGCCAGAGGCCCGGAGCCCGGATCGAGATCGGCGTGTCCTGCAGCAGGGCCGTCAGGTCCGCGGCGAACGTGCGCACCGACGGATAGCGCTCGACCGGGTCCTTCTCGAGCGCGTGCATGACGACGAGGGCGAGGTCCGGCGGGAGCTCCGGCGCGACTTTGCGGAGCGCTTCGGGGGCCTCGAGGGCGATCGCCTGCATCGTCCGCGTGCGCTGGCCGCGCTGGAAGGGTTGCTTCAGGGCCAAGAACTCGTACGCGATGACGCCGAGCGAGAACTGGTCGGTCTTCGGGTCGGCGCCGATGGCCTCGTCTTCGATCTGCTCCGGCGCGAGGTAGGCCGGCGTACCCGTGAAGGTCTGCGTGAGGCCGAGGTTCGTGTCCTCGTCGTCCTCGTGCGAAGCGCCGACGTGCGAGATGCCGAAGTCGAGCAGGCGCGGCTCGCCGTCCTCGTCGAAGACGATGTTGGCGGGTTTCAGGTCGCGGTGGACGACGCCCCGTTCGTGCACGAAGGAAACCGCGTCGCAGATGCGCGTGAGGCAAGCCAGGCGCGCGCGCCATTCCCTGTAGCGTTCGGCGAAGGCGCGTTGCTCGGTCTCGAGCTCGCCCTTCTCCTCGCCTCGCAGGGCGGCGATCACCTGAGCGAGCGTCGGCCCCGCGAGGTGCTGGGTCACGAGGTAGACGCGGTCCTTCTCTTCACCCACGTCCAGGACGCCGACGATGTTCGGATGCTGGAGCTTGCCCAGCGCACGCGCCTCGTTGAGGACCCACTGGCGCTCGTCGCGATCGAGACCCGTGACCCGGTCGAAGACCTTGATCACGACCTGGCGTCCGACCCGCGGGTCGCGCGCCAGATAGATCTTGGCCGTCCCGCCCGAGGCAAGCTGGCTCTCGAGGTGGTAGCGCCCGATGACCTGGGTCAGGTCCGCTTCGCGAGGCCGGGCGATCTCGTCGGCCACGGAAGCGATGTGTTCGTAGTCCTGGATGCGCCGGCGTAGCGCTTCGGCCCGTGCCCCTGCCCGCGCGATCCATGCCTCGACGTCGGGCTCCTCGTCCTCTTCGCGTGCGTCGATGTACGCCTCGAAGAGGTCATCGATCGACGGCTCGGGTTCGGACAGGTCGCTGGTCATGAGCCCGCAAGGCAGGTCGCCAGTCGCTGCAAGGCGGTGGAGCGGCGCTTTCTCGCACCGGAGGGAGAGAGCTCCAGGAGCGCGGCGATCTCCGTCAGCTTCAGCTTCTCGAAGTGGTGCATGAGGAGCACCTCCTGATCCTGCTCGCTGAGGGCTCGGAGGCACGCGATGAGTCGCTCCTCCTCCTCCAGTCGACTCATCTGCTCGTCGGGCGTTTCCTGCTCCTGGGATTGCTTGGCCAGGACGTCGGAGTCGATCTCCTTGTGCCGTGGCTCGCGCCCGCGCTTGCGCAACATCTCGTTGGCTTCGTTGACGATGATCCTCTGCAGCCAGTTGCGGAAGCTGCGCTCGCCGCGATAGCTGAAGGTCCCCCTCTTTTCCCAGGCCGAGGCGAACGCCTGTTGCAGGATGTCGTCGCCGTCGTAGGCCGCGCGGGCGTACCCGGGGACTTGGATTCTGACGACCGCCTCGAGCAGCGTGTGGTAGCGCTTGAACAGGTGGCCCCAGGCTTGGCTGTTGCCGGAGCGCGCACCTCGGATGAGGAACTCGGTCTTCGAGTTCGTGTCGAACTCACGGTCGATGGAATGCGTCACGAAAAAGAACGGGTACGAAGAAGAGGAAAGGTCCCGGAGGGACACGGCCCCCCGAGTTTACGTCGGTCCAGTCCGTGCCGGGGGCCCGCTCCGCTCATTTCCAAGCTGGCGGTGCCCCGGCCCGCCTTCAGCGCGTGGAAGCTTCCGGCAACCCCAACCAGCGACCGACGACTCCGCGCAAGGCGGCCAGGGAGAGGGCGCCGTTCTCGAGCACGCGATCGTGGAATTCGGGATACGAGAAGCGCGCTCCCAGTGCCTCGCGCGCCTGCTCGCGCAGCTCGAGGAACTCCCTTTGTCCGATCTTGTAGGCGAGCGCCTGGCCGGGCCACGCGATGTAGCGATCGACTTCGTTCTCGACGTTGTTCTTCGCGAGCAGCGTGTTCTCGAACAGGTAGGCGATCGCGCGCTCGCGGCTCCAGCCGAAGGCATGGATGCCGGTGTCGACGACGAGGCGCGAAGCGCGCCAGGCATCGAACGACAGGACGCCCATGCGGTCGAGGTCCTCCGAGTAGAGTCCCATCTCGTCGGACAACCGCTCGGTGTACAGCGCCCAGCCTTCGACGAACGCGGTCGAGCCGGCATGGCGGCGGAAGAGCGGGACGGCATCGAGCTCCTGCGCGATCGCGATCTGCAGGTGATGTCCGGGAATCGCCTCGTGATAGGCGAGCACTTCGGCTTCGTAGCGCGGGCGCGTCTCGGGCTTGTAGGTGTTGATGTAGTACGTCCCCGGTCGCGTGCCGTTCGCCGCGGGCTCGCGGTAGTACGCGATCGTCGTGTCCTTCTCTTCGTGGCGCGGGATCTCGACGACCCGACATCCGGCGACGGGCAGCCGTCCGAACCAGCGTCCGATCTCGGCCTCCGCCCGGGCCAGGGACTCGCGCGCCTTGGCGGCGACCTCCTCACGCGTCCGGAAGTGCATGGCGGCGTCCGTGCGCAGACGCTCCTGGATCAAGGAGACGTCGCGCGTCTGGAAGAGGCGCTCGCCCAGCGTGGCGATCTCGTTGCGGATGCGCGTGACCTCCGCCAACCCGAACTCGTGGATGGCCTTCGGGTCGCACTCCTTGGCGGGCAGGGACGTGTAGGTCTGGATGAGCTTCCTGTAGGCGCTCTCGCCGCCCGGCAGGTACTTCAGGCCCGGTTGCGTATCCGGTCGTGCGGCCGGCAGGATCTCCGCGGCCAGGAATTCGCGGTAAGAGGCCAGCGCCGGATAGATCTGATCTTCCGTCGCGTGCAAGGCGTCGAACAAGAAGCGCCCGCGGAGCTCGACCGGCAGGCGATCCTCGTTCCCCGGGATCAGGACGCGGGTGCCGACGGCGAGGCGGCGGCCCTCCTGCAGGTGCAGGTTGATCTTGCGCAGATCGCCCTGGCGGCGTGCGTCGCCGAGGTGCTCGTGGGCGACCATCGCGACGGACTCGGTCGGCTTCAGCTTCACCCACTTGCCGCCGCCGGTCGCGATCTGGACGAAGGGGCTGTCGAACGGATCGGTCGCGAGGATCGCGTCAATCTGTTGGATCGACTTCTCGACGGCCTTGCGCGAGGAGACGCGGCCCTTGCGCTTGCCACGCAGCAAGTGCTGGCTCTTCACACGCAGGAAGCCGTCGATCTTGCTCCAGCGCTCGATCACCTGTTGGCGCATGCGCGCCGTCTCGGTCGGCTGCACCGCCGTGACGTTCAAGAACATGGTGTGCGGCCCTTCGAGCGGATCGACCAGCCAGGCGACCGCGTCGATGTCGAGTGCCATGAGCTCCTTCTCGAGCTCGAAAGACAGCATCTCGCGCGTGATGCTGTCGCTCTCCGTGAGCGCGCCCCGGTCGATCGTCCGCAAGCGGCGTGAGAACTCCTCGAGCTCTCGGCGCCACTCGTCGAGCGGCTGGAGCGCCTGGTCGGTCACGTCGCCGTGAAAGCGCGGATCCCCGAGATAGGTCGCTTGAATCGGTTCGTGCGCGAGCCAGGCGTTCCAGTATTCGTCGCACAGCCTCGCCAGCTCTCGGTTCGCCACGCCGGCGGAGGCATCGTCCCACAGCTGCAGCTCCTCGGGCGGCGGGACGGTCAGCGTCTCGCAGGCCGGCACCAGGAGAACGAGCGGGAGGGCCAGCCGGGCGGCGGCGCCGGCGCGCGAGCGGGAAGGGGAGAGTCGACGATGGAGGAGCATGGGGTTCCCTGGATTCCGTTCGGAGTTCGAGCTTCGGGCTGCGCCGGCGGCGCGCGCGTGAGGCTCCGCAGAGGTGTCCGCTTGCCCGCAGGAGCCACGGAGCGTGCTCGGGGAACGCCTGGACCGCGGCCGCGGGCCAGGCCGGAGCACTGCGCCCCCCGCGCCCGGACTCGGGCAGTCTAGCTCGCCTCCGCCGCCCGTTCTATCGCCGGTCCTGGCCTTCGGCAGACGGGCTCCGACAGCGGGTCTAGCAGCCTGATGAAAAAGTCATCCGGCGCGCTGTATGCGTCCGGAAAGCCCGGCCGGCACACGAGAGCCTCGCCGAATCGACCGATTCGCCTGCGTTCTCGCGCACCCGCCGGGCCTCCCGGCCGCGTGCAGCGCGGCGGATGACCTTTTCGGCGGGCTGCTAAACCGTGCGCAGGTCCAACACGCGGCTCAGGGCGCTCACGACGAGGGAGTGATTGATCTCACCCGATGCCAGCCCTTCGCGGACCGCCTCCGGGCCGAGCAGGTCGACCACGATGTCTTCGCCCGGATCCAGCTCGAGCTCGTGCGTCCGTCGGGCCCCGCGCGCGAGGTAGTGCCAGCAACGGTTGTCGTGGAAGGCCGGATTGGGCTCGACGACGCCCAGAAGGCTCCAATCTTCGGACGTGTGCCCGGTCTCCTCGCGGAGCTCGCGTCGCGCGGCCTCGAACGGCTCCTCCCCCGGATCGACCACCCCGCCGGGGATCTCCGTCGTGATCCGGGCCGTTCCGAAGCGGTACTGTCGCACCACGACCAGCCGGCCGTCGTCATCGAAGGCGACGACGTTGACCCAGTCGCGCGTGTCGAGCACGACTCGCCGCAGGACCTCGCCGGTCCGGGGGTTGCGCAGGTGATCGAAGCGGGCGCGGGCGACGAGCAGGTCGGGGCCGGCTTCGCTCGCTACGAGCTCCCAGGCCTCCGGACGATTCTGTGACGGAACGGACATGCCCCCAGGGTGCCTCGTGCGGATACGCTCCGCCAGCGATGGAGTCGGAGGAATCGAACGAGGCGGAGGGTGCAGGGGACAGCGAGCTGCGTCGCCGCGTCGAGGGCGTGGCGGCGCTGTTCTTCGTCCAGCTCTTCTTCGGAGCCTTCCCCGTCTTCATCAAGTTCGCCTTCGACGAGGGAGCGGGGACGACGCCGCGCGCGCTGGCGGTCTGGCGCATGGCCTTCGGAGCGTTGGTCCTGTCCGGCTGCGCGGCGGTGTTCTATCGCGGCCGCCTGCGCGTCGCGCGCGCCGACCTCGGACGGCTCCTCGTGTGTGCCTTCCTCGGCATCTTCGTGAACGTGTTCTTGGCCCTGGAGGGCGTCAAGCGCACGACGGTGACGAACTCGGGCCTGTTGTTCACGCTGATCCCGGTCTTCACCTACGCGCTGGCGATGCTCTTTCGCCAGGAGCGCTACTTGCCGCGCCGCGTCGCCGGGATCGGGATCGCGATGGCGGGCGCGATCGTGCTGGTCCTGTCCCGTGGCGCGGGTGGCCTCTCGGCGGGGGGCGACGAGGAGCTCCTCGGCAGTCTTCTGATCGTCACGAACTGCGCGGCCTACGCGGGCTATCTCGTCCTCGTCCGGCCGCTCCTCGCGCGCTATCCCTCGCTGGTCGTCATCGCCTGGGTGTTCGTGCTCTCGTTGGTCTTCACGCCGATCCTGGCCGTCGGCCAGGACCTCGCACCGACCGGACTCTCCGAGCGAGCTTGGCTCGGGATCGGGTACAGCCTCGTCTTCCCGACGGTCGTCGCCTACCTCCTGAACATGATCGCCTTGGCGCGCGTGTCGGCCTCGACGGCCGCGGTCTTCATCTACCTCCAGCCGCTCATCGCCGGTGCCGGTGGCGTGCTGGTCTTCGGCGAGACGCTCGGACCGAGCGTTCTCCTGGCCGCGAGCCTCCTGTTCGTCGGCATCGCCCTCGTCACCTGGCGCCGTCGCGCCGTGCGCTGAGCGAACCCGCCGGCGTCTACTCGAAGTTCGGCGACAGGGGTTCGATCCAGCGCTGGGCCGGGCGCGTGTTCCAGGTCTCGCGATAAGCGGCGTGCTCGTCGTCGTCGGGGTAGTGCTCGTCCGGGCCGTAGGGATAACCGCTCATGCCGTGGAAGGGCAGCGGCTCGACGAAGAGCGCCTCCTTCGTGTTCGGGTCGCGGTCCTTGGCCCAGCCGTCGAAGAAGACGAGGTAATCGCGCACGAAGCCAGCGGGCACGGGCGGGACGTCCTTGGCGTCGAAGCGCACGGTCAAGGCGTCGCCGGCCCCCAGAATCACGAAGCGGTCGTCGATCGCCCCGAGCAGCGGGTTCACGTCGCCGAGTCGCGTGTACAGGCCCGGGTGGCGATTCCAGCGCGGTTCGGGTGCCTTGCGGTCCCAATCGAACCACTCGAGGGCGTGGACGCCGCCCTGCAGGACCGGCTGGCTGAAGCCGCGCTCCCAGAGCTCGGCCGTGTGTGCTTCGAGCGACGTGACGACGAGCGGGGCGTCGTCGTCGTCGACCGCGAGGCGGATCGAGTCCCAGTAGAGGCGCAGCGTGCTGTCGATCGATACGCGCGGATCTTCGCGCACGAGGACGTCGGTCACGTCGAGGACCATCGTCTTCAGCTTGCCGGCGGGAAAGCCGGGCGACGGACCGACGCTGCGCCAACCACCCTCGCCGTCGGGTACCGACAACAGCGGAGGAACGAAGGCGAAGGCGGGATGCCGGGCGGCCGCCATGTTGACGCTGGCGTCGGTCCAGTAGAACCAGCCGGTCATGACGAGTCGCAACGTCTGCGCGTGCCGGACGAGCTCGCGGTCGAAGACGAGCTCGAGCCGGTGGGGGGTGGCGAGGCCCTGGAACTGGCCTTGCGCGGGCTCGAACGGGATCGCGTAGCTCCGGTCGTCGCGCGCGAGCTCCGCTGTCCAGTCGCCGCCGTCCTGATCGGTTACGCGCGTCGGCGTCAGCGGCGCGCGCACGGTGTGGGTGTGCTCGTCGGGAAACGGGGGGAACGTGAAGCGCTCGTTCGGATAGATCTCCGTGCCCGCGGGATGGTCGACGACGTCGAGGCGAATGCGGTCGAGGTACGTGACCTCGCGCAGCTCCTCGGTGATCTGCAGCTCGTAGAGGCCGTCCTTCGGAACCAGCTGATCGCCGCGCACCAGCACGAACTCGTCGTGGTCGGGGGGCACGAGCAGGCCCGGTCCCATCGGCAGGCCGAGCGGCGTGATTCCGAGCACGTCCGTGACGAATTCGTACGTCGTTCCGTTCCACGTGTAGAGGAACGGGCACGAGCCGACCAACCCCGGCTTTTGCCGGATGACGTAGGCGGCGTCGGAGGCGAGCCCGAGCGACGTCTGCACGACGCCGTGCGGCCACGTAATCCGGCAGACGTCGAGCGCAGGGCGCGTACCGAGGCCGATCCACTGCGGGCCGCCGGTCCAGAAGATGCGCCGGTAGACGCCGTCGACCAGGAGCTCGACGATCGCGCCGATCCCGCGCGTGTTGTCCTTGCCCTGGGGGTCGTCGCCCGTGATCGTGCCGCCCGCGAGGTCGAGCAAGAAGGCGTTTCCGGCCGGCGCGCCGAGCAACTCGTGCACGCCGTTCTCGTCGAGCCGCAAGAGGTCGAAGTCGAAGTCCCGGTCGACGTCGGCGGCGAGCAGCGCGCGCGGTGTCCGGCCCAGCGCGCCGGCCTCGAGCGGGGTCGCGAAGCTCGCGCGGACGTCGAAGCCGGGCGACAGCGTGCCGGCCAGGCCGGTCGTCGTCGCCAGGAGCAGGTCGACGGTTCCGTCCAGGTTCCAATCCAGCGCCAGCGCCGGACCGCTTCCGCCCGAGTCGAAGCCCGTTCGCGCGTCCCAGCCGTCCTCGGACGTGCGCGTCGCGAGCGTCCAGCGCTCGCCCGCGCGCAGCGCGAGGTCCGGCCGCGAATCGCCGTCGAAGTCACCCGAGAGAACCGCATCGAAGCGCGCGCGCAGCGGAGCGGGCAGCGTTTCGGCAGCCTCCACGAAGTCGCCACCGCGGCGGTTGTCGATCAACGTCAGACCGGGAGTCGCCGTGGGGTTCGCGAGCATGTAGTCGACGTCCTGGTCGCGGTCCCAGTCGTCGGCCACGACCGTCGTGAAGCCGCCCGGCAGCGGCCACGTGACGGGGGTGAAGCCGCCACCCTCGTAGCCGGCACCGTCGTTGCGCAGGATCCGCAACCCGGTGTCCGCGGCGAGCAGGTCGAGATCGCCATCGTGGTCGAAGTCGGACGCCGTGATGCTCCCGACCGCACCCGCCGCGAGCGCGAGCGGCGGGCCGAGGGCGAAGGCGTCGCGTGCGCCGCGGACGAGCACGCGCAGCTCGAAGCCGCCCTGGTCGCCCTTCGTCCAGAGCGCGAAGTCCAGGTCACCGTCGTTCTCCTGGTCGAAGGGCACGGCCGCCGCGACCTCGGTCTCGACGACCTTCGCCTGTTCCCATGTCCCGTCTGCGGTCCGCGAGAGCACGTGCAGTCCGAACGGTCCCCAGACGGCGAGGCGCGCCGGACGATCCTGCCAGCGCCACGTTTCCCAGCGCTCGCTCGCCCCGGCGGGGTTGTCCGGCAGGCCGCGCGCGGCGATCAGGCGCTCGTCTTCGGTGGGGTCGAGGGAGTACGCGAAGGGAAGCGTCGGTCCTGCTTCCTGGGCCCAGGCCATCCCGAGCGCGCCCTTCGTGTTCGGAAGTGTCTGGCGATAGACGGGGGGCGCCGGCGTGACAGGCGCGTGTGCCACCGGCGTCCTCGGAGTCGGCGGGAGCACATCGCCGAAGCTCCCGCGTTCGAGCTCGTCGCTGCTCGGCGCCTGAACGTTCGAGCCGTGCAGCGCGAGGATGCGCACGTTCAACGCCTCGATCTCGTCGCGCCTGCCCATCTGGCGCAGGTGCTGGATGAAGCGGCTGAGCGTCGTCAGCTCCCACGAGGCCCCTTCCTTGTCGACCCGCTCCAAGAGCAGGCGGTATTCGCGTTCGGCCTCGTCGTTGCGGTCGAGCTCGGACAGCACGTTCGCGTAGGCGAGCCGGGTCTTGAAGTCGTCGGGCGTGCTCTCGAGGACGAACCGGACGTGCTCGAGCGCTTGTTCGAAGTCTCCGTACGAGCTGTCGAGACGAAACATGGCCCAGTGCGCGGCCGGGTCGTCCGGAGCGAGCGCGAGCGCACGCTGCGCGAGTTCGCGGGCGACGTCCGCACGGTATTGCTCGGGGTTGAGCTCGATGCACAGGGCGCGGACGAGGTCTTCGACGTGCGCGTCTTCGCCCTGGACCCAGGGAGCGATGGCTGCGCGGGCGCCTTCCCAATCGCGCAGCTGGAACAGGGCGGCGGCACGCTCGCGCGCCAGGCGCAGTTCGAGGTCCTCACCCCCCGTTTCGCCGGCTCCGCCTCCGCAGCCCGGAGTGCCCAGGATCGAAGCCAGGAGCAGCGCGCAGGCCGCAAGGAACCCGAACGGGGAAGGGAGGAGGCCGGGAATCACGCGGAGGGGGGTAGACGCCTTCATGCACCCATCGAATCATCCTGGACTGCCGCGACCAAGTCAGAAGCTGCAAGGAGGGCGCGAGCCGCCCGTCCGGTACCCGTTACGCTCTCCCCATGATGATCTCCGTTCCCACCACCTTGCCGCCGACGGCCGTGCTCGTCGGACTCCTGCTGGCCGGTGTCTGCAGCTGTTCGGGCGGAGAGGACGAGAGCGCGCCGCAAGAGCGCGTGCCCGCCGTCGAGCTGCCCGAGCGGATCGAGGTGGCGGCCCCAGAGACCCCGTTCGTCGATCTGACTCTCGTCGAGGACTGGTCGGAGGCGGTCGCCAACCGCTTCGTCGACCTCGCGGACAAGCTCCGTCGGCGGGATTTTGACAACTCCCTCGACTGGTTCGCGGCCGATTTCGCAGGCCACGCCCTGTTCGGGCTCGTGGGCGACGCGGCGGTCGAGCTGCCGCTAGGAGCGCGCTCGCAGAGCTTCCGTGCGAACACGGCCGCGATCGTGGACGCGCGCGGCTTCGTGGACTCGATTTCGAGCTGGATCTCGCCCTGGCAAAACGTCGACGGCTGCTCCTGGAAGGTGAAGGGCGCCGACTTCGAGAGCGGAACGCCGGTCTGGGGGCGCATCAAGTTCCGCATCACCCTGCTCGGAACCGGATCGGACGGTGGACCGCGCTCCGTCGTGGCCTGGGGTCACGCCCGCGTCGAGCGCGACCGCGGCAACTGGATGCTCACGGCCTTCCAGCTCGACTCGCTCGACTCCATGGAGCGTCCGGCCCCGCTGTTCACCGACGTCGCGACGTCCACGGGCCTCGCTTTCTCCGGCTCCCCGCGCTTCGGCCGTCCCGGCAACAGGAGCTTCGCCTGGAACGGCGCTGCGGCCGGCGACGTGGACGGCGACGGCTTGACGGATCTCTACGTCCCGAGCCGGCCCTCGAACTTCCTCTACATGGCGCGCGGCGAGAGCGGCTGGGTCGACGAGGCCGAGTCCCGCGGCGTGGCCGGTCCCGCCGGAGGAACGGGCGCCGTGTTCTTCGACGCGGACAACGACGGCGACCAAGATCTCGCGGTGGGCGACGTGGGCTGGGTCGAGAAGGACGGAACACCGGGCGGCAACCCGCTGCGCTTCTACCGCCAGGTGGACAGCGACACGCCCGGACGCTTCGAGGAGGTCGGAGGCCAGGTCGGCCTGGGAGCGCGCTTGAACGCCTACTCGCTGGTCGTCTTCGACGCCGACCTCGACGGGTTCTCGGACGTCTTCGTCTGCAATTACGGCCGCGTCGAGAGCGAGCCGAACGACTCGTGGACCGACGCGAAGAACGGCTCGCCCAACGCGCTGTACAGGAGCGTCGGCGGCACGCGCTACGAAGAGGTCGCGGCGCGGTCCGGGCTCGTCGACACGCGCTGGACGTACGCCGCCGCCGCGGCCGACATCGACGAGGACGGTGACCTCGATCTCTACGTGGCAAACGACTACGGCGAGAACATGCACTTCGAGAACCGCACCGAGCGCGGCGGAGAGCTGCGGTTCGTCGACATCGCCGAAGCCTACGGCGTACGCGACCTGGGCAACGGCATGGGGATCTCGATGGGGGACCTGACGGGCGACGGCAAACTCGATCTGTACGTCTCCAACATGTCGTCTACGGCGGGCAACCGGATCCTGGGGCGCCTGGGCAGCCGCAAGGAGGAATGGCAGAAGCTGAAGAAGTTGGCGGCGGGAAACACGATCTTCGTGGCCGACGCCGCGAAGTTCGCCACGTTGCCCTCGGACGCTGGTGGGATCGGCGGGAGCTGGGCCTGGTCGTCGGCGCTCTTCGACCTCGACCTGGACGGACGCCTGGATGTCTATTGCTGCAGCGGTTTCGTCACCGGCGACACCGCCGCGGACACATGAAGCACCTACTGGCGCCACGTGGTGGCGTCGACGATCAAGGCGGAAGAAGAAGCGAGCCTCGACCTCGAGGAAGAGGTGAACAGCTCGAGCTACCTCGGGTTCCACAACAGCCAGATGTTCGAGGCCGGGATGAGCTTCAGCGGCTTCGAGCGCAACAAGACCTGGATCAACGCGGGTGGGACCTTCGTCGACCTCTCGAACGTCTCGGGCGCGGACACCCCGAACGACTCGCGCGCCGTGATCGCCCACGACTTCGACGACGACGGCGACGTCGACCTCTTCGTGCACTCGATCCAACGCGAGCGCCATGCGCTCTACCGCAACGACGCCGTGCAACCCGGTGCGGACGGCGCGGGCTTCGTGAAGGTCAAGCTGCGTGCCACCACCGGCCAGTACGAAGCGATCGGCGCCACCGTGCACGTCGACGCCGCGGGCGCCAAGACGGCCCAGGTCCTCTCCCGCGGAGCGGGCTTCATCACGTGCCAGGCGCCCGAGCTGGTCTTCGGACTGGGGACGGCTTCGAGCGCCCGGATCGAAGTCCTCTGGCCGGGTGGCGGGCGGGAGTCCTTCGGCGAGGTCGCGGCCGGTTCGCGCGTGCTCCTGGTCCAGGGCAGCGGCAAGGCCGAGCCCTACGGAGCCCACCCGCGTCCCCTTCCCGATCCCCTGCCGCCGGGGCTGCTCGTCGACGAAGGCGAGCTCCTCGGCGACCTGCGCGTGCTCGACGCGGAGGGGCGCGAAACGGTGCTCTCGTTCGCCGAGCTGGCCGACAAGAAGCCGCTCTACGTGAATCTCTGGGCCAGCTTCTGCTCGTCCTGCGTCAAGGAGTTGCCGGACCTCGCGGCGCTCGACGATGGCGGCGAGGCGCGCGTCGTCGCGATCAGCGTCGATGCTCCCGAGGATCGCGAGCGCGCGAAGTCGGTCTTCGCGAAGGGCGGAGGCTCGCTGCGCTCCTTCTACCTAGGCGCCGCGGAAGCCGACGGAGCACGACGCTTCGAGGACCTGCTCGACCTGGCGCGGTTGGCGATCCCGACCACGCTCGTGCTGTCTCCGGAAGGCCGCGTCGAGGCGATCTTGCGGGGTCCGTTGCGCGACGCGGCGCGTTGACTCGCGCGGGTCCGGTTGGGACCATGCCCCGGCTCGTCGCTCGAAACGAGTCGAGAAGGACGGGCGACGGACTCCAGGTCGGGGGCGATGTCGTCCGATCGTCCGAGGCAGCCCCATGACCGACCCCGCATCGACCGTCCGCGAAGCCCCTGTCCCGCCGCGCCTGCGCGGCATTCCGCCCGAAATGCGCACCGCGATCGTCGTGGGCGCGAGTTCGGGCATGGGGGCGGCGCTCGTCCGTCAGCTGGCGCGCGAGGGCTACCGCGTGGCGGCGCTGGCACGTCGGGGCGAGCAGCTCGCGGCCCTCGAGGCGGAGTGTGCCCCGCTGGCTGCAGCCTCGGGCGGACGCGTACTGACCCGCGTCCACGACGTGGCCGAGGCCGAGGCGGTGCCGGCGCTCTTCGAGGAGCTCGTGCGCGAGCTCGGCGGCCTCGAGCTCGTCGTCTTCGCGGCCGGGATCATGCCCGCGCTCGAACCGGACGAGTTCGATACGACGAAGGACCTCGACATCCTGCGCGTGAACACCGGCGGCTGCATGGCTTGGATGAATCCGACGGCCGAGCTCTTCCGGTCGCAACGTTCGGGGACGCTGGTCGGCATCTCTTCGATCGCCGGCGACCGCGGTCGCAAGGGGCACCCCGCCTACTGCACCAGCAAGGCGGCGATGAACACCTATCTCGAGGCCCTGCGCAACCGCCTCGCGGCCTACGACGTGCACGTTTGCACGATCCGACCGGGCTACGTCGACACGGCCATGACGAAGGGCGTACCGGGACTCTTCTGGTTGATCTCGGCCGAACAGGCGGCGCGCCAGATCCTGTCGGCCGCGCGGCGGCGCGTGAACGTGCGCTACGTGCCCTTCCGCTGGGTGTTCGTCGGGACGGTCTTGAAGCTGATCCCGTCGTTTCTGTTCCGGCGCCTGAGCATCTGAGCGTGGAAGCCGACGCTCCCGAGACCGCCTCCGGCGCCGACCGACGCTCGTACGAGTACGTCGAGGCCTGGGGCATGACGAAGGGCGCCTACAACCGCGTCGTTCGTCCGCGGAGCGTCGCCGAGCTCCGCGCGGCGCTGGCCGCGGCACACGCGGCCGGCCGGACCGTCGCGCTGCGCGGTACGGGCAACAGCTACGGCGACGCGAGCACCGACGCGACCGACGGGATCGTGGTCGACGTGCATCGCCTGAACCGCATCCTGGCCTTCGACCCGGAGACCGGCGTCGTCGAAGCCGAAGCGGGTGTCACGATCGAGAAGCTCTGGAAGCACATCGTGCCGCACGGATTCTGGCCGCGGGTCGTGTCGGGGACGATGTTCCCGACCCTCGCCGGGGCGGCGGCGATGAACATCCACGGCAAGAACAATTTCGCCGTCGGGACGATCGGTGAGGCGATCCGCGAGTTCGATCTGGTGCTTGCGAACGGGGACCTCGTCACGTGCTCGCGCGCGGCGAATGCCGACCTCTTCCATGCCGCCATCGGCGGCTTCGGGATGCTCGGCGCCTTCAGCCGCTTCGTGCTCGAGACGAAGCGGGTGTACTCCGGCAATCTCGAGGTGCGCGCCTTCGCGAACCGCGATCTGGCCGAGATGATGGCTTACATGGAGGAGCACAAGGCGACCTCCGACTACCTCGTGGGCTGGATCGACTGCTTCCGGGGCGGCGACATGCTCGGCCGCGGCCTGGTCCACGACGCGCGTTACCTCGCACCCGGCGAGGACCCCGAGCCCGAGCGCACGCTGTCGCTCGAGCACCAGCTCCTGCCGTCGTCCGTACTGGGGTTCCCGAAGGCGGAGATGTGGCGGATCATGCGCCTGCTCGCGTGGGAACCCAGCTGGCGGCTCGTCAACGCGACCAAGTACGTCTTCGGCCGTCTCGAGGCGATGGGGCGCCCGCACCTGTGGCGCCACGCCGAGTTCGCCTTCCTGCTCGACTTCGTACCCAACTGGAAGTGGATGTACGGCCGCCGCCCCGGCCACGGTCTGATCCAGTACCAGACCTTCCTGCCGAAGGAGACGGCGCACGAGGCCTACACCGAGCTCCTGCGCCGCTGCCAGCGCAAAGGCCTCGTCCCGTACCTCGGCGTCTTCAAACGCCACCGCCCCGACCCCTTCTGGATGACCCACGCGGTCGACGGCTGGAGCTTCGCGATGGACTTCAAGGTCACACCGCAGGGACGCGCCGAGCTCTGGGAGCACTGCGCCGAGCTGACCGAGATCGTCCTCGCCGCCGGCGGACGCTTCTACTTCGCGAAGGATGCCGTGCTGCAAGACGGCACGGCCGAACGCTTCTTCCCGCCCGAGAAGCTCGCCGACTTCCTGGCCCTCAAGCGCCGCCTCGACCCGGACACGACCTTCCAGACCGATCTCTGGCGCCGACTCTTCGCGAACGTGTCGGTAGCACCAAACGAGTGACGGCGGCTCAGCCGATCTCGGCCCAGGCTCGTTCGGCCGGGACGGAGAGCAGGCGTCGTTCTTCAGGGATCCAGGCGGTCAGGCGGTTGCCCCAGACGCAGCCCGTGTCGAGGCCGAGGGCGTGCGGTTCGTCGACGAGTCCGCGCGCCGCCCAGTGTCCGAAGACCACGCGTCGTTGTCCGAAGCGCTCGGGTTCGTAGTACTCGTACCACGGTCGAAAGGGCGGGCCGGGCGCCGGGTGGTCCGCATCCGGCAGGCTGCCGGCAGGGTCGCAGGTGCGCACGGTGACGGCGAAGCGTGCGGCGGCGGAGGGTCGTGCGGGGTCCGCTCGGTCGAGCTCGACGACGGGGTCGCGCCAGAGCGGATGGAGACCGGCGTGGACCAACACGAGATCGTCGAAGCGGCGCAGGAAGGGGCGTTGCGCGAGCCAGGCGACGAGCTCTGACGCGTCGTCCGCGGCGAGGACGTCGTCCAGCGTGTCACGCCGCGCCGCTGCGCGCAGGCCGGCGTGGCGCTGGATCAGGTGCAGGTCATGGTTGCCGAGCACCCCGCCCGCTTGTTCGCGCTTCAAGAGCCGCAGCACGCCGAGGGAATCCGGCCCACGGTTGACGAGGTCTCCGACCGGATGCAGTTCGTCGTGGGTGCGGTCGTAGCGGAGGGCTTCGAGCAACCGCTCGAGCTCGCTCCGGCAACCCTGGATGTCTCCGATGAAGATGCGGCGCTTGGCCATCAGGCGCAGAGCCTAACCCGCTGGTCCACATCCATCCCACCTCGTTCGCACGCGTCGCCAGCCGCCTCGTGGGGAGCGCTGTCGCCGTCGATCGTCCGGGCGTGTACGCACCGACCTGGACAACCTCGGACCGCGGGCCGAAGATGGCCGGATGTCGTTTGCCACCCGTGTCGTGCAGAAGACCCCTGCGGGGGAACCCCGCTGGAACGGCCTCCTCGTCCTGGGCTTCGTCGTCTTCCTGGGGCTGGGTTCGGGCGCGTTCTACTACCACTACAAGCAGCCCCGTATCGCGGCCGAGCTCGAGGCCGAGCTGGCGAGCGCGCCGACGACCGACGAGGGACGTGTGCAGCAGTGGGAGCGCTCGATGGCGCCTAACATCCATCACCGCATCGCCAAGATCGCGCGCTTTTCGCACGAGGTCCCGTGGCTCGTGACGCATGCCGTGCGCGCGGCCGACGGTACGCTCGTCTTCTGGGGGCTCGATCCCGCGACCCTCACCCAGGACCTTTCGCATCCCGAGGGGATGGCCGTCGTCATCGACCTGCCGGCGCCCGTTCCGCTCGGGCCGGGCACGCTGGACGCCGAGAGCGCGCGCTTCATCCTGGTCGTGGACGCGGAGCTTCCCGCCGAGAGCGCCGCCCTGCGCCTGGCCGAACACGTCGTCTGGGTGCTCGAGCGACTGCCCCAGGCCCTGGCCCGGGACATCGAAGGGGCCTTCCTCGAGGTCCGCGTGGCGGGTGTGGAGCTGCGGGCCCCACAAGCGGCGAATGCCCCTCAACCGGCCGCATCCAGCGGCCGATGAGCCCTGCGTGACTCCCGCCGACCAACCCGTTCGCACCCGCTCGCCGCTCGTGACGCTCGTCACGGTCCTGCCCACCCTGGTCGTCTTCCTGGCCGCGACCGAGAGCGTGCTCGTGCGCCTGGACCATCCCTGGCGGCCGACCGAGGCGCGCCTGTTCCTACAGACGACGGTGCTGTGGTCGGTGCTCGGAGCCCTCGCTCTCGTTCCGGCCTGGGTGACGTTGCGCCTGCGCCGGCGCTTGTTCACGGGCGAGCCCGCGCGGCTCGCCGTGGCCTTCGTGCTCTTCTCCTGGATGGTGCTCCCGATCGTCGCGCACGCCTCGCTCGATCGCTTCACCGGCATCGGTGGCGACCTCGTCGGGCTCTCGTCCGCGCGGCCCTGGCTCGAAACGCTGTGCTTCGTGCTGCTCGCCTTCGGGCTCCTGTTCGGGCTGCGGCGCGCCTTGGAGCGCTTTGCGCGCCCGCGCTGGACCGTGCCCTTCGCGGCCTTGGCGCTCGTTTGCGGCCTGTTCCTGCCGTTCGGCGTGCGGGCCGCGGGCGCGACGTCGAGCGCCGCGGGCAAGCCCAACCTGCTCCTCATGGTGTGGGACACCTGTCGCTCCGATCGCCTCCTGGCCTACGACTACGAGCGCGAGACCTCGCCCCATCTGGCCGAGCTGGCCGAGGACGCGCTCGTCTTCGAAAACTCGCGCTCGGTCGCGATCTTCACGTTCACCTCGCACGTCTCGCTCCTGACCGGCGCGCTGCCGTCGACTCACGGGGCGCGGCTGCTCGCGACCCGCTACGACCCGCGCAAGGCGATGTCGATCGCGGCGACCCTGCAGGCGGCCGGCTACCGCACCGGAGCCTTCGTCGGGACCGACGTGCTGGCCGGGCGCACGGGCATCCGCTACGGGTTCGACGTCTACGACGACGAAGTCGATCCGCCCGTCTGCGACACCTACGCCTGGGGTCTCGTCCACGACTTGCAGGCGCTCCTCGCGAGCCGCATCCCGGCGCTGCGCAACAACGGCCAGCCGCACTGGATCCAGGACTTCCAGCGCCCGGCGAGCCAGGTTCTCGCACGCGCCCTGCGCTGGATCGAGCGCGACGACGAGCGCCCCTGGTTCGTTTTCGTGAACCTCTACGACGTGCACTGGCCCTACGTGCCCGAAGGCGAGGGCGGCGAGCGCCTCGTGCGGCCCTACTCGGGCCCGATGGACGGCTACCTCTTCCGCAGCGACGCCTGGCGCAAGGGCTACGAGCCCGATGCCGAGGACCGTCGCCACCTGGGGGACCTGTACGACGCCGAAATCTACGACCTGGATGCGACCGTCGACGACTTCCTGGGCAAGCTCGACTTCGCCGATACCGCGCTGGTCCTGACCGCCGATCACGGCGAGGCCTTCGGCGAGGCCGGCGTCTGGAAGCACGAGGACATCTACGAGCCCCAGGTGCGCGTGCCCCTGATCGTTCGGATGCCGGGCAGCTCGCCCCTGTCCGGGCGCGTCAAGACGCCTGTCACCGGCGTCGACGTGGCGCCGACCCTGCTGGGGCTCGCCGGGCTCGCGCCCGAGGGTCCGATCGATGGCCAGGACCTCGTAGCCCTGGCCCGTGCCGGTGCGACGGAGCGGACCGTGCTCGTGGAGGACCGCGACCACATCCGTCCCGACGACGTCCGGATCGCGCTTTACCTCGGTCCCTGGAAGCTGGTGCGCCGTGGTCTGGGCGCCGACGTGCGCTTCGCCTTGCACGATCTGCGTTCGGATGCCCTGGGTGCCGTCGACGTGCAGGCCGCCTTCCCGGAGGTCTTCGAGGACCTGAAGGCGCGCCTCGAGGTCCTGCGGCAGGACAAGGACGCCCGCGACGCCGAGGTGCAGGGCGAGCTCGTCGATCAGGCCGACGCCCTGCGGGCCCTGGGCTACGCCGGCGAGTGAAGGCTTGCCGGCGGTGGATGCCGCGGCTACCCTCTCCGGCTCGATTTCCCCTGACGAACCGGTTCCATGGCTCAATTCCAGATCAAATCCGGCGGCCCGACCCGCGGCCGCAAGCGCGTCAAGCACATCGGCATGGGCTCCGGCAAGTCCGTGTCGAAGGCGAAGTCCAAGCAGAAGAAGGGCAAGCGCAGCTGAGCCCCCTCCGGCCTCAGTCGGACGCTTCGACGAAGGCGTCCAGGAACGCCGCGCGCGCGAGCTCGCCCGCGGCATAGCGTTTCCAGAGCGCGCGCACCCGGGCCGCCTCCGGCCCGGCCCGGTCGTAGAGGCCCGAGCTTTCGCCGTAGGGCACGTGCCCGGGATCGAGCTCGGCCTGCACCACCGCGCTGGCCGCGGCGAAGAAGAGGGCGTGGACGGCGTTGCGTGCAGCCGGATCGCCCGGAGCTCGTCCGGCCGCCTCGAGCGCGGCATGGAGGGCGTGGAACAGGGTGTCGCGCGGGTGACGCACTTCGAGCGCGTGCAGGCCCTCGTGCAGCGCGATCTCCGCCAGCTCGGACAGGCCGCGTTCGGCGGCGGACCGCAGGGCGATGAAGCTCGCGGCGCCGAGCTTGCGGGCCCGGTGCGTGAAGCCGCCGGGAGCCGGCGCGCGGGTCACGAGCCAGATCGGGACCGTCTGTGAGCCGGATGCGAACTCGAAAAGCTCGCACAGCCGACTCCAAGCTCGGGCCTCGCCCCGCTCGAAGAAGACCTGGAGCTGGTCGCGTCGCGCGTCGAGCTCCCGCTTGCGTGCCGGCCAAGTCTCCCTCGTCCAGGCTTCTTCCAGGGGACGCAGGGCGGCGACCAGGCGCGCGCCGGTTTCGTGCAGGTCGATCTCGCGCGGGCCGCGCGCCGTGCGCAGCGTGAAGCGGCGCGGGAGCGAGCCGAAGGCCGCGGCCAGGTCGTCGACGTCCTGGCAGTCCTCCAGCCGCCCCTCGAGCAGGCCGAAGGCCCGCTCCGAGCCGAGCGCATCGAGCGCGGCGCGGGCGGCGGCGACCGCGCCGGCGAGCTCGCCCTGGGGCTCGTCGTCGGACGCGGCCAAGGCGCGAACCTCGAACCAGAGCTCGACCACCGGCGCGACGTGCCATTCGATGGCGACGTCCGCGCCAGGAGCGCCCGGAGCGCCCGGAACGCAGCGCTCCGACGGAACGGAGACGGGAAGGGCGAGGAGCAAGGCTGCGAGACTCATGGGCGTGCGCTCCTCAGCCAGAGGAAGACGGCGGGGACGAGCAGGAATCCGGCCACGAGGCCCGCGCCCGGTCCTTCGAGCAGCTCGAGCGCGAGCAGCGCATTGTAGGACGTGTGCAGGACCATGGCCGGCACGACGCTGCGCGCCCGCAGCGTCAGCAGGGCAAGCAAGGCGCCGACCAGCGCCGTCGGAACGAAGCGGTAGATCGACGCGTGCACGGCTCCGAACAGGAGCGCCTGCCACAGCACGACGCGCACGGGCGGCAAGTCCTTCGCGAGCCCGTTCTGCAGTGCGCCACGGAACAGGAGCTCTTCGCAGATGCCGGGGGAGAGGGCGACGAGCAGGACGAGTGCGAGCGGCGAGAGGCTCGTGAGGGCCTCCGGCAGCGCCAGCTCGGGCGCCGGCAAGACGCGCTCCTGCAGCTCGAACACGAAGCGGTTCAGGAAGGCCACGGCGGGGGCCGCGCAGGCCGCGACGGCGACGAGCTTCCAGGACGGCAAGCGCAATCCGAGCGCGCTCGCCAGCGTAAGGTCCTCGCGTCCGGCACGACCCCGGGCGTAGACGAACGCGATCGCCGTGACGCACACCCACAGGGTCAGGACGAGTCCCCAGACCGGGTTCCAGGCCTGGAGCCGGCCGCCGACGATGTAGACCACGCCGATCGCGACGAGGCCGTAGCGCAGCGCGCGGCGGGCCTCTTCGCCCCTGCGTCCGCGGTCCGCACGGGCGGGGCGGTCGGACAGCAGGCGTTCGGCGTCGAGCGTGTGCGCGAGCCGTGAGAGCGCGACGACCGAGTAGACCGCGGAAGCCAGCACGCACAAGAGCGCTGGGCCGAGCTGCGCGGCGCCGGAGAGCACGTCACGGACCAGGACCGCCGGCCCCGCGATCGGCACCAGCGCCAGCATGGACGTCAGCTCGACGCGGTCGACGGTCGAGAGGGCCGCCGGCCCCATGGCGAGGAGCGCGAGCGGCATCACGTAGTTCTGGCCCTCGCGGAAGCTCCGTGCGCGCGCAGAGACGAGACACAGGAGCGCGGTCAGAAGCAGTGCCGTCGGCAGGAAGGCCAGCACCGCCAGCCCCATGCGCGCGAGGGGCGGTGCGCCGCCGGCCGCGCTCTCCGCGAGCTTGCCCAAGCCCAGTTCCAGGGTGAGCGCGAAGCTCGCGAGGTTGCCGACGAGGGCGGCCGTGCCGGTCGCGAGCACGACGAGGAACTTGCCGATCGCGATCGAGAGGCCCGGCGTGGGATGGACCAGCAAGGTCTCGAGCGTGCCGCGTTCGCGCTCGCCGGCGAAGGCGTCCAGGGCCGCGAACGACCCGCCCGAGATCAGCATCAGGATTGCGAGGAACGGGAGCCAGCGCCCCAGGTTGCGTCCCGCGGCGTCCTCGGCGGCCGCGACGTCCTGGCGCTCGACGGCCAGGACCTCGGCCGGATCTCGCAGGCCCGCGCGCACGACGCGTTCGGTCCGGATCTCGTCCTGCAGCTCGCGCAGCACGTCGCCGACCCGCTCCTCCGCTTCGTTCGAAAGCGTGCTCGAGCGGTCGAAGACGAGCACGGCGCGGGGCAAGTCCCCCGCGCGGTCGGGCGCGCGCCCCTCGAGAAACAGCTCGAAGGCGTCGTCGACCAGCGCGGCGGCCTCCTGCTCGCTACCCAGCTCGAGGGCGGCCAACTCGAGCTCGGCGTCGGCCGCTTCGAGGCGTTCCAGGACGCGCGTGGCGAGCTCTTCGTCCAGCGCGTGGAGGTCGTACGCCACACGCACGCTGCGCCCATCGAGCGAGCTCTCCGAGACCTCCTCCAGCCGGTCCATTCCGAGGAACATCACGGGATAGAGCAGCATCGGCAGGATCACCGCCGTGAACAACGCCCGCGTGTCCCGCAGGAGCCGGCGCACCTCGGTGCGAAACACCGTCAGAATGACCCGCGGCTTGCGCACGGGCTTCGTCACGCCGGCGCCTCCGCCTTGCGGCTATCGGCCACGAGCGCGCGGAAGACGCGGTCCAGGTACGTTTCTCCGGTTTGTTCGCGCAGCTCGTCGATCGTTCCCGAGGCCAGCAAACGGCCGCGGTCGATCACACCGATCCGGTCGCAGAGGCGCTCGGCCTCGGAGAGGATGTGTGTGCTGAACAGGACGCAACGTCCCTCGTCCTTGCGCGTCGCGATGAAGTCGATCATGTCGCTCGTCGCGAGAATGTCGAGCCCGGTCGTGGGCTCGTCGAGGATCAGAACGGGCGGATCGTGCAGGACCGCGCGCGCGATCGAGGTGCGCTGGCGTTGGCCGCTCGAAAGCGTCTCGCACCGACGATCGGCGAAGGCGGTGAGGTCGAAGGTGCCGACGAGCTCTTCGACGCGGGCCCCGAGGACGTCCTTCGTGATCCCGTGCAGGCTTCCGAAGTACGTCAGCGTTTCGCGCGGAGTGAGGCGCGGGTACAGGCCCGTGGAAGCCGACAGGAAGCCGATCCGGCGCCGGGCCTCGAGCGGTCGCGCCACGAAGTCGACCCCGTCGAGCGTCCCGCCGCCCGAGCTCGGAACCAGGATCGTCGCGAGCATCCGCAGGGTCGTCGTCTTGCCCGCGCCGTTCGGTCCCAGGAGGCCATAGATCTCGCCGTAGTGGCAGGCGAGGTCGATGCCGCGCACCGCCTCGACTTCGTTCGCGCCGCGACCTCCCTCCGGATCGGGGAAGGTCTTGCGCAGGTCGGTGGTTCGGATCGCGTCGACGGTGTTCGAGCTGGGAAGCGTCATCGGGGAGTGGCGCGGGCGCGCAGCAAGGAAAGGAAGCGCCGGGGAGACACGCTGCCGTCGCCGCTCGACTCGCGCCCGGTCAACCGGAGAGCGAACGCGATGGCGAGGCCGGCGTAGACGAGCTGGGTCAGCGCGACGATCAGGAGCGCGGGCAGGCTCTCCAGCGCCCCGGGTTGGAGGAGCTCGCGCAAGGCGAGGACGGTCTGCATGACGGGCACGCAGGCCAGCGCGGGCGTGAGCTCGACGCCGGGGATGATGCCGATCATCGCCGGCAGGATCACGACCAGCTGAACCGCGCCGAGCAGGGACTGGCCCTGCTTGAAGGTCTTCGTGAGCGACGCGACGCCGACCAGAAAGGCGCTGACGAAGAACACGAACGACAGCGCGAACGGGAGCATCGGCAGGAAGGCGCCCCACGGGATGCGGATCTCGAGCGGGCGCTCGGGAAAGCTCGCGAGCAGGTATTCCGCCGCCAGGGCCATGCCCGCGAAGTTCAGGCTCGTCGCCACGAGGCCCGCGGTCGCCACGGCGAGGATCTTGCCGAGGTGGATGCCGAGGCGCGGACGCGGCAGGAGCATGGTCGTCTCCGCGGTGCCGCGCTCGATCTCGCCGGCCGTCACGTCGACGGCCGGATAGAAGCAGCCCATCACCGACATGAAGACGAACACCATCGGGAGGATGAACGACAGGATGAAGCCGCCGAGGCCGTGCTCGCTGGCGATGTCGTGGCGCTGGACCTCGAAGGCGAGCAGCGCGCGCGGGTCCTCGAAGGCGCGTCGACGCAGGTCCTCGGCCAGCTTCCGGAGGCGTTCTTCGACCCGCTCGGCCGCCAGGTTCGAGCGACTGCTCGTCGAGTCGTACCAGACGCGCGTACCAGGAGGCTCGCTGCGCACGGCGACGACACAATCGAGCGGGGCGGCCCCGTCCTCTTCGTCCTCGACCTCGGCCAGGAGCTCGCGGATGGTCGCCTCGTCCACGCCACCGTCCTCGCCCCAGGCCGAGAACGGACCCTTGTTGCGCCGGTCGTCGCCGTCCTCGAGCGCGGCGACCACGTCGTCGGCGTCGAAGCCCGCGGCATGTTCGACGAACACGGCGGCATGCGTCTGCGTTTGACGGTCGCGCCCTTCGAGGTAGGCGTAGCCCTGCAGCATCACCCAGAAGATGGCGGGGTAGAGCGCGAGCGGCAGCACGATCGTGTAGACGAGCGTCTGTCGATCGCGCACGGCGGAGACGAGCTCCTTGCGAGCCACGGCGACGGCCGTGCTTAGGGCGTCGAGGATCAAGGCGCGAGCGGGGACGTCTGCCAGTCGCCGAAGTGATCGGCGCCGGTGTCCGTGACGACGACGATGTCCTCGAGACGGATTCCGAAGCGACCAGGCAGGTAGATGCCGGGTTCGTCGCTGAAGGTCATGTCGGCGGCCAGCGCGAGGTCGTTGCCTCCATCGAGGTAGGGCTCCTCGTGACCTTCCAGGCCGATGCCGTGCCCCAGCCGGTGGGCGAACGCGGTGTAGCCTGCGCCATAGCCCGCGCGCTCGATCGTGTCGCGTGCCACCCGATCGATGTCGCCGCAGCGCACGCCCGGACGCATGGCATCGAAGGCCCGCTTCTGGGCGTCGCGCACCGTGTTCCAGCCGCGCTGGAGCTCGGCGTCGGGCTTGCCTTCGAAGATCCACGTGCGCGTGTTGTCGCTCTGGTAGCCGTGCAGCGCGCCGCCCGTGTCGACCAGGATGAGGTCGCCGGGCGCGAGCACGTCCCCGCGCGGCGAGCCGTGCGGGTAGGCGGCGTTGTCCCCGATCAGCGGCAGGACCCAGGTGCCGCGCAGTCCCAGGCGTTCCTGGGCGCGGCGGATCAGCGCACCGAGCTCGCGGTCGGTCGTGCCGGGTTCGATGCGTTGGGCCACGGTCCGGATGGCGAGCTGGGTCAGTTCGTTGGCCGCGCGCAGGAGCGCCTGCTCGTGCTCGTCCTTGCGGCCGCGCAGCTCCTTCACGACGTCGGCACCCGAGACGACCGGCCGGCCGAGCGCGTCGCCCAGGCGCTGGGGGATGAAGTTGCGCGCCATCGGGTCGACGGCGACGCGGGTCATGTTGCGCGCGGCGAGCGAGGCCGCGAGCGGGCGGAAGGCGTATTCGTGCTCGTCCCAGGAGATCAGCTCGTCGACCTTGACTTCGGCCGCGGCCAGCAAGAGCTCCGCGCGGGGTCGTTCGAAGGCGGGGGTGACCCAGAGGACCGCGCCATCGGCGCAGACGACGAGTCCGAAGAGGCGCTCCGAGCGGCCCCAGGACACGCCGGTCAGGTACTCCATCGTCGCACCCGGCTCGACCAGCAAGGCGTCGAGCTGGAAGGCTCCGAGCATGGCCGTGAGCCGACCGCGGCGCGCTCGTCGCTCGCGCGCGCTGATGGGCTCGAAGCGCGCGCTCTGGTCGGTCAAGTCCGCGAGCAGCTCGTCGCGCGCCCGTTCACGTTCGTGTTCGTCCAAGCGATTTCCCGGGATCGAGCGCCCGGTCCCGCTGCCTGCGGGCGCGACCTCGTGGGCCCGGCAACCTGTCGCCACGGCGGCGGCAGCTCCTCCCAGGCAGCACCCCAGGAATCGTCGCCGGTCCGCAACCACGGAGACGTCCGGTTCGTTCGACTCGGTGGGGTGGCGCGTCATGAGTGAACCGACATACGGAGCGGATGATACGGAACCAGTTCGCCTGCGCACACCTTACGGGCCCCGATCCGGATTCCGGCGCCGAAGGACCCTGTCTAGGAGCCCGTTGAAAAGTCATCCGGCGCCAGGGCGACGTCCTCCACTTCGGTGAGACACCAACAAGCCTCGCCGCATCCATGGATTCGCCTGCGTTTTCAGGCACCTCACCGAAGCGGATGCCGCCGCCCTGGCATCCGAAGCACTTCTTCAACGGGCTCCTGGAGCTCCTGAAGGTTGCGGAGCAGGTGGCGTTCGATCCGGCGGTATTCGTCCAGCCAATGCGGGCCCTCGTCGAAGGCGTGACCCTGGGAGGGATAGAGCATCGCGTCGAAGTCGAGGCCGAGGTCGATCAGCTTCTCGATCAGGCGGATCGAATCCTGGGCGAAAACGTTGCGATCCATCATCCCGTGCAGGATCAGGAGCGGATCCTCGAGGTGCTCGGCGTGGTCGATGGGCGACGAGCGTTCGTAGGCCTCGGGATGCGTGGAAGGGCGCCCGAGCCGCGGTTGCGTGTAGCTCGGGTTGTACGTCCGCCAGTCGGTGACCGAGCGCAAGGCGGCACCGGCGCTCCAGCGCTCGGGGGCCGTGAACAGCGCCATCAAGGTCAGAAAGCCCCCGTACGAGCCGCCGTAGAGCCCGACGTGGTCCGGATCGACGACCCCGCGCGCGACGAGTGCATCGAGCACCGTGTGGATGTCGTTCAGGTCCTTGCCGCCGAGGTGGTACTGGACGTCCGTGCGGAAGTCTCGACCGTAGCCCTCGCTGCCGCGGTAGTCGACGTCCACGACGACGTAGCCCAGCCGCGCCAGGCGCGAATGGAACAAGAGGTTGAGGGGATAGCGCGTCATCGAGTTCGTGACGTTCTGCAGGTAGCCCGCCCCGTGGACGAAGACGATGGTCGGTCGCGGCTGCGCGGCCGCCTCGAGCTCGATGCCGTCCGGCAGGAAGACGTGCGCGTGGATCCGGGCGCCGTCGGGTGCGTCGGTCTGGAAGAGAACGGGCGCCACCCACTCGATCTCCTCGTACTCCGCCGGGATCGTGTGGGTGAGCTGGCGGCCCTCGTCGAGACTCGCGCTCCAGATCTCCGCCGGACGCATCAGCTCCTCGTAGAGCGTCACGATCGTGCTGCCGTCGCGCGAGGCCATGGCGACGTCGTTCCAGCCGCGGGTGGGCAGGGCGTAGGTGTCCACCGCCGGCAAGTCGGTGCGCATCTTCTCCTTCGCGATCCGGTGCCAGGATCGCACCCTCGGATCACCGTGGTGGGCCTGGAAGATCAGGCCGCCGTCCGCGAGCATCCGGAAGTCCGAAACCTCGCCCTCGACCTCGGTGAGCTGCCACGTCGCTCCGTTCTCGGGATCGATGGCGAAGAGCTGCGAGCGGCCGGGCCTGGTCGAGGCGGCGTGAACCTCGGAGCCGACGACGAGCAGGCTGCCGTCCGCCGTCCAGCGCACGGAGTGAGCCGGGCCACCCAGCCAGCGCGGGTCGTGCTCGAACCACAGGCGCTCCGCGAAGCCCTCCGTCCAGCACCACAACTCGAGCTCGCGCCAGTCTTCCGAGTTCACGAGGAAGGCCAGGCGGGCGGGGGCGCCCGCACCGCGTTGGGGTGCCCAGCCCACCACCCGGACCGTCGTGGGCGCCGTCTTTGCATCGTCCCCGACGGTGAGGACGCGCGATTTCTCGCCCGTCGTCGAATTCCAGAGCCAGGGCTGCGTCGGAGTCGGCAGGTCGTCGGCCCACTTCGAGCGTGTGGTGCGGGTCGACACACGCTCGGTCAAGAAATCCGGGACCAGCGTCGACTCGGGGTCGTTCGTACGGTCGTAGTCCAGGCCGAAGGCGAAGCGACCGTCCGGAGACAAGGACGTGTTCTCGAGCCAGCGCATCGAGTCCATCTCCGTCAAGACGGTCTCGAAGGCAGCGGGCAGGTGCAGGACTTGTGGCGTCGGTCCGGCCGCGGCTTCGGCACCGGGTCCTTCGGCGTTCGGGTCGTCGGCTGCCCCAGGCTGGTCCCCTGCGCCTGACGTCCGCGGCCGCGCGTCGCGCGGGGTGGGGTCCGAGCCGAAGACCGTGCGCAGGTCGTCCGACCAGGAGAGTTTCAGTGCTTGTGCCGTGAGTTCGGCGCTCCACCACTCGGCTGCTTCCAGGGCCAGCGGTCGCGGTGGGAGAGGCTCGTCCAGTTCGATCGAGAAGAGCTCGTCGTGGTCGGAGATGCGCAACTCGCGCACGCGCGGCCAATCCCGGTGGAAGGCCAGGCTGCGGATCGTTCCGAGCGCGCGTGGCTTCGAAACGAGGCCGGTGGCGTCCTCCGGTTCGGGTTCGACCGGCGCGTCGGCGTCCGGCTCGGTCTCCTCCGCAGCGGGTTGCGCGCGCGGCGCCCCGTCGAGGACCCAGGTGACCCGACGCGCGTCGGGATCGTAGAGCCAGACGTCGCTTTCGCGCGCGAGCGCGAGCAGGCTTCCCTCCGGTGCCCAGGTTGCGACGCGGACCTCGGCCTCTTCGCCTTCCGGGGCTGGCAAGAGGTCCTCGAGCGGGATGCCGCGGTTTCCCGAGCCGCCGGGATCGAAGGTCGAGATCAGGCGCAATCCGGCCGACTTGCCGTCCTGGAGCGCGTGCCGCGAAGCCCAACGAAAGACGAGCCAAGCCCCGTTCGGCGACAGCTCGTGCAGCGTGGGAGGTTCGCCGGCGATGGACGGCTCGAGGAAGATCTCCTCCAGCGTGGGGCGCACGTTCGCCGGAGGCTCGAAGTGCTCGTGAGCCGTCGTGCCCCGTTCCGTCTCTCGGGGACCGGCACAGGTCGCGACGAGCAGCCCGCAAGCGGCGCTTCGTGCGAGCATTCCGTAGGAGCGCGGCGAAGGCTTCACGACCCGAAGTCTAGCAGCCTGATGAAAAAGTGCTTCGGACGCATGCAGCGCGCCGGATGACTTTTTCATCAGGCTGCTAGCGCTAGCGCGAACGGCCGGCGGGTTGGTTCGGAGGCGGTAAGGAGCTGGAGCGAGGATCGAGCGAACACGGCCGTTCACTTGGCCTCGGCCCGCTGCCAACGCCCGCCGCCGCGCGATTTCGCGAGGTACATGGCCGCATCCGCCTGGCGCAGGAGTTTGTCCGGTGTCTCGGCTTCGTCCGGAAAGATCGCGATACCGACGCTCGGCAAGGCGGAGATCGAATGGCCCTCGATCTGGTGGGGGGGGCGCAGAGCGTCGACCAGCTTGCGGGCGACGGAGACGGCGTCCGCGCCGGTCGCGATCTCGGGGAGGATGACGGTGAACTCGTCGCCGCCGAGCCGTGCGATCGTGTCCTCCTCGCGCAGGGCCTCACGAAGTCGGTTCGCGATGCTCTGGAGGAGCCGATCGCCGATGGCGTGTCCGAGCGTGTCGTTGACCACCTTGAAGCCGTCCATGTCGATGAAGCAGAGCGCCATGCGGGCTCCGCGTCGTTTGGCGTGCGCGAGCTCGAGGTCGAGGCGATCGAGGAACGAGGTTCGGTTCGCGAGCCCGGTCAAGGGGTCCCTGTAGGCGAGCGCCTCGACCGTCGCCTCGTGCGCCTTGCGCGCGCTGATATCGTGGAACACGAGCACACGCCCGAGTGGACGCGAGGACTCCTCGGTATCGAAGATCGGAGCGCTACTGGCTTCGATGGTGAGTATGTTTCCCTGGCGCGAGCGCACCCGGATTTCGTGCATGCTCGGAATCACGTCCTCTTCGATCGTCGCCGGGAGGCTCGGATGGTTCGCGTCCGTGCTGCTGGCGATGACGTTGAACACCTCCGCGAGCCGCTTGCCCTGGGCGTCCTTGGCCGACCAGCCGGTCAGCATCTCGGCCTCGTCGTTGATCAGCGTGATGCGCTCGCGCGCGTCCGTCGTGATCACGGCGTCGGCGATACTCTGCAGGGTGACGCCGAGGGTCTTTCTCTGGTTCGCGATGGCGAGCTCGTTGCGCGCTCGCACCTTGCCGAGGTGAGCCGTCACCCAGATGGCAAAGAGCGCCACGGCGCGATGCACGAGCGCCAGCTGCAGCTCGTCGGGCCTCGCGGCGAAGAGGCTCGTGACCGTCAGAACCGTGCAGATGGAAGCCGCGAGATCGACGTGCCGCGCGCGCCGGATCGAGAAGCTGAGCGTGACCGGCAGGATGTAGAGGGCACCGACCGCCACCTGGCCGCCCAGAAGCCATTCGGCCGCGAACACCCCCGCCGCCAGGATCGTCGTCGCGGCGATCTGCCGGACCGTCGAGGGGGGGCGGCCGCGGCCCTCGAGCTCACCTCGGGCGTCCATGGGGCCCGAGCTTGGAACTCTCTTCCGTCCTTGTAAAGCGACCAGAAGCGGGACACGAGGACTCCTGGACCCTGTGGGGTGCAGGTCAGGCGGCCCGGGGACGGATCAGGGGTCAAGCTCGCGGCGGATTCGCTCCGACAAGGGTCTCCATGCAAGCCCTCGAGGAGCTCTTGCCGGCGCCGGTCTCGACCCCGCCGAACCGTCGCCGCGCGGACCGCCGCGCGCCTGAGGTCCGCGGCGCCGGGCGCGTGCTCCTGGACGGGATTCGGATCGCGTTCACGGCGCTGCTGTTCTACGCGATCTTCTTCAATCTCTCCGTGGTGCGGGGCAGCTCGATGACCCCTGGCATCCTGGACGGCGATCGGATCCTGGTCGAGCCGTGGAGCTATCTCATCGGTGAGGTCCGCCGCGGCGACGTCGTGGTCCTGCGCTACCCCCTCGACCCGGACGTGGACTACATCAAGCGCATCATCGGCCTGCCCGGTGACCGGATCACGCTGGCCGACGGCAACGTCTGGGTGAACGGCGAGCTGATCCGGGAGCCGTACGTGGCGGAGATCGATCGCACGAGCTACCTCACGACCGAGGTCGAGGAGGGCTCCTTCTTCGTGCTGGGCGACAACCGCCCGCGCTCGTCGGACAGCCGCGAATTCGGCTTCGTGCCGGAGACCTACATTCGCGGTCGCGTCGACCTGCGGCTTTGGCCGCTGTCCCGCGCCGGCTGGATCGAGTAGCCCGGAGTCGTCGCGACGGGGGGCGGCTGCTATCGTCCTCCGGATGACTTCATCGGGCAGCGGACGGGTCGCCCTCGTCACCGGGAGCGCGCGCGGTCTCGGACTCGCCGTCGCGCACGAGCTGAGCGCGCGCGGGGATCGCGTGCACGTCGTCTGGCGTTCGTCGCAGGAGCAGGAAGCGAAGCTACGGGAGAGTTTCGGCGAGCGCGTCCATCGGGCGGACCTCCTGCGCTCCGAGGACTCCGCTGCGCTCGTGGCTCAGGTGCTGGAACGCGACGGGCGGCTGGACACGCTCGTCCATGCCGTGGGGGAGTTCGCGACGGGTTCGCTCGAGGCCACCGGTGCCGAGACCCTGCGCCACATGCTGGCGAGCAATGCGGAGAGCGCCTGCCTCGTCTTCGACGCCGCGCGCGCGGCCCTGCGGGCCTCGAAGGGTTCCGCGGTCTTCTTCGGAACGACCGGACTCGGCGGCCTGCGGGCACGGATACGCACGGCGGCCTATGCCGCGGCGAAGTCCGCGCTGCTCGTTCTCGTGCGGAGTTGGGCGCGCGAAGAGGCGCCCCACGGCGTGCGTGTGAACATGGTCTCCCCGGGGCATGTGCCCCACGCCGACGCCGCTGCGGACACGCTCGATCCGTCGAACTGGGCCAGGATCCCACTCGGTCGCCCGGGCCAGCCGGTCGAAGTCGCGCGCGCCGTCGCGTACCTGACCTCGGATGCCGCGAGCTACACTACGGGCACCGACCTGGCCGTCTCCGGCGGCTGGCTGATCTGAACGACGACCGAATCCACGCATGAAGACCTTTCCCGACATCGACCCCGCGACCGGCGAGACGCTCGCCGACATCCCGATCACTTCGCCGGAGGAGCTCGCCTCCGCCGTAGCACGTGCGCGGGCGGCCCAGGGCGAGTGGAGCGAGCTCGGCTTCGAGAAGCGCGCCGCACTCCTGCGCGCGGCGGCCCAAGGCCTTCTGGCGCGCAAGGACGAGCTGGCCGAGCTCGTGACCCGCGAGATGGGCAAGCCGCTCGAGGACGCGCGTCGCGAGGTGCAGGGCTTCGTCGGTGGCATCGAAGGTCAGCTCGTGGAGATGGAGCGCGCCCTCGCGCCCGAGATCCTGCGTGGTGGCGGTTGCGAGACCCGCATCGAGCGCGATCCGCTGGGCGTGGTCGCCGCGATCACACCCTGGAACTTCCCGATCGGGATGCCGCTCGAGATCCTCGTGCCGGCGCTCGGGACGGGCAACACGGTGGTCTTCAAGCCCTCCGAGCACGTCCCGCTCTCCGGTGCGCGCCTGGCCGAGGGCTTCCAGGCCTTCCTGCCCGAGGGGGTTTTGGTGCTCGTGCAGGGCGCGGGCGAAGTGGGCGCCGCGCTGGTGGAGGCCGATGTCGACATGATCGGCTTCGTCGGCAGCCGCGAGACCGGCAAGCGGATCATGGAGAGCGCGAGCCGCGGGCTGAAGCGGCTCGTCCTCGAGCTGGGTGGCAAGGATCCTCTGATCGTGTTCGGTGACGCGGACCTCGAGGCCGCCGCCGAGTGCGCGGTGCATCACTCGTTGCGCAACACGGGGCAGGTGTGCTGCAGCGTCGAGCGCATCTACGTCGACGAGTCGGTCGCGGAGCGCTTCGAGGCGATCGTGCTCGAGAAGGCGCGCGCGTGGAAGCACGGCAGCGGCTTCACGGAAGGTGTAAAGATGGGACCGCTCGTCAGCGAGGAGCAGCGTCGCAAGGTCACCGAACAGGTCGAGGCCGCCGTCGCGGCGGGCGCGCGGCTCCTGCTCGGCGGAACCCGCCTCGAGGGCCAAGGCTGGTTCTACCCCGCGACCGTGCTCGCCGACGCGGACGAGTCGACGGACCTGTCGCGCAACGAGACCTTCGGTCCGGTGGTCTCGCTGTCCCGCTTCAGCGGCGACGAGGACGAGGCCGTACGGCTCGCGAACGACACGACCTACGGGCTGGGAGCGAACGTCTACACCGGCGATCTCGAACGCGGTCAGCGGATCGCGCGCAGGATCCGCTCGGGCCAGGTCGGCGTGAACCGCTACCTTGGCGGCGTGGCGGGAGCGCCCTGGGTCGGCGCGCGCCAATCCGGCTTCGGCTTCGTCGGCGGCGTCGACGGACACCGCCAGTTCACGCTTCCCAAGTCCATCTCCTATCCGGTCGCGGACTGAACGGGCCCTACATCAGTTCCGCGACGTCCGGCTGCGGACGCTTGCAGCGCGCCGGATGACGCTCTTAGCGGGCTGCCAGGGCGTTGCCGAGGCTCAGGAGCGCGTAGGCCGTCGCGAGGACCGGCAGGCCCTCTTGCCAGCGGGACGAGTTCGCGTTCACCCACGAGCCGTCCTGGCGTTGGAGCGAGACGATTCGGCCGCAGAGCTCCGTGCGCCAGGCGTGCTCGATGCCCTGGCCGTCGACGACGACCGCCTCGTCGTAGAGGTCCAAGGCCCGTGACATCGTGTAGTAGTAGTAGAACAGGCCCTGGTAGGCGTCGGACGGGTTGTCCGAGGCCTCGAAGCCCGGGTTGACGTCGAGCGTCCAGTTCTTCATCAACCACTGCCAGGTCGCCTTGACGCGCGGGTCGTCCTTGTCGAGTCCAGCGAAGAGGTAGCCCTTCAAGAGGGCGTAGGTCATCGAGCCGTAGGAGCGCGGCACATAGGCGCCGTCCGGCAACTTGATCGTGCCCGCTTTCGATTCGCCGGGGGAATAGCCGGCGCCGCCGTCCTCGCCGCTCTTGATCTTCTTGCCGTCGACGACGAGTTCGAGGTCGTTCGTCTCGGAGCGGTTCTGGCAGCGCTGGAGGAAGACGAGCGCCTTCTTGAAGCTCGCGTCGTCTTCGTCGACTCCGGCCGCGCGCAAGGCTTCGAGGGCCATCTGGAGGTTGGAGAGGTCCGGTCGCTCGTCGCCACCGTAGCCGACGCCGCCGTAGAAGCGATCCCCGCTGCCATAGCCCTCGCCTTCGTCGGCCTGCAGGACCAAGAGGAAGTCCCGCGCCCGCGCGATGGCCGCCGCATCGCCGGGGCGGTTCGCTTTCGCGAGCGCCATGATCGAAGCGGACGTGACGTAGTTCGCGAGCTGACCCTGATGGATCGCACCGTCCTCCTTCTGCAGCGCAAGCAACCAATCGAGCGCCGCGTCGATCGCGCCCTCCACGGCCTCGCCGCGCGGCTCGGGAATGCTCGAGAGGGCGCCTACGACCATGCTCGTGATTCCGGCTTCGAGCTCGCCCCCGAAACCCCAGCCCACGCCGATGCGCTGTTCGAGCAAGTAATCGGCACCGCGTGCGAAGGCCTTCGCTACGCGCTCGCGGTCCACGCTGGGGAAGCCCGGCAAGGGCGTGACGTCCGTGGCGGGGCGCTTCTCCTCGAGCCCGGTGGTCGCCATGTTGTAGTAGTTGTTCAGCTGGATCAGCGTGCGCGCGGTCTCGAGGACGCGGTTGTTGCCGCTGCCATACGAACCGTCTTCGTTGCGTCGGCGCAGCTCGCCTCCCGCACGATTGAGGTACACGTTGCGCAACCGGTTCTGGATGACGGCCTCCTTGTCCGGCTCGAAGGAGGGAACCCGGGCGAAATTCATGGCCGCGCGCGCCTTGTCCGGCGGGCCGAGCAGGTCGAGCAGTTCGGCGGCCGCCAACGTCTGCAGCGCCCGGTTCTTGGCCGAGACGCCTTCATCCGCGAACGACCCGTCGAGCGCCTGATGCTTCAGGAGCCAGGCGTGGGCGCGCGCCATGAAGGGCCCGTCGGTCGTCCGGTATGCACGGTGGCTCTTCGCGAAGGCCAAGAGGACCTTGATCGTCTCGTTGATGTTGCCGTAGGAGCCCGTGTCGGGGTCTTGCTGCGAGCGGAGCCAGCGCAGCGACCCGTCGATGGCAGAGGCCAGCTCGCCGGGCGTGGGCAGGTCCCGCTTCGCCGGCTCGGCGTCCTGTTCGGCACGCACGGCGGCTTCGCGGGGCTCGGCCTGCGGTTCGGTCTCACCCGTGGCGGGCGTCGGGCCCTGGGGCGGCGCACCGGGGAGGGGCGAAAAGGAGACGGGCGAAACGAAGAGCAGCGAACTCAGGAGCAGGGATTGGATCATGGCGGGAGGATTCTAACCGCGGACGGGGACGGGTCGGGAACGCGCGAACCGGCGCGCGGTTCACCTCTTCATGGGACGCTGCGGTGCCGCGGTCGAGCCCCTGACGGATTCGAGACCCTCCCGGAGTCGTCCGCATCGCAGCCGAAGCAGTTTTCCGGCGGACTGCTATCCTCTCGCGATGAGCTCCGCCTCCGACGGCTTTCGGCCCTTTTCGCTCGCGCGCCACGGTGAGGCGGACATGCTCCGACGCGTCCGTACCCTGCGCACCGAGCTCGACGAACGCCGCAGCGTGCGCTTCTTCACGGACGAGGACGTGCCCGACGCCGTGATCGACGAGTGCATCCGGACGGCGGGAACGGCGCCCTCGGGGGCGAATCGCCAGCCCTGGACCTTCGTCGTGGTCCGTGACCGCGAGGTGAAACGGCGGATCCGGCTCGCAGCGGAGGAGGAGGAGCGTCGCTTCTACGAACAGCGCATCAGCGAGGAATGGCGGGAGGCGCTCGCTCCGCTCGGGACGAACCACGAGAAGCCCTTCCTGGAGACCGTTCCGCTCTTGATCGTGGTCTTTCGCCACGCCTTCGGCCTCCAGGACGGTCAGCGTTCAACGAACTATTACACGCAGGAGTCGGTCGGGATCGCGGTCGGCATGCTGCTCGTCGCGCTGCACCGGGCGGGGCTCGCGACCTTGACCCACACGCCGAGCCCGATGGGCTTCCTCGGGGAGATCCTGGGCCGACCGCCCAACGAGAAGGCCTACGTGCTCCTTCCGGTGGGCTACCCGAGCGCGGACTGTGTCGTCCCCCGGATCACGCGCAAGGGGCTCGACGAGATCCGCGTGCGGGTCTGAGCGCTTCGTGCCGGCCGCGCCCCAGGGGCCTGGGGCGTGACCCGAGGCTTCACTCGGGGTCGAGCTTGACCGCGGTGCCGTAGACGAGGAATTCCGCCGCTCCGCGCGCCACCTCGGTCGAGGCGAAGCGCATGCCGACGATCGCGTCCGCCCCGCGGGCCTGGGCCTCCGCGACCATCCGGTCGAGGCTCTGCTCACGCACTTCGGCCATGAGCTTCGTGTACTCCTCGACCTCGCCACCGACGATCTGCTTCATCATCGCCAGGATGTCGCGTCCGATGTGCCGAGACCGGACCGCGCTGCCGCGAACCAGGCCGAGGTTGGTCGAGATGCTGCGACCGGGGACTTCGAACGTCGTCACGATGATCATCGGCGCACCTCGGTGTACGGATCGTGGGGCAGGGTGCGCAGGCGGCCGCGCAATGTGGCGAGAAAGACGAGCGAGAGGCCGAGGAGCAGGGCGCCGACGAGGAACTTGGGTACCGGCTCCAGGGACGAAGCCCAGATCGTGATGACTCCCAGGAGCGCGAAGCCAGCGGCGGCCAAGGCGATCAGGAACAAGCCCAGGCGTTGGCTTCCGCCGTACAGGACTTCCTTGTCGAGCCGCTCCCACTCGTAGTCCATCGGCTCCGGCGGAGCGACCTGCCGCGCGATCACGCCGAATTGACGCAGTTCGGAGACCTCGCGCAAGAGCGCAGGTTCCGCGCGCAAGCGTGCATCGAACTCGACGCGAGCGGCCTCGTCCAACTCACCGTCGACGTAGGCCATGGCCAGGAGCTCGTCTCTCGTCGGCTCGGTTTCCGGTGCGGTCATCCCTTCTGCTCGCTCGTTTCTTCGGAGCCGGCCCATTCCGAGAGGGCTCCGTCCAGGTGGGGTTTCAACTGCTCGCGCAAACGCCGGCGGGCGTGGAAGAGACGTGACATCACGGTTCCTTCCGGAATCTCGAGGGCGTTCGCGATCTCGCGGTAGGAGAGCTCCTGGAAGTGGCGGAGGCCCAGGATCTCCCGATCGCGGCTCGAGAGCTTGCGGAAGCCCTCCCAGAAGGCTTGACCGACGTCGCTCGCCTCCATGCCCTGGCTCGGAAGCGGTAGCCCCGTGTCCTCGATTTCCCAGTCGCCGCGGTCGTCGTCGGCATTGCCGGAGAGGGACTGGCGCCGGACCCGCTTGTGCTTGTGCAGGAAGCTGAAGCACGTGTTGCGCAGGATGCGGTGGAACCAGGGCAGGAAGGGCTCACCGTCCCGGAAGGAGTCCCGTGCCCGATAGGTCTTCATGAAGGCCTCCTGGCAGAGCTCCAGCGCGTCGTCGTGCGACCCGACGAGCGAGCGTGCGACGCCGAAGGCCCTGCCACGCAGGGTCTGCGTCAGTCGATCGAAGGCCTGTCGATCGCCTGCCTTCGTCGCCGCCATGAGAGCCGTGACCTCGAGTTCCACGGGGTCCGCGTACTTGGCCGGGTCGGAGCCCTTCAGCGGCAGATTCGAAAAAGTGGAGTCGCTCACGAACGTGCGGAGGATCGGTGAGCCAGGTGCAGCGCATGGGCGGCGGCCCGGCGGGTGGCCCCGGATGGTCCGAGGCGACGGGCGGCCACGTCAAGTCGGTCTTTGACGAGCCTGCGGGCAACTTGGTCCTCGAGGATGCTCCGCAAGGCCGCGCAGACCTCCTCGAGCGGGCCTTCGCCGGCGAACGTGAACTCGGGGTAGACCTCGCAGTCCGCCAGGAGATTGACCGACGAAAACCACGGGACGGTCAGGACATGACGCGTGGCCCGTTGGGCGAAGGCGCTCTCCAGGCGGTAGATGACGACGGCCGGGAGGCGCTGCCAGAGCAGGTCGAGCAGCACCGTGCCCGACACGGAGAGGGCCGCGCGCGCCCCGCGCAGAGTGTCGTGCAGGCGACCGGTCTCGATCCGGATCCAGTTCTCGGCTCCGGCCCGCTCGACGTGAGCACGGAGCTCGGCCTCCAGGCCGGTGTCCTCGTGGGGCAGGACCACCTCCAGCTCGGGCAGCACGAGCCGCAGCCGCCCGGCGGCTACGATCATCCACGGCAAGTTGCGGCGGATCACGCTGCGCCGGCTGCCCGGAAGGAGGACCAGGCGCAGTGGACGTGGCGGGGCGGTGTCGACCGTGTCGCTGTGTTCGAGCGCATCCAGGTGCGGATGGCCGGCGTGGACGGCGTTCACGCCATGGCGTCGAAACCAGGACGGTTCGAAGGGCAGGATCGTCAAGGCGAGATCGACCGCGCGCCGGTAGGCCTGCACGCGCCACGGAGCCCAAGCCCAGTACTGGGGCGTCGCGAAGTGGGCGACGGGCACGCCGCAGGCCCCTGCGATGCGACCGAGGGGCACGTGCAAGGCGGGGGAGTCGACCGCGATGAAGAGCTCGGGAGGGCGCTCCCGGAGCTCGGTCGCCGCGTCGCGCAGGAGGCCGAGGTAGAAGGGCAAGGCCGCGAGCACGTCGGCTCCCATGGCGGCGCGCTCGACGGGATCACCGACCGTTCGGACGCCGGCGGCACGCAGGCGTTCGCCTCCGAGCCCCGTGAATTCGGTGCCCGAGTCGCCGCAGAGCGCGCGCAGGGCCTCGACGAGGTGCACGGCATGGGTCTCGCCCGAGCGCTCGGCACAGGACACGAAGATCCGGCGCGGCGGCTTCCAATCCGCCGGCAGGTCGCCAGGCTCGTCGACGACGGCGGCTTGTTCGAGGTCGCGACGGAAGGCCGTGCGCAGACGCGGCGCACGCACGACGTAGGCCAGCACGCGCAGGGGCGCGAGCAGGGCGGCTCCGAGGGCCCGTCCGAATTCGAGCGCTACGAGGGTCCGCGGGCCAGGCGTCACCGCGTCGACTCCGCGGCACGGATCCACCCGAGGTCACGCAGGGCCAGGAGTGCCTTGTCGGCGAGCAAGCGGTTGCCGAGCTCGTTCGCGTGGGCGTCGGCGGCGGAGTTGCGAACGTCGAGTTCCCACTCCGCGGGCTCGAAGTCGAAGTCGTAGCTCGGGACGGAGTGCTGTGCGCACCACGTGGCGAGGTCGGGCACGCGCGGCGTCGTGTGATCGAACACGGCGAAGGGCAGGCCGAGCTCGTCGCAGATCGCTCGAATCGAGGCGAGCCCTTCGGCACAGCGTTCCCAACCCTGGGCGTAACCGGGCTGGTCGACCAGCCGTTCGTTCGAGCGCTGGGCCGCCGTTCGGGCACTGCGCTGTTCGGAGACGAAGTGCGCCAGGCCGTACAGGCCGCGGAACCAGACAGGAAAGCGCTCGCGCAGCGAGGCGAGCAAGCCGACCTCCCCTGGGGGTGGGCGCCGCGCGAGCTCGTCCATGAACGAGACGTACAAGGACCAGGCGTCCTCGAGGTCGTTGACGACGACGGTCAGGACGACGCGGTCGGGCGCGAGCTCGGCCACGTGGGCCCGCAGCCAGTCGGCCTCCTGCAGGGTGTTGTACTGGAGGTGCCCCGCGTTCAGGCAGACGAGGCGCTCTCCGTCCGGGGCCAAGGCTTCGCGCTCGACGGTGCGGATCCAGGAGGCCTCGTCGTCCACGCCCCAAGCGAGCGTCACCGAGTCGCCCAGGAACAGGATGCGGTCGCCCTTCTGTCGGGGTTCGAGCTGGCCCCGCCGCAGGCCGTGCTCGTCGGTGCGGAAGCGGAAGGTGGCGCAGTCGAGCTCCGCCCCCGGTGCGTTCTCGAAGAGCCGGCCGTCCGGTCGCGCCGCCTCCGGGGGCAGCACGATCGCCTCGTTCAGGTAGCGGTTCGTGTCCTTGTAGTAGCTGATCCCGAACGGGTCGAACGTACGAGCGAACACCTCCGTGGCGAGCAGCGCGCCCAGCACGGAGGTCACGAGCACGAGGAGGCGCACCGAAATGCGTCGCGTGCGAGGCCGTATCGAGTCCGACTCCATCGTCCGGAAGGGCATTCCCGCATTTCCCGACCGCTCGTTCAAGAAGGCCGGGCGATCGACTGGGCTCCGTGGACGTGGACGCTACGATCCCTGGGCCCATGCTCCGACTCGTTGGCTTCATCCTCCTCGTACTGGTGGTGCACTCGGTCCTCAGCCAGTTGCCCGGCATCGGTCCGATCTTCCAGCGCCTCGGTTGCATCGGCGTCTGGTTGACGGCGATGGGGCTCAGCTGGGCGCTTTCGACCCAGGGCAAGCGTGCCTTCCGCATCCGACGCGACCGTGGGCGGATGCGCGAGCTCGCCACCGTCGACAGCCCGCACAATCACGGCAAGATCGGGACGCTGTACCTGGCCCAGGGGCGACCGCGGCGCGCGCTCCCGCACTTCGAACGCGCCGCCGAGGGGGAACCCGAGACCGCCGAATGGCAGTTCAGGCTGGGCTCGACGCTGGTCGAGCTGCGCCGCAACGACGAGGCGATCGCCGCGCTCGAACGCTGCGTCGCGCTCGACCCCGAGCACGGCTACGGCGCGGCTCAGCTGCGCCTGGCGGAGACGCTCGCCCGGGCCCAGCGGCACGAGGAGGCGCTCGCTGCGCTCGACGTGTTCGCGCGCAACCACGGACCGAGCCCGGAAGAGGCCTACCGGCGTGGCCGCGCCTTGAAGGCCCTCGGGCGTCGGGACGAGGCCAAGTCCAGCTTCGACGAGGTCGCGCGGATCGCCCGCAGCGCGCCGCGCTACCAGCGCCGCGAGGCGGGGCTATGGACGGCACGCGCGAAGTGGGCGGGTCTGTTCTGAGAAGCAGCGCCGCGGTCCGGCTTCAAGGCAGGCGACGTCGAAAGGCGAGATAGGACGCGGTGAACGAAAGCACGATCGCGGCCACCAGCGGTCCGCAGACCGTCCAGTCGAGCGCGTAGTCCTCGTAGATCTTCGTGAAGTCCTTCAAGTCGGCGAGCCGGTACAGCGACCACTTCGTCACGACCTCGATGAAGTAGATCGCGAACTGGAACGTCGACACGAACAGCAGGACGAGGGCGATGCGGGTCGGATTCGAGCCGATCGTCGAGCAGAAGAAGGCGGCTCCGTAGACGGCGAGCAAGAACAGCGACTCGTGCACCGAGCACAACATCAGGGGAACGATGTCGAAGTCTTCGTCGATCCAGGATCCCATCCAGGGGATCGTAGCGGAGGTCAGAAAGACCGGCAGGCAGCAACAGACCGCACCGAAGAGCCAGCGCTCGGACAGGATGCGAAGGCGCGAGTAGGGGCGCGCGAGCAGGAGCTCGAGCGTGCCGCGATGTGCTTCCCCCGCGACCGCACCGACGGCGAACAGGACCGCGGCAGCCGTTCCGAGCGTGTTGCCGCCCTTGAAGAACTGTTGGCTCGTGATGTAGGGGATGACCCCTTCCTGCTCGATCTCTTGGACGATGTCCTTCACCGACTTGATCGGTGCGAGCAGGCGCAGGGCGTCGACGTTCTGCTCGAAGTCGGGCCAGTACAGGACCGCGGCCACCAGCATGAGCTCCATCACGATCGTGTAGAGCAGCGTGTACAAGAGGAGCGAGCGCATCCCTCAGATCCCCTCCGATCCGTAGAGCGTGCGGTAGATCTCCTCGAGGGAGGCGTCGCCGAAGCTCAAGGCCTGGGGCGCCGGCAGGCTCTCGTCGGCCAGGATCGCAGCCAGGGTCGCGCGGTGCGTCGCCTCCGGAAGGACGAAGCGCAGGCGTGGCCCGTCGCTCGAGACCTCTTCGGCACCCAGGCCTTCGAGGTGTTCGATGGTCGTCGCGTCCGCCGGCTGCGCGAGCGTGAGGCGCGTCACGCGCCGAGCGCGGCGGAAGAGCGAGCGCGCCTCTTCCTCGTCGATGAGTCGTCCGGCGCGCATGAACAGGATGCGGTCGCACACGCGGTCCACCTCGCCGAGGTGGTGCGATGACAAGAGGATCGTCGTGCCGCGTGCGGCGTCGCGCGCGAGCAGGTCGACGATCTGGGCGCGCTTGCTCGGGTCCAAGCCCTCGGTCGGTTCGTCGAGGATCCGAACGGGGACCTGTGGAGCGAGCGCGGCGGCCAGGAGGAGTTGGCGCTTCATGCCGTGGCTGTAACCGCGGACCCTGCGGCGCAAAGGCAGGCCGAGCTCGTCCGCGAGCTCGATCGCCCGCGCCAGCGTGCCACGGCGCCGTCCAGCCGTGAGCCAGCGCAGGTGAGCCTTGCCCGTGAGCTCGCCGTAGACGGCCAGCTCGCCCGGTGCATAGGCGACACGCTCGCGAATCGTCAGCCCGTCGCCCGTGAGCGGCATGCCGTCGACGCTGGTCGCGCCGGCGCCGGGAGGCACCAATCCCAGGATCATCCGCAGGAGCGTGCTCTTGCCGCTGCCATTCGGGCCCAGGATGCCCGTCACACCGCCGGGACCGACGGTCAGATCGAAGGGCTGGACGGCGACGACGCCTCCTTGCGGGCCGCGGAAGCGCCGCGTCAGGCCCTCGACCCGGATCTGACCCGAACGCGCCAGCATCAGGGCAAGAGCCCCTCGCTCTGGAGCCTGGCATAGCAGAGCCGGGCGATGCGGCCATAGCCCTCGCCGGTGAAGTGGAAGTCCACTTCGGGCGGGAGGGCAGCTTCCGTGAGGGCGCGATCCACGTAGCCCATGCGCAAGTTCAACGGGAGCGTTTCCCAGTTCGCGTCATCTCCGCGCGCGAATTCACGCGCCTGAGCGACCATGCGCTCGACGGCGGGATCGGCGAGCAGGAGATCGGGCAGGTAGTCGGGCGGCGCCGGAAAGCGGTCGACTCCGTCGGCGTAACCGCGCCACCAGCCGAGCAGGTTCACGCCCGGAAGCTCCAGCTCGAGGCGCAGGTCCTCCGCCCAGGCGTTCAGCGGCAGCATGCTCCAGTCCTCCTGACGCGCGTCGCCGGACCACGAGATGAAGGGCTGGTTGACGAAGAAGAGCGGGACGTCGCGCTCGCGGCAGATTCGCGCAATGGCTGTGATGGCCGCGCGTGTCGCCTGCTTGTTGTCCTCGCGGACGTGAGCCCAGGGAACGTTCGGGTCGAAGGGAGCGTTCGGAACGGCGCGCAGGCTCTGGTAGTGCTTGCGCGCGATCAGGCCGTAGAGGTGGCTGTTCCACAGCGGTCGCCGCAGCCACGTCGGCAAGGGCAGGTAGTCGCTGCGGATCGCGCCCAGGTCTTCGTCGTAGAAGTAGCCCTCGCGCGCGATGTCGTTCGTGTTGTAGTAGAGCACCACCAGGTCGGGCTCGAGGGCCAGGCCGTCCTGTTCGAGCGAGCGCAGCTGCTGCCCGCTGTGGTAGCCGGGAACGCCCAGGTTGACGGCCCGCCAGTGGAGGCCCGAGTCGAGCTGCGCCTCGCGGGCGTTGGCCATCCGCGCGAGGTGACCGACCACCGTCTCGTCTTCGTCACACCACATGCCGAAGCAGAACGAGTCGCCCAAGGCCAGGATGCGGCGCTCGTCAGCGAGCTTTTCGGCCGGAAAGTCCGCACCGCGCGTGCGATGGCGCGTGACCCGGAAGGTCCAGCCGTCGACCTCGCAGGAAGCGCCAGGGCGCATGGCGTAGCGCCGTACCGGATCGGGCAATTCCTCGAAGATCCCGGCCTGCATGACCTCGAGCCAGCGCAGGTTCGTGCGGTTCGTGCCGGCCTCGAGGGCGCGTTCGCGGTCGTCGGTGAGGCGCAGGAAGAGCTCGGCGCAGAGGACCAGAAACCCCAGCGTCAGGATCGAGACCGTGCAGCCCCGGCGCAGTCTCGTCCGCTTCGTGTGCGTTTCCAGGGTCCGGCTCACCTCCGTCGAGCCGGGCACCATGCCGTCCTCGTCGGTCCCCACCTCTGCGCTCGTCGGGTGGAAGGGGTTGGGGGGCGCGCCAGAGCCGGACGGCTCTTCGGGCTCGTCCGAAGCTGGATCCTGGGCCATGCGCGGCGAGAATAGAAGAGCCATGGAGGCCCCGCAAGTTGTCCACGAACTCAAGCGCGACGTGTTCGGACGCGTCGAGCTGCTCGGCGGTCCCCAGGGGCCGGCGATCCGGCGTGTGGCCTGCGGCAACGGCGTTCCGGGCACCCGCCTCGTCGCGCGCACCCTGCTGGAGCGTGAGCGCCGCGCCCTCGTGCGGCTCGAGCGTCTCGATGGTGTCCCGCACGTTCTCGAGCGCGCGAGCTATGCCGGGGTCGTGAGCGCCGATGGCCGCTCGCCTCGTCGAGGAGACGTCCTCGTGCGCTCTTATCTCGACGGGAACCCGCTCTGGGCGGCGGAGAGTCTCCCGCTGGACTTCTTCGAGCGCCTCGAGGATCTCGTCCGCGAGCTGCACGGGCTAGGGGTCTGCCACAACGACCTGCACAAGGAGCCCAACGTGCTCGTGCGGCCGGATGGTTCGCCGGCGGTGCTGGACTTCCAGCTGGCGAGCGTTCACGACGAAAGCGGCCGACGCTTCGAGGCGCGCGTCCGCGAGGACCTTCGGCACGTGCGCAAGCACCATCGCCGTTACGAGCGTCGCGGCCGCACAGAGGCTGTCGTCGTCGATGGGGGCGGAGACGAACGCGCCCGCACGGCCGCGCTGTGGATGCGCTACGGCAAGCCGCTCTACAACCTCGTCACGCGACGCCTCCTGCGTCAGCGCGGCTCGGAGCCGCGGCGCGCGTCCACGGGGCCCTGGCCGGAGTGGACGGCGGCGCTCGGACCGTCGACACGCACGTCCGGCCGCGACTGAAGGCCCGAAGTCGGCCCGTCGATCGCCCGGTCGCGGACCGGGACGAGCGGTGCGGGGCGCGTCACGAAGTTCGCCAACAGGTCGCGACCGCGCTCGCTCCGGATCGACTCGGGGTGGAACTGGACGCCTTCGAGCGGCAGGTAGCGGTGCCGCAGGCCCATGATCTCGCCGTCCTCGCTGCGCGCCGTGACGCACAGGTCAGGGGGCAGGCTGGACTCATCGACGACGAGCGAGTTGTAGGACGTGAACGCGAGGGGCGAAGGCAGTCCGGTGAAGAGGCCCGCGCGATCGTGGGTGACGCGCAGGGTCTGACCGTGAATCAGGCGGCGCGCGCGGATCACGTTGCCGCCCCAGGCGGTGGCGAGCACCTGATGTCCCAGGCAGATGCCGAGCACGGGAACCTTCGCCGCCTGCACGAGCGCCTGCGAAAGGGCGGCCTGCTCGGGCCGACCGGGCCCCGGGCCGATCAAGATGCGGTCAGGGGCCAGGGCTTCGATCTCGGCCAGGGTGGTCCGCTCCGCCCGTCGAACGACCACCTCGGCGCCCAGGACGAGGAGCTCTTGGACGAGGTTGAAGAGGAAGGAATCGCGATTGTCCAGGACCAGGATCACGACCCGGAAGAGAGCACGCGCCCGAGCTCTCGGCAAGGGGTGGCTTGCGGGGGGTGGATTCGAACGGGCGGCATTCTAAGGTGGCGCCCCATGGACATCGTCATCGTTGGCGCCGGGGAGGTCGGCTACCACCTGGCGGACATCCTGTCGCGGGAGAGTCACCGCGTGAGTGTCGTCGACTCGGATCCCGCCAAGGCCCAGCGGTTGATGGAAGCGCTCGACGTGCAGGCCATCGTCGGGGACGGAACGCGGGTCGATCTCTTGAACTCGGCTGGTGCTTCGCGGGCGGACATCGTGGTCGCCGTCACGCAGAACGATCGCTCGAACATGCTGACCTGCCTGGCGGCCAAGCATCTCGGTGCACGGCGCGTGATCCTGCGACTCAAGGACCTGACACGGCTCGAGGGCTACCGCTACTTCTACAAGCGCGCCCTCGGCTACGACGTCGTGCTCTCGACGGACGAGCTGGCGGCCGAGGAGATCATCGGAACCGTGCGCCAGCACCGTGCGCTCGAGGCGGAGTCGTTCGCCGATGGACGCGTGCAGATGCGGCGCCTGCGGATCCGGGACGAGGGCGAGCTGACGGTGACCAAGATCGCCGGGCTCAAGCTGCCGACCGGGCTGTTGATCGTCGCCGTCTCGCGTCGCGAGCAATTCTTCGTGCCCGGTGGCGACGACCAACTCGCGGTCGACGATCAGATCTACTTGATCGGGCGCGGCACGGACCTGGATCAGTTCGAGCTTCTGGCGGGCGCGCCGAAGCTGGGTCGCCGTTCGGTCGTCATCATGGGCGGCGGTGGCATCGGCCTCCAGATCGCGCGACGGCTCCAGCAAGTCACCGGCGTGTCGATTCGGCTCATGGAGCGCGACCCGGCGCGGGCCAAGGAGATCGCGCAGGTGGTCGACCGCTCCGTCATGGTGCTGGTCGGCGACTCGACGGACCTCGACCTCTTGATGGAGGAGCGCATCGGCGAGGCCAACGTCTTTATCGCGACGACGAAGGACGACGAGCGGAACATGGTTGCGTGCCAGCTCGCACGCTCCCTGGGCGTCGAGCGAACCGTCGCGCTCGTGAACAAGTCCTCCTACCGCCAGATCTACGACCTCTTGGGCGTGGACCGGGCGATCTCTCCGCGTGTCCTCTGCGCCAACCACATCCTGCGCTTCGTGCGCTCGGGCTCGGTGGCTTCGATCGCGGTGATCGCGGATGGCAAGGGCGAGGTCCTCGAGTTCGAGGTCCATCACAAGGATGGCCAGAAGGAGCGCAAGGTGAAGAGCCTCGGGCTCCCACGCGGGACCGTGGTCGGAGCGCTCGTTCGTGGTGAAGAGGTCATCATCCCCAGTGGTGAGACGTCGGTGAAGAACGGCGACAACGCGATCCTGTTCACTCTGCCCGACAACATCTCCGTGCTCGAAGAGCTCTTCTCGAACCCCTCCGCCTACCGTGCGGACTGACGTCGCGGAACCTCGATGAATTTCCGTGCCGTCGTCTGGCTCCTGGGGTGCGTGCTCCTCTTGATGGCCGGCTTCATGCTGGTCCCGGCGCTGGTGTCGGCCTGGTACGGGGAGCAGCAGGCCTTCGAGGGCTGCCTGTGGGCGGCGGTGACGACGGCCTTGATCGGAGGCTTGCTCGCGACGATCTGCCGCGGTGCCACGACCACGTCCGACGGGCGCATCGACTTCTTCCGGCGCGAGGGCCTGGCAGCCGTCGGGCTGTCCTGGTTGCTCGCGTCCGTCGTCGGGGCGTTGCCGTTCCTCTTCAGCGGAACGCTGACGAGCTTCGTCGATGCCTTCTTCGAGTCCGCCTCGGGCTTCACGACGACCGGCGCCACGATCATGTCGGGGGACATCATCGACGGCATGCCGAAGGGCATCGCCTTCTGGCGCTCGTTCACGCACTGGCTGGGCGGGATCGGAATCGTACTCGTGTTCGTCGTGCTCTTTCCGACGGGCGGTCGCAGCCTGTTTCGCTCCGAGGTTCCCGGAATCAGCCGCGAGGCGGGACAGCACCGCGTTCGCGATGCCGCCCTGGGCTTGGTCCGCGTCTATGTCGGCCTGACACTCGTGCAAGTGATCTTGCTCTGGGCGCTCGGCCTGTCCGTGTTCGAGGCCTGGATCCATTCGTTCGGGACCCTGGCGACGGGCGGATTCTCGAGCCACTCTTCCAGCGTGCTCTACTTCTCGTCCTGGCTCGTCGAGCTGACGATCATCGTGTTCATGTTTCTGGCCGGCATCAACTTCGCCGTCTACGACACGTTTCTGAGGCAAGGCCTGCGCCGCGCCTGGCGCTTGGCCTCGTCGTCGAACGAAATTCGCGCGTACTCGTTCCTGGTGGTCGGTTCGAGCCTCGCGATCGCGCTGGTCTTGTGGTTGTGGGGGGGCAGCAACGGCAACGTGGAAAGCGAGCTGCCCGACTATTCGAGCTTCCTCCAATCGATCCGTGACTCCTTCTTCGCGGTCGTCAGCGTGCAGACCTCCACGGGCTATGGAACCGCGAACTTCGACGCCTGGCCGGACTTCTGCCGCATGCTCCTGATGCTGCTCGCCGTGGTCGGTGCGTGCGCCGGCTCGACCGGTGGGGGGATCAAGGTCGTGCGCTTCCTGATCCTTTGGAAGGCGGCCATGCAGGGCCTGCAGCGCTTCGCGCGGCCGCGGGCCATTCACACCGTGCGGGTGGACGGCTCCCCGGTCGAGGACGGAACCGTGGGCATGATCATGGGCTACTGCGGCCTGTGGTTCGTCGTCTTCATCCTCGGCTCGCTGGCCATCGCGTCGATGAACATCCACCCGCCGGGTGAGATGAGCGAGCACGTGCTCTTGACGGCGATGACGAGCGTGCTCGCGACTCTGAACAACATCGGTCCGGGGCTGGCCGCCGTCGGACCCTACGAGAACTTCGGCTTCATGCCGGAGACCGCGAAGTATCTCCTGTCGTTCTTCATGATCCTCGGTCGCCTCGAGTTCTACGCCCTGGCGGTCCTGTTGGTGCCGCGCTTCTGGCGGACCTGAGCGCCGGCGCTTCGGCGCGGCTCAGAGGATGTCTTCGCGGTACACCCAGCGGTGCTGGCGTGTGAGGTTGCGCCGGTAGGTCACGAGGCGCCAGAGAGTCTCCGGACCCACGACCGTGATGTACTCGCGCCAGCCCTCGCTGCCGCGCAGGCGCAGGCGGCCGGAGACGAGTCCGAGCAACCGCTCGCGTCCCGGGTCGCCGATGTAGACGCCGGCGCCGATCTGCCCGTCACCGAGCTCGAGCAGCGTGCCCTCGGCCTTCAAGACGAAACCGTCGACGCGCGGATCGTGCGTGACTTCGCCGACTTCGAACCACGGCTGGCTGCCCTTGCGGCCGCGGACGATGACCTCCTGGCCGGCCGCCGGCTTTTCGAAGGTCATCGCGACCGTCGGAAGGAGGATCTCGGTCTCGCTCGTGAACAGTCCCGGGCCGACGGGCTCGACCACGCCGAATTCGAAGCTCGGACCGTCGCCGAACCAGGCGATGATGTCGACGACGCCGGACTGGGCCGTGCGGCCGAGAAAGACGACCCCGTAGTCGGTCGAAACGCCGAGCTCGGTCCCTCCGGGGCCCTCGATCCGTACGGTCGGATCCTGGGCCGGGTCCTGGTCCAGGAGGTCCGAAAACTGGTCGGGAAAGTCCGACAACGTCTTGCAGGACGCGGCGGACAGCAGGACCAGGGCGGAAAGGAGGGCTCGAGAGGGGATACCCATGCTCTATTTGTCGTGGAAACGGGCGTAGGCCTTGAGGAACTCCTCGTTGAGGGTCCGGTAGACGTCGTTCTCGGGTGCGAGCTCGGTTGCGAGCCCGAACTCGCGCTTGGCCGCTTCGACGTTCTCGGCGGGGACGTCGAGTTTCCACTCGTCATCGTCGCCCATCCGGCCTCCCATGCGGAACGTGCCGGAGTGCACCTGGGCCAGGGCGAAGTGGAAGCTCGCGTTGAGCGGATCGACCTCGATCGCCTTCTCGAAGTCGGACTTGGCGCCCTTGAAGCTGCTCTTGTGGAACAGCTGGAGCAGTCCCCGCGCGTAGTGGACCCGCGTATCGTCGACGTTGGCTTCCAGCGCCGCTTGGATGTCCTCCCAGGCGGTCTGGAACTCGTCCTGGTTGAACTGCCGGACAGTGTTGAAGGCGCGCTTGAAGCGGGCCTTGGGCGCGTCGATCTCGATCGCGGCGATGAAGTCCTTCCACTCCTTGTCGAAGGCCTCGATGTCCTTGACCTTCAACTTCTTCAGGAGCCCGTCGCGGATGTCCTCGGGTGAGTAGCGCTTGCGCGTGCCCGTCTTGTCGTTGAAGCCCGCGTTGAGCGTCTCGGCCTTGGCGTTCAGGTCGAGGGTGTAGAGGTCCTTGAAGAAGCGCTCGAAGGTCTTGCGCGTCTTGTCGTCCGAGCAGAGGAAGTACACGAACGACCAGGCGTGGGCGTACTGGAAGCCATGGAAGTCGTCGCGGCTGATCAGGAACAGGTCCGCCAAGCTGATGTCTTTCTTCTCGCGGATGGCCTGCTGGACCGTCAGGACCCGGTCGATCTGCATCAGGCCGGGTTCGATCTCGATGCGACCGCGCTTGTCGCGCGTGATCGTCGAAGAGCCGAAGTAGTCGGCCACGGCCTCGTTGAACCAGATCTGCGGGAGGTAGTCCTGGTCGATCAGGTAGGTGAGCAGGTGCGTGCACTCGTGGAGTGCGACCCAGTCGCTGCGCTCGGGTTCGGCGTAGTCGTGGAAGAAGTTCAGCGTGTTGTTGAAGGACCAGAAGTAGCCCAGGACGCTCGGGCTCTTGTCCGGATTCGCCCGCATGAAGTCCTCGTGGCTCTTGTAGATGTTGACCGTCATCTTGGTCCGCTTCATCGAAGGCGTCGGCTTGATGCCGATGCGGTCGTCCATGAGCGAGTAGTAGGCCTCGAGCAGCTCTGCGTAGTACTCCAGGAGCTCTGGCGACGTGTTGGACTTCACGATGAAGTGCTTCGTCTCCGTCTCCCAGGCGTTGTGGAACTCCGAGTGCGCGGCCAGTTCTCCCGTGCGCGCGCGGGCCTCGTCCGTCCTTCGGTTCAGCTCGGCCTCGTAAGCCGGCTTGCTCATCCACTTGCCTTCGTAGCGGACGTAGCCCTGTTCGAGCTTGTCGCGCTCGTCGTCGTTCTTCGGGATGTAGTCGGACATGTCGCCTTCGATCTCGACGGAGGCGACGTGGTCCTTGGTGCAAAGGAGCTCACCGTTCTCGAAGACCAGGCGATAGTGACCCTCCTCGGTCTCGCGCGCCTTCTTGACTTCGAGGACACGGCCATCGGTCGTGACGAGTCGGTCGGCAGAGACGGGTAGGGCGAGGGCGAGGCAGGCAAGTGGCAGGCAGTTCGTCAGGCGCATGGGCAAGGGTTCCCGAGGTCAATTCTTCGTGTAGTGGAGCCAGGCGGCTTCGAACGCGTCCCAGTCGATGTCCGCGAAGGCCTCGTCCACGGCCTTCTCCAGGTCGCCGGTCCGTGCCAGCGTGTCGAGGTAGACGCTCAGGATGTCGTCCCAATCGTCGTTCCAGCCCTTGGCGCGGTTCTCCTTGCCGGTCCTCAGGAACCAGATGAAGGCCCAGCCTTGCGCGTAGCAGTCGCCCTTCGTGACGCCGTACGGATTCGAGCTCGGATTCTCGTTGTAGTACTGCGCCTTGCTCCAGCGAACGAACTCGCGCAGCGGAACGAAGCGCTCTTCGTTCAACATCTCGTTGATCAGGCCGGTGCGCCACGAGAACTTCTCGAGGTTGAAGCGCTTGTACTTGTAGGCGTAGCCGGCGTAGAAATCACCCGTACCCTCGTTGTACCAGCTGTGCGGGGAGATGTTCCCGTAGAAGTAGAAGATGTACTGGTGGAAGGCCTCGTGGTTCATGGTCGCCCACGTGTTGTTGCGACCGCCGCTGGCCTTGTCGTCGTAGACGACGAGCTCTTCTTCGACCCAGTTCCAGTAGCCGGCCGAACGGGGAGGGCCGCCGTACTGGCGGTACTGGTTCGCGTCCTTGCAGACGCGGATCACACTCGTGCGCGACAGCTCGAGCATGTTGACGACGGAGATGGAGCGGTCCTCGACTTCGGGCTCGTCCTCCTCTTCGTCTTCGTCGTCCTCGTCCGAGCTGTTGTCCTGGACCTTCACCTGGCGGGCCATCTCCGGTGGGTAGTCGATCGCGTAGACCGCGCGGATCGCTTCGACGCGCACCGCGAGCTCCTCGATGAAGTCGTGGTCATCGTTGTTCGTGACGATGAAGTAGTTTTCGGTTTCCTCGAGCCGCCAGCCCGGCTGCTGCTCGACGGTGCGCTCGAGCTTCGCGCGCTTCTGGTCGCGGGGAGAGCCGCTGGCGGCGACGACTCCGGACGCCTCGACGTCGATCGGGCGGATGGATTTCGCGAGCTTCGAGAACGCGCTCTCGAACTTCTTCGACTTCTTGTCGCCGGGGCCCAGTCCGACCAGGGCGATCTTCAGCCCGTCATCGACGCTGAAGACCGCGGCGTAGGCGTGGATGACCTGGGGCTCGCCCGTGTTGCCGCCCGAGAGGAAGTTCGTGGCCTCACCCTCGTAAATGTGAAACTCGCCGGGGATCTGGGTGCGCAGGTCCTTCGGGAACTTCTTGTCGTCCAGGGCGTGCCAGCCCGAGCCTTCCCCCATGTCCTTCTCGATCCAGTCGAGCACGTTCTTGCGCAACGGCGCCTGGATCTTGGTCTCCTTGCCCCCGATCGTGCGTGCAACGGAGCCGTCATCGCTCTCGGGCCGCTCGTCGAACTTCAACAACCAGGCGTTGGCGGAGACGATCCAGTTGCCCTTGAGGCGCGTGAACGCGTTCGCCCCCGGCGCCCACTTGCCCAAGTTGTTGCGCTCGAGGGGGGTGGGGGGGACGTACTCCCAGTCCTTGGGCACCTTGATCTTGAAGCCGAAGCTCGGGAACTCCTCGTACCCCCCGGCCTTCGGGGCCTGGGCGCAAGTGGCGGGCGGCGCCGCGACGAAGGTCAGGGCCGCGCAGGCGACGAAACGGGCGAGGGCATGCAACATCGGGAAGCTCCGGAGCGTTCCAACAGGGCAGCGAGCCCGTGGAAACGGCTCGTCAGCCCCTTTTTTGGGAGGAAGGAGGCGTCGCAAGGGTGATCCCATCTCACGGCCTGGCGCCGGGGAGCGCAAGGCCGACCCGCCAAGGGCCCCCTTTCTGGACGGGTAGGACACCAAGGGGTGGTCGCCGGTGACGCGGCGTCTTCGATTTTCGCTCTTTTCGTACCAACCGCGGCTCTACGGAGCGCGTACTCGCTGCGGCGGAGCAGTCTGGGCTGCTCCGCGAGTACCCTTCGGAGGGGAGTGCTCGACGGGAAACAACGAGATCGACGCCGCGACGTTCCGCCCGCCTGGGAGTCCGCTCCGGATCCACCACCCGAGGGACCGTCATGGGAACCCGCTTCGCTCTCGTCTTCATCCTCTTCGCCGCGGCCGGTATCGGCTACTTCCTCTGGAGCTCTTCGGGGTCGGACCGTGAATCCGCGACGAGCGCCCTGCCCCAGGCAGCGGCCGTCGCCGAACCGCGCGCGGATTCGGCCGCGCTGACCTCGGCCCAGTCGCTGCCGGACGCGACGCGGAGCGAGCGCGAGGTCCGCTCGGTGCCCCAGGCAGAGGTCGCGAAGCCCGCCGTCGCCTCGGAAACCGTCGAAGGGCCGGCCCTCACCGGGCGCGTCGTGGACGGACTCGGCAACGGTCTGGCGGGAGCCAGCGTGACGCTGTCGGATCGAAGGAGCGGCTTCTTCACCCTGGGTCATGCGGAACTCCCGCGTCCGGGCCTCTACGTGACGGAGTCGGACGCCGAAGGCCGCTTCGGATTCGACCGTGTTCCGGCCGGGACCCTGCAGGTCTCCGTCAGCCTGTCGGGCTATGCGCCCTTCGAGCGGGCAGACCTCGTCGTCCCGCGCGGTGAGGCCCATGAGCTCGAGCCCTTCGTCCTGGCGCTCGGTGCGCTCCTGCGCGGTCGGGTCGTCGATGCGGCGGGTGGCGGGGTGCCCGGCGCCGCGCTGCGGATGGGTAGCCTCTCCCAGTCGTTCGATTTCGGCTTCGCTCGACGTTCTTCGGAGCCCTTCGCGGTGACCGAGGACGATGGCTCCTTCCTGATCGACCGGCTGGCGTGTGGTCCCTGGGAGATCGTCGTCGACTCCGCGCGACATCCCAAGAAGTCCTTCCGCGGCATGGCCGAGACCCCGGGCGCGGAGACGAGTGGTCTGGTCTTCCAGCTCGAGCGCGGAGACGTGATCAGCGGGCGCGTGGTCGGCTTCCCGGAGGAGGAGCGCGGCGAGCTCGAGGTGCGGGCCCGGCGCGCCACCGACGAGGGCTTCCGAGGCTTCGCAGACGATCGAACGGCCGTCGTCGAGCATGACGGGACCTTCCTTCTCGAGGGGCTGCACGCCGAACAGGACTACCTGCTGCAGGCCCGGCGCCAGTCGGGCACGGGCGGCATGTTCCCGGGCATGGGCAGCTCGCGTTCGGAGCCCTTGAGCGCGCACGCGGGCACCCACGGGGTCGAGATCCCTTACCTGCCCGAAGCGACGGTCTCCTTTCAGGTGCTGGATGCTCGCACGCGTCAACCGCTGACCGCGTTCCGCGTCGAGGCAGGTGTGACGTGGCCGCGACCGTTGCTGGGGCCTGACCGCAAGCCCTTGCTCGAGCACGAGAACGGTCTGGTCGTCGTCGATGGTCTGCGTCCCGGCGCCGACGAGCGTGCCCAGATCCGGGTGACCGCGACGGGCTATCGCGAGTATGCACGCGACGACATCGCCGTGGCGACGGGCACGGAGACGAACCTCGGCAAGGTCTTCCTCGAGCCGGTGCCGGTCGTGCGTGTCACGGTGCTCGATCAGAAGACCGGCGCGCCGATCGAAGGAGCACGCGTTCGACTCCAGAAGGAAGCGCCCTCGAACGGCAACGTCGAGGTCTCCATGAGCTTCGACATCGGTGATTCCGGTGGCGACTTTCTGCCGGGCGGCGCCGAGACGGCGCGCACGGACGAGAACGGCGTCGCCGAGCTCACGAGCCTCGAGGGGGAAAACGTCTCGATCCAGGTCTCGAAGACGAAGTACGCCAAGCTGACCCGCTCGGGCGTGTTCTTGCCCGCGGGTGAGACGGTCGAGGAGACCGTGCGCTTGTCGCGCGGTGGAGCGATCGAAGTCACCGTGCTGGATCCGGATGGACTTCCCGTGCCCGGTGCGCGCGTCGCCCACCGGACGCCCGAGGAGCTCCGCTCGAACAGGCGTTCGATGGTGTTCGGCGGACCCATGGGGGGCCGCGACCTGACCGATGCTGGCGGGAAGATCCTCTTCGACAACCTCACGCTCGGGACCCACTCCTTCCGCGTCGACGAGGGCGGTGGCGGGCCGGCTGTGATGTTCGCTGGCGGCGAGACGCGGGTCGAGCTGAACGGCGGTCTGTCGGAAGCAGCGCCCGACGAGTCCTGGACGGAGGTCGAGGTCGTCGAGGGCGAGACCGGAGCGGTCACCGTCCGTGCGAAGGCCCGCGCGGCGTTGACCGGCATCGTTCGGGAGGCGGGGCGACCGCTCGTGGGCGCCACCGTGAAGCTCGCGAAGAAAAGCGACGCCTCGAATCCGATGGCGATGATGATGCCCGGCATGATGGGCGGCGGCGATTCGGCCTTGACCGATGGCGCAGGTCGCTACGTCCTCGACGGCCTCACCGAGGACGACTACACGCTCTCGATCGACCACCCCACCCGGAGGATGACCGACAAGTTCGACGTCGAGGTCGAGGCGGGAGACAACACCTTCGACGCGAACCTGGCGGTCTCGGTGCTCGAGGGACGCGTCACCGACACGGCCGGCGAGCCGGTCTCGGGACTGCGCGTCAGCGTCGAAGTCGTCGCGGATCGTGGCGGACCGCGGAGGATGATGCAGTTCGTGATGATCACCGACGACGGCGACGAGACCGCCGTGAGCTCGGGCGATCCGAACCTGGCTCAGACCGTGTACACGGACGGCGACGGCCGCTATCGGCTCCGCGGCGTCACTCCCGACAAGGACCTGGTCGTGAAGGTCGAAGGCGGCGACCTCCAGCCCGCGAAATCGGCGGTGGTGCGGGTCGCCCCCGACGAGGTCCTGGAGGACGTCGACGTCACGGTCGAGCCCGGAGGCTCGTTGACGGTCAACGTCTTGGCCTCCGACGGGACGCCGGCGCAGCTCTGCATGGTGCGGGCTCGTCACGAGGAGGAAGGGGTCGACCCCGAACAGAGCTTCGCGCAGTCGGGCCGGGCCACCTTGAAGGGCTTGAAGCCGGGGCGTTGGACCGTGACCGTCGAGTCGATCGGTCCGGGCGGAGGCGACCAGCCGTCCGCCGAACGCGACGTGCTCATCGACCCGGGCGGCAAGCACGAGGAATCGATGACGCTCGAGTGAGGCGGACTGAGGGCCAGGGGCCCACACGGCTTCGAACGGGCGAAATCCCCGACGAAGTCGTGGGGCTGCGCCGTGCGGGAGGTCAGAATCCCGAGCGTGATCCGACGCTCGTACGAAGCCATCCTGCTCGATCTGGACGGCACGCTGGTCCATGAAGGTGGAGGGATCCGTCCCCGCAACCTTCAGGTCCTGCTCGCGGCCCAGGAGCGGGGAGTGCGCGTCATGCTCGCGACCGGACGCTCAGCCGGGGGAGCGCGGGACATCCTCGAGCAGCTCGAGAATCGCATGCCGGCGCTCGTGTTCAACGGCGCGGGGCTCTATTGCCCCGAGAAGGACCGGCTGATCGAAGAGCGCTTGCTCTCGAACCGCGTGGTCGAGCGCACGCTGGCCTTCGCGCACGAGGAAAAGCTCCTTCCGGTCGTCATGCGCTACGGCGCGAAGTTCGGGGCCGCGCCGCGCGACGTCGACGAGGAAGAGGCCGTCCTGTATCTCGAGGATCTCGTCGTCACGCCGTGGGCGGAGCTTCCGCGTGAGTTCCTGATCCGCATCACCCTCTTTTCGCGGGAGAACTCGGCCGAGCTCGCGCGGCGGCTCGACCGGGCGTTGGATCTGCCGGTCTACCTGACCGACTTCCCCCTGAACACGCTGCCGCAACACCGGCGCAGCCGGCTTTCGTGCGTGGACATTCAGCCGCCCTGTCGCGGCAAGGGCGAGGCGCTACGGTACCTGCTCGAGGAGCATGGCATCGAACCGGAACGCGTCGTGGCGGTCGGTGACGCGCAGAACGACGTGCCGATGATCCGCGCGGCCGGCCTGGGCGTCGCGATGGGCAACGCCACTCCGGAGGTTCGCCGCCTGGCGGACCGGGTCATCGGAACCAACGAGACGGACGCGATCGCGGAGCTCGTCGAAGAGCTCTTTCCCTGATCGGCCGCATCCCACGAGCTTGTGATGGTTCGGCCGAGGACGGCTGGCCTCAGTCGTCCTTCTTCTTCTCTTTCTTCGGCGCCGGCTTCGTGTCCGAGGTCTTGTCCTTCTTCGACTCCGCCGGCGGGCTATCCGCCTTTTTGTCCTTCTCGGCACCCTTCTTGTAGGACTCCGAGCGGTAGTCGGTCTGATAGAAGCCGCTGCCCTTGAAGATGATCCCGGCGCCGGTTCCGATCAGGCGCTCGAGCTTCTGCGTGCCGCACGAGGGGCACTTCTTCTTCGGCGCCTCCGACATGGATTGGAAGAGCTCGAGCTCGTGTCCACAGGACGCGCAGCGATAGTCGTAGGTCGGCACGCTCAGGACTCCTCGTCGGTTTGAACCGGCTTGCTGCTTTCCGGACGCGCCGCGACGGATACGTGGGCGTGCCGCAGGACGTCGTCCTTCCAGGTGTAGCCCGAGCGGACCACTCCGACGATCGTGCCTGCTTCGACGTCGTCCCGGATCACGGTCGAGGCGGCCTCGTGCAGGTCGGGATTGAAGGGGCCGTCGATGGGGATCGGACGAACGTCGTTGTTCTCGAGCGCCTGGATCATCTTCGCACGCGTCATCTCGATGCCGATGACGAGGTTCTTCGCGTCGGGGCTCTCGATCGGGCTGGCCAGGGCCATGTCCAGGAAGTCGAGCACGAGCAGGAGCTCGTCGAAGAGCGGCTGCAGCTCACGCCGCAATCCCAGCTCGTAGTCCGCTTGGGCTCGTCGACGCAGGTTCTTGTAGTCGGCCTGGGCGCGGGCCCACTTCAGCGAGAGCTCCTCGACTTCGTGCTCGAGCTGGGCGACGCGCTTGGAGGGAGGCATGGACTCGTTCGTTTCCTCGGCCGACGCTTCGGCCTCTACAGGCTCCTCGGTCCCTTCGGGGACCTGGGGCTCTTCGGTGGCTCGAGGGGCGTCGTCTTGTTCGGTGTCTCGGGTCATGGCTCAGCTGAAGTAGTCGGCGATCTTTTCGAAGAACGATTTCGAGCCGGTCTTCTCCGCCTCGATTTCCGAAAACTCTTGCAGGAGTTCCTTCTGTCGGTCGGTCAGCTTCTTGGGTGTCTCCACGAAGACGCGGACGAGCTGGTCGCCGCGCCCGCGGTTCTCGAGGGTCGGCATGCCTTGGCCGCGGAGGCGGAAGACCTTGCCGCTCTGCGTGCCCGCGGGTATCGACATCTCCACCCGCCCGCGCAAAGTCGGGATCTCGACCTTGTCGCCCAGGGCGAGCTGCGCGAAGGAGAAGGGCACTTCGGTCATGAGGTCCGGGCCGCTGCGCTGGAAGACCCTGTGCTCGCGCTCGCGGATGATGCAGTAGAGGTCGCCACGCGGGGCCCCGGGGCCACCGGCGTCGCCACCGCCGGACACGCGAATCCGCATGCCCTCTTCGACGCCGGGCGGGACGTCGATCTCGATGTCGTTGGATTGCGAGCGCTGGCCCGAGCCACGGCAGTCCGTGCACGGGTCCTCGATCTTCTTGCCCGCTCCGCGGCATTGGGGGCAGGTCGTCGCCATCGTGAAGAAGCCCTGGCTGCGGTGAACCTGACCGCGGCCGCCGCAGGCGGTGCACGTGACGGGCGCTGTCCCCGGTCGCGCGCCGTTGCCGCTGCACGTTCCGCAGACTTCCTGGCGCTTGATGCCGACGGTCTTCTTCACGCCGGAGTCGATCTCTTCGAGCGTGAGGTCCAGCACGATCTTGAGGTCTCTGCCCGGTCGCGGGCCGGAACGCGCGCGGCGTCCACCGCCGAACAGGTCGCCGAAGATGCCGCCGCCGCCGCCTCCACCGCCGAAGATGTCTCCGAAGGCCTCGAAGATGTCTTCCATGTTGGTGAAACGGGTGCCGCCACCCATTCCGCCCTGGCTGAAGGCGCCATGCCCGAAGCGGTCGTAGCGGGAACGCTTCTCCGCGTCGGACAGGACGTCGTACGCCTCGGCCGCTTCCTTGAACTTGGTCTCGGCGGTCGCATCGTCCTGATTCCGGTCAGGATGGTGCTGCAGAGCGAGCTTGCGGTAGGCGCGCTTGAGCTCGTCCTCGGAGGCGTTGCGTTCGACGCCGAGGACTTCGTAGTAGTCGCGCTTGTCGCTCATCGTTCGGTCACCGTGTTCGTGTCATCGTGTTCCGGGCGTCCGCTCGACACGGACGGAGGCGGCGGGACCCCGCGATCCCGCCGCCTCCTTCGATCCACCATCCGGAGGAGGGGAGAACGGTCAGGCCACGCTTCCGTCGACCTGTTTCTTGTCGTCCTTGAGCTCGGTCACCATCGTGTCGGTGGTGAGGAGCAAGCCGGCGATCGAGGCCGCGTTCTGCAGCGCCGAACGCACGACCTTGGCCGGGTCGATGACCCCGAACTTGAACATGTCGCCGTACGTGTCTTCGAGGGCGTTGTAGCCGATCGTCTTGCCCTTCGCGCGGACCGTCTCGACCACCACGGAACCACGCTGGCCCGTGTTCTCCGCGATCTGGCGAAGCGGGGCCTCGATGGCCTTCTCGATGATCGCGCGACCGAAGCGCTCGTCGCCCTTCACCTTGGCGTTCTTGACCGCGTCCACGCAGTTCAGGAGAGCGACGCCGCCACCGGGCACGATGCCTTCCTCGATCGCCGCGCGAGTCGAGTTGAGGGCGTCCTCGACGAGGTCCTTCTTGGCCTTCATCTCGGCCTCCGTGTCTCCACCGACCTTGATGACGGCGACGCCGCCGGTCAGCTTCGCGAGCCGCTCTTCGAGCTTCTCCTTGTCGTAGTCGGACGTCGTCTTCTCGATCTGAGCGCGGATCTGCTTGACGCGATCGGCGACCGCCTTCTTGGCTCCGGCGCCGGAGATGATCGTCGTCGAGTCCTTGCCGATGACGACACGCTTGGCCTGCCCGAGCTGGGACAGGGTCACCTTCTCGAGCGAGAGGCCGAGCTCCTCGGAAATCGCCGTGCCCCCGGTCAGCGTGGCGATGTCACCGAGGTAGGCCTTGCGACGCTCGCCGAAGCCGGGCGCCTTGACGGCGCACACGTTCAGGATGCCGCGCAGTTTGTTGATGACGAGGGTTGCGAGGGCCTCGCCCTCGATGTCCTCGGCGATGATGAGCAGGGGCTTGCCCGTCTGGGCCGTCTGCTCGAGGATCGGAACGAGTTCGCGCGCGCTCGAGATCTTCTTCTCGTGGATGAGGATGTGGGCGTCTTCGAGCTCGGCCTTCAGCTTGGCCGGGTTCGTCGCGAAGTAGGGCGAAAGGTAGCCCTTGTCGAACTCCATTCCCTCGACGACCTCGAGCTCGGTCTCGCGCCCCGAGCCTTCCTCGATCGTGATCGAGCCCTCGTCGCCGACCTTCTCGAAGGCTTCGGCCAAGAGGTCGCCGATCGTCTTGTCGTTGTTGGCGGAGATCGCGGCCACGCTGGCCCGCTCTTGGCGGGTCTTGACCTTGCGCGACTGGCTGGCGATGTCGGCCACGGCCGCCTCGACCGCGCGGTCGATGCCGTTGCGGAGCAGAACCGGGTTCACGCCGGTCGCGAGGTACTTCAGGCCTTCTTCATAGATCGCCGCGGCGAGGACGGTCGCCGTCGTGGTGCCGTCTCCGGCGACGTCGTTCGTCTTCTTGGCGACTTCGAGCACGAGCTTCGCGCCCATGTTCTCGAAGGGATCCTCGAGGTCGATCTCCTTGGCGACCGAAACCCCGTCCTTGGTCACCGCGGGGGCGCCGAAGGACTTCTGGAGGATGACGTTGCGGCCACCGGGGCCGAGGGTGACTCTGACGGTCTTGGCGAGCTTGGCGATTCCGGCGCGCGTCTTCTGCCGCGCCTCGTCGTCAAACATGATTTGCTTGGCTGCCATCGGATGGACTCCTGATCGTGTCTGTCTTTGTTCGCTTGTGTTCGTGAGGGAAAGGTCGTGGACGGGAAGTGCGGGCTCAGAAGCCCATTCCGCCGCCCATGCCTCCCATGCCGCCCATACCGCCCATTCCACCCATGCCGCCCATGCCGCCCATGCCACCCATCTCGTCCATGCCGTCCATTTCGCCGCCGGGAGCACCCTTGGAGGTCTCCGGCTTGTTGGCGATCAGCGCATCGGTCGTGAGGAGCAGAGCGGCGACGCTGGTCGCGTTCGCGAGGGCGGCCTTCGTCACCTTGGCGGGGTCGACGATGCCGGCCTTGATCATGTCGCAGTACTCGCCCTTGAGGCTGTCGAAGCCGTAGCTCGTACTCTTGTCCTGCAGGGTGCGGTGGGCGACGAGCGAGCCGTCGAACCCCGCGTTCTCGGCGATGACCTGGCAGGGGCGCGCGAGCGCGTCCCAGAGCATGTCGAGGCCGATGTCGAAGTCGAGATCCTTGCCCGTCTTCAGCTTCTTGATGACGTCGCGGGCGCGCAGCAGAGCGACGCCTCCGCCGGGCAGAATGCCCTCCTCGACCGCCGCGCGCGTGGCGTGCAGAGCGTCCTCGATGAGGGCCTTGCGCTCCTTCACCTCGGTGTCGGTGGCGCCACCGACGTTGATCTGCGCGATGCCGCCGGTCAGCTTCGCGAGCCGTTCCTGCAGCTTCTCACGGTCGTAGTCCGAGCTCGTGACCTCGACCTCGGCCCGGATCTGGGCGACGCGCGCGTCGACGTCGGAACGCTTGCCCGCTCCGCCGACGATCGTCGTCGTGTCGTTCGTGATGACGATGCGCTTGGCCGTTCCGAGGTCCTTCAAGCTGACCTGGTCGAGCTCGGTGCCCGCATCCTTCATGACCGCGATGCCGCCACACAGGGTCGCGATGTCCTGCAGCATGGCCTTGCGTCGCTCGCCGTAGCCCGGGGCCTTGACGGCGCAGCACTGGACGATGCCGCGGATCTTGTTGACGACGAGCGTCGCCAGGGCCTCGGACTCGACGTCCTCGGCCAGGATGATGAGCGAGCGTCCGGCGTCCTTGACCGCCTCGAGCAGCGGCAGGAGCTTCTGGACGTTCGAGATCTTCGACTCGTGGATGAGCAGAAGCGGCTTCTCGAAGACCGCTTCCATGTTCTCTTGGTCGGTGACGAAGTGCGCGGAGAGATAGCCACGGTCGAACTGCATGCCCTCGACGAGATCGATCCCGGTCTCGAGCGACTTGCCTTCCTCGACGGTGATGACGCCGTCCTTGCCGACCTTCTGCATGGCCTCGCCGATCAGCTTGCCGATCGCGGGCTGGTTGTTGGCCGAGATCGTGGCGACCTGCTGGATCTCCGCGTTGCTCGAGATCGGCCGAGAGGCCTTCTCGAGGGCCTTCGTCACGGCCTCGGTTCCGGCGCGCAGGCCGGCGTTGATGCGGGCCGGAGCGGCCCCGGCGGTGATCGCGCGCAGGCCTTGCTCGAAGATCGCGTGCGTCAGGAGAGTCGCGGTCGTCGTTCCGTCGCCCGCCTTGTCGCTGGTCTGGCTCGCTACCTCTTTCACGAGCGTGGCCCCCATCTGTTCATAGGGGTTACCGAGCTCGATCTCCTCGGCCACGGTGACGCCGTCCTTCGTGATCGTCGGCGCCCCCCAGCCCTTGTCGAGCACGGCGTTGCGGCCGCGCGGGCCCAGGGTGCTCGTCACTGCTTTCGCGAGCTTCTCGACGCCGGCACGGATCGCGTCCCGGGCGTCGGACTCGAAAACCATCTGTTTGGCCATGGTGGCTAGCTTCTCCGCTTGGTTGCGTGCACCGCGGGCGGCCGTGCCGTCCGCGCGATCGGTAGGGTGGGGACCGCGGCCGGAACGGGCGTACGCCCCGACCCCCGGCGCAGGTCGAGGCCGACGTCTGCAAGAAGGGTGCCAGGACCGCTCTCAGGCCTCCGCGAGCCCCTCGCGCGGCTCGGTCCCGGTCGGCGGGGTGGCCTGAGCTGCCTATTTGACAGAGGTCCTGGGCGCACCGGAGGCTCGCTGTCATCCTGGCAGGAGGAGCGTTCGCCAGGCGCTCCCAGGGCCCGCGGGGCCGGCCCGAGCACCCGCTGAGGGCGCGCGACACGTCCGTCCGTGCACGAGTTCGCGCACGGGCGGGAGCTTGGGAGAGGAGCGGGCTAAGATGCCGCGATGTCGAACTCCACAAGCCTCGTCGTCGGGCTTTTCGCCCTCGTGCCGCTCCAGGAACCCGCCGCGGTCGAGCTGCGGATGGAGTCCCTCGACGGGCTCGTGCGCACCGTCACCGCCGACGAGCTGCCGCTCGTCGACCCGCGCCGGATCGGCGCGACCTTCCTGCGGCCCGTCGCGCGCACGCGGGTGCCCGAAGAGGCGCTCGCGACCTCCGCGATCCCCACGACCTCGGGCCGCGCGCGCGTCGAGCTGACGAGCGGAGACTTCGTCTTCGGCCGGATCGAGGGGGGCGGGGGAGAGCTGCTCTCGCTCGAGCTCGTGGGAGGCACGCGACTGGGCTTCGCGATCGAAGAGCTCGCGAACCTCCTCTTCGCCGCGCGTCTGCCGGAAGACCTGGCGGAGCCGCTCGAGCCGGCCGTGGAAGGCGATCGGCTCTACCGTCGTTCGGGAGTGACGCTGGACAAGATCGACGGCACGGTCGACTCCTTCACCGCCGAAGGGGTGCGCTTCGACAGCGTGCTCGGCCTGAAACTCTTCCCGTGGTCGGAGATCGCGGCGCTCTACATCGAGGTCTTCGAGGACGGTCCGCCGAAGGGCGCCGCCGAGGGGACGCCCATTCGCCTGGATCTCGTCGACGGCAGCCGCCTGCGCGGGACGCTCGCGCGGCTCGACGCGAAGACCGTGCGGATGCTCTTGCCGCGGGGATCCGAGGTCGAAATCGGTCTTCGCAACGTGCTCGAGCTCGCCGTCGACGACGGTCGTGCGCGCTTCTTGTCGGATCTCGAGGCGGCCGCCGAGGAAGGGGCGGGAACGCCCTTCGACGACGGTCTGGGCATGCGCTGGCCGCACGAACGCAACCGGTCGGTCGTCGGCACGCCGCTCGTCGCCGGCCGCCGCTTCGCGCACGGAATCGGTGCCCACGCGCCGACCCGCATCGTCTGGGAGCTCGATGGCTCCTGGCGCGAGTTCCGCGGCTCGGTCGCGATCGACGACAGCGTCACGAACCACGGCGACGCCGCGCGCGGTTCGGTGGTCTTCCGCGTCTTCGGCGACGACACGTTGCTCTGGGAGAGCGACGTGGTCCGCGGGGGCGAGTCTCCGCGTTCGTTTCAGGCCCTGCCGGTCGCCGGGGTCACGCGCCTGGTCCTCGAACTGGATCCCGTGGACGACTTCGCCGGCGACCGCGGGAACTGGCTGCGGCCGCTGCTGACGAAGTGAGCGGGGGTCACGCGTCCGGCTTCGGCCGCGGGCTCTTCTTGGACACCTTCTTGCGGGTCCGGCGCCGTTCGGTCGCCGGCTTCGCTTCGGCCTCCGGCAGCGCGCCGCGCGCGTAGGCGACCCGGTCGCCGCCGGCCTGCTTCGCCTGGCGCAGCGCCTGTTCCGCATGGTTGCGCAGGGTCTCGGCCGAGTCGAGGTCCGCGCCGTTGGTCGTCTCGAAGCCGATGCTGGTCGTGACGGACAGCGTCTCGGCGCCCACCTCGCCTGCCGGGGCGACGGAGACCTGGAGCGTGGCGATGCCCGCGCGCAGCCGGCGAACGACCGCCGCGGCCTCGCCGGGTGAGGTGTACGGCAGGAGCACGCCGAATTCGTCGCCTCCGAGACGCCCACCGCTGTCCTCGTTGCGCAGGCCGTTCTTGATCCATTCACCGACGCGCGCGATCAGGCGGTCGCCGACCGTGTGGTCGTAGTCCTTGTTGATCGCACCGAACTTGTCGAGGTCGAGCAGCACGAGCGCGAGGTCGAAGCCGTGGCGTTGGGCGGCGGAGACGTGTTCGGTGATCCGCGTCTCGAAGATCTTCGCGCGCAGGAGGTCGGTGCGGTCGTCGTGGCAGGCGCGGTGCTTCCAGCCCTCGGTCTCCTGGAAGCGCTCATGCTCGAGCACGAGGCGCTCGAGCCGGCCCGCGAACTCCTCGGGGGGCGCGTTGCGGTAGATGACGTCGTAGTTGCTGGGCCAGAGCGCGCGCGCCGCCTCGAAGACCGGGCCGGGATCGGCCGGGTCCGCCACCACCAGCACGGGGGGACCCTCCCAGCCGCCCGCGGCCTCGCCTTCGCGCCGGATGGCCTCGAACTCGAGCGAGCCCGTGCGGGTGAAGGGGGCCACGACCAGGACGTCGGGCCGCCCGGCTCCCAGGTGCCGGAGCGTCCCGGCGAGGTTCTTGGAGGCGCGGATGCGGTAGCCGTGCTGGGCGAGGTGCGCCAGGGGGCGCCCGAGCCCCGCGCCGCGATGGTCACAGAACAGGAGCGACCGCGAGCCTGCTCGTCCCGCTGCGAGAGCGCCTCTCGCCGGCCCCGCGTTCGCGCCCGATTCCGCCATGTAGAGAGCGAGTAGACCAAACGTGGCGAGGCGGAGCGAACGTCCGTCAGCGCTCGTTCGAGTTGCGGCCCGCGTCGTGCTCGCGCCGCGTCGTGCTTCAGGGTTGGTCTGCCGCCGGCTCGTCGCCCGGAGCAGGCGGCTTGGGCGTACGCCGGCGGGTCTTGCGCTTCGTTTTCTTCCGTGCCGGAGCGGGATCGCCCGTGTGCTCTCGGTAGTAGACGGCGCGATCGCCGCCCGCGACCTTGGCCGCCCGCAAGGCGATCTCGGCATGGCGGCGCAGGGCATCGAGCGAGCGGAGGTCCTTGCCGTCGAAGGTTTCGAAGCCGAGGCTCGCGTGCACTTCGAGCTCGACCCCGCGCGCCGCGTCCCCGATCGGGCCGGAGAGGCGACGGATCTCGTCGCGCAAGCGGTTCACGACGCGCGCTGCGTCGACCGGTCCGGTGTAGGGCAGGATCACGGCGAACTCGTCTCCTCCCAGCCTCCCGGCCACGTCCTCCGTCCGGATCGTGCGCTTGACGGCCTCGCCGACGCGGGCGATCAGCGTGTCGCCGATCGTGTGGTCGTGGAGCTTGTTGATCTGTCCGAACTTGTCCATGTCGACCAGCACGAGCGCGAGCTCGAGTCCGTGCCGTCCGGCCGCGCTGAAGTGCTCGCGCAAGCGGTCCTGGAAGGCCAGGGGGCGCAGCAGGTCGGTGCGGTCGTCGTGGGAGGCGCGGTGGCGCCATTCGGCCAGCTCGCGCAACACCCGGGCCTGGTCCAGGAGGCGTTCGAAGCGCAGACGCAGCTCTTCCAGCGGGGCGTCGCGGGCGATGACGTCCCACAGCCCGCGCTCCAGGGTGGCGTCGATCCTCCGTCGGACCAGCGGATCGGCGGGGTCGGCGATCACGAGCACCGGCGCCGGCGGATCCTCGCCGCGGGCGGCCTCGAGGGCCTCGAGCTCGACCGTTCCGGAGGGGTTCTGGGGGTCGATCAGGATCGCGGCCGGCAGCCCGATCCCGAGCTTGCGCAGGCTCTGGAGCGGCCCGGAGGAGGTGTCCAGGGCGTAGCCGGTGGCCTCCAGGGGGGCCAAACGACGCGCGAGGCCCGCGCCGCGATGGTCGCAGAGCAGGATCCGGAGGACGCGGGGTCCGGGGGCGGGGGTCGAAGGCTCGCGTTCCGTCACTGTGGGCACGAATTCGTTGGAGAAGAGACCTCGAAGGAAGCCTACCCTAGAAAGTCGCAACCGGAGCTCGGGGGGCCGCGCGCGCGCCTCTTCCGGCGCAGGCGAGCGAGCTCCGGCCGGGGCTTGCACGACCCCCGGAGGCGTGCGCCGGCCCTCCGCCGCCCGCGCGTCGACACCGCGCCCGTCCCTCCAGAGCAGGCCCATGGTGCGGTTTGCGGCGGCTGAAGGTTGGTGCTCACGGCCTACGCCGCTAGAATCTTGGCCGCTTTTTCGGGCCGTTCCTCGCGTCTTGTCCGGAGTCTCCGACCTGGTCGGAAATTCCCTTCGTGAGGGGTGGCGCACCCCCCTAGTCAGCGCGTGGATCGTCCACGCGTTTCGGCCTCAGGAACCGCTCCTGCCTGTCCGGCTGTCCCGTTCGACCGAGGCTCGTGTCTCGAGCTTCCGGGGCGTCGTGCAAGCCTGATCCGACCGATGACCTCGGTCACCCCATGGAAACCATCAGCATTCAAGAACTGATCGATGCCGGAGTGCACTTCGGATGCCGCGTGTCGCGGTGGAATCCGAAGATGGCCCCCTACATCCACGGTCGCCGGAACTCGATCCATGTGATCGATCTCAAGGAAACCGTGCGGGGTCTCATCCGTGCGCAGAACTTCCTCTACCACCTCGTCGCCGAAGGATCCCAGATCCTCTGGGTCGGCACGAAGCGTCAAATCAAAGGCGTCATCTCCGACGCCGGACAACGGACCGGCATGCCGGTCGTCACCGAACGATGGATCGGTGGAACGCTGACGAACTTCAGCGTCATCCGCAGCCGCCTGCGTCGCCTCGAAGAGCTCGAGACGATGGAGGAGGACGGCACGATCAAGCAGTACTCGAAGAAGGCGATCGCCTCCCTGCGGCGTGAACACCGCAAGATCGACCGCAACCTCTCGGGTATCCGCGAGATGAGCGGCATCCCCGGCGCGATGGTCGTCGTCGACCCCGGCCGCGAATACAACGCGGTGCGCGAGGCTCGCAAGATGGGCCTCGCGGTGATCGGGATGCTCGACACCGACTGCGATCCGACTGGGATCGACATCGTGATCCCGGGCAACGACGACGCCCTGCGTTCCGTGCGGCTCTTGATCGAAGCGCTCGTCAAGTCCGTCGAGGAAGGCGCCGCCGCGCACCGCGAGAACCTGGCCGCGATGGGCGCCGCCCAACGCACCGAGGCGACCGTGCCCGGCGACGAGCCGCGTCCGACCCGCTCCCAGAACCTGCCGCCGAAGCCTGCCGAGCCGGCTGCGGCTCCCGCCGCGGAAGAGAGCGCGCCGGCCGACGAGGTCAAGCCGCCCGCGAACTCCACCGGCGAGGCCGAGTCCTCGGAGGAGTCCGACGAGGTGGCGGCACCTGCGACGCGCAGCGAAGGGACGAGCGCCTGAGCCGAGCGACCCGGCGGTCGGGAGTTCGCTCCCGGCCGCGTTCCGGAGCCCCGCTGGGGGCTCCCTGAAGAATTCTGAGCCCCGCAGGTGCTCCCCTGTTTCCGAGGCCCCATGGGGCGCCCCGGATCCCCGGGGAGCCCGACGGGACTCCCCGATGGATCCCCCCGCGGCGATCCTTCGACCTTTCGAGATGGATGGGCGGCGCCGCCGCCCGCGAGCGACCCCCGACCGAGACGACGACCGAATTCAGGACCGAACGATGGCCATTACCGCGACGATGGTGCGAGAGCTGCGCGAGCGAACGGGCGCGGCGATGATGGATTGCAAGAAGGCCCTCGAGGCCGCTTCCGGCGATATCGATGGCGCGATCGACCACCTGCGCAAGCAGGGGTTGAAGTCGGCCGGCAAGAAGGCCGAGCGGGACACGGCCGAGGGCCGTGTGTTCGCGGCGATCGCCGCCGACGGACGCCGCGGAACGCTGGTGGGCGTGGCTTGCGAGACGGACTTCCTCGCGAAGGGCGACGGCTTCAAGAGCTTCGTCGATGCGCTCGAGAAGCACGTGCTCGAGAACGATCCCGACGGCCTCGAGGACGGCACGCGTCCGCTGATGAGCCAGAAGTGGCAGGGCTCGTCCAAGCCGGTTTCCGAAGCGATCCAGGAGACGGTGGGGCAGTTCGGCGAGAACATCCGCGTGACGTCCCTGACGCGCGTCGAGAACCCCAAGGGCGCCGTGTCGGCCTACGTGCACCACGACGGCAAGCAAGGCGCGATCGCGTCGGTGACGACCGGTGCCGACCCCGCGCAGGCCGGCGAGCTCGTGAAGAGCCTCTGCCAGCACATCGTGGTGTTCCGCCCGTCCTTCGCCAACGTCGAAGAGGTGCCCGCGGCCGAGGTCGAGCGCGAGAAGGAAGTCTTGCGGGAGAGCGACGAGGTCAAGAAGAAGCCCGCCGAGTTCCAGGACAAGATCATCGAGGGCAAGCTCAAGAAGTTCTACGCGGGCATCGTGCTCGCGGAGCAGCCCTGGATTCACGACGACAAGTCGACCGTCGCGAAGGCGCTCGAGAAGGAGCTCGGCTCCGGCACGCGCATCGTCTCGTTCACACGCGCGACGATCGGTGGCTGAGGCGCGCTGGGGCGAACGTCGGCCGCAACTCGCGCGGCGTCCCCGAATCGTCCCCCGAATCGTCCCCTGGGGATCCGGGCGATGCCTGGTGCTCCGGGGGTGGGAAGCCTAGCCTGACCCGCCGCCCCGCGGACCCCGGATCGCCCCCCCTGCCATGAGCTATCGACGCATCCTCCTCAAGCTCTCCGGCGAGTCGCTCGGCGAGCCGGACACCGGGCACAGCATCGCTCCCGCCGCCGTCGAATCGGTGGCGCGTCAAGTGGCGAGCGTCGTCGCCCAGGGCGTCGAGGTCGCGATCGTCGTGGGAGGGGGCAACATCCTGCGGGGCGCCGACTTCAGCAAGAACGGCGTCCACCGCGCGAGCGCCGACTACATGGGCATGCTCGCCACCGTGATCAACGCGCTGGCCTTGTCGGCCGCGGTCGAGCAGGCCGGCGTCGAGACGCGCGTCCTGTCCGCCCTCGAGATCCACCAGGTGGCCGAGCCCTTCGTGCGCCGGCGCGCGATCGCGCACCTGAAGAAGGGGCGCGTCGTCATCCTCGCGGGTGGCACTGGCAACCCCTTCTTCACCACGGACACGGCCGCCGCCCTGCGGGCGACCGAGCTCGGCTGCGACGTCTTGCTGAAGGCCACGAAGGTGGACGGCGTCTACAGCGCGGACCCCAAGCTCGACCCGACGGCGAAGCGCTTCACCGAGCTCGCCTACATGGACGTGCTGCAGAAGGGCCTGCGCGTCATGGACAGCACGGCCATCACGCTCTGCATGGAGAACGGGTTGCCGGTCGTCGTGTTCAACCTGTTCGAGGAGGGCAACATCGAACGGGCCGTACGAGGAGAGAACCTCGGGACCACCATCAGGAGCCAGGTATGACGATCAAGGCGGTAATGGACGACGGACGCGAGCGCTTCGACAAATCCCTGTCGCATCTGAGGGATCAGATGCGCGGGATCCGCTCGGGGCGGGCCTCGACGGCGCTCGTGGACAACGTCCGTGTCGACTACTACGGAACCCCGACCCCGATCAGCCAGCTGGCCTCGGTTTCCATCCCCGAGCCGCGCCAGATCCTGATCAAGCCCTTCGACGGCTCGATCCTCCAGGAGCTGTCAAAGGCCCTCTTGAAGGCCGACCTCGGTAGCTCTCCGCAGAACGACGGGAAGGTCGTGCGTCTGACCCTGCCGCCCTTGTCGGGCGAGCAGCGCAACAAGTACGTCGCCAAGGTCAAGGACCTGGGCGAGGAGGCCCGCGTGGCCCTGCGCAACACGCGCCGGGACATGAACAAGACCTCCGACGCCATGCAGAAGGCGGGCGAGCTGAGCGAGGACGACAACCGCAAGGTTCACGACGACATCCAGAACCTGCTGAAGGACTACGAGAAGAAGGTCGACGAGGCGGTCGAGAGCAAGGTCGAGGAGATCACGAACGTCTGAACCCGCGCGTTGGAGCGGACGTGTTTTTTGGGGCGCATTTTTCGCCCCGGACTGGCCTGGGGCGGGGGGTTGTGTATGCTCTCCGCCACTGTGTGGGCGCATAGCTCAGTTGGTAGAGCAACTGGCTTTTAACCAGTAGGTCCCAGGTTCGAGCCCTGGTGCGCTCACCACCTCTACCCCTTCGCGAGGCCCGGAATGGAGTCCTCGGCCGACAGCCCTCCGAGCGCGCGGTAGGTCCGGGCCCAGTAGCCGGCGCGAGTGACCCCGGCGAAGCCGTACAGGGCGTAGACGAGGAAGGCGGACAGCCCGCCTCCGAAGAAGCCGTAGACGAGCTTCGCGGCGACGAAGACGAAGAGGAACAGGCTGAAGTCGACCAACGTGGCGCGCAGGGCCGCCCAGGGCGACGTGCGCACGAGCCGCCAGGCGTGGGTCAGGGCCGACGCGACGCCGCGCTTGTTGTGGGCCAGGCTGTGCATCGCGAGCTGGTTCAGGACCTGCAGGATCACGGCGTAGAGCGCCACGAACAGGACGACCGGCAAGAGCAGCGAGACGACGAGCGTGTTGACCTCGTCGAGGTTCATGAGCTCGAGCAAGAGGATCGGCGGACCGAGCAGGACGATCATCGCTCCCGACAAGAGCAGGAAGAGGATGATCCACATGCCGCAGGCCGACGCGCCGAGTCCCTTGCCCGCACGCCACACCGACGAGAGGCGCGGCGACTGCGTGCGCGGTCCGCTGGTCTCCTCGTCGGCGACGAGCGTTCCGACGACGAGCGCGGGCTCGACCGGTTGGCGCGTCTCCGCCTGCCAGTGCAACGGGTCGGAGACCTTCGCGAGCCCGACGATCAGGCGATACAGGAGCAGGAAGACGGGCAGGAAGACGAGCGTCATGGCGAAGGCCGAGAAGACGCTGCCGTCGCGATGCTCGATCCACTCCGGGCCGAACAGGAAGAAGAGCGAGCCCGGCGTGCTCGCGAACGGGATCTCGCGCTCGGTCGCGTGCTCGACGAACCCGAGGAAGGCGGTCACGAGGTCGTAGTTGACCGACAGGCTCGGATAGAAGATCCCGACCAACCAGATCCAGCCCGGAACCCCGGCACGCCGGGCCGAGTCGGCCAGCGCGTCGACCGCCTTCGACAGCGGCCAGTGTTCCTCCGGATTGCCCAGGATGCTCGACATCGCGAATGGTGCTGCGCCCGCCGGCAGGGCCTATTTCGAGCCCCGGACGGAGCGACCGGTCAGGCGTGGGCCGTCGAGAGTTCGGCTCCGCGACAGGCGGCTTCGACCTCTTCGATCTCCTTCGGGATCGCCTTCGTGAGGATCTCGCAGCCGTCCTTCGTGAGGAGCACGTCGTCCTCGATGCGGATGCCGATCCCGCGCCAGCGGGCCTCGACGGTGTCGTCGTCGGGGTCCACGTACAGGCCCGGCTCGATGGTCATGAGCATGCCGGCCTCGAGCGGTCGCGACGTGCCGTCGGTGTGGTAGAGGCCGCAGTCGTGCACGTCGAGCCCGAGCCAGTGGCCCGTGCGGTGCATGTAGAAGCGCTTGTAGCTCCCGCTCTCGAGCGCCTCGTCGACGCTGCCCTTCAAGAGCCCGAGCTCGATCAAGCCGGCGCACAGCTCGCGCGTGGCGCAATCGTGCACGGCTTCGAAGGTGATCCCGGGGCGCGAGATCGCGATCGCGGCCTTCTGGGAGCGCAGCACCAGTTCGTACAGCGCGCGCTGCTCGGGCGAGAACGTGCCGTTGACCGGAAACGTGCGCGTGACGTCGGACGCGTAGAAGTTCCATTCGGCGCCGGCGTCGATCAGCACCAGGTCCCCGTCGGGTATCGCCTGGTCGTTCTCGATGTAGTGCAGGATGCAAGCGTTCGCGCCGCCCGCGACGATGTTCGTGTAGGACGGGCCCGTGCTGCCGTGACGGCGGAAGGTGCCGACCAGCTCGGCGTCGAGCTCGGCCTCGTTCACGCCGGCGTGTGCCGCGCGCATGGCGGCGATGTGCGCCTCGGCCGTGATCGCGCAGGCCTTGCGGATGTCCTTCAGCTCGGCCTCGGTCTTGCGCAGCCGCTGCTCGTGCAACCAGACCAGCGGGTCGATCCATTCGACCGGGGAGATGACTCCGCCGCGCACGCGCCGGCGCAGTTCGCTGATGGTCTCGATCATCGAGCGGTCGCGCTCCGCGTCCTCGCCCGCGCGGTACACGAGCTTGCGCGAGCCGATCAGAAGCCCCGGCAGGTCGTCCCACAGGGCCTCGATCGGAAGCGCGAGGTCGACGCCCAACACCTCGGGCGCGGCGTCGAGCCCCAGGCGTCGCCCGGTCCACGTCTCCTGCTCGGGATCTTTCTCGCGCAGGAACAAGATCGTCTGTTCGTCTTCGCGCTGCGGCGCCAGGACCAACACCGCGTCCGGTTCGCGGAAGCCCGTCAGGTAGAAGAAGTCCGAAGACGGGCGGAAGCGGTACTCGCTGTCCGCGTTGCGGGTGGGCGGCGTGCCGCCGGGAATCACGGCGCAGGCTCCGTTGGCGCGGAGCACGTCGAGAAAGCGTTTGCGGTTGTCGGCGTACATGAAGCGTTCGCTGCGTTGGGCTGCGGTTCCCGCGCGTCCCCACGATGGTTGGTTCGCTGGGGGCCCGGGGGGTCAAAGAGGCGGGCCAGCGTACGACCTCCCGCGCGCAGGGTCAGGGCGCGTCGCCGTAATTCCTGGGTGTTCCCAAAAGGAGCGCTTCCACCAGCGAGAGCATGGCCGCGAGCTCCCGTCCGGGCGGATCCGCGAGGCGCACGCGCAGCGGAGCGAGGCCGGGCGCCGGCGGAGGCTCGCTCGCGGCGACGCGGACCTCGAGCTCGAGCAAGGCGGCCAGGGCCCGTGCACAGGGCGGGAGCAAGGGCGACGTCCCGATCAGGACCAGGCCCGACCGCCGCAGCGCTCCGAGCTCGTCGGGCAGACGCTCGGGCCAGCGGATCGGCGCGCGTTGGAAGCGACCCCAGGCCGTGGTCTCCGCTTCCTCGGCCCCGACCAACAGCCGCGCCGGCGCCTGCGCATCCTCGGCCCGGATCCAGTCCGCATAGAGCGAAGCGATGCGCACGCCCGGTGGCTCGGGCAGGCGCACCGCGACCGGAAAGGGCGGACCGTCGGTGCGTGTGAACGAGACCTCGACCCCATCGCGCTCGAGCCCGATCGCGAGGTCGAAGCGGCTCGCGCCGACCTCGAGACCGCGCACGCGCAGCACGTGCTCGACGCGCGGATCGCCCGTGTCGAGCGGCGGCGGCAAAGCGGGGACGAGACGCAGGACCGCGCCCGCTTCGTCTTCCTCCGATCCCGGCCAGGCAGGCTCGTCGGCCGGGACGAGCCCGAAGACCAGCGCCTGCGCGAGCCGGTCGAGCCGCTCGGTCCTTTCCGCAGCGCCCGACCCCGTCGCGCCAGGCGCAGGGCGGGTCGCGCCGCAGGCCAGGGTGAAGTGATTCCAGGCGTCGGCGTGGCGGCCTTGCAGGAGTGCGAGCTCGGTCAGGGCTGCGCGCCGCTCGGGATCCGCGGCGTCGCCAGCTTCGTGGGCGCGGGCTTCGGCCGCGAGCAGCGCGACCCACCGTTGCCAGGGTGCGTCCCCGTGCCAGGCCGAAGGTGTTGGGGTTGCCTGGAGCATGCCGGGCCAGGCTGGCCAGTCCGTCGGCACGCGCGCCGCCGCGCGGATCGTGACCGTGTCCGGACACGCGTCGCGCGCCGCGCTCGGTGGCAGCGCGAGCCGACCCTGGCGGGCGAGCGGCGACGCCAGCACGACGAGCGTGGACAAGAAGAGCGTGGTGAGCATGGGGCGTGGGGGAGGCGCAGCTCGAACCGTTTCGGCACCGGCGGCCCAAGCCCTCGGCCCGCGGATCCCGGCGGAACTCGCCTCGCCCCGAGTGTAGGCCGCGACTTCCGGGTATCCTACGCGGACGCTGCGCCGAGGCGCGCGCTTCCGCCTTCCCCGCCCGGACTCCGGAGCTCTCCGTGATCGACGAAGACCTGCTCTCCATCCTCGCCTGCCCCGAGACCCACCAACCGCTGGCCGAGGCGGACGCGGCTCTGTTGTCCGCGCTGAACGCCCGCATCGCGGCGGGAGGGGTCACCAACAAGGGTGGCGAGCCGGTGACCGAGGCCCTCGAGGGCGGCCTCGTGCGCGAGGACCGCACGATCGTCTATCCGATCCGCCAGGAGATCCCCGTCCTCTTGATCGAAGAAGGCATCCCGGTCGAAGCCGGAGCCTGACGCCGCGCATGCGGCTGTGGCATCCCGAGCTTCCCGGCCGCCCGCTGCGGCTCGCCTACTGCTTGAACCTGCACCCGGCCGACGACCTCGACGGCGTGCGGCGGGGCATCGAGGAGATCACGCTGCCCTTGTCCGAGCGCGTCGGCACCGGCGCCGCCTTCGGCGTGGGGCCGTACCTCGCGCTGGACGTCGCGCTCGAGCTCGTGAGCCCGAGCCACCGCGCCGAGCTGGCCGACTTCGCGCGCTTTCTCGCATCGAACGGGCTCGACGCCTTCACCTTCAACGCCTTCCCCGCCCGTCGCTTCCATGAGCCGGGCCTGAAGGCCGGCGTGTTCTCGCCTTCGTGGAAGGCGCCCGAACGCCTGGCCTTCACGCTGGCGGTGGCCGAGATCGCGCTGGCCGTCGCCGACGCCGCCGGCCGCGACCCGGGCGCGGGCCACATCTCGATCAGCACGCACGCCGGCGGCTTCGGGAGCGCGATCACGACCGCGGCCGACCGCGACGCCTGCGCCGAGGGCTTTGCCCTGTGCGCCCTGAACCTGGCGCGCCTGGAGGCGGAACGCGGTCATCGCATCGTGCTCGCGCTCGAACCCGAGCCGCGCTCGTCCTGCAACGACACGGCCGAGCTGCAAGCCTTCTTCGAGCGCGTCCGTACGCGCGCGTACGAGGTGATCGGTCGCGGCTACCCCTCGGTGCGCGCGACGAGCGACGACATCGTGCAGCGCCACCTGGGCACGTGCCTCGACGCCTGCCACGCCGCGGTCGAGTTCGAGGAGCCCGCGACGGCGCTCGCCAACGCGACCGCCTCCGGCACCCCGCTCGGCAAGCTCCAGTTTTCGAGCGCCCTCGAACTCGAGGCCCCGGACCAAAACCCCGCCGGCCGCGAAGCGCTCTTCGCCCTCGACGAACCCGTCTACCTGCACCAGGTCACCGGCCGCCGCGCCGACTCGAAGGAACTGGTCCGCGCCACCGACCTGGCCGAAGCCCGCACCGCCGCCGCGGCGGGGGACTGGTCCGGCTGCGACGCCTGGCGCTGCCACTTCCACGTTCCCGTCGACCTCGAACGCCCGGTCCCCGCCCTCGGCACGACCCGCGCCTTCGCCGACCGACTCCTCACCCACACCCTGGCCACCCCCGACCGCTGGGGCAGCCCCGAACTCCACGTCGAGATCGAAACCTACACCTGGGACATCCTCCCCGGCCCCGCCCGCGGCACCGGCTCCCTGCTCGACGGCCTCGAACGCGAAGTCCGCCACGTCCTCGACCTTCTCGCACACAACGGCTGGCACCCCGCCGAGAAGCCCCCCTCCACGGTTGACACCCCCTCCGCACGTCCTTAACGTCCCGCTCCTTGCGTGGCCCCGTCGTCTAGTCAGGCCTAGGACACCAGGTTTTCATCCTGGCGACGGGGGTTCAAATCCCCCCGGGGTCACCATCTTCCCCTTCGCGCTCTCCCACGCGCGTAAGCGGCTGAACAGAGGGGAAGTTACGGCGGTTCCAAACGAGTCGCCGTCGAAGGGCACGCCTTCGGGGAAGAGGAACCGTTGAAGGACGGTGCGCGCTTCGCCCCGAGCCTCCTTCCAGAGCCCGGCGGGATCGGTCAGCACGCGCTCGGCCACCGGGATCAAGCTCTCCACGGCAGGGATGGGGCGGCCGAGTTCAGCCTCCTTCTGGGTGAGGCTCTCGTCCTCGTCCCGGTTGCGATCCAACTGCTCCCGAGAGGTTATCGGGTCGATGGCCTCAGCGATGGCAGCCTTCGTGATGGCAGCACGCTCGTCGAACAACTCACGCCGTCTTCGGGCGATGCGCTGCCGCTTGGCCTCCAGGTCCCGGTGACGATGGCGAAGGGAGTCCCGCATGATCTCGGCGAAGAGGCTCACGAGCCCCTCGGGGGCTGTGAGGCTGCCGAGGTAGGCCGAGAACTTTCCCTCCAGCTCCGCCTTGGGCACGTTCACTCGGCCACGGTCGCCACCACCTCCGTCGCACAATCGGTTCCGGCAGCGGTAGTAGCGGTGAAGGGCGACCGTGCCATCCGCCAGCTTCTTCCTAGTTGCGCTTCCGGTCATGGGCGTGTCGCACCAAGCGCAGCGTGCGAAGCGCCGGAGAGGAAGCTCGGGGTCGTCCAGAACATGGGGTGAATGAGTCCGCGAACGACCGTCGAGTGCGGCCTGAACGCGAAGGAATACGTCCTCATCCACCAAGGGCTCGAAGTCGCCCTGCGTCGTGATGCCGAACGCGCTGACGACGCCCATGTAGATCTGGCGGCGGAGCATCTTGCGCATCTCGCGGTACTCGACGGGCCTTCCGCGCCGGGTTCTCAGCCCATCCTGCGTGACCTCTTCTAGGGCCTCCCGAACGGATCGCCCTTGATCGACGAGCAGGAAGCACCGGCGAACTCTCGGTCCTTGAACAGGATCGACGAGGAGGCTGGGGCCGCGATCGCCTCGAACACCTTGAAGGTAGCCGAGCGGCGCGCGATGCTGCCAGCGGCCCCGTCGGGCGTTCTCGGTCATGCCGTTCCGGGTTCGCAACGCTCGAACATCGTTCTCGTACTGGGCGAGCGCGACCTGCATCGTCTCGCTCAGTTTGCCCTCCGGGCTGTCGTCGGTCTGACCGATGACCACGCGCAGTTCGATCCCCAGCTTGTGGAGTTCGTGCTTGAGGGCGTGAAAATCCCGGCTGTACCGCGAGAACCGATCGAGTCGATAGACCACGAAGTAGCGGATCTCGTTCCGACGCTCGACGCACACTCTTAGCGCCTCTTGGAGCTTCGTTCTGTCGGCGGTCTTGGCGGACTCGCCTCGCTCCTCGAAGACGCCCACGACGGGTGCTCCCAGCTTCCGGGTCAACTCTTCACACTCCTTGCGCTGAAACTCCAGGCTCGTGTTCTCGACTTGTCGAGGGTCCGAGACGCGCGGATAAATGACCGCACCGTTCTTCTTCGACGGGTCGGGCTTTCGTTTGCGCTTGCTCACAGCTCCACCTCCTGAATGTCGAAGGCGAGTTCTGCGATGACGTACAGCTCGGATCGCAGGAGGGCGAGGTCTTTGTCGTCCGTCTTCCCGTGGCCCCATCGGTCCGCGAGACTCAACCGTCCGAGGGCGACCGCTCGCTCGTTTAAGGCCCAAGAGCTGGACGAAAACAGTTGCCCGTGGCGGATGCAGACAGGCAGCCACTCACTGTGCCATCCGTGAGGTAGTTGCCCTCGGAAGCGGAACCAGAGGTCCCAGGCACGATCGTCGAAGGCGAGTCCGACGACTCTCTTGGGGGCGGACTCGCGGAGGCAGGAGCAGACAATGCTCCATTCGGTCTCGTCGCTGCGTCGTAGCTGATCGCTACGGAGGCGCATCTTGCGCTCGAACTCGGGTGTCGGTTTCATGGTGTAGTTCACGTTTCGTGGGTTGATGGATAGATGGGCTAGTGCCCGGCGTTGGTCTTTGAGCGGACTTCGCCGGGCACGGCTACTTGCGGGTCTTGCTTCTCTCGATGAGGGCACTCAGGTCCGTTCTGTCGTACCGGACAGCACGGCCGATCCTCACGCACGGGATCTCTCCTTCCTTGGTCAGCTCGGCGAGCTTCGTGCTTGAGATCGCGAGTGCCTCCGCCGCTTGTAGCGGAGTGAGTAGGCAGCCGTTCTGCGCGTCCCGTTCGCGCTGGAGATACTCGCTGAACAGGAGGAACTTCTTCTTGGTCATGTTGTGCCTCGGAGTCTGTGGGTACGAAAAAAGGCCGCGCCCGACGGTGTTCCCGTCAGGAGCGGCCTTGTCCGAATCTGGCTCCGCCTGGGGGCGGAGTGCTGATCGTCTGGTTCGACCGAACCTCTGGCGGTCGGTGACGACCGCGCTTATGCACCATAGCGCCCTCAGCCTCCTTGGGAACCCCCTAGTCTCGCCGGATCACTCTGAGGCTCACTGATCAGCGTGATGACGCGCTGAAAGCCCGTGCAGGCACCATTCAGACGGCAAACGCTCTACGGATCTCGTCGCCGATGTCCTTCGGCGTCAGGTGGGCGATGTAGGTCGCGGTCGTGTCCAGGCGCGAGTGTCCGAGCTGCTTCTGCACGACGTGCAGCTTCACGCCCTTCAGCGCGAGCTGGTAGGCGTGGAAGTGTCGGAGGCCATGCATGTGTACACGCTTCTCGATCTCGGTACGGGACGCACGACGGGCCAGCATGGCGCGCACGTTCCTGGCCTGGAGCGGCTTGCCCTTGCTGCCGTTCGAGATCGAGCAGATCAGCGGGGTGGAGACGCGGAGACCGCCAACGGCTAGACGGCCAGGCAGGTTGAGGCCCTTGCGTGCCTCCATCCACTCGCGGATAGGCTCCTCGCGGCCGGGGAGCACGTACACCGATCGTCGTGTTCCACCCTTGCCGAGGAGATCGACGACCTGGAGCCCTCCGTCCTTGTCCTCCTTGACCTGAGTCGGGAGGACCTGGAGAGCCTCGCTCGTGCGCAGGCCAGCGAACGCGCAGAGGGCGAGCAAGCAGCGGTCTCGACGACCGGAGGGCGCTCGACGGGAGCAGGCGCGGATGAGCGCCCACACTTCGTCCTCGGTCAGGATCTCGATGGGCTTCTGGCGAACGGGTCTCGGCACGAATAGGTCCTCTTCCCCGGACAATCGGACCTATTCCTCACCCATCTGGAGGTGATCCGTGAAAACGGACCTATTTCGTCTGATCGAGGGTGTCGCTCGGTCGGTCTCTAGCCGACTGCAACGGCACTGCCCTCACCTACTTCGAGCGGCACTTGCGGCAACGCTCTCACGGCTGAGGCACAGAACGCATCCTGAGTCTCCCGGCCGGAACGGAGGGTGGCATCAAGACGATCCAGCATCGCCATGAGCGCGTCCACCTTGGTCACGATGAGTTCTTGTTCGGCGATGGGAGGGAGGGGGATCATCAAGGCACGAATGATTGAGCCGTTCAAGCCATCACGGGTCAGTCCACGAACCTGACCAAACATCTGCTCCCTCATCGCTGGAGCGCCGCGAATCATGTGCATGAGGTACCGGGGAACGACCGCGCCATTGGCAAGGCTGATTCGATACACATGCTTCGTGACAATGGCAGGCTCGATGTCGGTGGGCACGAGGCAGCAACGACCGATCGTACCCATTACGGTGATCAGAAGGTCATTTGGCCTCGCTCTGTACTTCTCCAGAGTTCTGAACTTGTCCTCCGTGATCCTGTGGTTCGACCCAATTGAGAAGAAGCCGTCTTGCGTATTGTCGATTCCGATCACTAGCTTGCCGTCGGAGACGAACTCGGAATGGCGAAGCGTACTGCCAAACGGACCGCTCTGAATCGCGCGGGGAAGTAGCGCAGCTATCTCCTGCAATCGACACCACGCCCACCCCTCCGGCACCTCAAAGGGCACCTCGTCCGCCTCAATCGGCGGCAGCAGCTTTGGCTTTGTGATCTTCTCCTCCGTCACCAACTGCGCTCTCTCCAGGGCAAGGCGATCCAACACCACGCACGCAGACTCATTCGTTGGGTCCTGTGGTACCAATTGACCGCGCACGGCGAGTTGGAGGACAGTCTCGCGTAGCGAAGGGATGTCAGCGGGGTCGGTGAAGAGGTCGTGCATGTGGTCTGCGATTCGGGACCACGCGGTCTTCACCTCCGCGGCGTCGTTGGCGTCCTGGAGGGCGGCTAGCGCGGCGTCTCGGAGCTGCGCTCGGGTGGCATCTCGCGCTTCCTTCGCCGCCTCCAGGCGGTCGAGCAGGGCCATCAACTCGTCCACGCGAGCGACGATGCGGTACTGCTCCGCGCGGGGAGGGAACAAGAACGGCTCAGAGAAGAACTCTCGAACCTTCATGCTCTCTACCGTCGTTCCGGTCTTGGTGAGATTCTCAAGGATGAACGTCTGAAACCCCTGAATCATTAGTCGCACGTACTCGGGGAGTACGCTCGGGCAACAAACCAGCGCCTTGATGTCCTGGTTCACAGTGCAGGGAACCGAAGTGACGGCGACTGGGACCGTGTGCTTTAGGATTCCACTTCGCACGACGACCAGTACAGCTCCGGCGGGGATGAGGGTCAGGCCATCATCGACGGCGCTTTGAGACACTTCGTCCTGAGATCCGTCAATGTCGAGGCGTTTCATGTCCTTGGGAGAGACCCAGGGGACTCCGCCTGTCCAGTACGTCGGGCGGGACTTGCTCGGGGTCTTACCTCCCACGACTCCACCAAGTGCGCTAAGGCGAACAGGAGCCCAGCCCGGGGGGACCTCGAACGATAGCTCCGCCGCAGAGATCGGTGCTTGTGGCTTCGGCCTGGGAATCGCCTTGCGTTTCACCAGATCCGTTTGCTCCTCGCCAATTCTGTCAAGCAGGATGACAGCGGGCTCGTCGGTTGGGTCCTGCCGAACCAGCCGTCCTCGAACAGCTAGACTCAAGACCAGATCCCGGAGCCGGGAAGTCCCTCCTGGAGCATCGGCTAGCGTCTCGAACGCGTTTAGAAGCTCGCTCGGATTCAATCTACGCTCTCCAGTGCAGCCGCGAGAACGTCGCGCAACTCTTCACGGATCGCAAATGAGGCTTCGCGCTGCTTGTTGAAGCGAGCAAGGAGGACATCGGGGTCCTCGTGGTTGTCCTCGGGAGCGTTCGGGTTCTTGATGTCGAGGTTGTAGGCGCGCTCACGGATCTGGGCGAGATCTACTCTCCATGCCCGCTCCGTCTCCTGGCGATCCGTCCACCACGCCTTCTCGGGCTCGAACTCCTCAATCCGCATCGGCTTGGTCTTCGAGTACGACTTGTAGCCCTCGGGGTAAGGGTGCTCGTAGTACCAGACCTCCTCGGTCGGATGACCCTTCTCGAAGAACAGGACGTTGGTGTTGATCGACGTGTAGGGCGAGAAGACGCCCTTGGGGAGGCGAACGATCGTATGGAGGTTGCACTCCCCGAGCAGGCGCTCCTTGATGCGGGTCTTCACGCCCTCGCCGAACAGGGTGCCGTCCGGCAGGACTACAGCCGCGCGACCGCCCGGCTTGAGCAGCTCCATGATGAGCACGAGGAACAGGTCGGCCGTCTCTCGCGTGCGGAACTCGGTCGGGAAGTTGTTCTCGATCCCGTCCTCCTCCATCCCACCGAACGGCGGGTTGGTGACGACCACGTCCACGCGGTCCTTGGCGGTGATGTCGCGCAGGGGGCGCGACAACGTGTTGTCGTGCCGTACGCCCGTCGGAACGTCGATGCCGTGCACGATCATGTTGGTCGTACAGAGAAGGTGCGGAAGCGGCTTTTTCTCGACGCCGTGGATGCAGCTATGTAGCTCCTGCTCCTGCTCGGCCGTCTTGACCTCGTTGCTGCGAATGTGCTCGATCGAGCAGGTAAGGAAGCCTCCGGTGCCGCAGGCCGGGTCGAAGATCTTCTCGCCAAGCTTCGGCTGGATCATGTCCACGGCGAACTGAGTGAGCGCGCGGGGCGTGTAATACTCCCCGGCGTTGCCCGCGCCCTGGAGGCCCTGGAGGACCTGCTCGTACACGTCCCCGAACAGGTGACGGCTCTTGCTGTCGTTGAAGTTGATCCCGGACTGGACCTTGTTGACGACCTGCCGGACGAGGGTCCCCGACTTCATATACTGGTAAGCGTCGTCGAAGACGCTGCGCACGAGGGCCTTGCGGCGGTGCAGTGCATCGGCGGCACGGGAGGCGTCGTCGCGGACATCGACCCGGGGTCCGGGGTCGAGGTTCTTGAGGGCGGGGAACAGCGTATCGTTGAGGAACTCGAGCAGGCCGTCGCCGGTCATGCCCTCCGGGTCGGCGGCCCATGTGCGCCAGCGCAGGTCTTCTGCGACCTGCTCCTCACTACCTTCGTTCCAGCGCACGTTCACGAGAGGGGACTGGAACCCGTCCTCGATCAGTTCCAGCTCTTGCTCGCGGTCGTCCCAGATCTTGAGGAAGAACAGCCAGACGAGCTGGCCGATTCGCTGGGCGTCTCCATCGACACCCACGTCCTTGCGCATGATGTCCTGGATGGACTTGACGGTTGCGGATAGTGACATGCGGAACGTTCTGGTGAGCTAGGCTGCGGGGGAGTAGAGGGCGCGTTCGAGTTCGTGCATGGCGGCGAGGTAACCGTCCTTGCCGCCGAAGCTCTGGAGGATCTCGACAGTCGTGCCGAGATTGGAGATGGGTTGGACGCGGAGGACTGCGAGGTCTTCGACGGCGAGGAGACCCTGGTCGGAATACTTGTCGAGCAGGGCGTCGAGTACGGCGCGGGCCTTCTGGCCGTACTTCGTGAACACGTCGCGCTTGCGGACCTGGGCGGCGCGTTCCTGCCTCGTGAGCGGCGGCTGGCCGTAGACGATGTGGCAGATGAGGTCGAACGGGTCGTAGTCAGCCCCGACCTGCTCGCGCAGCTCCTCCAGGAGCAGGCCCTGCTCGGCGAGTTCGTCGAGGATTGCCCGCTTGCGGTCGGTGCTCTCCCACCCCTGGAGGAAGTCCTCCAGAGTGGCGTACTTCTCGTGCACGGCCCGCTTCGTGTAGTCGGTGAGGGATTCGGTGATGAGGTTGCCGTAGGCGTCGAGGTACTGCACTCGCTCGGCAACGACCGAAACCGGGAGGTCCCCGATGACGTAGCGCGTGCTTCCTTCGGGCGGCGGCGGGGTGATGGGGGGATCTGTGCCGTCGTCGTCTCCGCCTGGGCCGCCCGTGCCGCCTGTCCCGTCGATGATGATCTCGGGTTCGCCGTCGAAATCGGGATCGGCGAATAGCTCGGTCGCCTTCTTGAAGTCCATCACGGTGAACCAGAGCTTGCCCGTGTCCTCGTGGATGCGGGTTCCCCGTCCGATGATCTGCTTGAACTCGATCATCGACTGGATGCTCTGGTCGAGGACGATGAGCTTGCACGTCTTGGCGTCCACGCCCGTCGAGAGCAGCTTCGAGGTCGTGGCGATCACCGGGTAGCGGCGCTCTGGGTGGATGAAGTCGTCCAGGGCGAGCTTGCCCTCGTCGTTGTCGCCGGTGATCTGGACGACGAACTTCGAGACGTTCGTGACTTCCTCTGGGTACTTGTCGGCGACCTCGTTGATGAGGGCGCGGCGCATCCGCGAGGCGTGGTCGATGTTCTCGCAGAAGACGATGGTCTTGCCGTACGGGTCGGTCTTCCGCATGTACTCGACGACCTTCTGAGCGACGAGCTTCGTGCGCTGGTTCAAGACCAAGACGCGGTCCATGTCCTTCTGGTTGTAGATCCGATCCTCGATGTCCTGACCGAGATCGTCCTGCATCCCAGCGGAGGGCCTCCAGCCTTGGAGGTCCCGATCGAGGTCGATGCGCACGACCTTGTAGGGAGCGAGGAAACCGTCGTCGATTCCCTGCTTGAGCGAGTAAGTGTAGATCGGATCCCCGAAGTAGGTCAGCGTGGAGACATCCTTGGTCTCCTTCGGGGTCGCAGTTAGACCGAGGTGGATCGCGGACTCGAAGTAGTCGAGTACCGCGCGCCATGCGCTGGTCTCGCGTGCGCTTCCTCGATGACACTCGTCGATCACGATCAGGTCGAAGAAGTCGGGGGAGAACTGCTTGTAGATATCCGCTGACTCTTCGGTTCCGGTGATCGCTTGGTAGAGAGCGAGGTAGACCTCGTACGAGGTGTCCGCCATGCGATGGCGGATCTTGGTCATCACCTGCCCGAAGGGCTTGAAGTCGTTGGTGATGGTCTGGTCGGCGAGGATGTTGCGATCAACGAGGAAGAGAATCCGCTTGGCCCGCTTCGCCTTCCAAAGCCTCCAGATGATCTGGAAGGCCGTGTAGGTCTTGCCCGTCCCCGTCGCCATTGCGAGCAGGACGCGGCGCTTGCCTCGTGCGACGGCTTCGACGGCGCACTGCACAGCGTTGCGCTGGTAGTAGCGCGGCTCCTTGCCGCCGAAGTCGTCGTAGAAGGGGTGTCGAGCCAGAGCGACGGCATCGTCGGAGAGACCATTCGCGGCCTGATATCGGCTCCAGAGATCGCGGGGTGAGGGGAACTCATCGAGGGCGATCTGTCGCTCGACCGGAGTCGAGTTGCCGGTCCGGTCGTGGAAGATGAAGCCGGTGCCGTTGCTTGTGAAGACGAACGGGACCTGGAGGGACTCCGCGTAGGCGAGAGCTTGTTGCATCCCGCCACCGATCGGCTGGTTGGGTCCCTTCGCCTCGACGACCGCGAGCGGGAGGTTGGGCTGGTACGAGAGCAGGTAGTCGGCCCGCTTGCGGGGACCGCGCGTGGCAGTCTGACCACGGACGGTGACTCGACCCGCCGTGAACGAATACTCCCGCCGGATCTGCGTCGTCGAGTCCCACCCCGCACCCACGATGGAGGGCGTGATGAACTGGTCGCAGATGTCAGATTCGGATAGGGACCTATCGGGCATGGCGAGCGGGTGGGGTCGAGTGGAGCGCAAGCCTCGGAGTGCACGCCTGGGAAGGGCAGGGTGCTTGCTGAGCCGGGCGCGGGCTCTTGACGGTTGGGCGGCTCACGCGGGCTCCTGGCGCTTCCGGGAGCCCGTGCGGGACCGTGCCTTGGGGCCACGGCCCGACTCGCGGGTCCGCCGCAGAAGGGCGTCGAGGTCGCGGCGGTCGAACAGCCGGTAGTCGTTGACTGGGTGGCGGTGCTCCCGGAGATCCCCGTTCCGCGCCCAGTTCCGAACGGTGCCTGGAGAGACCCCGAGGAGTTCGGCGGCTTCCCCGACACGGAGGTAGTCGGTAAGTCTCGGATCGGACATGCAGAGTAGGGTCCCAAACCTTGACAAACCTTTCAAGTTCGGGCGGTGTCATGTGACAGACTGTCACTCGACATGGACGGGGGGTCACGACCGCTCCAAGAGAGGGTGTAGGTAGCTCCCGATCTCTCTGTCCAAGAGGGGGCAAAACAGGCGATTCTTGTGACAGAGCCCATCGAGAAGATCATCCAGCCGCTTCGTGTGTTCTTGGACACCAATCACCTCGTGAACCTCGCCCACCTCCGGCGTGGACAAGCACTTCGGGGTGGTCACGACGAGGCGCGAGTGGCCGCCTATCGGACGATCGACGAGTGGCTGACCACCGGTAGGTGCGTGCCGCTCTTCTACGAGCCGATGAGCTACGAGTGGATCCGGCAGGCGTCTGGGACCGGAGCGCGCGACATAGCCGGAATCCTGGATTCATCGGTCGCGGTCAAGCGCGTGCTACCCGACCCGCTCGTTTTCGTGGTCGAGGCCATGAACGAGGCGCAGCGGATCGAGCCCATGCTCGGCTTTCCAGGATTCGAGGTCGTGCGCGACTTCGAGTTCGACGGTGATCTCGTCGCATGGTTCAACGAGCACTGGCCGCACGAGGACGAAAAGGCGACGGTGCTCGGGCATCTGGCGGCACGCGGCGAGAGGCTCACCGTGACCGCTTTCGTCGAGACGCTGGCGGCGCATGTCCAGGCGGGGAACGACCTGTGGCAGTTGGCGCTGGATGGCGAGCGCCACGCTCTCGCACAGACGCGCAAGACGCAGCGGGAGTACAAGTCGAAGGGGCCGCTGCCCGACAAGTTCCGGCGGTTCTGGTTGAAGTCCGCGCAGAGCCTTGACGAGCTGATCCGGCGCATGGCCCCCGAACTCGATGCTGAGGACCTACTTCGGCGGATCGACCTCGACGCCTGTCCCGCCATCCAGCTCCGGCTCGACGCGTACTGGAACTACGCAAAGGCAAATGAAGAGCCGAAGTCGGGCGACTTCGTGGATCTCACGATGTTTGCGGCACTGCCCTACGCGGATGTGGCGCTCATCGAGAACCGGATGCACGAGTTCGTTCGTCAGGCGCGTCGCTGCGGTTACGAGGAGCGAGTACACCGAGACCCCGTGGCGATGGTGGACTACGTTCGCGGGCTAGCAACACGGGAGGTGAGTTGATGGCCTTGGACCCGATGATCTCGATGGCGGTTGCCGTGCAGGCGAGGAAGGGCGTCTACGCCTTGCTCTTGGGTTCCGGCGTGTCGCGCTCGTCGGGCGTCCCCACTGCCTGGGAGGTTGTGGAGGACTTAATCAACCGCATCGCTGAGCTTGCCGGAGAGGAGCGTCCGGCCGATCCCGCCGCGTGGTATCAGGACCGATTCGGAAGTGACCCCTCTTACTCGGATCTGCTCGGTGAGCTGGCGAAGAGCCCGGCCGACCGATCCCAGCTCCTTCGTGGGTACTTCGAGCCCACTGACGAGGAACGTGATGAGGGCATCAAGACTCCTACGGAGGCACACAGGGCGATCGCGCGCATGGTGGCGGCCGGGCACGTCCGCGTGATCCTCACGACGAACTTCGACCGTCTCATGGAGCAGGCACTCGCAGAGGTGGGCGTGACGCCGAACGTAATCTGGTCACCGGCTTCTGTGGCCGGGATGACGCCGTTGCAGCACTCCGACTGTACGCTCATCAAGCTCCACGGGGACCACACCGACCTCGAAACCAAGAACACCTTGGACGAGCTGGCGGAGTACAGCCCGGAGATGAACGCCGTCCTCGATCAGGTGCTGACCGAGTACGGGCTGATCGTTTGCGGCTGGTCCGGGGATTGGGACCCGGCTCTCCGAGACGCCATCCTTCGCTGTACGCGTCACCGGTTCTCCACGTTCTGGCTTCGGAGGAGCAGCCTGTCCGAGGATGCGCAGCGGGTCGCTGAGGCAAGACATGCGGTTGAGGTGGAGATTCGCTCCGCCGATCAGTGCTTCTTGGACCTCGAAGAGAAAGTGCGCTCGATCGAGGAGTCACGAACTGCGCACCCCCTGTCGCCGGAAGTCGCGGCCGCAACAACGAAGCGACTGCTCTCAGAGAGCCGATATCTGATCCGTCTTGAGGATCTCCTGATTGAGGAGGTGGAGCGGGTTCGTGATGCCCTGGAGGCAGAAGGCTTCTCGCTTGCCGGTCCGAAGCCCGATGAGGCGAACGTCCGTGCTCGGGCCGAGAGGGCGCACGCCGTTGCTTCCAATCTGTCGGCGATGCTTCGCGTCGGCTGCTACTGGGGGTCGGAGGAGCACCATCGACTTTGGCGACGCGCGTTGGAGCGTGTTGCTTCCTTCGGCACTGCTACAGGGACGATCACCTACGCGTGGCAGCACATGAGGTATCTTCCAGCGGCCTTCGCCTTCTATTCAGCGGGCATCGCTGCCCTGGCTGCGGAGCGGTACGAAACGCTTCGCTTCCTGCTCACGGGATGCACGGTTCGGGATGGCGATGAAGAGGTGCCGTTGGTCGAGAAGGTGAACGGACGGGAAGCGTTCTGGCAAGACGCTTCCAAGCTCTTGTTCCCGCCGAACGGGCGCAAGACCCCGGGCAGTGACTGGCTCCACGAGAGACTAGGCCCCGAGATGTCAAGGTTGGTGGGAGGTGAGGAGCAGTTCACGCTGCTCTTTCACCGCTTCGAGCTTCTCGTCTCCATGTGCTTTCGACAGCTCGCGTTGGACGATGAGATCAACGCGGGGTTCAACGGCGATTGGATGCCCGACGGAAGGTTTACGTGGCATCGGTTCGCTCCGCTCCACACCCCTGCCCTATTCAAGTCGGAGATCGAAAAGCAGGGAGTGGAGTGGCCCCCGCTCAAGGTGGGGCTCTTCAATGGAGATCCCGAAGCCGCGAAGAGCATCATCGGTGACATCGAGAAGCTGTGGCACAAGCACTCGTTCTAGCGTCATCCAGCTCCCCTCCGCTCTAGGTTCCTATCCCCCGTGGGAGTCTCTCGGAGAGCCTCAAGACGCCTCGGAGCGGTTCCAGGGCGCTTCACGGCCCGCAGCGCGCAGGCTTTCTAGTCCCTGGAGGCACTCCACGAGCTGGTTCCAACTCGGAACCTCATGGCTCACCATCTCTCATCCATAGTTCGGACGCGCCCTTGCCCCTCGTAGCCCGTTCGAGGGGCCTCACTGGCCCCAACGCCAGAACTGGACGGTGCCGTTGATGTATCCACATGCGAGCATCTTCCCGTCGGGGAAGAACGCAACCTCGGTGGCAGGAAGCGATGTCGGGAGGCTACAGACCCTCTTGCCGCTTGGAACCTCCCAGATTTCCACGACTCCTCCCGTACAGCTGACGAGGAGCCGGGCGTCGGGAGAGAAGAGGATCGCGGACTTTTCCTCAGCCCAGTACCCATAGCCGGGACGCTTCTCCGGATCGGGCGTCGTCTTGGCGGGATGAATGGTGCGAAGCAGTTCCCCGGACGAGAGCTTCACGATCGCGATGTCTTCCCGGTTCTTCACGGCGAAGTAGTCTCCCGTCGGGGAGAAGGCGAACCGAGGCCGCGTCGGGTGCTGGTCCTCGCCCGTATGGACTGATGAGCGCCACGCTCTCGTGTGACGGTCCCAAAGGCCGACGCGGGGACGCATGTTCTTGTCGTCCACGACCACGTAATCATTGGCGGCGATCGTGTTTCCATCCGGCGAGAAGGCGACCCAGGTCACGCCATTCGTCATTCCACCTCCCTCGGGCGGCATCCTCTCGAGCCTTCCAAGGGACTTCGCTTCGCGGACGTCGAACAGCTCGATACTCCCGTGATAGAACTCGCCAACTGCCACGGCCAGCACGTCCCCCCCGGGGGCGAAAGCAGCTTCTATGGGGAGGGGCTCTGTTCCGCTACGGGGAGTGAGGGCCATGGTGTGCTGCAGGTCGCCGGTTTCGAGACCCCAGATCTGTACCCTGTCTGGTCGCCAGTGCCCGTTCACCTCGCGCTGAGCGAATGCGGCCAACTGGCGAAGGTCCGGCGAGAACGCGACTGGAACAGCTCTCTCGAGTTGAAGGTCGAGTTTCTTCGGGGCTCCCGCTTCCGGCATCCGCATGAGGTACGGGAAGAGAGACACCGTGCCATCTCCGCGACCCACAGCCACCGTCCGGCCGTCCGGCGAGACGGCCAGGGCCGTTACGGCCGCACTTTCACCCAACTGGCCGACACGATGCGCGGTGGTCTGGGCAACGGCGTCCCCTTGGGTGGTCAGGGTGGCGAGGGCTAGGGTCCAGGCAAGGCGCAAAAACTCCATGACAGTTCCTTGGCTTCTACGTCGAGACCGTGTTCGTTGGAGGCGTCCTCACACGTGTTGCACGTCCCCAGTGGTTGTTCAGGCCGCTCGGATCAGCTTCCGAACATAGGCCTCCAGCTTCAGGACTCCTGCAGCGAATCGTTCTAACCGTGTCACCTTGCCCTCACCATTCTCACTCCCAGCCGTGACGAGCCCTCGGGCGAGTACATCGAACGGCTTCCTGAGCGCGGGAGTGAGGGTTCCGCCTTCCAGCGTCCAGTTCAAACTCAGGACCTGGAGGATGCATCGCTTGGTGGCCGGATCTGCTCCAAGCCATTGGTCGCGCAGGTGACGACGCGGGCGCGTTCGGGGTTTTGATTTGTTTGCGCTTGTTGGCAACTATTTCTCCGATGGCAAGCAATCGCGGAGCCGCAGTCGATCGGATCCTCAACGCGCTCGCCGATCCCACGCGGCGCTCGGTCGTCGAGCTGCTCGGCTCGCGGCCGCGCCGAGCGGGGGAGCTTGCGGCGGCGACGCGGACCTCGCCGCCGACCATGAGCAGGCACCTGCGCGTTCTGCTCGACGCCGGGATCGCCACGGACGAGCGTCCCAAGGAGGACGCCCGGGCGCGGGTCTTCCGCCTGCGCCCCGGATCCATGCAGGCCGTGAACGACTGGCTGGAACAGCTCCAGAAGGAGTGGGACGCCCAGCTGCGCTCGTTCAAGCGGCACGTCGAACGGAGGAAGAAGAAATGACTGCCCCCCGCTCAGTGAACTCATCGATCGAGGTCGCCGTTGATCCCGCCACCGCCTTCAAGGTCTTTACGGAAGAGCTCGACTGCTGGTGGATCCAGGGCCCGATCAACTTCTTCGATACCGCCCGGGCGTACTACATGCGGATGGAGCCTGGAGTCGGTGGCCGGATCGTCGAGGTCTACGACGAGAAGACGGGCGACGGCCTCGAGCTCGCGCGCATCACCGTCTGGGAGCCCGGCAAGCGCGTGGCGTGGACGAGCTCCTTGGACGACGTCGAGATCGACATCCGCTTTGAGAAGAGCGCGGGCGGCACGGAGGTCAGGGTGCAGGCCACGATCCCCGAGAGCGGTGTAGACAAGGGCGGAACGGCATGGGTGCGCATGAGCCCGGTCTGGCTGAACGACTGGATCCGGAAGCGCGATCACGTCCCGCACGAGCCGCTGCGCTTGGCGCGGCTCGCCGTCGTCGTCCACTACGCCAAGCCCGCAGCCGCCGGGCGCTGGCTACGCGATGTCTTCGGCTTCGAGCCCGCGGGCAACGTCCCCGAGGTCGAGCCCGACGACCCGAGCGACACCTGGATCGAGTTCCACGTCGGCAACTGCTCGATCATCCTTTGGGGACGCGAAGCCGCCTCAGGCGCGGGCGCTCCGATTACGCACACGCCGTTCCTCTACGTCGACGACCTCGACGCCCACTTCGCACACGCCAAGGCGCACCGCGCCGAGATCATCCAGGACATCCACCAGCACGGCTTCCGCGCCTACGAAGCCGCCGATCCCGAAGGCAATCGCTGGACCTTCGCCCAGGTCAGCCCGCTGATGCGTTGAGCTTCGAACGTCAGCAGGATTGCGGCGAGCAACGCCGCGGTTTCAGGAGGTCTCGCAGTGCTTCCAGGGGGCCTCGCAACCTGCTTCACGAAGGCCCTCGAGGCCTCGAAGGCACTCGGCGAGTTGGTTCCAACTCGGGACCTCTTGGCTCACCATCTCCTCTTCCGCCTCCACTGGCGAACGCAACCGCCTGAAGATCGGTGCGGTTACGGCGGTTCCAGGGGCGCGATGCGCGATCCGAGTTCGGGGGGAGCCCGCGCGGACGCGTCCGGCGCCATCGGGGAGTCCGC
>JAJDEW010000102.1 GCA_029259595.1 Planctomycetota bacterium | reverse complement strand
CTTCGTTGAGCTTTGGTTTGTGCCATTCTAAATCCTCAGAAATAATCTGGCTCTTATAGTGGAAAAGTTAACAGTTTTTACTCAAATGAGTGATACTCTGGATACTTTTTTTCCAAGTTAAGATCAGTTTTTCTACTAGTTCAAAGTTTTAGGTGTGTTGAAAATTGCCTTAATGTATAATAAAAAAAATATTTCACCTTCTGATGTAATTAACATCTCAGATATTCCAACCCAAGAACACTATTCTTCAAAAGCAATCGAACGTGTTGCAAAGGCACTAGAAAAGGGCAGTCATACAGTTAAGCTAGTAGAAGCTAACATGCACGCCATTGATGAAATGCAAGATTTTATGCCAAGAGTGATGGATGGAGACAGACCTGGTCTTGTCTTTAACATGGCATATGGATTGCAAGGTCATAACAGATACACCCATGTTCCTGCATTACTTGAAATGCTTGGCGTTCCGTACCTTGGTTCGGGACCAGAAGCTCATGCCATAGTTCAAGATAAAGTGATGACAAAACTTATTTTGCAAAGAAACAACATACCTACTCCTGGGTTTTGGGTGTTTTCAAATCATGAAGAACAATTCGATGACCTGATCTTTCCAGTAATTGTAAAACCAAAATCCGAATCCACATCAATGGGAATGAAAGTTGTTGATAACTGGGATGATTTACGAGAAGCTGTAAGAGAAGAAGTTGAAAAGTATCATCAAGATGCACTAGTAGAACAGTTCATTCCAGGAAGAGAGTTTGCAGTAGGGCTGATTGGAAATGCAGATTCTGTTGAAGTATTGCCAATTGTAGAAATTGATTTACAAGGAGATCCAGATAAAATTCAATCAAATGATGATAAATTAAAAAAACCTCTGGACAAAATATGCCCTGCAAAACTAACCAAAGAACAAGAAGAAGAAATGAAACGTCTATGTGTTTTGTCATTTAAAAAACTTGGAATCCATGATTTCTGCAGGGTTGATTTTAGAATGGATAAAGATGGAAACATGTACATTTTAGAATTAAACTCCATGGCAAGTCTGGGTCTTCATGGTTCTTTTGTACATGCAGCAACTACGGCTGGTTATACTTTCGAATCTCTAATCAACAAACTCCTTGATGTTGCAGCAGTCAGGTATTTTGGAGAATCACCATCACATGCACCTCAAATGGACGCTTCTGAAAACTTACGCAGTCAGCCCCTAAGAGTTGCTGCAAGAAGCTACCTTCGCAGCCATCTTAGAACAACAATAACCACTCTGCAGGAAATGTGTGTAATTAACACCAGCGTAAGAAATGTTGAAAATATCAACAGACTTGGTACGATGTTATCAAAGAGACTGACTCATCTTGGATTTTCTGAGCATGTTCATAACCAATTTGACATTGGTGATGTTAGATATTTCACAAATCATGAAGGGGAAACTAATGATATGCTTCTAATTGCTCACATGGATACTCCTTATGCCTCTAGAGACTATGTTCAGTTTAGAGAAGAAAAATCCAAGTTATTTGGTTCGGGAATTGCTGAAAGCAAAGGTGGCATAGCAGTAATGCTTTCAGCACTACAGGCACTACGATTTTCCAAGAAACTGCGAAAAATCAACTGTGGCATTTTGCTGACCACTGATGACAGCTTGGGCGGGCAATATGCCAAATCCTTTATCGAGTCTTACTCTAAGAATGCCAAATATGTTATTGGATTAAAATGGGGCAAGCTTGATGGGGGAGTTGTTACTTCTGCATCAGGTCGAGATGAGTTCAAAATTAACATATCAAACATTTCAGATTCTGCAAGTCCGACAATCTCTGAACTAATCCCTGTAGTTTGTAAAAAAATTACTGCGATAAAAAAACTATCAAAGAAAGACAATGTCATCAGAATAATGTCAATTGATGGACAAACATCTTATGGTAATTCACCTGATCATGCTTCAATATCTCTTTACAGTACGTTTGCAAACAAATCAGATGCAAACGAAATGGAACGACAGATAAAATCAATATTAAAAAAACAAGAAGACATGAAACTTGACCTTGAAGTATCCAAAGGCGTTCGTAGGGATCCATATTCAGAATCTGCAAATACAAAAAAATTCTATTCTATAGTTGAAGAACTATCTTCTAAATTAGATCTAAAAATAAATTCATTTCATCGTGGTATATCTTCTGATGTCAGCCATGTCCCACCAGAAATTCCTTCTTTGGAAGGATTAGGTCCATTGGGTGCAGAATACCGTTCTCCTAATGAGTATATTATCAAAGACAGCTTGATTGACAGGTCTCTTCTACTGACATTGCTAATCCATAAACTATCTACGGTGGAAAAATAATATTCAAGATTTAAAAAAGTGATGATATGAATATTGAAAAAATTGAATCAGAATTTACTTCTACCAAAAATAAAAAATGTTCTGTTGCCAAAAATGGAATGGTTTCATCTGCATTCCCTGATGCCACTAAAGCAGGCGTTGAAATGCTCAAAAAAGGAGGAAATGCAATTGATGCTGCGTGTGCCACTGCTCTGGCATTAGGCGTATGCGAACCTCAGGCCTCTGGACTTGGAGGTCAATCAATGGGAATTATACATATTGATGGAAAATCATATGCAATTGATGGTTCTAGCCGTTCTCCCTCATTGGCACATTCATCTGTGTATGCAAACAAGAAGAACCGTCGCCTTGGATACAAAGCAACTACAGTTCCTAGCACTCTAGCTGTAGTTGGATTTTTGCATGAACGATATGGAAAACTAGAATGGCAAAAAATAGTTGCACCATCAGTTCACATTGCAAAAAAAGGATACAAAATAACTCAGCTTCAACACAACTTGCAAGAAAGAGAACAAGGGAACTTTCTTTCAATCAAATCAAAATCTGGTGCAAAATACTTCTTAAAGGATGGACTGGTTCCATACGATGTAGGCGATAGATTCATTCAAGAAGATCTAGCTGAAACACTTGATATCATTTCTGAGTATGGGTATCGTGTTTTCTATCAAGGTGAAATTGCAAAAAAAATTGTTCAAGATATGAAAAACAATCAGGGATTAATCCAAGCTGAAGACTTGGCATACATTCCTGAACCACTTGTACGAAAACCAATCATTAGAAAGTATAGACATGTATCAGTTGTCACTTTACCTCCACCTGCTGCTGGAATAACTTTACTGCTTACACTGATGATGCTAAATCATCTCCCTTCCAAGTTTTTGCGTAGCTCAAAACCTAGCTCATACCATTTTGTTGCAGAAACTTTCAGAAAGGCATTCTTACACAGAGTCCAACGCCCATTTAATCGTCATACCTATAATCAAATTGAGGAAAAAATACATCTCCAAAGATCTTTTGCAAAACAGATGTCAACCTCTATTCATAATTCAATGGATGCTACTTTGCCCATGATTGATCCTGATTTTGGAGGAGAAGATACGACTCATCTCTCAACTATGGATAGTGAGGGAAATGCAGTAGGCATAACTCAATCCGTAGAGCTTGCCTATGGCTCAAAAGCTGCAGCAGACGGTCTAGGATTCCTATACAACAATTACATGTCTGCATTTGAATTTACTAATCCAAACCATCCATTCTACATTAGACCTAATGCAATCCCTTGGACTTCTGTTTCACCTGCCTTGATATTCAACAATTCAAAACTATGGATGGTGCTTGGCAGTCCAGGAAGTCAGAGAATATTTTCTACAGTAACACAGTTTCTTTCAAGAATGATTGATGGTGATTTACCAATGAGTGATGCAATTGAAAAGCCTCGATTCCATTGCTCAATTAATGGAACTGTCAGTATAGAAGATGGAGGATTTCGTACTGAGATAGTTGATTATCTCAAAGAAATGGGATATGATATTTCTGTAAAAGACAGATACTCATTTTATCATGGTGCAATACATGCAGTAATGAAATGTCAAACAGGTGAAGGTTTTCAAGGAGTGGCTGAAGTGAGACGTGATGGAACAGCAGAAGGATTGAATTGAGTAAATTACCTGTGTTACTATCAATCCCACATGGTGGAATAAGAAAACCTATGGAACTTGATGGGCATATATCCATTACAAACAAAGACTTGTTTGATGACTCTGATCCTTTTGTTGTAGAATTAT
>JAJDEW010000101.1 GCA_029259595.1 Planctomycetota bacterium | reverse complement strand
GCCGCATCGCAGAGGTTCTTCAAGCGGCGGGTGCCCGTGTTGTAGGCCACGAGTGCGCGACGGACGTCTCCGTCGTAAGTGTCCAGGAGCCAGGCCACGTTGCTGGCCCCCAAGCGCGCGTTGAGCCTTGCATCGCTCAGGAGCTCTTCCTCGGTCGGCGGCGGAAGACCCAAGAGTTCCGCACGCCACACAGCCGTCACCATCGAGAGTTGAAACAGCCCGAGCGCGTTCTTCGAGGAACGCGCGGCGATCTTGCCGGACGACTCGACGAGACAGATCGCCGCCAGGAGGTTCGGATCGACGCCGAATTCCTCGCCGGCGTCCAGGAGCGCGTCCAGATGGTGATCGATGCGACGCGTGGCGAGGTAGTCACGCACCGTCGCCTGGACGCTCTCGGGGACGATCCAGCGCTTCCAGGTCGCGGTCGCGATGCCGGCGAGGAACGCGAGCAACACGAGCACGCGCAGGAGTACGTGGCCGCCCTGGAACGAGGAGAGATCCGAGGCGACACCAGAGCGCGCCCGAGCACGCTCCAACCCCGTTCGAGACCTCCGCAAGAGCGTCGACGAGCCGGTCCTCATCGGCGATAGCGAGCTTCGATCCGGCTGGAGAGTTCCTCCAGCCAAGCCTCCCGAGCAGCGCCGCGCGTCGGACGCTCGAGCTCGGCTCCGAGCAGCTCGCCGAGCAGCCGACGAGCGCGTTCGGCCAGGTGAGCGGGCCCCTTCTCCACGATGGCCAGGAGCGCGCGCGCTCCTCCACGCGTCCCCGGAACCAAGAGCGCTTCGGGTTCGGGCAGACGGAAGCCGGCGCGTTCGGCGGCGCCGCGGAACCACGCCAAGGCATCGTCGCGCACGGATCGATCCCACCACTCCCAGTAGCTGTCGGCGGGCTCGAGCTCAGAGCGAAAGTCCTCGCCCGTGAGCACGGCGAGCTCGGTCGCAACGCGCGCGTCGTCGGAGTGATCGGTCAGCCAAGTGATCAGAATCGGAGCGGCTTCCGCCGTTCCCAGCTGCGCGAGCAAGAGCGCCGTGTCGCGCCGCACGTCGCCGCGTCCGCTCGCGGCCAATCGCAAGAGCTCGCCCTGGGCCCGCAGCCCGAAGGACTCCAGCCCGGCGCGGGTCTCCTCGTAGAGCTCGTGTCCCGAGCCGCGCCCGAACAGCGAGATCAAGAGCGGCAGGGCGCGCTCGTCGTCGAGAGTCACGATGCCCTCCAACGCCGCGCGACGCACATCGAGTTCACCCGCCGACAGCGCCAGCCGGAAGACGTCGAAGACGTCCTCTTGACCGGAGCTCCCGGCAAAGTGGCCCGCGGCACTGGAGGCGACGGCCGCCAGCCCCGCGGCGCGCACGGACGTGTCACCGACGCGCGCTCGCAACAGAAGCTCGGTGAAGAGCTCGTCGTCCATCACGCCCTCTCCGAGGCTGCGGACGGCGGCCGCCTCGACGCCCGGATCAGGATCCGTCAAGAGCCCGAGCAGGAGTTCGCGACGCTCGTCGTTGCCCAGGAACGCCTCATCGGCGAGCGCATGCGCCCCGAGCGCGCGGTGCAGCTCGTCCTCGCTCGCCACCGCCTTGCGGATCGTCTCGAGCCCGCCGGCTACGAGCAGCGCTCGCGTCTCCTCGGAGGCTTCGTCACCGAAGCGACGCAAGACGAGCTCGAAGAGCTCGCTGGCCAGCTCTGGAGCAATCGTCCGATTCGGCGCGGTCGAGCTGGCCCGTGCGGCGATCTCGAGCAGTTCGAAGAGGGAGCGTGCGCGCGCGTCGAGGAAGCGCTCCTCGAGCAAGAGCGCGAGCAACGGCTGGACGTCGGTAGCGCGGGCCACGTCCGCCGTCCGAAAGAGCCGTTCGAGCTCCGCGACGCCCTCGTCGCGTTCGGCCCAATCCGTCTCGGCGAGGTCCGCGAGCACGACGTCCTTCAAGCGCAGCGCTCGATCCGCGTCCGTCAGCGGGAGGCTCCAGGAGTGCTGTTGGGTCTCCCAGTGGTCGCGCAGCAAGACGTCCGCGGGGCGGAAGGCTTGCCAACGATTCTCCAGCTCGAGCTGACGCACGACCTCGACCGCGCGCCCGAACCACGCCGGCCTCTCGCTCCGGTACTCGAAGCGCTTCTCTTGATCGCCGATGCGAATCAAGAGCGAATTCAGGGGCTCTCTTTCCTCGACCGGTAACCACTCGAGCCCGAACAGTCCTTCGCGCTGGAAGAAGCTCACGAGCCGTGCGCATTCCTCGCGCGAGGCGCGGTAGACGAGCGCACGAGCGGCCTTTCTGGAGTCCTCGACGCCGGAGGGATCGGACGCGTCCGGGCCGAAGAAGGAGAGCTCACGGCCGCCCGTTCGCAGTCGAATGGCGAGGGTCTCGAGCTCCTCGGGAAGCGGGCTGAGAACCGCGCGCCGCGCACGGAACGACCGCGCGTTCTCCATCCACCAAACCTGCCAAGCGGGCCCGTCGCTGCCGAAGCGCTGGCCGGTGATCAGGGTCAAGCGCCGCAGAGCCGGTGGTTGGAGCGCGCTGAAGTCCGCGTGGAAGGTGGCACCGGAAGCCAGTTCGACGAGCGCATGCGGAACGCCCAGGTCGAGCCAGTCCATGGCGCGCGACTCCGCGCTGCGGAATCCGATCCCGGCCAGGGCACAGGCGCAGGCTCCGGCGAAGACCGGCTCGTCGGAGCGCAAACCGGGCAGCAGCGCGTCGACGTGACGCTCGTCGAGCACGACGACCTCCCCCACATCCTCGCGCTCGACCAGGGCGAGCAGGGCATAGGCTCGCATGCGCCGGTTGGCGTCGTTCGAGAAGGCGGTTTCGAGCAGCCGCTGCGAAACCGTCAGCCCCTCCGGAAGGAGTTCGTCGCGCTTGGCCAGGAGTCGCGCCGCCTCCGCCGCCACGCGCGAACGCGAATCCTGGAGGCGATCGAAGAGCAGGTTGGCGGCTGCCGGTTCGTCGAGGAGCGCGGCGAGCTGGACGATCACGAGCCGTGTGTCCTCGCGTTTGGAACGCAGTCCGTTGACGAAGGCGGGAAGATAGCTCGCGTCGAGGCGTGCTTCGATCCAACGCCGTGCGGCCTTGCGCATCCCGACCGTCGGATGCTCGAGCCACTCGACGAGCACCGCCGGTGTGGCGAGCGTGGGATCGCCGCTGGCGAAGGCCTCGAGCAACGGGCCGGACGCGCGCGCGGGCAGCTCGCGTCCGAGCCGCTTCTGGACGGAACGACGATCCGCTTCGACACCGCGCTCGAGGAGAACGCGTGCGGCGGTCGCGACCGTCGGTGCATGCATGCTGCCCAGTCGGCTGTGTGCCGCGCGGAGACCGACGTCGCCGAGCCCCGCCAACGTCTCGACCGCTTGCAGAACGAGCGGCGCGTTCAGATCGCTCGCGCGCGCCACCTCGTCGAAGACGAAGCGCGCAGCGCCTTCAGCGTCGGCGGGGTACGCCTCCGGCGGACTCACGGGTCGGGCCGGCTCGGGAGCCACCGCTGCCACGGCGGCCTGCGCAGGTCCGAGGATCAAGCGGTTCTTGGAACGACCCCGCGCCAGATCCCCGCGGACCTTGGAAGGCAGCTCGAGCCCACGATTGTCCGTTTGCGCTCCCGCCTTGGACGGGGTGGTTCCGCCTGGCAGCTCGAGCTGGGCAGCGGGGCGGGAAGCGAGAAGCAGGAACAGGACCGGGATCAGAATTTGGTGCATGGGGGGAGTCCGGCGGTGTCCTACCGCAGGATCGGCCCCAGGATACACGCTGGAGGGTTCGTCCCCGCGGAAGGCGCTCGGAAAGGCCGCGGGAGGGCCAGGGCCCCCTTCCGAGACCGGAGAGGGGGCGGGCCACCCCGAATCGGATCCGCCCTCAAGCTCTTTCCACCTAACGACGATCGAAGGACGACGACCTCTCGACCCGAATCGACCCTTCCATCGCTCGATGCCTCACATCACCTTCGACCAGTCGCTCCCCGCGGCGCTTTCCCGCACGGAGAACCTCCCGAGCCTACCGGCCGTCGCGGTCGAGGTCCTGCGCCTGTCCAAGAACGACGACTGCACGCTCGACGAGATGGCCCGCGTTCTGGGCCGCGACCCGGCCCTCTCCGCCAAGATCCTGAAGCTCTCGAACAGCTCTCTCTTCGGATTGGGGCGCGAGATCACCACGCTCCAGCGCGCGACGATGGTGCTCGGGTTGAAGAGTGTGAAGCTGATGGCACTGTCCTTCTCGCTGGCGAGCAGCCTGCCGAAGGAAGGCCAAGCGGGGGGCTTTCGGTTCCAGGAGTTCTGGCTGCGCAGCCTGATCAGCGCCGTCGCGTCACGCTCGCTGGCACGACTCGTTTCGAGCGGCAATCCCGACGAGGCCTTCCTGTGTGGCTTGCTCAGCCACATCGGCCGCCTGGTCATCTCGCAGGTCCTGCCGGAGGATTACGCCACGCTCCAGGAGAACACCCGGTCGTGGCCGACCCTCCGTGAAGAGGAGGAGCACCTCGGCTTCCACAACGGCGACGTGGCAGGAGCCCTGCTCCAGGCCTGGGAGCTCCCGAGCATCGTCGTCCACGCCGTCGCTTTCCGCGGGCGCCCGGACGAACTGCCCGCCGACGTCGGCGAGGACGTGCGCGAGCTGGTCAAGCTGATGGCGTTGTCGGATCCGACCGAGGGCATCCTCTGCGATATCGAGAAGGGCGCGCCCCTGCGCCTCATCCACGAGCGCGCCGCCGGCTTCGGGATGATCCCGTCGGAGGTCGATTCCTTCTTGATCGGCCTCGAGTCCGGGATCAACGAAACGGCCGAGATGCTGAAGGTCACGCTACCGGACAATCTCTCCCACGAGCGACTCGTCGAGCAAGCCCACGAACAGGTGGTCCGGGTCAGTCTCGGAACCAAAGTCGACGAGAACCGGAGTCGAGATCGGCGCCAGGCCGTCGACAACGACCGCGGCATCCAACGGATCGACGGCAAGAAGGACCCGCTGACGGGCCTGCCCGACCGCGAGTTCTTCGACTCCTTCCTGGAACAGCAGATCTCGGCGCGCACCCATGGCAGGGTTCCGCGCGCCCTGGGCGTGCTGCTCTTCGAGATCGATCACTTCGGGCTGCTCGCTGACAGCCATGGCACCGAGTCCGCCGACGAGGTCATGCGCAGCGTCGGCAGCACACTGCGTCGCACGACGCGCAAGGGCGACATGCCGGCTCGCTACGGCAAGGGCTCGTTCGCCCTGGTCGCGCCCCAGACGACGCCGTTCGGACTGAAGACGATGGCCGAGCGGCTACGTCAGATGATCGAGGCCGAACAGATCGAGTTCCAGGGCGAGGAGATCCTGGTCACGGTCAGTTGCGGCGGGGCCTGCATCGCTCGCTCGGCGGCACTTCAGGACGGCAAGCGCCTCGTCAAGCTGGCCGACCGCTTCCTCCTGCGGGCTCAGGAGGCTGGGTCCAACCGCTGTGAGATCTACTCCCGCGTCCAATTTCCAGGACGCTGAACGCCCTTCGGCCATGGTTCTGTCCCAGTTTCAAGATCGCCCCGCGAAGTTCCTGCGGGACGAAGACGGACGCACGAGCGAATCCATAGGCTGGTCGCGCCGGATCTCGTCCTGCGCCTCCTGCCAGGGTCGGGAAGGGCGAGTTCCTCGCAACCTACCTTGACGTCCTACCTCCCCGAAAACGTCGTCCGGGCCCTGCCCGAGCTCCCGGAAACGGTGCGCGAAGTTCTCGCGGCCGCCATGCGGGATCGCGTCAGCATCGAGGAAGTGGCCTCCGCGGTCGCGCGCGACGAGGTCCTCGCCGCACACCTCCAGGGCTTTTTTGCGGCCGGGCTCGGCCAGGCCGAAGCGCCCACCAGCTCTCTGCGCACGGCGATCGCCCAACACGGCATCAAGGGCGCCTACTTCGGCGCCATGATCCTGTCGCTGCCGCGCGTCTTCCCCGACGTCGCCGACGCCGGCTACTGGAAGCGCTCGCTCATCCGTGCGACCAGCGCGCGGATCCTCGTCGAGCTGCGCGGTTCACTGCTCGGAGAAGAGGCCTTCCTCTGCGGTGCGATGGCGGACTTGGGCGCGCTCGTCCTCGCGAGCTGCATGCCCGAGGAATACGCGGCCTACCGCAGCGCGACCGCGACCGACCACGATCGCAGCGAACAGGAGCACTTCGCGTGCTCGAGCGATCAGGTCACCCAAGCGCTGCTCGAATCCTGGGACCTCCCCGCCGGGCTCATCCAGGTCATCGAAGCGCACATGGATCCCGAGAAGGACCCCATCGGTCGCGACCGGCCCGAGCTGCAAGCCCTCCTGGACGCGCTCGTCACGTCGGAGCTGATCGCGAGCGTCTGCACGGACGAGACCGCCGACGACGCCCTGCACGCGGCGCTCCTGGCCGACTTCTGCGAGCGCTATGCGCTCCCCTCGTCCACGCTCACGGACATCGCGGATCGCCTCGACGCGGATGTCCGACGGATGGGGGAGATCCTCAGCGTTCCGCTTCACCCGACCCAGACCTGCCGCGCGCGCCTCGCCGACCGCACGTAGCGGCCCGCTCGAGCGCCGAGGGGCCTCGCTCCCGCAGGGAATCCGAGCCCTGCCCTGACGGGCGACGTCAGACCAGGTCCGGACAGTTCGGCGACGTCCGCGCGAGGTAGATCGCGCGCAGCTCGTCCGACGCTGCGAGGAGCGCACGGATGCGCTCGACGAGCTCGGGATCCCCGGCAAAGCGCAGCCAGGCCTCGCCGTAGTGTCCCGCTTGCCGTTGCCCCCCGAGCTCGCCCATCCCGCGCGACCCGAGGTCCTCCTCGGCGATCCGAAAGCCGTCGCAGGACTGCGCGAGCACCCGCAGTCGAGCGTGGAAGCGCGCCTCGGCGAACAGGATGCAGACCGCATCGCCTGTCCCGCGTCCGACGCGCCCGCGCAGCTGATGGAGCTGGGCCAGGCCGAAGCGCTCGGCACCGTCGATGACCATCACCGTCGCCTCCGGAACGTCGACGCCGACCTCGATCACGGTGGTCGCGACCAGGAGGCGCGTCGCGCCCGCTCGGAAGCGCTCGAGCGCGGCCTCGCGCACAGCCGGATCGAGGCGCCCGTGCACGACCTCGATGCCGAACTCCGCCAACGGTCCCTCGGCGAGTCGCGCGGCGGTCTCCTCCAGTGAGGGCGTCGCGTCGGGCTCGGCCTCTTCGTCGGCCTCCTCGCCTCCGATGCGCGGCGCGATCCAGAACACGCGCTCTCCGCGCGCCACACGCTCGGCCAGGAAGCCGTCCGCGTCCTCGCGTTTTTGCGGGAGCATGAGGTGCGTGCGCACCTCGCCACGGCCGGCCGGCCGGTCCCGCATCGTGCTCACCTCGAGATCGCCGTACAGCGTCAAGGCCAGCGTACGCGGAATCGGAGTCGCGGTCATCAAGAGCATGTGGACGCCGCGGCCCTTCGCGAGCAGCGCGGCCTTGCAGGCCACACCGAAGCGTTGCTGTTCGTCGATGACGACGAGGTCCAGCCGTCGGAAGCGAACGTCGGCCGACGCGAGCGCGTGCGTCCCGATCACGAGGCGCGTCTCTCCGCTGGCGATGCGCGCGCGCGCAGCCCGCCGCTCCGCCCCGCTCAACGAGCCCGTCAGGAGATCCCACGGAAGGTCCCAGCGCCGCGCGAGGCGCGCGAGTCCCGACGCGTGCTGGGAGGCCAGCACGTCCGTCGGGACGAACAACGCCGCCTGTCCGCCCGCGCGCGCGGTCGCGAGACAAGCGACGAGCGCCACGAGCGTCTTGCCCGAGCCGACCTCGCCCTGCAGGAGCCTGCGCATGGGACGCTCGCTCCCGAGGTCCGCGGCGATCTGCGTCAGGGCTTCGCGCTGACCGGGGGTCGCGTCCCAGCCTTCGGCCCCGAAGACCGCGTCGACGAGCTCGTCGGTCAGCGCAACCCTCGTCGCGCGTTCGCGCGCTTCCGCGCGCCCTTCGACCAGCGCCGCCTGCATGGCGAAGAGCGTCTCGAGTCCAAGCCGCTCGCGCGCCGCCTCGAAGCGCTCCTCGCTCGTGGGCGCATGCAGGTCCTGCAACGCGCGCGCGAGCGACGGCCAACCGAGCTCGTCACGCCAGGACGCCGGTAGCGGGTCGAACAGTTCCACGTCGTCGAGCTCGTCCAGAACACCGCGTACGAGGCCGCGCACGAGCTTCTGCCCGAGGCCATTCGTCGTCGGGTAGACGGGCAGCAGCGCATCGACCGGCGGGAGTGGCTCCGTCGGCGTTCCGATCCGTGGCGCGTCGAGGCAGGCGCCCTTCGTGTCCTCGCTCACGCGCCCTTCGACCTCGACCTCGGAACCCTCCTCGGCCAAGGCCAGGAGGCTCTCGCGCAACCAGGCCTGGTTGAAGAAGCGCAGTTCGATCTTCTCCTCGCCGGCGCGCAGGACGCAGCGCAGCACCGAACGGCGTCGACCGTAGCGGAAGACGCTCGGGCGCCGGAGGGTGCCGCACAGACGCACGTGGCGTCCGATCGCCGCCTTGGCTGCGGGGATCGACAGGGGCTCACCGCCCTTCGCCAGACGCCGCGGCTCCAGGAGCAGCAGGTCGAGCACGGTCTCCACGCCGAGCCGCGCGAAGAGCTGCACCCGCTTCGGTCCGATGCCCGCCCGCGTCCCGATCCCGACGCGCCAGGTCTCGAGCGTAGCGGTCATCGTCGGCCGAAGAGCTCCGCGAGCACACGCTCGGCCGGCTTGCCCTGGAGCGCGAAACCACGCCCGCTCGACGTGCTCGGATCGCTCGGGCCGAGCCACTTCCAAAGATGCAGCCCCCGCACGCGCTCGAGCTCGTCGCGCGACCAGGACAGGGACCGCGACAGGCCGGTCAGGGACTCGCGCTGGAACTCCAGATCGAGCTCGCCCCGGGGAACGTCGAAGCGCCGCCAACCCTCGGCGCTGGAAGAGACGCCGGCCTGCAGCACGAACACGGGCCGATCGACCTCTTCGCCCGCTCGCACGGCCGCGTCGAGCACGTTGCGCCACATGCGCCGGCGCACGCCCTTGGGCGGCTTCTCGAAATCCTCGTTCCAGGCCGGGAAGAGGTCGATGCCGAGCAAGTCGACCCTATCCCAGAAGGCGACCTGCGCGGCCTCCGCCGGACGAGACAAGCCGAAGGCGAGCGCACCGTCGAAGATCTCGCGCACGACCGCGAGGGCCTCCCCCCAGGACGCGAGGCGCAGCTCGCGCATCACGAGCGGGGCGTCCGGGGATGCGGAGCGCGTTCGACCGGCAAAGCGCAGCTCGCTTCCTACGCAGAGCACGTCGACCTCGAGCACCTCCGCCAGCAGGGCATAGTGCACGAGCAAGGCCTGATAGCGCTCGAAGAAGGTGCGCGTGGCGGCCTCGGTGTCGAGGACGATGCCATCGGCGAAGGTCCCCGTCTCCTCCGCCCGCAGACGCAGGTCGAGCACGGCCTGCATGCCATGCTCGCGCGCGGTCCCGACCGCGAAGGCCAGGTCCAGGTCGCGCTTGCCCGCGGTCGCGAAGGCCCCGGGCTCGCCCGCGCGGCGCTCGCGCGGCGCGCCGCGGAAGGCGTAGACCGCGAGGGCGACGGAGTCTGCTCCGGCCTCGACGAGCGGGACCAGACTCGCTCCGAGTTCGGGGTCGAGAAAGCCGTCCGGCCCCGCCTCTTCCAGGCAGACCCCCAGGCGACGCGGCCCCGAGAGGACGGCGCTGCGTCGTGCATCGACGGAAGCCGACGCGCGCGACCGGAAGTCCCGCGCGCGCTCTTCGAGCGCCGACGCGAAAGCCTCCTCGAACGCCTCGTCGGGGACGAAGGCCTCCGAGCTGCGCCAGAGCTCGGCCACGAAGCCGGGACCCCGCGTCGCGAGCAGGAGCTCGACGACGAGCCCGAGCAAGGGTTCGCGCACGAGCCGCGAGTGGCGCGTCACGGCACCGGGCGCGACGAGCTCGGCCACGCGTGGGCGCAGGCCGGAAGCGGCCAGACGTCCGTTCCAAGTAGCGAGCCGGCGCCCATCGAAAACGTCCGCAACCGTGAGCCCGAGGCCGCGCGCAAGCCACGGGCTCGCGGTCGGACCGAGCAGGCGTTGCGCCGCGGCGCGCGCGGTCGCGGCGCCTACGTCGGGCGCGATCGCAGGTACGAGGAGCGCGTGCACGACCTCGCCGGCGGCCGCGACGTGGGCCACGGCGTCGCGCTCGCCGGTCGCTGCAGCGAAGCTCGCGCCATCCGTGTACAGGAACATCCGAGGGCGACGGAAGCGCGCGCGGTCCCCTTCGGCTTCCGCCAAGAAGAGCCCGAGGACCGCGTGCTCCGCGGCGACGGAGGCCCGCAAGAAGCGACCGAAGCTGTTCGGATCGATGCCGTTCTGGGCATGCACGGTGACGCCGTGCGAGGTGACGGGTGCGCCCCGCGCGAGGACCTCCGCGCGTGCGGCGGCCACGTCCAGCTCGCGCGGAGTACGCCCTGGGAGAATGTCGAAGTCGAGCTCGCCCGCGCGCCAGAGCCGCAGCCCCGGCGTCGCCGAGGGCGTGAGATCGGCGCCGAGCGCGATGAGTCCGTCGGCCGAGTTCGCGAGGTGAACCGTCAAGGGCAACCCCGCGCGCTCGGGATCTTCGAGCGTCGCCACCAGCACGTCACCGGGCCCCGTACAGCGTCGCTCGCCGACCCGAAAGCCGGCCGGTTCCTCCCCCACGGCGGCGAGCGGCGCGACGCCCAGGTCCCCGAGCAGCGCGACGACGTCCGCCTCGTCCCCGAGCGCGACGAGCACGCGCGCCCCGTTTGCGGGCCCGTCGTCGGCCGCGAGCACCAGGCCGTCACGACCCGCGGCGGCCTCACGAAACAGCGGTTCGAGGCGCGCGCGCAGCCCGTCATCCCGCACGCGGACCGTGCAGCGGGCGGCGCGCTCGAGGGCCGTTCGCAAGGCGAAGCGCTCGCCCTGGAATCCGGGCAGAAGAGTCAGGGCGAGCGCGAAGGCTCCCGGCCAGCCACAGAGGAAGTTCACCGACGAAGTCTAGCCCGCAGCCATCCCGAGAGCGCGCGACCGTTGGGTCCAACTCGCTGACTGGTGGTGCTTTGCGGACATCGGCCCCGCAGACGACCCTTCACCCCTCGTCGAGGACCCGGTGTTCGCAAGGCACCTCCAGGCGGCGAGAGGCCGGCGAAGACGGTCCTCCTCGACCGCTGGAGTCCGGAGCCGGGCGCGGGAAGCTCTCCTGGAGCGCGGCTGGCGTCCGTGAAGCGCGCGGATCGCCGCTTCCTGCGGTCCGATCGCCTACGCCGTCGCGACGGGTCGGTCGCCCGCGAGGAGCGAGCGGTAGAGTGCGGCGTAGGCCGCGACCATCGCGCTCGCGGAGTGACCGTCGGCGACGCGCGCCGGGCCGGCGGCCCCGAAGGCGCGTCGCAGGCTGGCGTCGTCCACCAGCTCGGCCAGGGCGGCGCGCAGGGCCGTGGGCTCCCCCGGCGCTACGGTGCGGCCGGTGCGGCCGTCGACGACGGCATCGGCGAGCCCACCCACCCGGCTCGCGACGACCGGCAGGCCCGCGGCCATCGCCTCGAGGGCGGCCACACCGAGCCCTTCTTGGCGCGAGGGCAGAACGAAGATGTCAGCGGCCGACAGGAGCGCTGCGCGGTCGGCGCGCCGGCCGAGGAAGCGGATGCGCGCGGCGGCTCCGCCGGACCGGGCAGCCGCCTCCAGGCGCTCGCGCTCGGGCCCTGAGCCGGCCACGAACAGGCGCGTCGGTGCGCGGGTCGCGAGGCCGTGAAAGGCCTCGATCAGAACGTCGAGGCCCTTGCGCGGAACCAGGCTCGCCAGCGTCAGGAGCGCGACGTCTTCCGGCGCGAGCCCCAGCTCTTCGCGCGTGGTCGCGCGGTCCGCGCCAGAACGCAGGGCTTGCGCGTCGACCGCCGAGTGGATCACGTGCACGCGTTCGGGGGCGACTCCGCCCCCCGTCAGGCAGGCGCGCACGCCCTCCGAGATCGCGACCACCCCGTCGATCAGGTGGCCGTAGACGAGGCGGGTCTTCCCGTTGCGCCGCACACGGCGGTCCATGCGCCGGGTCGAAACCGTCGGGCGCCCGCTACCCCGCGCGGCCAGCCCGCCCAGCCAGGTGGCGCGGCCGGTATGAAAGTGGAGGACATCCGGCGCCAGCTCCCGGAACGTGCGCCGCAGCAGGAGCAGCGCCGGCAGGTCGAAGTCGTTGCGCAGCGCGACCGGCGCCACGTCGAAGCCCCGTTCGCGGGCGTGCTGCTCGGCCTTCGAGCCGGGCGGACAGACGAGAATGTTCTCGTAACCTGCCGACCGCAGCCCTTCCATCAAGAGGAAGACCTGCACTTCTCCTCCGGAGAACTCGGTCTCCGAGTCGACGTGGAGTACGGTGACCGTGTCCCGGTTCACGCCAGAGATCGTAGAGTCCCCCGGTGGGGACACAAGCGCTCCCCCACCCCATGAGCCCGCTCCTCCTCGTCCTGATCCTCACCGTCCTCTGCGTCGGGGCTTCCTCGTGGGGTCCGGGCCACCACCTCGAGTTCGCCTTTCGCGCCTACAGGAACCGGCGCAAGTTCGCCTCGGACGAGACCGTCGAGCTGCTTCGCACGGAGAAGAACGCCTACTTCTACGGCAACCTCGCAGCGGACATCATCAACTTCAAGGGCTACGGCGGGCACTACAACCACTGCCACCGCTGGACGATCATCGACGCGATGCGCGAGCACGCGACGACGCCCGCCGAGCGCGCCTTCATCTTCGGCTATCTTTCCCACCTGGCCGCGGACACGATCGCACACAACCACTACGTGCCTTACCACCTGGCCCGCTACGCGCGCTCGAAGGGCTTCGGACACCTGTACTGGGAGATGCGCGCCGACCGCTTCGTCGTCGACGAGCGCTGGAAGCTCGTCACGGCCTTGAAGGGCGACAAGAGCCTCGTCCAGCTGGACGACCTCGTGAACGCGACGGTGCCGAAGAAGGCCTTCTCCATGCGGACGAACAAGCTCTTCTTCAACCACGTGCTGCTCATCAGCGAACGCGATCGCTGGCGCCGCGGCATCAAGCGCTTGCACGAGCTGTCGTTCGCGCCGCTGAGCGAGGACTTCCTCGAGCTCTTCCGCCGCGCCGCCGTGGCCCGCATTCGGCTGGCCCTGACGCCCGACGGCGTCCGCGAGCTCCAGGCGATCGACACGAACGGCAAGGACGCCCAAAGTCGCGCCTGGAAGGGACGCATGCGCATCCTGCGCCGGCTGACCTCGAGCCGGGAACGCCAGCGCGAGTCCGAGGAGTTCTCCGCCCTGTTCCTCGAAGGCATGGAATCGCCGCCGGTCAGCACGGGGACGCCACACTGGTCGTGACGACCCCGCGTCGGCGGCCGCGGATGACGTAGATCGAACGCAGCGCTTGCTCCCCTTCGCGCGGGCAGCGGCTATCGTCCGGCTGCCATGGATAGCCCTGCTTCGAAGGACCTCAAGTTCCGCGTCCGGTTGCGGACGCGTTGGAGCGACGAGGACAACCAAGGCCTCCTCAACAACGCGGTGTACCTTACGCTCTTCGAGGAAGCTCGGCACGCCTACTTCTCGCGTCTCGAGCTGATGCGCGAGCGGCGCTTTCCGTTCGTCCTGGCCCAGACGAACCTGCGCTTTCTGAAGCCGGGTCGCGGAGGCAGCGACATCGTGGTCGAGATGTCGACGACGCGGCTGGGCGGGCGCTCGTTCGAACAGTTCTATCGCGTCAGCCCGCTCGAGGGCTCGGAGCCGTGGTGCGAAGGCGAGGCCGTGCTGGTGGCCTGGGACGACATTCTGCAGAGCAGTCAGCCCCTGCCCGCGGAGTTCCGCCGACGGATCGAGGCCTTCGAGGGTGACGAGCCACGACCGCCGGGAGCTTCTTGAACACGTCGATCCACGCCAGGGCGTCCTTGGACTCGCGTCCCTGACTCTGCGGCGCCGAACGCGGGCGACGGTATGCGGGGGAGACGCGTGCAGCGCCTCCCCCTTTTCCGGGGTGCCTGCATGCTGCGGGCGCGCGCCAGGAGAGCACGACGCCGAACGCTGGTCCTTACGGCGAGCTTATCGCGAGCTCATGACTTGCGCGGGCCTCGACGAGCACCGGGCTGCGGCGTGCGTCATAAGGCTGCCGTCAGAACTCGTGCGGGATCAGGGTCTAGGTTCCCCGACGTTGCTGGCCTTTCGCCGGCGCCACATCCGTCCCCCAGCCCATGGAGTATGACATGGTCCCGCTGTTCAAGTCACTCGGCGTCGCAACACCGCTCTTGTCCATCCTCGTCCTGCCTGCCCTCTCGTGGCTCCCCGATCGCGACGACGATGACGACGACGATCACGGAGGCTCCGGCCAGGTGCTCGAGTTCGAAGAGGCCTTCCTCGTCTTCGAGGTCAACGAGACCGACCAGGACGGCGAGGTGCTCTTGCGCATGAAGGCACCGGAGGGTCTGCGCGAGCTCGAACTCGAAGATCCGCACGGCAAGACGGTCCTGAAGCTACGGGTCAAGGGTCGGCTCCAGCACGACGTCGGTCTGCAGCAGTTCCTCATCGAGAGCGGCGAGCCCGACATCGAGAGCGTGCTCGCGGCCTTCCCCGAAGGCACGTACGAGCTCGAGGGACGGACCATCTCCGGGCACGTGGTGGAAGGCGAGGTGAGCCTCTCCCACGCGATGGCGCCCGCGCCTTCGTTCTTCCCTCCCGACGGCTCGATCCTTCCGCCGAACGGCCTCGTCGTGCAATGGTCGTCCGTCGCAGGCGCTGCGGCGTACGTGCTGGAACTCGAGCAGGACGAACTCGGAGTCAACTTGACGATGACCGTGCCTGCCGACGTGCTGTCCTTTGCGATCCCCGACGGCTTCTTGATCGGGGGCACCGAGTACGAACTGGGCATCTCCACCGTGTCGTTCAACGGCAATGTCGCCGTCGCGGAAGGCGCCTTCACGACGACGTTCTGACCGGCGAAGCGGACTCGTGATCCGTGGCGAGCGCCGGTATGCCGGAGCTCGCCACGGTGCTTTTCAGCGGACGGCGGCAGCCGTCCAGAAGGCGCCTTCGACCTCGAGCTCGTTGTCCGTGTCCCCCTCGACGGACAGGCTGTACTCGTAGCACTCGCCGGGGCGCAGCAGGGCCTGCGGCACGGTGAAACTCGTCTGACCGGCCGGCAGTGCCAGCTCGAAGGAGAAGCCGCTGGCGTCCTGCTCGATCTCGAGCAGATAGCGGACGGCACGCTCCGACGGAGTCCACGTGAGGGTCGCGTCCTCGACCGCGACGACCTCGCCCGGGCGCGGCCTCACGACGGCGAACAGGCCCGGAAAGCGGTGGTCGAGCCGCACGCTGCCGCGCACGAGGGCTCCGCTCATGGTCCTCCCCTCCACGTGGTACAGGCCCGCGGGGTACTCTCCGAAGGCTTGCCCCAGGGTCACCCCGTCACACTCGACCATGAGTTCCGTGACCGCGAGCGCGGTGGCGCTCGGGCACGCGATGTCGAAGGCTGTCGATCCGAGCGCGTCGAACAGGCGGACCTGCCGCAGCGCTTCACCCGCCTTGGCCTGGATGACCACTTCCGCCGGGAGCAGGATCAGGGACTCGGGCCGCAGGAGGTGGCGGTCCGGCCCGAAGGGTGAAGGCAGATCGACTTCGATGTGCAGGGTCAGTTCCCGGAACGAGTCCGAGCGGGGCTCGGCTCGCACCTGTTCGGAGGTCGGACCGAACCAGGCCAGGAGGAAGGTCGTCAGACTGCCGAGCGCGATCAGGGAGGTGTACTTCATGCCGTGAGCTCCATGGAGACCGGATATGCGCCAACGCGCGCGTGAATGCAAAGCCCGTCACGGAGCGCGAGGCTCCGTTGTTTCGAGAGGATCGGAGAGACGAGGGGGGCGTGTGTCAGCGAGCGTCCTTCGGCGCGTCGCGCCCCGTTTTCCAGAGGGACGCATGGAAGACCCCATGCTCGAGGCGCACGGCGAAGTTGTGGCCGAGCTTGGCACTCGCGGCCTGAACGATCGAGAGTCCGAGGCCGAAGTGGCTCGCCTCCACCGGACTTCGCGTGGCCCGCCACAGGCGATCCGTGCAGCGCGCGACTCCAGCCTCGTCGAGAGCGTCGGTACGGTTGGAGACGCGCACGGCGGCACCCTCCCCGTCGCGCCGAACGCGCACCGTGATGCGACTCCCCGCCGGCGAGTAGCTCAGCGCGTTGTCGAGCAGGTTGCGCAACACGACCTCCCACAGCTTGGGATCGCAAGCGAGGATCACGTCCTGGTCGAGTTCGAGCTCGATCGTCCGGCCGTCCTGCTCGCCGCGTTGCGCCTGATCCACCGCGAGGGCGGCGCACTTGCCCAGATCGAAGGCCTCTTCCGTCTCGCCCGCGTCGCTGGACTCGAGCGTCGCCAGCTCGAGCAAGCTCTCGACCAGGCCGGCCATCTGCGCGGCGATCTCCCCGGCATGGACCGCGAGCCGGTCCTTCGACTCGGCGTCCGGCCACTTCAGCGCCACGTCCGCGGCGGCTCGCAGCTCGGCGATGGGAGTCCGCAGCTCGTGGGCCACGTCGGAGTTGAAGCGGCGCTCGCGTTCGACGAAGGCCCGCAGGGTCTCCAGCGCTCGGTTTAGCGAGGCGACGATGGGGCGGATCTCGACCGGGGCCTGGTCCTCGTCCAGGGGTCGCGAGAGCGAGCTCGGCGTGATCGAGCTCACGTCCTCGGCGACGCGCTCGAGCAGGCGCACCCCCTTGCGGAGCGCGAGCAGCACCGCGATCGAAACGCCCAGGACCGAAGCGACACCTGTCGCGCCCACCTCCAGAACTCCACGCTTCAGACTCTGGTTCAGGTGGTAGGTGTCGGCGCCGAGGACGATAGTCACCGAAGTGGCCGGATTCACGTCCTGATCCGTCCCCAGCCGCAGCGGGAACTCGACGCCGATGCAACGAACCTCGTTGCCCCGCGCGAGCGTCGTCTCGAAGACCGCCGGGCTCGCGAGTGAGCCACGAACGAGCGGCAGGTCCTCGCCCCGCAGCGAGTAGGAGCGCTCCAGTACCTCCCCGTCCGGGGTCCAGATCTGGAAGAAGAAGGGGTGGGTCTCGCGCGAATACTGCGGCATGTATTCGTCCGCGAATTCGAGCTCGAACCGACCCTCCTTCTCCGTGACCAGGGTCGCCAAGGTCGTCGCCTTCTCCAAGAGCGACGCGTCGAACTGATTCCGCAGGAGCGAGCGCTCGAAGATCCAGTGGACGGTCATTCCCGCGATGACGATGGGAACGATCCACCACAGGAGCCTTTGGATGAGGTCGCTGCGCAGGGAGACGGGTTGGGCCATCGGGGGTCGCTCAGGTCGAGCGCTCTTCCAGGCAGTAGCCCAGGCCATGCCGGGTCTGGAGCCGGTGCTCGGCCACGCTGCCGGCTTCTCGCAGCTTCCGCCGGATCGTCGAGATGGCCGACTCGACGGTGTTGCTCTCCGGCAGGTTGGACTCGTTGTAGATGTGGTCCTCGATCTCGACGCGCGTGACGACCTGCCCGCTGCGACAGGCGAGGTACTCGAGGATGCGGAACTCGCGGTTCGTGAAGCGCAGGTCGGTGCCGTCGGAGGAGACGGACTTGCGCGCGGAGTCGATGACGAGGCCGGCCACGTTCAGGCACGGGTCCTTCGACTGATAGCGGCGACGAACCAGCGCTTCGACCCGCGCCAAGAGCTCGTCGAACGAGAACGGCTTCGTGAGATAGTCGTCGGCCCCCCGTCGCAAGCCGAGCACGCGCTCCTCCACCGAATGCCGGGCCGTCAGGATCAGGACGTGGGCATCCGAGCCCCCCTCGCGCAGCTCGCGCAACAGGTCGAGGCCGTCCATCCCCGGCAGCATCAGGTCGAGGATGATCGCGTCGTAGTGCTCGCGCTTCGCGAAGGCGAGGCCCCGGGTGCCGTCTCCCACGACGTCGATGGAATAGCCCGCGCGCGAGAAGCCCGCGCTGAGCGACTCCTGGAGCCGTGGGGAGTCTTCGATGAGGAGGAGACGCATGTCCGAACCGGAGCTCGCTGGAAAGCCAGGCGAAGCGGTGGCGCAGAGGACGTCGTCGCGGCGCCGGATGACGTTCTCGACGGTCTCCCAGGGTACTCCCGGGCTCCAAGGGCGGCTTATGCGCACCTTACGCCCCGAGGGCACGAGGCCTCGGGGCGCCACGGGCAGCGTCAGTAGCCGAATCCGAAGCCGCAGAAGGCGGAGACCTCCTCCGCGGGGCGTCCTGCGTCGGCGAGCGCGCTGCGGTAGTCGCTCCCGACGACCCGCGCCACGCGCACGCCAGCGAACAGGCTCCGACCGGCGCCGAACAGGCCGGAGAGGCGGAGCTCCCCTTCGAAGGCACCGACCCCGGCCTCGTCCGCGCCGAAGAGCGCCTGGCCTTGGTCGTCGCTCAGCACGCTGAGCGCGCCAAGGACGCGCAGCTGGACGCGCTCGGGCTCGAGCTCGAAGCGACGCAGGAGCGAAGCGCGCAGACCGCCGCCCTCGACCTCGTCGACGTCGTAGAAGACGAGCAGCGTCGGGTCGAGGCCGAGGACCTCGGAGCGGGCCGTGAGGGCGACCTCCGTCGTATCTCGCAGAGCATCGCCCCGGAACGTGAAGCCGGTGACGGAAGCGGCCAGCTCGAAGCCGGGGAGGGAATGGGCGAGCTCGAGCGTGCCGTCGAGTTGTGCGAAGAGGCCCCCGTCGCTTCCGTCCAGGACGCCGTCCGCGTCGTCGGTCAGGTCGTTGACGCCGTGCAAGGAGAAGGACCAGTTCGTTCCGACCGCCTGCTCGGGGCCGACCGTCAAGCGCGTGGTGAGCACCTCGCCCGCGACGCGGGGCGAGCCGCGGAACACGTAGGAGCTCGCGAGCTCGACCGCCCCATCGACACGCGGCGGAGCCGCGCGGCAGGCCCCGGACAGGGCGAGCGCGAGGCAACCGAGCGTTTGCAGCACCGGCGCGGCGCTCCGAGGCCACAGCCGGGGCCGTGGCAGCTCCACAGAGGCGCTCAGAAGAGGAAGTACCGGACGACGAGGTCGTTCGTGTCCCCGTCGCCGTTGAAGTCCAGGCCGGCCTGGAACTCGGACGAGAAGAAGCCTGCACCGCGCGCTCCGTCGGTCTCGATCACAAAGCCCTGGAGACCGCTCGAGGTCGCCATCGCGATCGGGTTGCACTGCGCCAGCGGGTTGCGGAACAGGATGGAGTCGTTCATCGCGCCGTCGTTGTTGTAGTCACGGTTGTCGGCGGCCTCCGACACGCGGAAGTAGGCGTGGTTGTTGGCGATGACGAGCCCGGCGTTCAGCGGGTCGACGGCGTAGCCGATGCCGTCGAAGTCCAGCGTCGGCCCGGCTTCGAAGTCCACCCACACGGGCAGGGCGTCGGTCTTGTCCGTGTCCTTCGCGACGAGGTCGCAGCGCAGGTTCGTGTTGAGCGAACCGATCAGGGCGTTCGTCCCCGGCACCTCTTCGAGGAAGGTCAATCCGAGGCGGCTCTCCGACGGTTCGGGCGCCATCCAGCTGGCGCCGGCGAAGGGCTCGGACGTGCCGTTCGAGCTGTTGCAGGGCGGACTGCCGCAGGCGAAGATCCCCGTGCCGAAGAAGTCGTTGCTGCCGTTCTGGTGCGTGAAGTCCCAGGTCGCGGCAAAGCCGGCGTCGGGGTCGAGCCAACCGACGAGATCGTGGTCCGCGACCTTGCCGTCGAGGTTGTCGCCGTCGGCCGCTTCGTCCACCACGATCACGAAGCGATCGCCCAGCCAGGAGAGCCCGAACGAGCCTCCCGGCAGCGCCGCCGCGACCGCGTGCAGCTGACTCGGGTCGCGCGGCGGCATGATCGGCGTCACCGCCCCCACCCAGCGCGCGATGGAGTCGGTCATGTCGGTGTCCTCGTTGAGGTCACAGCCGACGTCGCCTTCCGGCGTCAGGGTCGCGACGAAACCGTCGACGACGACGATCCGGTCCGCACCGGCCAGGCCGGTGTTCACGATCGCGCCCAGCGTGCCCAGGAAGAAGTCGGCGACATCGATGAAGTGCAGCACCTCGTCGGTCGTGTCGACGTCCGTCACCCCCGCGCAGGAGTCCGGCAGGAGCGGCTGCATGAAGTCGGCCGGGTTGTTCAAGCTTCCTTGCCCCTGCCCGTCTTCGTCGACCAGGATGGCCGCCAGCCAGTTCGACGGCCCGGACAGGCGCGCCTGGAAGGGCGTATCGTCGTCGCGCAGGGCCAGCCCCGTGTTCGCGATCCGACGACCCGACGCCTGGCCATCGAGCAACGCCAGGACGTTTGCGTCGAGCATGTCGGCGTCGGCGTTCAAATCGACGCCTTCGATCGTCTCGTCCAGGGACAGGAACAACAGCTCGTCCTTCACGCCCAGCAGGGTCGGGCGCAGCTGGCCGCCCATGTCCTGGTTGAGGACCGGCGCCGGCGTGGTCGGAGCGGCCGCCGTCAGAACCGAGAGCGAGGTGTCATCGGCGCCAACAGGCGCACCCGCGGAGGCGTAGAACAGCTGCTGGCCCGCCACCACGAAGGGCACGCTGCCTGTTCCGGGATCCAGGACGTCGACGAAGGTCACGACATCCGCCACCCGCGACCAGTGCAAGAGCACGGTGTCCGCCGTCCCGTTCGTCCCGCTCCAATCCGTGCCGTCTTCGGCCTCGTCGACCATGAGAAAGATCTCGTTCGCCAGCACGGCCGCATCCATGGCCGCCACGCCGAGGTTCGTCTCGCGCGCCTCGTTCAGGCGGACGACGAAGGCCACGTCGTCGGTCGTGTCGCCGTCGGCGTTCAGGTCCGTCCCCGCCGCTCCGGTGAAGTTCTCGTTGGCGAAGTACACCATCCACAGGCCTCCGATCACGATCGGAGTCGTGCCGGAGACCGCGTTGCCGGTCGTGCGAACGACGAAGGCGTCTCCGTCGCCGCTGCTGCTGGACGAGCAAGAGAAGAGGATCGAGCCGAGCAAGAGCACGAAGCCGAGCGCAGCGCCGACCTCGAGGAACCGAAAACGTGCTTTCATGGAGGCGTGGGCCGTGGGCCCGGGGAGGAGAGAGAGCCGAGGAGACCGTGCGGAAACAGCGCGCACCAGGCCGGCGCGCGCGACGCGGGGAAGGGCGGAGGGCGGCGGGAACACCATACCGAACCGCGACCGAGCCTGGAAAGACTGCCGGAAGGCGGGGATCATGGGAACGTGAAGGTCCTGCTCGCCACGCCACCGCACGTCGATACCTTCGGCTACTCGATGCCTCCGCCCGGGTTGTTGCGACTGGGGGGGGCCCTGGAGGCCGCCGGCCACGAGACGGTGCTCGAGGATCTGCCCTACCGGCTCGCGACCGGGACGCTTGGAACGAACGCTCGTCTGCACACGGAGGCGGCCGCCCTCCTCCTGGGCCACGGGGCCGACGTCGTCGGGCTCTCGACGATGGGTGCCACGCTGCCGGCCGCACTCTTGATCGCCGAGACGATCCGCGCACGCTCGCCGCGGACCCGGCTGCTCCTGGGTGGCCCGGGCACGACGGGCATCGACGTCGCTCTGCTCGAGCGCTTTCCGTTCCTCGATGCGGTCGTGCGCGGCGAGGGCGAGCTCACCCTGGCGGAACTGCTCGCGCGCTGGAGCGCGGCGAAAGAGCTCGACGGCGTCGCGGGCGTCACCTGGCGCTCGGAGACGGGCGCCCTGCGTCGCGAAGGGGAACGCGCGCCGATCGCAGACCTCGCGGCCTTGCCCGACTACGCCTGGCACCTGCTCGCGTCGGTGCGCGACTATCGCGAGGTGCCTGGGATCACCGAGGGCCTGGTCGCCCTCGACTCCGGTCGCGGGTGTGTCTTCGACTGCAGCTTCTGCACGATCGGACGCTTCTGGAGCCGCCGCTCGCGCGTCTTGCCGGTCGAGCGCCTGGTGGCCGAGATCGAGGCCGTCGGGAGCATGCCGGGGGCCGACGCCGCCTACCTCTGCCACGACATCTTCGGCGCGCGCCGCGAACACGCGCTCGCGCTGTGTCGCACGTTGGTCGAGCGCGAGGTGCGCGTGCCGTGGGAGTGCCGGGCACGGGCCGATCATCTGGACGAAGAGCTCGTCGAGTGGATGGGCCGCGCCGGCTGCTACCGCGTCTTGCTCGGCATCGAATCCGCCGACCCCGACGTTCGCAACGGAAACGCGAAGGCGATCGCGCCGGACCTCGACGCGCTCGCCGTCGTCGAGCGTTGTGCGCGCGCCGGCATCACGCCGATCCTGTCCTTCATCCTGGGCCTGCCCGGGGAGGGCGAGCGCGAGCTCGCCGCGACGCTCGAGCTCGCGCTCGAGGCTGCGGTCCGCGCGGGCGTCAACCTGTCCTTCCACCTCGTGAATCCGCAGCCGGGTTGCAGTCTCGGCGAGGAACACGGCCCGAGCTCGCGCCCGGTCGAAGGCATCCCGCCCGACATGGCCTTCGGAACCGGCGAAACGCCGGTCGAGCGCGCTCTGATCGCAGCGCACCCCGACCTCTTCAGCACCTTCGCGCTGTTGACCGGCCTGCCCGGCGGCGAGGCGAAGTTGCGCGATCTGCACACCCTGGCGACCGACCTGCCCCCGGTTCTCATGGGCCATCCGCGCACGACGCGGCACCTCACGCGCACGGAGGGCTGCGACGTGCTCGGGTTGTTCCGGCGCTGGCAGGAACACGGGCAGAGCTTCGCCACCTTCGTCGCGGAGCGCGGCGACGCCGTCGCGCAGGATCTCTTCACGTGGGAGACCGCCTTGGTCGAGGCACCGGCCGACGGTTCGCTGTTGGTGACGCTCGCCCATGACCCCGGCGCGAACGCCGCGCGGGCCAGCGCTGCGTCGCGACCTGCGTCCCCGGTCCGCTTCGCGATCGTGCGCCGCGGACGCGCCGTCCGCACGTTGCGCCCGTCCGCCGCCCTCGCCGCGCTGCTCGCGGAACACGTCGGAGTCGCGCCGGACGCGAACGACGAGCTCTTCGCGCCCCTGCGGACGGAAGGACTCCTGCCCGTCCACGAACACCGCGTCTCCCCCGCCTGCACGCCTTCGCCCGCGGCCCTCACCGAACGATGATCTCCACGACCTTTCCGATCGACCTCGTCTTCCCGCCGCAGGGACACTTCACGCAACCCTATCTGGCGCTGCCCTGCATCCAGGCTTGGCTGAAGGCCCACGGGCACGACGACGTGCGGCTGACGGACGCGAGCGTCCTCGCCTACGACCGCTTCCTCAGCGCGGACTACCTCGCGCGCGCAGCGCGGCGGGTCGACGAGTCGCTGCCACTCGAGCGCTTCCGCGGGCTCGACGAATTGCCCTTCGCCGAAATGGAGGCCTACCGCGCGGCGGTCGAGAGCGCGGTCGCGAAGGACGCTTTGATCGGAAGCATCGACGCCGCCAAGGCGGTCCTGCGCGGCGAGGACTGCTTCGATCCGGACCGCTACGCGCCGGCGGTTCGCACGCTCTACCACGGACTGCGGCTGGTCTCGGCGGCGCACTTTCCGTCGGTCCTGACGCCGCACAACTTCACGATGGCCTACGCGAACGACCGCTCGGCCGAGGTGCTGGCCGCGACCCTCGACCGCGCGGCCAACCCGTTCGTGGCCTTTTATGAGGAAGAGCTCCTGCCCGCGCTCGTCGCCCGTCGTCCGCGGCTCCTGGGCCTGAGCGTCATCTACGGCAGCCAGCTCATCCCCGCCCTGACGCTCGGACGCCTCGTCAAGGCCGCGTTGCCCCACTGCCACGTCACGGCTGGCGGCGGCTTTTTGGCCTACATCGGCAAGAAGCTGATGGCCGCGCCGGGTCTCGACGCCTGCCTCGATTCGGTCGTCTTCTGGGAGGGCGAAGGACCCCTGCTGGCGCTGGCCGACGCCCTGAAGACGGGGCGTTCGCTGGGCGAGGTCGGCTCGCTCACGTGGTTCGACCGGGGCGAGCGGGCGACGCGCGGCGGGGTCCGAACCGTCGAAAACGCGCCCGCGCACCCCGTGCGCCTCGACGACGCCCCGGTGCCCGACTTCGAGGGCCTTCCGTTCGAGCTGTACTTCTCGCCCGAGACCGTGCTGCCCTACGACGTGAACCGCGGCTGCTACTACGGCGAGTGCACGTTCTGCACGCTGCCGACCGTCATCGGCCCGGGCTACCGCACGCGCCAGGCCGACACGATCGCACGCCAGGTCGTCGAGCTGCGCGACCGGCACGGAGCCCGGCACTTCAACTTCATCACCGACTGCATGCCGCCCGGTATGATCCGCGACCTCCCGGACGCGCTGCTCGCGCACGAGGCCGACATCACGTGGTGGAGCGACGCACGCGTCGAACCGCGCGCCTACACGGCGGACGGCGCGCGCCGGCTCTACGAGGCCGGCTGCCGCAAGCTCTTGTTCGGCTTCGAAACGGCCACACCGCGCCTGCTGAAGCTGATGAAGAAGGGGCAGAGCGCCCGTGCGACGCTCGAGGTGGCGCGCAACTGCGCCGCGGCCGACATCAGCGTCACGTTCTACGCCATGGTCGGGTTCCCGTCCGAGACAAAGGAGGAGGCCGGCGCGACGCTCGCCTTCTTGCTCGAGAACGCCGACGTCGTCCGCGAGGTCTCGCTGCAGACCTTTCACATCGACGAGGTGTCGGAGATCTACCGCGATCCCTCGCCCTTCGGCCTCACGATGCTGGACGACCCCGAGGCCGACCTCCAGCTCTACCACGATTACGTGGCCGAGGAAGGCATGACGCAGGAGGAGGCCGCGGTCGCGTTCGAAGAGATGATGGCCGGCTTCCGGGCGCACTTCCCGATCTTCGCCGGCGACAACATCTACTACTTCATGCAGAAGAGTCACTACTTCCTGCACCTCGCGCGCGGCGTGACCCCGGACGAGTTCGCGGCCCGCTGCCGCGAGCGCGCCGAGCACCTGGAAGCGGTCGGTGGAGACGGACCGTGGCGTGCGGCCGACGGGCTCGCGACGCTCGAGCTGCCCTTCAGCTACACCGCGACGCTGAAGACGCTCGCCCATCCGCTCGCGCGCGCGATCCGGCCCGACTTCCTGACGGGACGCTACTCCGAAGAAGCCTCGGCGCGCGCGCGCGCGGCGCTCGCGAGCCTGCCCCGCAACCCGCGGCTCCTGGCCTACGCCGCCGGCGCGGCGGGCGCTTCGGAGGTCGTCGAGCTGTCGCCCCAGGCCGAGCCGGCGCTCTCGGCCCTGGCCGATCCGCGCTGCGATGCCGCCTGGCTCGCGCGCCAGGAACCGGCCGATCGCGCCTCGTTGGCGGCCTTCGCCCAGCGCCTCGCACGCGCCGGCCTCCTGCGGGCCGGCGAGCGTGCCGTCCTCACACCCCACGGGGCGCCGTCGACGGCGTCCGCTTCCCCCGTCCCTCACTCCTGAAAACGACATGAGCCAGAAACCCGGAAAGCCCGACTCGACCGGCGACACGAAGAAGCCCGCGACCGAAGCGAAGGCGGACGACGCCTCGCGTCCCCTCTCGGAGAAGATCGGCTTCTCGAAGCTCGACCTCAGCGTCGAGGAAGTCGAGGAGCGCATCAGCCCGCGCGAGACGAACGTCTTCGACAAGTAGCGCGCCCACCGTGCGTTCTCCCTCGCGACGAATCTCCGCCACGGCCCTCGCGTCGCTGCTCTGGCTCGGCGCCGGCCTCCAGGAAGGTTCCGACGACGCGCAGCCGCCGCCGATCGTCTTCTCGCCCCCGCGCGCACTCGACGGGGCGCTCGAGCGCGTCGCCGTCGACGACCTGGCCTGCGCTGCGTGCCATGTCGCCATCGCGGACGAGTGGAGCCGCTCGCTGCACGCCTATGCCTTCGAGGATCCCGTCTATCAGAAGGAGATCCGGCGCAAGCGGCGGCGCGCGAGCTGTCTCGGCTGCCACGTTCCCGTTCCGCTGCACGCCCCCGCCGAGGGAGCCACGCCGCGCGCTCGCCCGGCACCGCGCGAGGACACGAGCGAAGATCCGCACCGCTTCGGCGTGTCCTGCAGCTCGTGCCATCTGGGAGCTCAGGGAAAGATCCTGGGCCCCTTCGGCGCTCCGACGGACGCTCACGTCTCCGAGCGACATCCGAGCTTCGTCGGCACGGGCTCCAACGCCCTGTGCCTCGCCTGCCACAGCACGACGATCGGACCCGTCATCGGCATCGGCAAGGACTTCGAGCAGGCCGGGCGCAGCGAGCGCTGCATCGACTGCCACATGCAACCGCTCGAGCGCCCGCTCGCGACGTCTCCCGCTTCCGAAGCGGGCGGGCCTTCGCCCCCCGCGCGGGCGGGTCGCAGCCACTTCCTGCAGGGACCGCGCGATCCGGCCTTCCTGGCCCAGGCCTTCGTGGTCGAGGAGGTGCGCCACGCCGACGGCGAGCTGCTCGTGCGCATCGGCAACCGGGCCGGACACCGCGTTCCGGGCCTGACCCTGCGGACGCTCGAGCTTCGGCTCGAAGGCGGCGAGGAGGGGCCCGCGAGCCGGCGCCGCATCGATCACGAGGCCTGGCTGCCGGTCGGCGGGAGCTTCGTCCTTCGAACCCGGGGCACCGACCGAGCCCGCCTCGTCGGTCACCACACCGCGCCCGGCGCGCCCGCGCCCGTGCGCTTCCTGGACCTCGAACTGCGCTGATCCGCGGGCGGTTCCCGGGCGCCACAGGTAGCCCTGGTCGTCGCCGGCGGGTAGACCGGGCGTCCCGTGCTCTGTTCTCTCCTCCTCTCGGTTCTCTTCACCGCCTCGAGCGCGGTCCCCGTGGCCAGCAGCGGTCCGCGCGCCGATCCGCTCGAGAAGCTCGCGGTCTGGACGGCGCGCTTTCGGCGCTCCCGTCACGACCTCGATCTCGAGGAGATCGGTGAGCTCGAGGCCGTGCTCGGCGACCTCAGGATCTGGACCGCGAACGGCTCGGCGCCCCGACTCGCCCTGTACGAGGGCCTCCTGGACCTCATGGAGGCGGGACTCGCCCCGCCCGGGCGCGAGCCCGGCTTCGAGACGTTCACCCCGGTCTTCGAACAGGGCCGGGAGGCGCTCGCCCGTCAGTTCGAAGAACCCGACGGAGGACACCTCGCGCGTCACCTGGCCGGAGTGCTGCGCCGTTCCGCCAGCGAGGAGCGGCGCGTGGCCGTCTTGCGCCTGTTGGCCGGGCGGCGCGACCCGCCGGCCCTCGCGGCGCTTCTGTCCGCGGGCCGCGCGCCACAGGCGCGCGTTCGACTCGAGGCGTTGCGGGCCCTCTCCGGCTGGCCGGATCCTTCCGTGCACCTGTTCTTCCTGGAGCGGCTCGAGCACGCGGAGCTCTCCTTCGCCGCCATCCGCGACCACTTCGAGACGACGCGCGCGGACCTCGGACCGCTGGCGCTCGATCGCTTGCGCGGCGTCACGGGTCGCCTCCTGGTCTCCGAGGACTGGCGGGGCGCGATCCGCGGAACCCAGCTCGTGCCCCTGCTCCCGGCCGAGCTGGCCGTTCCGCTCCTGATCGAGAGCCTCAGCGTCTGGCGCCAGCGCGCGACGACGGGACGCTCGTCGCGCCGCGTCGAAAGCGACATCCTTCGGGAGCTCAGCCGGCGCTCGGGTCGCACCCTCGGACGCGAGCCGAAACGCTGGCGCGCGTGGTGGAAAGCGGTCCGCGCCGGGTCGATCCAGCTGGCGCAGGAGGCCGACGTCCCGGACGAGCTCTCGCGCGCGGTCTTCTTCGGCCTGCCGGTGGAGACCGATCGGGTGCTGTTCGTCCTCGACCGCTCCAAGAGCATGGGATCCCCCTTCGGAACCGGCGGGCACCAGCGCTTCGAGGAGGCGATCGAGCAGTTGGCAGCCTTCCTCGAGCAATCGGGGCCCGAGACCCGGTTCAACGTCGTGCTCTTCGGCGACCGGGGCATCCGCTGGCGTTCGCACCTCGTCCAGGCCACCGAATCGAACCGCCGCGCGGTCGAGGGCTGGCTCCGCGCCAAGCGTCCCGATGGTGCGACCCGGCTGTTCGAGGGTCTGCGGGCCGGACTCGAGCTCGCGCGCGACGGCTCCCCCGACCCCGACGAGATCGAGGTCGACACCGTCGTCCTCCTGTGCGACGGTGCCACCGCCGAGGGCTCGCGCTGGGTGCGCCCCTGGCTCACGCGCTGGAACGACTCCGTCCAGCTCGTCTTTCATGGCGTCCTCATCGGGACCCAAGGCGACGGTACGCTGCGCGCGCTGGCCGACGCGACCGGCGGCCATTTCCTCCGCGTGCAATAGCGCGCGCGAGGAACGACCGCGTCCGCCGCTGACCGCGCGGTCAAGTCCGATGCCAGCGCGGGATTTTCGGAGCTCGGAACCGGGGGAGCGCTTTCGGGGCGACGGTCCGGATCGCTAGACTCTGCGACGAGACCACCCGGCGGCCGGGATGCTCCCGAATCATCAAGGAGACGGGGTCCTCCGGCGACCGCTTGCCCGCGCCGTCCCCCACCGGCCTACCGGAGCGGGGGCCCGACCGCTCACGACCGCGATGCTCCTCGACTACGCCCCGATTCTCATTCTGCTCGGCCTCGTCCTGGGGTTCGCGCTGTTCAACGTGTTGATCAGCGAGCTCCTCGGACGGCGTCGCATCGCGCTCGGCAAGGCGGACGCCTACGAGTGCGGGGCCACCGGCGTCGGCGACGCGCGTCTGCGCCTGTCAATCCACTTCTACCTGGTCGCGGTGCTGTTCATCCTGTTCGACGTGGAGTCGCTCCTCCTGGTGCCCTGGGCGGTCGCGGCGCGCTCGTTCGCGGCCCAGGGCGTCGGCGCGACGGTCTTCGCCGAGGTCGTCGGATTCGTGCTGGTCCTCGGCATCGGGCTGGCCTACGTCTGGCGCAAGGGAGGCCTGACATGGGATCGCTGACACCTGCCGACACCTCTTCCGAGGGTGGCTTCTTCACGACGCAGATCAACGCGGTCGTCAACTGGGGCCGCAAGAACAGTCTGTGGCCGATGCCGCTCGGACTCTCCTGCTGCGGGATCGAGCTGATGGCCATGATCGGTCCGAAGTTCGACATCGCGCGCTTCGGCGCCGAGGCAGCCCGCTTCAGTCCGCGCCAGTGCGACGTGATGATCGTCGCCGGCACGCTGACCTGGAAGATGGCCCAAGCCGCGCGCACGATCTACGACCAGATGCCCGAGCCCAAGTGGGTCATCGCGATGGGCGTCTGCTCGTCGACGGGCGGCATGTACGACTCCTACGCCGTGGTCCAGGGGATCGACTCGATCCTGCCGGTCGACATCTATGTGCCGGGCTGTCCGCCGCGGCCCGATGCGGTGATCGACGCGCTGCTCAAGCTGCAGAAGAAGATCGAGCGCGAGAGCCCCCTGAAGGACATCTTCGGGGGACCGGACGTGATCGACGACCGCGGCACGGACCAGCGCACCTACCAGCCCAACGCGGCGGTCGACAAGTCCAAGCTCGATCTGCACCCTCACGACCCGCGCGCGCGCCGGGGCTCCGTCGCGCACGGCGAGCCGGAGGCCAAGGCATGAGCGAGGAAACGATGAAAGCGGCGCGCGACGAGCGTCGCACGGCCACCATGGCCCGCATCGCCGGTGCGCTCGAAGGAACGCGCGCCAAGACCGCCGAGGTGCGCGACGCGACGCCTTGCATCCTGGTTCGACCGGACGAGCTCACCGACGTGCTCACGCGCCTGAAGGAGCGCGGCGGCTTCGATACGGTCACCTTCGTGACCGCCGTCGACCTTGCTCCCGCGACGCCGCGCTTCGAAGTCGTGCATCAGCTCTACTCGATCGCCCACACCGACCGGGTGCGCGTGAAGACCGCGGTGACCGAAGAGGCGGCCAGCGTGCCGAGCTGCATCGCGCTCTGGCCTGGCGCCGCCTACATGGAGCGCGAGTGCTTCGACATGTTCGGGGTCCGCTTCGACGGTCACGCCGGCCTGAAGCGCCTGCTCATGCCGGAGGGCTACATCTACCACCCGTTGCGCAAGGACTTCCCCCACCAGGGCATCGAGCCCGATCGCCTGTACCGCGAGTGGGACGCCGAACGCCGCCGGGAATTCGATCCGGAGGCAGCGCGATGAGCCCGCAGACCTTCGAGTACCGACCGAGCACGCCCGAGGAGATCGAATCCGACGATCCGGTGCACGGCGAGCTCATGCACCTCAGCATGGGACCCCAGCACCCGGCCACGCACGGCGTGCTGCGCATCCTGATCGACCTCGACGGCGAGACGATGCACAACGTCGAGCCCGAAGTCGGCTACCTGCATCGCGGCAAGGAGAAGACCTGCGAGAGCCTCGGTTGGGCCAAGTTCTTCCCCCACACCGACCGCCTCGACTACGTCCAGCCGCTGATGAACAACATCGGATACGCGCTGGCGCTCGAGAAGCTGGCCGGGATCGTCGTGCCGGAGCGCGGCCAGATCGTACGCGTGCTTCTGATGGAGGTCAGCCGCATCGCGGCGCACCTGATCTATCTGGGAACGACGGCGATCGACCTGGGCGCGGTCTCGATGTTCTTCAACTGCTTCAAGGAGCGCGAGAAGATCTACAGCATCCTGGACGCCTATACCGGGCACCGGATGAACAACACCTACGTCCGGATCGGCGGCGTGTTCGCCGACGTGGACGAAGGCGTCGAAGGCATGTTGCGGGAATTCCTCGAGGGCTTCCCCGCGGCGGTGGACGGCTTCGAAACGATGCTGACCGGCAACCGCATCTGGTACGACCGCAACCGCGACGTCGGCATCATCACGCCCGACGACGCGCGCGCCTGGGCTCTGACGGGGCCCAACCTGCGCGGCGCGGGCATCGCCCACGACCTGCGCAAGGCCGAGCCCTACAGCGGCTACGAGGACTACGACTTCGAGGTCGCGGTGGGAACGGTCGGCGACTGCTACGACCGCTACCTCGTGCGCGTCGAGGAAATGCGTCAATCGACGCGCATCGCCATGCAAGCGCTCGATCGCCTGCGCGAGACGCGCGGCGGCGAGGTCCTGACCGAGGACCGCCGCTACGTCCTGCCGCCGAAAGAGAAGGTCATGACCTCGATGGAGGAGCTGATCTTCCAATTCAAGATCGTGACCGACCTGCGCTTGCCGAAGGGCGAGGCCTACCAGGGCATCGAATCGAGCAAGGGCGAGCTCGGCTTCTTCGTCGTCTCGGACGGCTCGAGCATGCCCGTGCGCTGCCACATCCGCGCGCCCGGGCTCTACAACGTGCAGGCCATCCCGCTGCTCGCGAACCGACGTCTGTTCTCGGACATGGTCGCGATCATCGGAAGCCTCGACTTCGTCATGGGCGAGGTGGATCGATGAACGACACGAACGACGCGTCGCTCTTCTCCGACGACGCGGAACCGGACGTTGCCGTGTCCCCGGAGGCTCCTGCGCCCGTGCTCCCCGAGGCACTCGTGCGCGAGTTCGAAGAACTGGCCACCCACTACCCCGAGCGCCGCGCGGCTCTGATCCCGGCTCTGCACCGCTGCCAGGAGGAGCTCGGCGGCTGGCTCACGCCCGACATGCTGGAGGCCTGTGCGGAGCTCTTCGGACTCGAGCCCGTCGAAGTCTTCGGCGTCGCCTCCTTCTACCCCATGTTCCACCTGCGTCCGGTCGGGCGCCACGTCGTCGGGGTGTGCCACAACATCGCCTGCGACCTGCGCGGGGCCGAAGACATCCTCGCGCGTGCGTGCAGCGTCACCGGCTGCGAGCCGGGCGGCACCTCCGCGGACCAGCGTTTCACGGTCGTTCGGCTCGAGTGCCAGGGCGCCTGCACCGCCGCGCCGATGATGGACGTCGACGGCATCTACCACGAGAACCTCTCCGAAGAGGACGTCGAGCGCATCCTCGGGGGCATGGCGTGAGCAAGTACGAAACCTACCTCTTGAACCGCAGCGGCCTGGCCGATTCGCACACGCTCGACGTGTACCGCGAAAACGAAGGCTACCAGGCGCTCGAGAAGGTCCTGAAGGGCGGCTTCACGCCCGGTCAGGTCATCCAGCTCGTGAAGGACTCGGGCCTGCGCGGACGTGGCGGCGCGGGCTTTCCCACCGGTCTGAAGTGGAGCTTCATGCCGGATCCGGAGAAGGACAAGCGCTCGCGCTACCTGGCCGTCAACGCCGACGAATCCGAGCCCGGCACGTGCAAGGACCGCGTCCTGATGGACGAGGATCCGCACGGCTTGATCGAGGGCATCCTGATCGCCTGCTACGCGATGCGGGTCGGCGCGGCTTACATCTACGTCCGCGGCGAATATCGCCACTCCTACGATCGCGTCGCCGCCGCGATCGACGAAGCGCGTCGCGCGGGCCTCGTCGGCAAGGACATCCTCGGCTCGGGCTTCGACTGCGAGATCTGGATGCACAAGGGCGCGGGCGCCTACATCTGCGGCGAGGAGACGGGGCTGATGGAGAGCCTCGAGGGCAAGCGCGGACACCCGCGACCGAAGCCCCCCTTCCCCGCCGGCTTCGGCCTGTGGGGCCAGCCGACGACCGTCAACAACGTCGAGACCCTGCAGAACGTCCCGTACGTGATCCTGCGCGGGGCCGACTGGTTCAAGTCGATGGGCACCGAGAAGAGTCCCGGCAACATCCTCGTCGGCATCTCCGGCCACGTCGTGCGACCCGGTGTGTACGAGCTCCCGCTCGGCCTCAGCGCCAAGGAGATCCTCGACGACTTCGCCGGCGGCATCTGGAAGGGCCGCCAGCTGAAGGCCTGGATCCCCGGCGGTTCGTCGACCGGGTTCCTGCCGGCCTCGATGATCGGCGTCGCGATGGACCACGACTCGCTCAAGGAAGCCGGCTCGATGCTCGGCACGGCGGCGATGATGATGCTCGACGAGACGGCCTGTACGGTGCGCTCGATGGAGGTCATCTCGCGCTTCTACGAACACGAGAGTTGCGGGCAGTGCAGCCAGTGCCGTGAAGGCACGGAATGGCTGCACCAGATCTTCAGGCGACTCGAACACGGACAGGGTCGCCTGGAGGACGTCGAGTTGCTCTCGAGCCTCGCCTCGGGCATGGCCCCCGGCAAGACGATCTGTGCGCTGGCCGACGCCGCCGCCATCCCCACCCATGCCATCGTGAAGCACTTCCGCGACGAGATGGAAGCCCACGTCACCCACAAGGGTTGCCCGCTGCGCGGCGGTGACGACTCGACGTCAGCTCGCAAACAGGTCGAGGTGAACGCGTGACCAAGATCACGATCAACGGGCGCGAAGTCGAGGCGGACCCGAAGCGTCCGCTCATCGCCGCCTGCCACGAGCACGCCGAAGAGCTCGTGCCGATGTACTGCTATCACCCCGGACTGACGCCGGTCGGCTCGTGCCGCATCTGCCAGGTCGAGGTGAAGATGGGCGAGATGCCACCGCGCGTCGTCGTCGCCTGCCGGACACCGGTCTCCGAGGGGATGGTGGTCAACACCGAGGCCCCCGGCGCGCACGATGCGCGTCGCCAGTGCCTCGAATTCCTGCTCAAGAACCACCCGCTCGACTGTCCTATCTGCGACAAGGCCGGCGAGTGTGATCTCCAGGATTACTCCTTCAGCGAGGGACAAGGCGAAGGCCGCTCGGTCGAGCCGCGCCGCAAGCTCGAGAAGCGCAAGAGCCTGGGGGACACGATCCTGTTGGACCAGGAGCGCTGCATCCTGTGCAGCCGCTGCGTGCGCTTCTACGAGGACGTCGCTAAGCAACCGCAGCTCACGGTCGCCGGTCTGGGCTCGCGCTCGGTCATCTCGACCTTCGCGGACCGCCCGTTGCACGGCAACTACCAGGGCAACATCGCCGACATCTGCCCCGTCGGCGCGCTGACCCTGAAGAAGTTCCGCTTCCAGGCTCGCGTCTGGAACCTCGACAAGCACCCGTCGACCTGCGGCGAGTGCAGCCGAGGCTGCTCGATCAGCATCGAGGTCCTGCGCCGGCGCGAGGTGAAGCGCGTCCGCCCGCGCTACGACAAGGACAAGAACAAGTGGTGGATGTGCGACCACGGTCGCTTCGCCTTCGATCGCTTCAACGCCGACGACCGTCTGGTGGGCGGCTTCCTGCGTGGCGCGCAGGGCCTGGAGCCCAAGTCGCTCGAGCGTGTCTTCGACGATCTGGCCGAGAACCTTCGGCGCAAGGGCGAGCACGTCTTGCTCGTGTCGCCCTGGCTCACGGTCGAGGAAGGCGAGCTGGTGCGCGACCTCGCGCAGGCCACGGGCGCAACGACGCGCTTCGTCTCCCCCGCCGCGGATACCGACCTGCGGGACGACTTCCTGCACACCGGCGACCCGTGTCCGAATCGCCGTGGGCTCACGGAGCTCGGCTTCGAAGCCGTGGAGGCCGCCGACGTTTCCACCATGCTTGCGGGAGCCACGTGCGTCGTCCTCGTCGGCGAGAGCGTCGGCGAGCTGGTCACTCCCGAAGCGCTGGCCGCCTTGCCGCGTTCGATCCGCCTCTTCTTGCTCGACACCCGGGCCTATGCGGCGCCTGCTCTGCGCGGCGCTCTGGGCGTCCCGGATGCGTCGGAGCGCACGGGGACCTGGATCAACGTCGACGGGCATCCGGGTCGGCTCGCGATCGCGAAGGCCGCGCCGGACGGCGTTCCCCCGCTCGAGCGCAGCCTGCGCGCGGTCCAGGAACGGCTCGACGCCGGGGCGGAGGTCCGAGCCTGATGCCCGACTCGACGACCCTCTTGGTGTGGCTCTTGAAGGCCGGCCTGATCTACGGCGGCATGCTCGGCGTCGCAGCCGGGATGACGCTGGCCGAACGCAAGGTCTCGGCCTGGATCCAGTGGCGCATCGGCCCCAACCGCGTGGGACCGTTCGGAACGCTGCAGCCGATCGCCGACGGCATCAAGTTCTTCTTCAAGGAGGAGGTGGTGCCGCGCGACGCGAACCCCGTCCTCTTCCGGTTGGCACCGATGCTGGCGGCCGTGCCGGCGATGTTGACCGTGGCCGTGATCCCCTTCGCGGGCGACATCTCCATCGCGGGGGTCCAAACGACGCTCTCGATCGCCGACATCGACATGTCGGCCTTGTACGTCGTCGCGATCGGCGGACTGGGCGTGTATGGCGTGATCCTCGGGGGGTGGAGCTCGAATTCGAAGTACTCCCTCCTGGGCGGGCTGCGCGCCTCGGCCCAGATGGTCAGCTACGAGCTCTCGATGATCCTGGCGATCCTCTCGATCGTCGTGATGAGCGGCAGCCTGGACCTGCGCGAGATCGTCGCGGGTCAGGCGGGCGCGATCTGGCAGTGGAACATCTGGAGCCAGCCGCTCGCCTTCGTGCTGTTCCTCGTCGCGACCTTCGCGGAGACCAATCGCCATCCGTTCGACTTCGCCGAGTGCGAACCGGAGCTGGTCGGTGGCTTCCACACCGAGTACTCGTCGATGAAGTTCGCGCTCTTCTTCCTCGGCGAGTATTGCGCGATGTTCGTCATGGCGAGCCTCACGACGACCTTCTTTCTCGGGGGCAGCGAGGTTCCCTTCTGGGCCGACGCACCCTGGTTCGTCCAGCTCGGCGCCTTCGCCGCCAAGACCTCGCTCTTCCTGTTCCTCTTCCTGCTCGTGCGCTGGACCCTGCCGCGCTTTCGCTTCGACCAGCTCATGGCGATCGGTTGGAAGGTGATGTTGCCCCTGGCGCTCGCCAACGTCTTTCTCACCGGCGCCCTGGCCTCTCTCGGCGTCTACGGGAGCTGAGCTTCGACCCATGGTCATCGTCAAACGCAAAGAGCTCTCGCTCATGGAGCGGCTGTTCCTGCCGGAGATCGTGCGGGCGTTGTCGCACTCGTTCCGGGCGATCTTTCAGCCGAAGATCACGCGCCAATATCCCGAGGAGGGTCTGCCCACGAACGAGGTCACGCGCGGCCAGCCGCGCCTGACCCTCCTGGAAGACAACGAGACGCTGGCCTGCGTTTCGTGCGGTCTGTGCGAGGTGGCTTGCCCCGCCTACGCCATCACGATCGACGGGCAAGAAACCGACCGGTTCATCGAGCGCGAGCCCGAGCGCTTCGAGATCGACATGCTGCGCTGCATCCTGTGCGGCTTTTGCGAGGAAGCCTGCCCCAAGGACGCCATCTTCATGAGCGACGAGCTCGAGTTGGCCGACTTCACGCGCGCGGCTCTCGTGTACGACATCGACAAGCTGAAGCGTCCGAAGGCCGCGCTGCAGAAGCGCATCGACTACTTCTACAAGGTGAACGACCGGTGGCGGAAATCCTCTTCTACCTCCTAGCCGCTCTCGCGCTCGCCTTCGCGGCAGGGGTCGTCACGGCGAAGATGCCGCTCTACAGCGTCCTTTCGCTCCTGGGCGTCTTCGTGTGCCTGGCCGGCATCTACCTGCTGGCGGGCTTCCAGTTCCTGGCGGCGACGCAGCTTCTGGTCTACGCCGGCGCGATCATGGTCCTGTTCCTGTTCGTGATCATGCTCTTGAACCTGGGCGATCTGAACCAGTTCAGCGAGAGCCCCGCCAAGGCGATCGGCAAGACGCGCTTTGTCATCGCCGGCGCCGCGGCCACGGTCCTCTGCCTCGTCGGCGTGCTCGCCCCCGGCCATGCACCTGCGCCGGTCGCGACCCTCGCGACGCGCGAGGGTGGCATCGACCGCCTCGAGCCGCTGGCCGAGGTCCTGTTCAGCCGCTACATGCTGCCCTTCGAGGCCGCCTCCTTGCTGCTCCTCGCGACGATGATCGCCGTCATCGTCCTGGCCAAGCGCCAGCGCGGCCGGATCGACGAGAACGTCGGTGAGAAGGCCGGCTGGCCGTGGCAGAAGGGGGTCGAGCAGTGAACGTCCCGACCGAACACCTCTTCGCCCTCGCGGCCGCGCTCTTCGCGCTCGGGGTGCTGGGCTTTCTCGTGCGGCGCAACATCATCATCGTGCTGGCTTCGATCGAGCTCATGCTGAACGCCGCGAACCTGACCTTCCTGGGTGCCAGCCGGCACTGGGCGCAGGCTTCGCTCGAAGGCGTGGGCAACCCGCTGCAGGGCCCGATCTTCGCGCTGTTCGTGATCCTGGTGGCGGCGGCCGAAGCGGCCGTCGGACTCGCCCTCATCATCGCGCTCTACCGTCAGAAGGAATCCGTGAGTCTCGACGCCGTGACGGAGTTGAAGGGCTGACGCCATGATCGCGAACCTCCTCACCGTCCAAGCGGGCGCCGAGCGCCCGCTCCTGTGGCTCCTGCCCTTCCTGCCCCTCGCGGGTGCCGCGCTCTGCGGGGCGTTGCACTTCTTGACGCTGGCGGCACGCAAGCGCAAGCCCGCCTCCCCCCCGGTCATGGGCCCGGCCTTGCTGGCGCCGCTCGTCGCCAGCGGGACCATCGGTCTCTGCTTCGCCCTGTCGGTGCGCTCGTTCCTCGAGCTGCGCGGCGCGCCCGCGCTCGTGCTCGAAAGCCCTGTCTGGGAGTGGATCCACGTCGGTGACCTGAAGATCGACCTGTCGATGGTCGTCGACCGTCTGTCGAGCGTCATGTTGCTCGTCATCACCGGCGTCGGCTTCCTGATCCACGTCTACAGCGCCGGGTACATGAAAGGGGATCCGGGCTACGCCAAGTTCTTCGCGTACCTGAACCTGTTCGTGTTCGCGATGCTGATGTTGGTCCTCTCCTCCAACCTGCTCGGGCTGTTCATCGGCTGGGAGGGCGTCGGGCTGTGCTCGTACCTCTTGATCGGTTTCTGGTACGAGAAGGGCTGGCCGGCCGAAGCGGGCCAGAAGGCCTTCGTCGTGAACCGGATCGGGGACGCGAGCTTCCTCCTCGGGAGCTTCCTGTTGGTCGGGCTCTTCGGCACGCTGGATCTCTCCGACATCGGCGCGAGCGTCGCGGACGTCGTCGCTCACGAACCCTTCCTGGTGTCGCTGGCAGCGCTCTTGTTGTTCGGAGGCGCCTGTGGCAAGTCGGCCCAGTTTCCGCTCTTCACCTGGCTGCCCGACGCGATGGCGGGCCCCACGCCCGTGTCCGCCCTGATCCACGCCGCGACCATGGTCACGGCCGGCGTCTACCTCGTCGTACGCCTGAACCCGTTGTACGCGGCCAGTCCGACGGTGCTCTTCGTCATGGGTGCGATCGGCGCGCTCACGGCGTTGATCGGCGCCTCGACGGCCCTGTGCCAGAACGACATCAAGAAGGTCCTGGCCTACTCGACCGTCAGCCAGCTCGGCTACATGTTCCTGGGCCTGTCGACCGGCGCCTGGGCCGCCGCGATCTTCCACCTCGTCACGCACGCCTTCTTCAAGGGGCTCTTGTTCCTCGGTTCGGGCAGCGTCATCCACGGCATGCACGAGGAGCAGGACATGACCAAGATGGGCGGCTTGCGCCGGCACATGCCCGTGACCTGGGTGACGTTCCTGGCGGGGGCCGGAGCGCTCTCGGGACTGCCCCTGCTCTCGGGCTTCATGTCGAAGGACGAAATCCTCGCCCACACGTTCGCCCACGGCGGCCCCTACCTGCTCTTGTGGCTCGTCGGCGTGGGATCGGCGGCGCTGACGGCCTTCTACACGTGGCGCATGGTCGCCCTGACCTTCCACGGAAGCGAGCGCTTCGACGCGGCCAAGGTCCATCCGCACGAGTCGCCGCTGTCGATGACCCTGCCGCTGCTCGTCCTCGCGGTGCTGTCGCTCGCCGGCGGCGTGATCGGGCTGCCGCCGGTCCTGCACGTCCCCCATCTCCTGGGAGAGTGGCTCGCGCCCGTGACCGCGCCGGGCGACGCCTTGCTCGCCTTGCACGGCGAGTTGCCACACCTGTCCCACACGCTCGAATGGGCGCTGCTCGCCTTCGGCGCGGCTCTGGCGCTCGTCTTCGCGCACCGCGGCTTCCACACCTACACGGGCGGTCCCGGCCCCGACCTCGAGCTGGCCGAGAAGCGGCCGCACCTCGTCGGTCGGCTTCAGAACGCCTGGCGCATCGACGCGACCTACTCCGCACGCATCGTGCAACCGATCCGGCTCTGCGCCTTCTTCATCGCCTCGCTGATCGACCAGTTCCTGATCGACGGGATCGTGAACGCGGTCGGAGCACTGGCCCGCGCGCTGGGCGGCAAGACACGCAAGCTGACCGACGGTAGCGCCAAGACCTACGCCCTCTGGATGGGCGCCGGAGCGGCCCTGCTCACCCTCTGCTGGATCGCGGTGCCTTGATGGATCTGCTCACGACCTCGATCTTCCTGCCGCTCCTCGGAGCCTTCGCGATCGGCCTGGTCCCGGCCTCGCGGACCACGCTCGTGCGTCCGCTCGCGCTGCTTGTCACCGGCCTGGTCGCGCTGCTGGGCTTTGCGCTCTGGTTCCAGTTCGACGGCAGCCGCGCCGGCATGCAGCACGCGGTGCACGCGACCTGGTTCCAGCTACCGGGAGGAACGACGACGGTCGAGTACGCGGTCGGCGTCGACGGGATCTCGATCCTGTTGGTCTGCCTGACGACGCTTCTGATGCCGATCGTGGTCCTGTCCACCTACGGGCACATCCACGAGCGCCTGAAGGAGTTCTTCATCTGGCTGCTCGTGATGGAAACGGGCATGCTCGGGGTCTTCTTGGCCACCGACCTCGTCCTGTTCTACGTGTTCTGGGAGGTCAGCCTCGTCCCGCTCTACTTCATCGTCGGGATCTGGGGCGGCGAGCGTCGCATCTACGCGACGATCAAGTTCTTCCTCTACACGGTGGCCGGCAGCCTCGTGATGCTCGTCGGGGTGATCGCCCTGATCTATCTCACGGGGACGACCAGCGTCGTCGAGGTCATCGACGTCGCCGGAGATCTCTCCCTGCGGGCCCAGGGCCTGATCTTCGCGTCCTTCGCACTGGCCTTCGCCATCAAGGTGCCGGTCCTGCCCTTCCACACCTGGCTGGCCGATGCACACACCGAGGCGCCGACCTCGGGCTCGGTACTGCTCGCCGGCATCCTGCTGAAGATGGGCACCTACGGCCTCTTACGCTTCGGCATCCAGGTCTTTCCCGCCACGGCCCTGGCCTGGTCGCCGCTCTTCATGGGGCTCGGTGCGGTCGGAATCGTCTACGGCGCGTTTCTCGCCATGGCGCAGAACGACCTCAAGCGCTTGATCGCCTGTTCATCCGTGAGCCACCTCGGCTTCTGCGTGCTCGGCATGTTCGCGCTCAGCCGCGAAGGCATCACCGGTAGCGTGCTCCAGATGGTGAACCACGGCCTGTCGACGGGCCTCTTGTTCCTCCTGGTCGGCATGATCTACGAGCGTCGTCACACGCGCGCGCTCGACCGCTTCGGCGGCATCGCGAGCGTCATGCCCGTGTTCGCCTTCTTCTTCGTTCTGACCATGCTCTCGAGCGTCGGTTTGCCCGGCCTGAACGGTTTCGTCGGCGAGTATCTGATCCTGCTCGGCACGTTCGAGGCCTCGCCCTTCTGGGCCACGATCGCCGTCACGGGCGTCATCTTCGGCGCCGTCTATCTGCTGATGGCCACGCGCCGCCTGCTCTTCGGCGCGGTCGTGCACGAGGAGAACCGCACGCTGCGCGACCTCGGCGCGCGCGAGGTCGGCTTGATGCTGCCGCTGGTCCTCTTCGTGTTCTGGATCGGTGTCCAGCCGAACGCCTTCCTCGCCAAGCTCGACGGGACGCTCGGCGCCCTCGACGCACGCATCGAAGCCGTGCGCGGGACCGCCGAACGAGGCGCCCGACTCGCTCCGCCGCCCGCGCCCACCACCCCGGACCTGGAGGAAGGCCGGTGACGACCTCCCAGCTTCAAGCGGTCTTCGACGACGTCTTCACGGTCGGCGCCAGCGCCGCCACGGCTCCGATCCTGGCCCTCGGCAGCGGGGTTCTGCTGTTCCTGCTCTGCGACATCGTCGAGCGCTTGAAGCCCGCACGGAACTTCGCCTTCGTGGCGACGCTGGTCGTGTCCGGCTTCTTCTGCTGCAAGAACCTTCTGAACGGAGGCGGCCCGGGGCCGGTTCTCGACGGCACGTTCTACGTCGATGCACACACGTCGGTGTGGGGTCTGCTCTTCCTGGCGTCGACGCTCATGGCCTGGGTCTACGGCCTCGGCTACTACCGCGAGGACAAGCCCTTCCAACCCGAGCACGACGCGCTCCTGCTCTGTGCACCGGCCGGGATGATGCTGATGGTCGGAGCGGGCGACCTCATCGTCTTCTTCATCGGACTCGAGCTCTTGTCGCTGCCGCTGTATGCGCTCGCCGCCTTCCGGCGCGCACGCACCGAGTCGGTCGAAGCGGGTCTGAAGTACTTCCTCTTGGGATCCTTTTCGAGCGCGCTCCTCCTCTACGGCTCGGCCTTGCTCTACGCCGCGCACGGGACCCTCTCGATCCCCCACCTGCTCGAAGCCGACCCAGGCGGAACGATGGCGCTGGCGGGTTCCGCGCTGGTCGCGGCCAGCCTGTTCTTCAAGGTCTCCGTCTTCCCCTTCCACCTCTGGGTCCCCGACGTCTACCAGGGTGCGCCGACGCCCGTCACGGTGTTGATGGCGACGGGCACCAAGGCCGCCGCCTTCGGCTTCCTCCTGCGCATCATCGGGCTCTTCCCCGAGGACGCCGGCTTCGTCGTGTCGGCCATCGCGCTCGTGACGATGGCCGCGGGCAACCTCGGCGCCCTGGTCCAGACCGACCTCAAGCGCATGCTCGCGTACTCGGGCGTCGCGCACGCCGGAACGATGCTCCTGCTCGTCGCGGCCGGCATGGCGGGAGCCGACGAAGCGGGCCTCACGCGCGCGGCCCTGTTCTACATGGGTGCCTACGTCTTCACCGCGACGGGAGCCTTCGGGATCCTCAGCCTGCTCGAAACGCCCGAGCGCCGCTTCGCGACGCTCGACGACCTGCGCGGCCTGGGACGTGAACATCCGGCTCTCGCGGGCGCGATGACGCTCTTCATGCTCTCGCTCGGCGGCATCCCGGCGACGGGCGGCTTCCTCGGCAAGTGGTTCGTCTTCGCGGAGCTCGTCGAAGCCGACCTGATCGCGGTCGCCGTCCTCGGTGCACTGCTCTCGGTCGTGGCCCTGGGCTACTACCTGCGCGTCCTGGTGGTGCTCTTCATGGAGGCCCCAGGCGCAACGGACGGCGCCCAGCTCGGCCCCGCTCTGCGCCCCACGGCCCGGATCGCGACCTGGGTCTGCTGCTTCTTCGTGCTGCTCTTCGGCCTGGCGCCCGGCACGTTTCTCGCCCTGATCGCCTGATCCGCGCCTGGGCGGCGCTCCTCGGCCCCCGTGCGCCGCGGAAAAGACTTCCCAGCGGGGCCTGATTCCACGCAGCGCGTTACATTTAACGCGCGTGCTCGGGAGCACGCACCGGGGGGGCTCGGTCCGACCGTCACGCGGTCCCGTGGCTTCCCTCTCACCCCTCCACCCACGCCTCCCACGGATCCCATGGTTCACGTGCGCCCTCTCGTCGCCGCCGGTTTCGTCGCCGCCGCCCTCGTCAGTTCCGTCTCGTCCCGTCAAGGAGCCCCTGGATCGACCGTCCAGGGCTTCGACTGCGTCGCACCGGCACGGCCGGGCGCGTTCGAGGTGACCCAGCCCGACGGAACGACGCTCGAGCTCGTGCTGCGCGGAAACGGGTACAACCACTGGCACGAGGATCTCGAAGGTCGCCCGGTGGTCTTCGCCGAAGGTGCCTGGCACTTGGCCGAGCTGGATGCGCGCGGACGTCTGCAGGCGACGAGCTACCGAGCCGGCACGCAGCTCCCCGCCGGCGTCACGTTCGCGAGCGGGGTCACGCCGGTCGCGCCCGCGGGCCCCGGCCCGCGCGACCCGAAACTCGACCGCGCGCTGAACCAGGATCCGAGCTCGACGACCGCACCGGCCTTCCAGGCGGGCAGCGGCTCGGTCGGCAACCTCGTGCTGCTCTTGCGCTTCAATGGCCATGGACCGGGCGGCCAGAACCGCACGCTGCCGTCCCAGGCTGACGTCACGACGATCATGAATGCGGTCGGCGGCCATCCGACGCTGGCGCCGACGGGCAGCGTCCGCGACCACTACCTCGAGAACACCTACGGCGCGCTGACGATCGATTCGACGGTCACGGCCTGGATCGACGTTCCGAACTCGGAGACCTACTACGCGAATGGCAACTCCGGCCTGACGTCGCGCACGTGGGAGCTGATCGAAGACGGCCTCGACGCAGCCGATGCGTCGATCGACTTCTCGCAGTTCGACTCCGATGGCGACGGCTGGATCGACGCGATCACGTTTCTGCACTCGGGCTACGGCGCCGAGTGGGGCGGTTCGGACCAGTACGGCACCTCTCAAGACGATCGCATGTGGTCGCACAAGTGGTCGATCCCGACCTGGACCAGCGCGGAGGGCATCAAGGTCTCCGAGTACAACATCTCACCGGGACTGTGGTCGACCTCGGGCTCGAACCCCGGGCGCATCGGCGTCGTGGCCCACGAGCTGGGCCACTTCTTCGGCTTGCCCGACGAGTACGACACGGATGGCGGCGGTCAGGGACTCGGCAACTGGTGCTTGATGGCGGCCGGCTCCTGGGGCTTCGACGGCAGCCAGCAGTACCCCTCGCACATGTGCGCGTGGTCGAAGATGAAGATGGGCTGGATCGCGCCCACGCAGCTTCTGCTCGGCGCTCACTCGCTGTCCCACCTCGAGGTGAACGCCGAAGCCTTCGTGCTCGATAGCGGCTACCCGAACGGGGAATACGTCCTGATCGAGAACCGCCGCCAGGTCGGCTTCGACGCTCAGCTGCCCCAGCAGGGGCTCGGCATCTACCACTGCGACGACGCCAAGGGCGAGCTGGGCTCGAACAACGTCAACGCGGACGAGGGCTATCCGGGACAGGCCGGCTGGCCCGCCAACGGCAACCACTATCGCATCGCGCTCTTGCAGGCGGACGACGACTGGGAGCTCGAACAGGGCTTCAACCGGGGCGATTCGCTCGACCCTTATCGCGCATCCTTCGCCACCCAGATCACGGGCACGACCTCGCCGAACCTGCGCGCCTACCAGCAAGGCAACGTCATCGCCAACGACAACCGCCTGACTTCGATCTCGGCGCCGGCCACGAACATGACGTTCACGTACGCGAACCCGAGCGCGCCGAGCATCACGAGCGCGAGCCTCCCGGCCGCGACGCTCGCGACGCCGTACACACAGGCTCTCTCGGTCACCGGCGGCACGGGCGGCAAGACCTGGGCGGAAGTCATCGAGAACCCCGTCTACACCGAGCAGAATCTGGGCTCGAGCCTGTTCGCCAGCGTCGGCAGCGGCCAAAACTGGCGCGCGGACGAAGGTGTCTGGAGCTACACCCTACCGTTTGCCTTCCCGTTTTTTGGCGAGTCCTACGGGACGATCTACGTCAGCTCGAACGGCTTCCTCGACTTCGTCGACAGCGGTCAGACCAACCCGGGTAACCAGAAGACGCGCCTGCGCTTCGAGCACAGGATCGCGCCGCTCTGGGATGACCTGCGCACGGATCAAGCCGGCGACGACATCTTCGTCTCGACCGCGATCGCGGGCGAGGTGACGTTTCGCTGGCGCGCGCACCACTTCGACACCGGCGCGCTGTGCAACTTCTCCGTCACGCTGCGCGACTCGGGCGCGATCGAGTTCCACTACGGTTCGGGCAACGCGAACGTGACGCCGACGGTCGGCATCTCACGCGGACGCAGCGGCGGCTTCTCGCAGCCGGTCGGCTACGACGGCGTCTCGAGCCTCACGAACGCGAACTCGTACCGCTTCACGCTCGGTGGCTCCCAGCTCCCGCCCGGGATGCAGCTCTCTAGCGCTGGCGTCCTGTCGGGCACGCCGACGCAGGCCGGCAGCTACGCGTTTGTCGCGCGCGCGACCGACGGCAACCACGTCTTCGATCAGGAGACGGTCGCGATCGACGTCGACTCCTCCGTGTTGCTCGCGGGCTTCACCGGCGCGCCGACCACCGGCGACGCCCCGCTCGCGGTCAACTTCACCGACACGTCCACGGGCAACGTCACGAGCTGGTCCTGGTCCTTCGGAGACGGCGGCGGTGCGAGCATCCAGAACCCGAACTACGTCTACGCCACGCCCGGGCTCTACACGGTCGTGTTGACGGTCGGCGACGGCAGCGGCGTCGATACGTTCACGCGCACCGACTACATCGCGGTCGAGGAACCGGCCCCCGTCGCCGACTTCACGGCGGCGCCGACGGTCGGGCTGGCTCCGCTCAACGTGTCCTTCAGTGACACGACCACGGGCAATGTCACGGGCTGGTCCTGGACCTTCGGGGACGGCGGTTCGTCCAGCGCCCAGAACCCCGGCCACGTCTACACGACCCCGGGGCTCTACACCGTGAGTCTGGTCGCGAGCGGGCCCGGTGGCGCGGACACCCGCACGCAAACGGACCTCGTGCTGGTCGAATGGCCGGCGCCGGTCGGCGGCTTCTCGGGCACCCCGACGAGCGGCACCGCTCCGCTCGTCGTCGCCTTCACCGACGGCTCGACAGGCAACGTCACGAGCTACAGCTGGGACTTCGGGGACGGCAACGGCTCGAGCGCCCAGAACCCGAACCACACCTACACGAGCGGCGGAACGTACACCGTCGCGCTTACGGTGACGGGACCGGGCGGCTCGGACGTGTTCACGGCCACGGACTACGTCGACGTCCTCGACCCCGCGCCCGTGGCGAACTTCTCAGGCACGCCGACGTCGGGCCAAGCACCGCTCGCGGTGGCCTTCTCGGACCTCTCCAGCGGCCCGATCACGAGCTGGTCGTGGAACTTCGGCGATGGCGGTTCCTCCAGCGGTCAGAACCCCTTCTGGTCGTACGGAACGCCCGGGTCGTTCACGGTCAGTCTGACGGTCCAGGGCCCTGGTGGCTCGGACGTGCTGACGAAGACCGACTACATCACGGTCGACGCGGACCTGCTCGATCCGTCCTTCGAGGGCCAGGTGCCGGCCACGCTGCCCACCACGCCGTGGGTGCTCACCGGCGGATTGGCGCACCTCGTGCAGCCCTTCCTCTTCCCGAGCGACGGGCCGATGCCGGTCGACGGAAGCCAGTGGGTCGAACTCAACGCCAGCGGCTCGAACAACGCGACGCCGCCGTCGAATCCCGGAGGCAGCACGTCGCCCGCCCTCGGCGGGGTCGGAATCAGCCAGGTCTTCCGCTATCCGCCCGGCAATCCCAACCTGCTCTTCCAGGCGGCCTTCCTGCGCGCGGAGAACCCCGACGATCCCGGCCGCAACGACTGGATGAGCGTCGACGTCTCCGACGGCCTCACGACCGTCAACGTCTATTACAAGGACACGTTCTCCCCCACACCGACGACTTCCGTCATCCACGGCCTGCCGATGACCCCGATCGAGGTCGCCGGACTCAACCTCGAGACGACGTTCCCGAGCGCGACGCCGCTGACGACCTTCACCGTATCGATCCAGGTCGGCAACGGCGGGGACGGCAGCGTGCCGTCCTTCGGCTACATCGATGACTTCCGCTTCCTGCCGCCGGAAGGAACGGTCGCGAGCGGCTGCGGCGTCAACCCGGCTGGCAGCATGACGCTGCTCGCCGGTTCGCCGGTCATCGGCACGACCATGACCTTCGGCATCGACAACCCGCTCGGCACACAAGCCCCGGGCTCGGTCCCGATCTTGGCGATCTCGCTCGGAGGCTATCCGAGCTTCCCCTGCGGCGTGCAGGTACCCGGTCTCGGCATGAACGGCACGGGCGAGCTCCTGATCCGCACCGGCGCCTTCCTGATCCGGCCCCTCTTGGTCGGTAGCCTCTGGAGCGGCCCCGGCAATCCCGCCCCGGTCGACTTCCCGATCCCCTTCGTCCCGTCGATCGTCGGCTACGCCCTCGACGTGCAAGGCATGCTGTTCGATCCGTCCGGCTCGGCCGTGAAGTTCGGATTGACCGACGGCTATCGCCTGACCTTCGGGTTCTGAGCGTTCGCCGCGCGCTGCGCTCCCTGGCGCGGCGCGCGGTCAGACCTGGTTCGGGACGCCGTCCCCACCGTGTCGGCTCAGCTCCTTGGCCGGAATCGAGAAGAGCTCGGCCGCGGTGCGCCAGGCGACGTTCTCGAGCTGCTCGGGCGTGAAGTCGAGCTCTCCGAGCAAGCGTACGTAGGGCTTCATGTGAACGAGCGGCCAGTCGCTGCCGTACATGAGCTGCTTCCCGGGATCGCCCATGTAGGTGATCATCTCCTTCAAGCGCATGGCCACGTAGCGTTCGAAGTCGTACGAGAAGTCGCCCAGCGTCAAGCCCGAGATGTCCGCGAAGACGTTGTCGTTCTTGTAGAGCACCTCGGCAGCGTCCTGGAACCAGGGATTGCCGAGGTGGCACATCACGAACTTCACGTCCGGGTAATCGACGGCGATGTCGTCGACCAGCAGCGGATGGGCCATGCGCACCTTGGCGGTCTTCGCGTAGGTGTCGCCGGTGTGGATCATGACGGGGACGTCCGTCTTGGCAGCGATCCGAAACACCGTCTCGAGCGAGGGGTCGTTGATCGGATAGTGGTCGTAGCCGGGGTACAGCTTGATGCCCTTGACCAGCCCGTCGCGAATCCGCTCCTCGAGCCCGAACAGGTCCGTGCGGTTCTCGCCGCGCCAGCGCAGCCCCTCGACGACGGTCGTGCGCGGGTCCTTGGCCAGGACCTCGAGCAGCTCCTCGACGCTGGGGCGGTCCATGTCCACCTTGTACGAGCTGATGACGACCGCGTGGTCGACACCCACTTCGGTCATCTTCGAGAACAGTTCCTGGACGTTCTCGTTCGTCGGACGGCGCGTCGCCTCGTGGTAGTTGTTGAGGTGTACGTGACAGTCGATGAGTCGCTCGGGTCGCATGGCTCGGCATGGTAGCGTGAGTGTGATGTCCGACCACGGGCCGATTCCCCTTCATGTGGTGACCGGCTTCCTCGGAAGCGGCAAGACGACCCTGCTCGCGGCGCTCGTGCGGCATCCGCGTGCGGGGCGGCTGGCGGTGCTCGTCAACGACGTGACGGATCTGCCGCTCGATCCGTGGCTCCTCGAGCGCGTCGACGAGGACGTCTGGGCGCTCGCCTCCGGCTGCCTTTGCTGCACGCTGCGCGGCGAGCTCTACGCGTCCCTGGAACGGATCACGGCGCTCGGCCCGGACCGCATCGTGCTCGAGACCAGCGGGCTCACGGATCCGGCCCCGCTCCTGCACGCCCTCGCGACCGATCCGCGCCTGCGCGCGCGCGTGCGCGCGGCCGGTACCGTCGCGGTCGTCGATGCCGTGCGCGCCGAGGACCTGCTGGCGACGCAGCCCGAGCTGCAACGCCAGCTCGACACCGCCGACCGCCTGCTCTTGACGAAGACCGACCTCGCGGCGGGGCGTGTCGAGACGGTACGGGAACTCCTCGAAGCGGCCGCCCCCGGCTGCGAGCTGCGCGAGGCGCGGCACGGCGACGTAGAGCCCGACTGGATCTTCGCGGAGCCAGCCTTCGCGCGGCTCGTTGACGCCGCGAACGCACGGACCTGGCTCCACCACCAAACGGACTCCGTGGAAGGCGCAGCAGCCTGTCGCTCGCACCTCGTCGAGCTCCGCGAGCCGGCGGACGTCGAACTCCTCGCGCTGTGGCTGCGGCTCGTGACGCAGGTCGACGGTCCGCAACTCCTGCGCGTCAAGATCCTCGCCGAGGACCGCTCGAGCGGCGACGTCTTCGCCCTCCAGACCGCGGGGCGCCTCGTCTCCCCCGCACGCCGCCTCGCGAACCGGCCCGCCGGGGTGCGCGGGCTACGGGCGGTCCTGGTCGAGCGCGGGCTCGGACCGCACGCGCTCGAACGCCTGCAGGCGTCGCTCTGCTCCGCGGCCCGCGCCACGCGCGTCGAAGCGGAAGGTCCCCGTGCGTGACGTCGTGGAAACCGACCGCGGCCAGGAGCCGCGACCTTCGGAAATCCGTTCCGGATCGGGGCTCTCCCACGCGCGCGAGGCCTGCGCGCGGTGACCCGTTCCCGGTCGATTGACGGAATCCCCTCGGAAGCGGAAGCTCGGAGGCTCCCCGTTCCCGCGGGGATTGCGATACCCTAGACGATCCCCACCGTGGGATCCGTCCCCTTCCCTGCGTGCCGCCATGATCCGTCGCTTCCTTGCATCCACTCTCGTGGCCATCGGTCTCGCCTCCCTGGCGTCCGCTCAGGGTCCCGACGCCGACTTCAGCGCCAGCCCCTTGACGGGCGCAACTCCCCTCGCGGTGAACTTCACCGACCTCTCGAGCGGCAATCCCGTGCAGTGGTCGTGGAGCTTCGGGGACGGCGGACAGTCGTCGCTGCAGAACCCGATGCACACGTACACGACGCCAGGCACCTACACGGTGATCCTGCGCGTCGAGAACGCGCTCGCGATCACGAGCAGCGAGACCAAGGTCGACTTCATCTCGGTCGATCCCCCGGCTCCCGTCGCGGACTTCTCGGGAACACCGACTTCCGGCGTCGCTCCGGTGTCCGTCAGCTTCACCGACCTCTCCTCTGGACCCGTCAGCTCGTGGGCCTGGGACTTCGGAGATGGCGCGACGAGCACGCTGCAGGACCCGAGCCACGACTACACGACGCCCGGCGTGTACACGGTCGCCCTGACCGCGACCGGCCCCGGCGGCTCCGGAGTCGAAACGAAGGTCGGCTACATCACCATCGGGGATCCGCCGCCGGTGGCCGACTTCTCGGCCAACCCGCCGGCCGGCCAGGCGCCGCTCGCCGTCAACTTCAGCGACCTCTCGACGGGCAACGTCACGGCCTGGAGCTGGACCTTCGGCGACGGCGGCACGTCGAGCCTGCAGAATCCCGGGCACATCTACACGCTACCGGGGTCGTATACCGTCAGCTTGACCGCGACCGGTCCGGGTGGTTCGGACGTGAACACCATGCCCGACCTCGTGGTCGTCGAAGCCGACCTGTTGGACCCGAGCTTCGAGCTCCAGGTTCCCGGCAGTCCGCCGAGCCCGCCCTGGAACGTGTTCAACGGAACCGCGCACCTGATCCGTCCGTTCGGTCTGGCAAACGACGGTGCGATGCCCTTCAACGGCTCGCAGTGGTGTGAGCTCAGCGCGACCGGCACCAACAACGCGACGCCGCCCTCGAACCCCGGAGGTGTCACGCTGCCCGCGGTCGGCGGGGCCGGCATCTCGCAGGTCTTCACGTATCCCCCTGACAATCCGAACCTGCTCTTCCAGGCCGCCTTCCTGCGGGCCGAAGCGGCCAACTCCGCTGCACGCAACGACTGGATGAGCGTCGACGTCACGGACGGGGTGACGACGGTCAACGCTTACTACCGCGACACGTTCTCGGTGTTCCCGACGACCTCCGCCATCCACGGCTTTCCGTCGACCTCCGCCGAGTACGCGGGGCTCAACCTGGAGACGTCTTTCCCCGGCTCCACGCCCAACACGCCCTTCACGATCACGATCCAGGTCGGCAACGGCGGCAACGGGACCGGGAGCTCGCTCGGCTACATCGACCACTTCCGCTTCTTGCCGGCGGCGGAGACGCTCGCCTACGGCTGTGGCACGAACCCGGTCGGTAGCTTCCAGGTTCTCGCCGGCGAGCCTGTCATCGGCACGACGATGGTCTTCGGCGTCGACAACCCCACCGGCACGCAGAACGCGGGCTCGGTCCCGTTGGTGGCGATCTCGATCGACACGTGGCCGACCTTCCCTTGTGGGATCACGGTGCCGACGCTCGGCATGAACGGTGCGGGCGAGCTCCTGATCCAGACCGGCCCCCTCCTGTTGCGACCGTTGATCATCGGCACGGTCTGGTCCGGTCCGGGCAACCCCGCCCCGGTGGCCTTCAACATCCCCGTCGTTCCCTCGATCGTCGGCTTCTTCCTGTATGCCCAGGGCCTCATGTTCGATCCGAGCGCGAGTGCTACGACCGGCGTCCGCGTCGGCCTGGCCGACGCCGTGCGGATGCGCATGGGCTTCTGAGCGCGCCCGGGCGCCGAGGCGGTTCGCGAAGGACCGCCTCGACGCCTCCGGAGCAAGAGCTCCCGCTGGCCTACTCCTTGTCGCTCGGGTCGTTGAAGAGGACGGACAGGTCGATGCTTCCGTGACCGAAGACCGGGTACTCGGGATCGGTGAGGTCGGCCGGCTTCAGATTCGAAGCGGTTGCGGGCGGCGAGAACAGGACCAGCGAGCGCAGCAACGCGAGGATGTCCTCGCGCTCCGAGCGCCGTAGGGCCGCGAAACGCGCGCGGGCACCGGCGGCCTCCCCACCGTGGCGCAGGATGACGTCTTCCAACGTCGGGCTGCGCCCGTCGTGGCCGTAGGGCGCGGTCGAACCGACGCCCCACAGGGGCTCGGTCATGAACTCCTTCTGGAGTGAGCCATCGAAGTTGCGCTCCCAGAAGTTGGGCCCCAGATCATGCCGGCGGAAGTCGGCGAAGATCCCGCGCACCCGAAAGGGACCGAGGGCAGGAAGCTTCCGCGTCGGATGGCCCGAGCCATCGTCGACCTCGACCAAGAAGGGTGTCGCCACGGCGAAGAGGTTGTTGAAGGGGTTGCCGTTCGTCCGGTCCAGCCCCGTATGAACGTCCGCGACGCGGCGATCCGACTCGATCGCCAAGTCTTCGACATGACAGGCCGTGCATCCGATCTGGTCCATGAAGTGCAGACCGCGACGTTCCCGGGAGAACCCGGGACCCTCCACGCGCTGGGCGGGACGGAAGTAGTTCAGGAGATAGAACTCCATGAAGTCCACGAGACTGGTGGGGATCTCGTCACGCACGCCATCGTCGTCGGGATCGTCGAGGACCGATCGGGCCGGCGGCGCTTCGATCGCATCGAGCGAACCCGTGAGCCGCATCCCCGCCGGCGTCACGACATCGGACCCCGCCGAGGCCACGAGCAAGTCCGGGTCGGGTGACTCGAGCCCCATCTCGGCATTGAAGGCCCCCACGGCGAACTCACGGATCGAGATGGTCGTGCCTTCCGCGAAGAAGGGACGAACGCGCAGATCGGAATCGACTCCCCGCACACCGCTCGTGTCCACGCTGCCCGCGGGGTCAGCGCTCAGATCGCCGTAGTCGATGCCCTTCGAGGTGAGAACGGCGTCGACGACGACCCCCGAGCTCGCGGCGGTCGCCACGGCCTGCGATCGGATCGCGCGCAGATCGCGCGTGATCTCGTCCGCCAACATCTCCTGCAGGCCTAGCCCGAAGTGGTGCGGCGCATCGCGACTCGTCGGACGCGTGAAGACGTCGCCGCCGAAGCCGGCCGCGCCCTGGGGCCGACCGTGACAAGCGGCGCAGCTGTCGGAGAGCCCGGCTCCGAGCGAGCCGTCGCTCATGATGTCGCCCTCCCCGTCCGACGTGCGCGGACCGAGGCCTTGACCATGGGTGAACTTGCGCTGGAACAACTGTCGACCGCGAGCGATCGCACGAAACGGATCGCGCGCGATCACGTAGGCCGACGAAGCGGGCGTCAGGATGTCGCCGCGACCCGCGCCCACCTCTTCGGCCAGGGACTTCTGGATCCCGGCTCCGGCCGCGTTGGGGGTCTGGGTGATGTCGGTTTCCTGGGCCCCCGACGAGCTCGCCAGCGACACCAGACAGAGAGAGAGCACCGAAGCTGAGAGGTGTCTGTGAAGACATCGGATCCTCCTCGAGGAGTGAGTCCTCCCGTCTCGAAGCGCAGGGCTCGCCCGCTGTTCGACCCGGAAAGACGACGAGATGAGAGGTTCCGGAGGGAGGTGGCTCAGGTACCTGAGGAACACCGTGCCCGCCTCGGAGAGCGGAGGCCGGGGCACGGGACCCACCCTAGCAGCCTGATGAAAAAGTCATCCGGCGCGCTGCACGCGTCCGGAAAGCCCGGCCGGCACCCGAAAGCCTCGCCGAATCGACCGATTCGCCTGCGTTCTCGCGCACCCGCTGGGCCTCCCGGTCGCATGCATCGCATCCGAAGCACTTTTCCATCAGGCTGCTAGACGTCCCGCCGACGGATCGGGAAGGGGATCCGCAACCGAGCGCATCTCGCGAGTCCTAGTCCCCCCCGAAACGCCGGTTAGGGACAGCGACCTCGTAGAAAAGGGCCTCGCGACGGGCCCCCGCTTCGGTCAGGCCGGAAGGCCGTGCGAGCTTGCGATGGACGCGCGCTAGACGCGGACGCCGTAGACCTCGGCCGTCAGCGCCTTGCGCTGCGCCAGGAAGGCCTCGGCGCCGAGCGGCTGGCCCGTCGCCCGTCGCATGAGCTCGTCGGCCCGGAAGCGGTGGCCGTGTCCGTGTACGTTGCGGCGCAACCAGTCGAGCAGGGGAGCGAATTCGCCGCGCGCGAAGGCGGCGTCCAGGTCCCCGAGCTCGGCCCGCGCCGCTTCGAAGAGCTGCGCCATCATCAGGTTCCCGAGCGTGTACGTCGGGAAGTAACCGAAGGCGGCCATCGACCAGTGGATGTCCTGCAGGACACCGTTGGCCGGCCCCGCGGGCGAGAGGCCCAGCGTGCGCTCGTAGGCTTCGTCCCAGGCTCCGGGCAGGTCGGAGACCGCGAGGTCGCCGGCGATGAGTCGGCGCTCGAGCTCGAAGCGCACGGCGACGTGCAGGTCGTAGGTGCCCTGGTCGGCTTCGACCCGGATCAGGCTGGGCTTCACCGTGTGCAACGCCGGCCAGAGCTGCTCGAGCGTCACTCCCGACAGCGCCGGAAAGTGGGCGTGCAGCTCGGGCAGGGCCCACTCCCAGAACGAGCGGCTGCGGCCCACGAGGTTTTCCCACAACCGCGACTGCGATTCGTGCACGCCCAGCGAGACGGGTTTGCCGAGCGGCGTGCGTCCCCAACGCGCGGGCAGGCCCTGCTCGTACAGCGCATGTCCCGTCTCGTGCAGGATGCCGAAGAAGCCCGGTCGAAAGTCGGTGTCGTTCCAGCGCCACGTGATGCGGACGTCGCCCGTACCGAAGCTCGTGCAGAAGGGATGGGGCGCGCGGTCGATCCGCCCGGCGTCGAAGTCGAAGCCGAAGGCCTTCGCCACGCGCGTTCCGAAGGCGAGCTGCGCGTCCCGTGGACAGGCTCCTTGAAGCGGCGACTCGTCGATTTCCGTACCGGTGGCACGCACGGCCTGCAGGAGCGGGGTCAGCTCGGCCAAGAGCGACCGAAAGAGCGGTTCGAGCTCGGCCGCCTTCGCCCCGGGCTCGTACTTGTCGAGCAGCGCATCGTAGGCCTCACCGCCGTCACCGGCCGGCGTCCCGTCTGCGAGCGCTTGCGCTTCGAGACGACTCAGACGAACGAGGTTCTCGAGATCGGGAGCGAAGAGCGCGAAGTTCGCCTCCGCGTGCGCGCTGCGCCAGGCCGCGTGCCCGCGGCTCTGCGCGCGGGCCAGCTCACGCGCGAGATCGGCCGGAATCCGTCGAGTCTTGTCGACGACGCGCCGGGCCGAGCGCGCGAGCGCCGCCGTCGGTGTCCCCGACTCCGCGCACGCCTCCGCCGCGGCGAGCGCGTCCCCCAGCTCGGTCTGCGACAGCTTCGCGTGCCGCAGCCCCGCCAGCGTTCCCAGGGCCGAACCGCGCGCGGCCTGCCCGGCGGCCGGCATGTAGGTCTCTTGATCCCACGACAGCACCTGGATCGTCGCCTCCAGGTCGGCGATCTCGCCCCAGAGCTCGACGAGCCGCTTGGCTCCGGACTCGAACCCCGTCTCCTCGGACATCAGCGCTTGCCGAGCGGCACGTAGGCGCGCTTGGCCGAGCCCGTGTACACCTGGCGCGGCCGACCGATCCGGAAGTCGGAGTCCTTGCGCATCTCGAGCCACTGCGCGATCCAACCCGGCAGGCGGCCCATCGTGAACATCACGGTGAACATGTTCACCGGGATGCCGATCGCCTTGTAGATGACGCCCGAGTAGAAGTCGACGTTCGGATAGAGCTTGCGCTCGACGAAGTAGCTGTCGGAGAGCGCGATCTCCTCGAGGCGCATGGCGATCTCGAGCAGCTGGCTGGAGCCGCCGACGCGTTCGATGACGCCCTTGCAGGTTTCCTTCAGGATCGCCGCGCGCGGGTCATAGCTCTTGTAGACGCGGTGGCCGAAGCCCATGAGCCGCGTCGTGTCGTCCTTGTCCTTGGCCTTCTTGAGGAAGACGTCGGCGCTGCCCTCCTCGTCGGCGATGCGCTCGAGCATTTCGATGACCTTCTGGTTCGCACCGCCGTGCAGCGGCCCCCAGAGCGCACTGATGCCGGAGGCGATCGTCGCGAACAGGCTCGAGAGCGAGCTGCCGACGAGCCGCACCGTGCTGGTCGAGCAATTCTGCTCGTGGTCGGCGTGCAGGATCAGCAGGAGGTCGAGCGCCTTGGCCACGACCGGGTCGACCGCGTACGGCTCGCACGGGGTCGCGTACATCATGTGCAGGAAGTTCGAGCAGTAGCCGAGGTCGTTCTTCGGGTAGGTCGGCGGCTGTCCGATCGAGTGCTTGTAGGCGTAGGCCGCGATCGTCGGCATCTTCGCCAGCAGGCGGACGACCGCACGATGGATGCGGTCCTCGTTGTCGGCCTCGCGGTAGAAGGTCGACAGCGCCGCGACCGCCGCCGCCGCCACCGGCATCGGGTGCGCGTTCTTCGGCATGAAGTCGAAGAGCCGGCGGTAGTCCTCGTGCAGCATCGTGTGCCGCGTGATTTCGTCCGTGAACGTGGCCAGCTCGGCCTCCGAGGGCAGCTCACCGTAGAGCAACAACCAGGCGACCTCGAGGAAGGTGCTGTGCGACGCGAGCTCCTCGATCGGATAGCCGCGGTAACGCAAGATCCCCTTCTCGCCGTCGATGTAGGTGATCGCACTGCGGCACGAGCCCGAGTTGCCGAAGCCGGGGTCGAGCGTGATCAAGCCACTCTCGGCCCGCAGGGTGCGGATGTCGATCGCCCGCTCTCCCTCGCTCCCCTCCACCACGGGCAGGTTGTAGGTCTTGCCGTCGTAGGTGAGCTGTGCCGTGTCTTGCGATGCGTCTGCCATGGTCCTCTTCAGATTCCTCGGTTCGATCCTGCTCTTCGGTCTCGTGTCGTCGATTCGTCAGTCGCGCGCCGCGGTGATGAGCCGTTCCAGGCGATCCAGCCCGAGGACGACGTTGTCCTCCGGCGGTCCGAACGAGAAACGGACCCACGAACGGTAGGGCGACTCCCCCGTTCGGCTCTTCTCCGGATCGACGTCGAAGAAGGCCCCGGGAACGGTCATCACACGCTCGGCGAGGGCTGCGCGGAAGAAGGCGAAGGCTTCGTTCAGGGGCGCGGGGAGCCCGGCGATCGAAGCCCAGACGTAGAAGGTGCCCTCGCTGGGCCGCGCGCAGCGGATTCCCAGCGCCTCGAGGCGCTCGACCATGAGGTTGCGCTTTCTCGAAAAAGCGCGCCTGACGGCCGAAGTCTCGCGATCGGCGCGTCCGGCCTCGAGCACCTGGAGCGCGGCGCGCTGCATCGGGACGCTCGGACCTCCGTCGATCGCGCTCGCGGCACGTCCCAGGGCGGCGACCATCTCGCTGGGACCGACGGCCCAGCCCAGGCGCCAGCCCGGATACCGAAAGCTCTTGGTCAAGCCGTCGACGAGGAGCACGGGCTCGGTCTCCGGGTCCACGACGTAGCGCGCCGCGGACACGGGCCCCGCCCCCGGGCGCTCGCCGTCGTAGACGAAGTGGCTGTAGAACTCGTCGAAGATCATCGTGCAGCGCGTCGAGAACCCGGTGTAGCGCTCGAGCTCTTCCCCCCGCAACACGCGCCCGGTCGGATTGCACGGATTGCTGATCAGGAAGGCCGTGAGGTTCGAGCGCTCGATCTCGTCGGCGACGCGTTGCGCGGGCAGGCTGAAGTCGTCTTCTTCACGCGCCTCGAGCGCGACAGGTTGAACGCGATGGCTGTGGTAGGCGATCAGGTCCTCGTAGGCGGTGTAGTCCGGCACCTGGAAGCCCAGCCGCCCCGCATCGAGCGCGGCGACGATGCGCGACAGCATCAGGCGCCCCCCGCTGGCGATGGTGACGTTCTCGGGACCGTAGGGCTTCGCTCCGCCCGGTCGGAAGAGCCGGTTGTAGTGCTCGGCGATGGCCGTGCGCAGTTCCGGGATGCCGTCGACGGGACCGTAGGCGTGATCGCCCGGCGCGAGCTCGATCGAACTCAGGCGCGGCGGTGCTCCCTCGAGCTCACCGACCTCCGGTTGGCCCTGCCCCAGGTTGCACCAGTCGGGGTGACCGTTCTGGAACCCGAGCTTCATCGCTTCGGCGACGACCCAGATCACTCCCATGAACGGAATGTCGCGAAAGGCGCCGAGACGCGGGGTAGCGGTAGGTGCGTTGGTCACGTGCGCACTCCTCGCGCGGTGGTGAAACTCGATTGCGGAAGCAGGCGCATCATCGGCTGTAGCGATCGTTCTGCCAGGGCTCGGCGGTGTTCGAGTACCCACGCACTTCCCAGAAGCCGAGCTCGTCTTCGGGCAGGAACTCGATCGCCTCGACCCACTTCGTCCCCTTCCAGGCGTAGAGCCGCGGCGTGATGACGCGCACGGGTCCGCCGTGTTCGAGGGGCAGCGGCTCGTCTTCGAAGGTGTGCACGAGGAGCACGTCCGGGTCGAGCGCACGCTCGAGCGGCAGGGTCGTCGTGTAGGCCACGTCGCTACCCGGCGCACGATCGGAACCGGTGAACTTGACGAAGCGCGCGCTCTCCTCGGGCACGACGAGCGTGACCAGATCGCGCAGACGCACGCCTCGCCAGCGGTTGTCCAACCGGCTCCAACCGGTGACGCAGTGGAAGTCGCTCTCGTCCTCGACCTGCGTCAACTCGAGCAGCCCTTCGAAGTCGAGCGTGACGGGGTTCGCCACCTGACCGCCGACGGTGAGCTTCCAGGCCGCGCGCTCGATCCGTGGCGTGTGCCCGAGGTCGAGCACCGGCCAGTTCTTCACGACGCGCTGTCCGACGGGCACGAGCGGCCGGCCGTGGCGATTGGGCGGCCCCTGGCCCTGGGGCGGCTCCGTGGCTTCGGAATCCAAGGCGACGTCGACCGTTTCCGGACGGCTTTCGATCGCGCGCTGGATGAAGCGCTCACGTCGCTCGACGAGATTGCGGGCTCCGGGCTTCGAGTCGGGCATCAGAGGCCCGGCCGGCAGCCGGGACGCCGCCAGTTTACGTCCGGGACCCAGGCCCTGGAACGAGCGACCCCCGCCTACTTCGGATCGAATTCGATCGCGATGCCGGTGTTCGTCTCGTTCAGGCGTTGAGCCCGCACGAGTCGCCCTTGGAGGGTCCGCACGCTGCCCCCCTCTTCGATATCGACCTCGACACGGAGCGGATTCTCCGTGAAGAACATCAAGCCGATCTCCGAGAGGTTGTCCGCCATCCCCTCGATGGTCTGGGTCACGATCCGCATCCGAAGCGGCGCGTCACTCTCGGCGCGGTCCGATCGGCGGCTGTCCGCCACGCCTGCTGTGGGCTGGTCTTGCATCGTTTTCCTGAGTCCTCCGTGGGCCGAGGATCGACCCGAAGGCCTCCCTATCGAACGATCCCCGCGCGGACTTGATGCACGGTGGACTCTGCGGAGCACAGGGGTCTCACCGGGAGGTCGCCACAGCCCGCCCCGGAGCCCGATCCGGGCCATCCGTTCCAGCCCGCGGCCCGCTCCGGCCATCCGACCTCGCGCCGCCCCGCCGCCTCGAAGCGGGCGCCGGGCCCTGCCAAGGCCGTCGCGGGCCCCACCGGGCCCCCCGCTGCCCGATCTTGCGGACGCCTGGCACGCGCTTTGGATCCTTCTCCCCGTCCGGCACGGTGCCGGACCTTGTTCAGGAGTCGCTCGATGAAATCCACCCTCCTCCTCTCGGTTCTCTCGCTCGCCGCCGCCGGACTCTTCGCGCCGGACGCCACGGCCCAGGAACACAAGCCGGCCGCCGCCATCCGCCGAGCCCCGGACACCGAGCTGGCCCTGGCCGATCGCAGGGGCTCCCGAAGTGACAGGCACCGCTACGGAAGCTCGCGCGGTCGAAGCCACCGCAGCGTGGCACGGATCGGTGTCTACTCCACGAAACACTGGGTCCCCGGCCACTTCGAGCTGCGCGCCAAGCGCGTCTGGGTCCCCGCCTCGAAGGAAAGGGTCTGGATCGAGCCGATCTACGAGACCCGCGTCGATTACCGCGGTTGCACCTACCGCGTGCTCGTGTGCGAAGGGCGCTGGGAGCTGGTGGTCCGTCCCGCGCACTTCGAGGAGCGCTCCGTTCGCGTCTGGGTCGGAGGCTGTTGGTCCTACGGAACGCACGGAGTCTGACCGCAGGGGAATCGGACTCCATGGAGCCCCGCGACACTTCCCGTCGCGGGGCTCGTTTTCATGGGGCCTCGGCTCCCAGCCAATCGACCAGGAGCTGGACCGAGGTCCCGACGCCGAAAACCAGCGCGTCCTCTTCGGGAGCGAAGGTGGGTGTGTGGACCAGGGTCGGCCTGCCCTTCGAGAAGTCCGAGACGCCGAGGAACCAGAACAGGCCCGGGACCTCGCGGGCGAAGAACGCGAAGTCCTCGCCTCCCATGTGCGGTCGTTCGGGTACGAGCTGGCCCGGACCGAGGGCGCGCTCGAAGGAGGGCCGCATGCGCTCGACGAGCTCGGGATCGTTCCAGGTGACCGGCGTCACGCGGTCGATGGTGACGGTCGCGGTCGCACCGAAGGAAGCCGCGATGCCCGTGGCGAGCGCTTCGAGGCGGCGGTGTACGAGCGCTTGGACGGTCTCGTCGTGCGTGCGGATCGTGCCCACGAGCTCGGCCGTATCCGGGATGATGTTGAAGCGGTTGCCCGCCTCGATCTTGCCCACGGTGACGACGACGGGCTCGTGCGTGTCCACGTTGCGCGACACGATCGTCTGCAGAGCGGTGACGACGTGGCTGGCGACGACGACGGGATCGATTCCCGCATGGGGGTAGGCGCCGTGGGCCTGCTTGCCCTGGATCGCGATCGTGAAGCGATCGACCGCGGCCATCGCGCCCTTGGGAATGGCGCTCGCGGTCCCGAGCGCGAGCAACGGGTTCACGTGCAGTCCGAAGACGGCCGCCGGTCGCGGGTCCTCGAAGGCGCCGTCGGCGAGCATCCGCGCGGCACCGTGGAGACCGGGGTCCGGCATGCTCTCCTCGGCCGGCTGGAAGAGGAACACGACGCGCCCGGGCAGGTTCGGGCGCACCTCGTCGCTCGCCAAGACGCCGGCGACCCCCAGCCCGATCGCGGTGTGCATGTCGTGACCGCACGCGTGCATCACCCCCACTTCCTTGCCGTCCCAGGTGTCCGTCCGCGTGCTGGCGAAGGCCAGCCCGGTCTGTTCGCGGATCGGGAGGGCGTCCATGTCCGCGCGGTAGGCCACGACGGCGCCCGGTCGACCGCCCGTGAGCACGGCGACGACGCCGGTGCCGCCGATGCCCGTGCGCACCTCGAGCCCAAAGGACGTGAGCTGCTCGGCGACGAGGGCCGCGGTTCGCAGCTCGCGCTCGCCCAGCTCGGGATGGGCGTGGATCGAGCGGCGCGCCTCGACGACGAGCGGCAACAGGCGCTCGATGGCACCCGCCCAGGGAGCGGAGCGCCAGGCCGGCTGCGATGCAGCGGACTGAGCGGCGACGGAGGGTGCGAGGGCGACGAGGAAGGTCGCAGCGGCGAGGGCCGAAAACGGGATCGAGACGTTGCGCTTCATGCGCGCATCATCATCGTTCGTGCCGGGCGAAGAAAGCACGGACGGGGTCGAGCAGTCCCAGATCCGCGGCATGGACCGTGGGCAGGAACAGGAACTCGGTCTCGGTCGTCCCCGGGAGTTCCGCCGGGCCGCCCTGCGTGCCCGCCCGAGCGCCGGGTGCGCTGATCTCGGTGACCACGAGGCCGGGCACGTCGACGTTCACGCGGGGCGCCGAGGCGGTGACCCGTACCAGCCCTCGCAGGCCCTCCAGGCCGCCCCGCAGGATCCACGGCAGGTTCCAGCTCGCATCGCCCCGGGCCAGGAGCCAGAGTTCGTCGCCGGCCGCGATCTCCCGCAGGAGTCTGGCCCGCAGCGCCGCCGCCTCGCCCGGCTCGACCTCGAGCGCGACGAGTTCCACCCCGGCCGTTTGCGCCCAGTCGATCCAGCCCGCGGCCTCGGGCAGCGCGAAGAAGCCCGCGGCGGATTCCTCGGTTCGGACGAGGACCACGAGGCGCCGGACCGGTCGGTCGTCGACGTCGGAGGTGTCCTCCGCACGGGCGACTCCGAAGGCGTGCCATCCGTCGGGATAGCCGGGCAGCGGCGCGGCCGCCGGGCGGTCGGTCCGCCCCTCCGCCAGCGCGGCATCGATCCAGACCGACGGCGGGCTGCCGTTCGCGATCCGCAGGCCGCGTTCCAAGAGCTCGGGAACGTCCACCTCGGCCCAGGGCCAGGGGTGCTCCATCAGCCGTGCCTTCTTCGCGTCGAGGTCCGCGATGCAGGCGACCGGAACCGGGGAGCCGCGGTGCCACAGCTCGCCGTCTTGAACGAAGGGAACGAGCGACCACATGCCCGGCTCGGCGCGCGGCGCCCGCACGAAGAGATCCAAGCCCGGCGTGTCGAAATCGGCGGCTCGGAAGGGCTCCGAGCGCGCGGGCAGACTCGCTCCGTCCGGCCCCTCCCACACGAGCCGCAGCCGCACCGGCCCACGGTAGAGGTCGGGCTCGAGCCGGTAGGCCCGCACGCGCAGGGCCTGCCCCGGCGCGTCCTGAGGCGCTTGCCCGTCGCCGCCGCTGTCAACGTCTTCGGGGGCGGCGGCGGCGAAGGCACCGGGCCACACCTGGAAGTCCAGGCGATCCAGGAAGCGGGCGCGCTCGGCCGCAGCGCGTTCCGCGGGCTCGCCCACGAGGAGCCGCGTGGCGTGGCCCAGCGCAGCCAGGTCGGGTGCCCGTTCGGGCGGAGTGCCCGCCGCGCGCGCCGCTTGGAGCGCGCCGACCGCCGCTTCCCGGCGCGCCTCGTCGGCGTCGCGCCAGGCCGCCAGAAAGCGCACCGTGCGCTCCGCACGCACGACCTTGACGTGCCGCTTCTGCGCCTCTTCGACCGGCCAGCGCATCTGCGCGCTCGGCGCCTCTCCGAGGGCGAGAGCGGCCACGGGGAACGCGAACAGGACCAGGATCAGGGAGCGCATCACGACCCCGCCCGCTCGAGCCGCGCCTCGATCCAATCGCGTTCGGGATCGAAGTCCGCGAGCCGCACGTGTTCCGCCGTTTCGATCGACAGCGCGGCGCGAGGCGCGAGGCCGACGAGCTCGCTGCCGCGCACGCCGACCCCGAGCTCCTGCGCTCCGACCAGAACCGCGTCGAAGACGTCGCGCAGGGACGTGCGCTCGACGTCGCACACGTTCGTGCTGACCTGGGCGATGCCCTTGCTCGCGAGCAGGAATCCGAGCGCGCGCAGCCCGGGCAGTCCGCCGTTCGCCTCACGGATGCGCGCCGCGATGGTCTTGGCGGCCTCCACCTCGGGGCCGTCGAGCTCGACGTTGAAGGCGATCAACGGGTCGCGCACACCGATCGCGACGGCCCCGGCGCGCGGGTGCGCGACGGGTGGGCCCGCGTCCGGCGCGCAGCCTGCGCGCACGTCGCGGCGCAGCGCCGGCAAGGAGCGCGCCGCTCCCGTGCGGGTGGCGCCACCGTAGTAATGCACCGGGATCGCGAGCTCGGCCGCGATTCGTTCGCCGAGCTCCCAGGCCGCCGCGCGGCAGTCCCCGTGGCTCGCACCTTCGAGCGGAACGAAGGGGCAGACGTCCATCGCTCCGATGCGCGGATGCACGCCCAGGTGACTCGCCATGTCGATCGAGCGCAGGGCTTCCGCGCAGGCTTGGAAGGCGCTCTCGACGACGGCTGCGCGCGTACCGGCGAAGGTCACGACCGCGCGGTTGTGGTCGGCGTCCATCCCCTGATCGAGCAGCACCGTGCGGGGAACGGCCTCGACCGCCCGGACGAGACGCTCGAGGACCGCCACGTCGCGGCCCTCACTGAAGTTGGGAACGCATTCGATCCACATGGAGTCGTTCTGGGAGACCCGCCGCGCTCAGCGCTCGAGCACGACCCGGCCGTCCTTGACGACGGCACGTACGGGGTTGCGGCCCATTTCGTAGCACAGGAACTTCGCGTTCGGAACATCGAGCACGGCGAGGTCGGCGCGCTTGCCCGGCTCGAGCGTTCCGCGGTCCGCGGCGCGATCCAGCGAGGCCGCCGCGTTCAGCGTCGCGGCGTTGAGGGCCTCGGCATGGGTAAAGCGCAGGCGCAGGGCCGCCCAGGTCAAAACCTCCGGCATCGACTGCGTGTAGCAGCTCCCCGGATTGAAGTCGGTCGCGAGCGCCGGCGCCAGGCCGGCCGCGATCATCTCGCGCGCGGGCACCTCGCGAGCGACGCGCAGGTAGAGCGGAACCAGCGGACAGAGCACGGGCACGACATCCGCGGCGGCCAAGGCCTCGATGCCCGCCCGGCTCACGAACTCCAGGTGATCGGCGCTACGCGCGCCCAGCTCGGCCGCGAGCTCGGCCCCGCCGAGGGGCGTGAGCTGATCGACGTGCAACCGCAGGCGCAGGCCGGCCTCCCGCGCGGCCAGCAGGATGCGGCGCGAGTCCGCCAGCCCGAAGACGTGCTCCTCGGTGAAGATGTCGAAGTACTCCGCCAGGCCGCTCGCGGCGACGGCGGGGATCAGCTCTTCGATCAGGAGGTCGACGTAGCGTGCGGGCGTGTCGCGGAACTCGGGCGGCACGTCGTGCGCCCCCAGAAAAGTCGGCACGAGGTCGACCGGATGGGAGGCGTTCGCGCTGGCGATCACGCGCAGGCACTTCAACTCGTCCTTCAGAGTCAAGCCGTAGCCGGTCTTGGCTTCGACCGTGGTCGTCCCCTGCTCGAGGAAACGGTCCAGGCGCACCAGCAGGAGCGCCAGGAGTTGTTCCTCGGAGGCCGCGCGCACACCGCGCACGCTCGAGAGGATGCCCCCACCGGCGGCCGCGATCTCGACGTAGGTGGCCCCGCGCGTGCGCAGCTCGAATTCGTCCTCGCGCGTGCCGGCGAAGACCGGGTGGGTGTGGGCATCGACGAAGCCCGGCACGACGAGCCCGCCGCGGGCGTCGAGACAGGCGGCGCCTGGCGAGGCCGCGCGCAGCTCGGCCTCGTCGCCGACGGCGAGGATGCGGTCACCGCGGATCGCGACGGCCGCGGGGGCTTCGTCGATACGATCCAGGTCCGTCCCACGCAGGGCCTCGGACCCGCGCCCCGTCGCGACGGCGGCCGCACCGACGACGAGCAGATCGGCTGAGTCGGCGTTCACGCCGGGAGTCTAGCGCGCCTCCATCCAAAGATCTCGAAGGTCGCGCCCTGACTTCGCGCTCGTCCGTTCCCGGCTCTTCGCGACCGAGCTGGTCAACCGGTCGGGGCCGAGGGCTCCGGGAGCTCGCCGATCTTGCGCTTGCGCAAGCGGCGTCGGCGCTCGGGGAGCAGATCCTTCATGGACTCGCGCCTGCCGAAGCACAGAAGCCTGTCGCCGGACTCGAGCACACGCGCGTCGCGCGGATTGGGAATCACCGTCTTGCCGCGGTGCAAGGCGAGCACGGCGATGTCCTTCTCCCGAAGCCCGGATGCGACGATCGAATGGCCGACGAAGGCCGAGCCCTCCGGAATGTGCAGCTCGGTCACGCCGTAGCCCCGGCTGACCGTGAGGCGCTGGCGGATGTCGAGCTCCGGGAAGCGCACGTGTTCCTGGATGTAATCGATGATCGTCCCGGCGATGTCGAGCTTCGTCGCACCCTCGATCCCCTCGAGGCCCGGAGACGAATTCACCTCCATGATCTGGGGACCACTGCTGCTCTCGAGCATGTCCACCCCCGCCACCTGCAAGTTCATGATCTGAGCCGCACGCACGGCGGCCTCTTCGTACGCGGGTTCGAGCTCGATGCGCTCGGTCCGTCCGCCGCGGTGAACGTTGCTGCGGAATTCGGCCCCCTGGGCGACACGGCGCATGGCCCCGACGACCCGATCGCCCACGACGAACGCGCGGACGTCCTTGCCGCGACTCTCGGCCACGAACTTCTGAATCAGAACGTTGTGACGCGTGCTCTGCAGCGTCTCGATGATCGCCTCGGCGACCTTCGTGTTGTCCGCCAGGATGACGCCGACCCCTTGCGTGCCCTCGAGGAGCTTGATGATCACCGGCGCGCCCCCGACGCGTTCGATCGCAGCCAGGACATCGGAGCGGTCCTTGACGAACTCCGTGGGCGGAATGCCGATGTCGTGCCGCGAGAGAATCTGGAGCGAGCGCAGCTTGTCGCGCGAGTTCGTGATGCCGTTCGCACCGTTCATGCAGAACACGTCCATCTGCTCGAACTGGCGGACGACGGCGGTACCGAAGTACGTGACCGACGCACCGATGCGCGGGATCACGGCGTCGTAGGTCGAAAGGCTCTTTCCGCGGAAGTAGAGGTCGGGCCGACCCTTGTCGAGATCGATCGCGAAGCGCAGCGTGTTCAGGACCTTGACGTCGTGCCCCCGCGATTGGGCCGCCTCCTTCAAACGCCGGGTGCTGTAGCTCTTCGGACCGCAGGAGAGGATTCCGATCTTCATGACGCTTCCTCGGGAAGGCAGGGCGACGTAGGGAGTCAGGTCCGGGGTGCGCCTCGGTCGCTGGCGACAACCGAGACGGGCACAACGCAGCGTCGGACCCTCGTCGGCCATTGTGCTCGACCGAGGTCGCGACCTCGACTTTCCTCCGGCAATCGCCCGGCTGTCCCCTGCCGCGCCTCCGCCGGCGGCGCTTCAGGCCACGTCCTGGTCCCGGCCCTCGACGCCGAGCGTCGCCCGGCCACCCGCCATGGCGTTGCGCATGGCGCGCGCCATGCGCTTGCGGGAACGGAAGACGATCATCTTCATGTTCGAGCGCCCCACCCGCAGCACGGCACCCGCCTCCTGGTACGAGAGGCCCTCGACTTCGACCAGGTGGAGGGTGCGACGGTCGCGCTGGGAGAGTCCCTCCCAGGCGCGCGCGTAGTGCTGCAGGAAGAGGATCCAGGAGGCCTTCAGGCGGTCCTCTTGTTCGTCCGCTTCGGCCAGCCGGACCGGATTCTCGCTCGTGTCTTCCGGCTCCTGCAGCCCCTCGGGCAGCTCCTGGAACGAGAAGCGCGAGCGCGGCGCGCTCGCGCGCCGCACGATGTTGCCCGCGATCGTCCGCACCCACACCCGGAAGCTGCCGGCGTGGTCCTCGCGAAAGGCCGTCGGGTAGCGGTACACGTTCACGAAGGTGTCCTGCAGGAGCTCGGCCGGGTCCAGGTGCGAGCGGCCGCGCGCCAGGAGACCCCGAATCCACTGCAGGACGGCCGGGCACGAAAAGCTGTAGAGCGCCTCGAAGCTCTCCGCACTGCGCTCGTCGCGGTAGAGCGCCATCAGGCGCGTTCCGATGCGGTTGCGCACGCTCTCCTCGTCTTCGCCTTCCAGACGCCGCAGCTCGACGCCCCGTTCCCGCAAGGCGTGCGTGACCGGGGGCCAAAAGCGCAGGGCTTCGGCGGGATCGAGGGGGTCGGACGACGGGGCGGCGGGGCCACCGGACGCAAGCGCGAGTGTGCGGGCCATGCCCTGGACCGTTCACATGCCGTTCCAGAGCCCGAGTTCGTGCCGACTGATGAACCCCAAAAAGCTGCAAGAGCACGAGTTAGCGATTTCGGCGAGATCTTCCGCGCGGGCCGGCGATCGCTTCGCGGCGCGACCCGGCTGACCCCCGTTCGGAGCGTCGTGCGCAGGGCTGCAACGGAGCCCGCGCGAGGCCCTGAAGGGCGATCCCGCACAGGGCCCGGCCGACAGCTCGCACGCCTTGCGAGCGAAATGGCACGGCACTTTCGCCCTGTCCAGCGCGGATCCGGCGGGGAGAGCGGATCGCGGCCGATCAAAACCAGCCGATGACAGCCGGCCGATCGCAGTCGGTCGATCGCAATCGACACGCCGCAACGGAGCCGAAGAGGCGCCGTGAAGAGGTAGGATACGGGACGCGCTTCGACGCCCCCCGTCTGCCCCGCGAGTCCACTCTGCGGCGCGAGCGATCCCTGCCCCCGCCCCCTTGATCGATCCCATTCCAGCGCAACGCGCCGCGCTCCTCCTGCCCATCGCGGAGTTCGTCCTCGGCCGGATCGAGCTCGTCCTGCTCGCGAGCGTGGCCCTGATCCTGGCCGGCTTCTTCGCCGCTCTGCGATCGGGGCTCCTGCACTCTGTCCCCTCGCGCGTACTCGAGAGCGCGCGCTCCGAACGCGAGAAGGACGGCTTGCGCCCCCTTCTGGAGCGGGCCGAGGCCCTGGCGACGAGCGCCAGCGTGTTCGAGATCTCCGCGCAGATCCTGTTCATGGTCGTGGTCCTGGCCTTGATCGGAAGCGGCGACTGGCGCGGGCTCGTCCTCTCGCTCATCGTCGGGGTGCCTCCGCTCGTCTTCGCCTGCGAGGTCCTGCCCAGCGCCCTGCGCGGCGAGCGTACCGACACGCTCCTGCGCTCCGTCCTGCCGCTGTTCGAGCTCCTGCAGAAGCCGCTCGGCACCCTGCTCCTCGGCCTCGAGGGCACGCGCCGCGCGACGATGCGTCTCTTGCGCATCCCCGAGAAGCCGCGCATGGCCCGTCGGATCCTCGAAGACTTGCGCGACGTGATCGAGGAGTCCGACCTCGAGCACGAGCTGGATCAGGCCGAGCGCGAGATGATCGAAAACCTCGTCGAGTTCCACGACGTCGACGTGGCCGAGGTCATGACGCCGCGCACGGAGGTGATGGCGATCGACGTCGAAGCCGGGATCCAAGCCGTGATGCAGATGATCTCCGACACGGGCCACACACGGATCCCGGTCTACGAGGGCAGCATCGACACGATCATCGGCCTGGCGTACGCCCAGGAGATCATTCGCCTCGTCTCCGAGCAGCGCCTGGACGAGGCCAACCTGCGCGAGCTCGTCCGTCCGATCAGCTTCGTGCCCGAGACCAAGCTCGTCTCCGAGCTCCTGGGCGAATTCAGGCACGAGAAGCGCAAGCTCGCGGTCGTGCTCGACGAGTACGGCGGCACGGCGGGGCTCGTCACGATGGGCGACATCGTGGCCGAGATCGTCGGCGACATGGGCGACGAGTTCAGCGCCGGTTTGCCCGAGCCCATCCGCCGCCTGGACGACGGCTCGGTCGAGGTCCAGGCCGGCATCCGGATCTCGGACTTCAACGTCGAGCTGGACCTCGAACTGCCCGAGGAAGCCGACTACGAGACCCTGGCCGGCTATGTCCTGGCCGAGTTCGGACGCTTCCCCAAGCGGGGCGAGTCCTTTTCCAAGGACAACGCGGAATTCCACGTGACCGAGGCCAACGACCGGCGCGTGTTCTCCGTGCGTGTCCGCAAGCTCGCGGAGCGGACGAGCGACTGAAACCCGCGCGTCGCGAGCGCCCGTTCGGCGCCCTGACGAGGAGACGGCCCATGAATGCCCCACAGCAGAGCTGCCTTCGTCGCGCGTCGCGTCGAAACGGAAACCGGATCACGGGTCGTTGACACGTGGCACGCTCCACGAACCACCGCCACGATCAGGCCGTCCTCCTGCGGCGCTCGCCGTACGGCGAGTCCTCGCTCGTCGTCCAGCTCCTGACACGTGAGCACGGGCTCGTGTCCGTCCTCGCGAAGGGCGTCTACCGCCTCAAGTCGCGCTACTTCGCGACCCTCGACTGGTTCGACACGCTGAACGTCGAATGGCGCGCGACGGGCGGACGCGAGCTCACCCTGCTGGTTGCGGCCTCGATCCAGACACGTCGCCACCGGCTGGCCACCGACCTCGAGCGCTACCGGGCGGCGCTGACCCTCCTCGAGCTGACGCGCGCCGGCGCCCGCCCCGCCCTGGCCGATCCGCTCCTGTTCGACCGGTGCACCCAGGCGCTCGATCTCCTCCTGGATCCGGCCGCACCGCCCGCCCTGGTTCTCGTGGGGTTCGACCTGGCTTTCCTGGACGGCATGGGCTTGTCCCCGGCCCTCGAACACTGCGCCTCCTGCGGGCGCGACAAGAACCTCCCCACGACGCCGCGCGTGCCGTTTTCCTTCGGGGCGGGCGGCCGGCTCTGCATCTCCTGCGCCGACGCCGCACGGGGCCACGGGGAACGCATCCGCGACGTCTCCTTGCAAGCGGTGCGCGTGGCGGGCAGCCTGAAGCGCACGCCGTTCGCGGCGCTCCCACGGGTCCGCCTCGACCCGGCGGCCCTCGCCGGCGTGCGCGAGCTCCTCTCGGGCTTCCTCGAATACCATCTCGAATCGCCACTGAAGAGCCGCCGCCCCGCCCCACGTCCACCCCGCTCGTTGCGCCCCGTCTGATGCGTTCCCTCGTCCCGATCCTGTTCCTCGTGCTCTTCGCGAGCGGCTGCCGCTCCAACCCGATCGGCGACATCGAACGGGCCGAGGTCGATGCGCACCTCGTCCGGGCGGAGGAGGAGCTCGCCCGCGGTGAGATCGAGCTCGCGATCGATCGACTGAGCGCCGTCCACGCCCTGGCGGGCATCCGTCCCGAGCAGCGCAACGTCTGCGAGGCTCGCCTCGAAGCCGCCGTCGAGACCTGGATCGAGGCCGTACCCGTCGAGGCGGATCCCGAACCCTTGCTCGAGCTCTTCCGCAAGGAGCTTCCGGCCAACCTGCGGGCCCGCCTCGGCGTCGAGGCGGCCGACCGCCTGCTCGCCCAGGATCGCCGCGTGGAGTCGTATCGCCTCGTGCGGCGGGTCGAGGAGACCGTCTTCGCACGCTACGAACGTGCCCGCGCGGGCGAGATCCTGGCGCGCGCCGGTCTCTCGCTGGCGGCCGACGACGGCAAGTACGGGTTGTTCTTCCACTACCGCGCGCGCGGTGTCGAGGCGCTCGAGTTCCTGGTCCTGACCTATCCGTCGAACCCGGCCTGTCCCGAGGCCTACGCCACGCTCGCGAACATCTACGAAGGGCGCGGCGATCTGGACCGCGCGATTGAACGCCTCGAGGACCTGATCGTCTACCACATCGACAGCCCTCGGGCGGTCCGCGCGGAGGCCCGTCTACCCGAACTCCGGATGAAGCGCGTTTCGCGCGACGACTACGACCGCGGCGAGCTCTTGCTCGCGCGTCAGGAGCTCGAGGACTGGCTCGTCCGCCACGCAGGGCACGAGCTGGAGCCGCGCGTCAACGGGACGCTCGCGACCTGTCGCTCGCGCCTGGCGCAGGGCGACCTGATCCTGGCGCGGTACTACGCGACGGTCGACTCCGCCTACGGCATGCAGATCCACGCCGAGCGGGCGCTCGCGCAGGCTCGCACCGCCGGTGACGCCGAGCTCCAGGAGCGGGCGCGGGCGCTGCTCGCCGCGGTCCCGACCGAGGACGTCCCGACCGCCGCTCCGCCCCCGCCCCCGCGCGAGGAGGCCCCGCGATGAGCCCTCGCCCGACCCTGATCGCCTGCGGCCTGCTCCTCTTCGCGGGCTGTGGTTGGAACACAGGCCTGACCCTGCCGGACGACCTCCCCGAGGGCGCCACCGTGGGCGTCGAGTTCTTCATCCTGCGGGAGGACATCCCGGTCCGCGATCTCGAACCCCTGCTCCAGAGCCAGCTCACCGAGGTCGTTTCCGACCTCGTACACGCCCGGCTCGCCTCACCCAAGAACGCCGACTACGTCATCCGCGGCCGCATCCTCGAGTACCGGCGCCGGGGCGGGATCCGCAACCGCGCGAACCAGCTCCTGGAATCGGGAGTCCGCATCGTCGCGAGCGCGGAGCTCGTCGAGCGGGCCAGCGGCAAGACGGTCCGGCCCTCGACGACCGTCGGGATCTGGAGCGGCTATACGGCCGGTCCCGAGCTCGCCATCGACAACGAACGGGCCGCGCGCGATCGCGCCCTGCGCCAGATCGCGGAGACCCTCGTGCTGGACCTATTCGGGGACCCCGCCGCCGGCGATGCGAGCGGGAAGGCGAAGCCGCGTCCCGAATCTGCGAGCGGATCGAATGCACCCCCGCGCGCCGCGTCGGAGGCGGCCGCCGCCCCGGAGGGCGAGGGGAGCGCCGCTGCTCCCCCGTCAGGCCCTCGGAGCGAGGTTCGCGCCCCTTTTTAATGTAGGGTGAGGTCCCGGAAACGGTGACCAGCCCCTGCAGAGACGGCTGCCAAGAGACGATAAGAGCCCCATGTCGGATTCCGCTCCTCCCGATCCCGAAAAGAACCGCCGCAACCGCTCGTTCGGTTCCTTCCTGCTCGTGCTGCTGGTTCTGCTCGCCGTCCTGGTCGTGGTCGGCAACGAGAGCATCTCGCCCCGCGAGACGCTCTCCCAGGACAAATACGAGTGGTACCTGAACCAGGGCTACGTCGTCGAGCAGGCGCTGAAGGGCACGAGCGAAGGCACGAACCTGATCTCGGGCAAGTACCTCAAAAAGGCCGGCCAGGAGCCCGTCGAGTTCGAAGTGTCCTACTCGAACCTCGAGGGCCGCGAGGAGAGCTTCCGGGCCCTCAAGAGCATCCGCAAGTATGAACCGATCCAGGCCGCCGGACTCCTGACCGGAGTGCGCGAGGGCTGGCTCGAGCCGATCGAGGTCCGGGCCCTGACGGGCTACGAGCAGAACACACCCGAGGCGCTCTCGGGCGCGGGCGACGAGTCCGGCGAAGCCACGACAGCGGGAGTCGCTCCGCCTTCGATCGTCGAGCGCAAGGAGCGCGTGCTCGTCCACGCCGTCGTCCAGAGCAGTGCCCAGCGCGGTGCGACCGCGCGCAACATGATCCTGCCCGACGGCTCGGGCAACGTGCACTTCGACGTCCAGCTCAGGCCGGACGACGACCTGGCCAGCCTGCTGGACACGCTGGTCGTCGCGGGCGCCACGCTCGAGCGCAAGAGCTTCGATCTGACGGAGGACCAGGGCACCTACTGGAAGGACAACAACTCCTTCCTGCAGTGGTTCATGTTCTACCTCGGACCGTGGCTGCTGCTCTTCATCGTGTTCATGATCTTCATGCGCCAGATGCGGGCCCAAGGGGGCGCTGGCGGCGTCATGAGCTTCGGACGCTCGCGAGCCCAGCTGTACTCGAAGGAGAACCTGACGAACGTCACGTTCGACGACGTGGCCGGCGCGGAAGAGGCCAAGGCCGAAGTGCGCGAGATCGTCGAGTTCCTCAAGAACCCGAGCCGCTTCACGCGCGTCGGCGGGCGGATTCCGCGCGGCGTGCTCCTGGTCGGCTCGCCCGGCTGCGGCAAGACGTTGCTCGCCAAGGCGATCGCCGGCGAGGCCGAGGTGCCCTTCTTCTCGATCTCCGGTTCCGACTTCGTCGAGATGTTCGTCGGCGTCGGCGCGAGCCGCGTGCGCGACCTCTTCAAGCAGGCCCGCGAGAACAGTCCCTGCATCATCTTCCTCGATGAGATCGACGCGGTCGGGCGCCGGCGCGGCAGCGGCATGGGCGGCGGCCACGACGAGCGTGAGCAGACGCTCAACGCGATCCTGGTCGAGATGGACGGCTTCGGCACCGACGAGGGCATCATCCTCGTGGCCGCGACCAACCGGCCCGACGTCCTGGACCCGGCCCTGCTGCGACCGGGCCGCTTCGACCGCGAGGTCACGATCGACCTGCCCGACGTCGAGGGACGCAAGGCCATCCTCGAGGTTCACCTGAAGCGCATTCGCTCGAACGACGAGGTCGACACGATGGTCCTGGCGCGTTCGACGCCGGGTTACTCGGGTGCGGACCTGGCGGCGATCATCAACGAGGCGGCCATCATGGCCGTCCTGAACAAGCGCGACTCGGTCGAAATGAGCGACCTCGAAGAGGCGCGCGACAAGGTGCGCTACGGACGCCAGAAGATCTCGCGCAAGGTCGAAGAACAGGACCGCGAGATCACGGCCTACCACGAGGCGGGTCACGCCATCGTGGCGGCGACGATCCCCGAGACCGACTCGCCCCACAAGGTCACGATCGTGCCGCGCGGACGCGCCCTCGGTGCGACGATGGTGCTCCCCGACAAGGAGAGCTACCACATGCAGAAGAAGAAGCTCGCCGGTCAGCTCGCGATGCTCTTCGGCGGGCGCGTGGCCGAGTCCATCTTTTGCGGTGACATTTCCGCCGGTGCCTCGGACGACATCCGCCGCGCGACCGACCTGGCGCGCGCCATGGTCGGTGAACTCGGCATGAGCGAGCGTATCGGTCCGATCAACTACTCGGAGCGCCAGGGGTCCGACTTCCTCGGGACGGAGTTGATGCGCGGCAAGCTGCACTCCGAGGAGACCGCACGCGAGATCGACGAGGAGGTCCGCAGAGTCTTGACCGAGGCCTACGAGCGCGCGGTCACGATCATCGAAGAGAACCGCGCCGCCCTCGAGAACCTCGCGCAGGCACTGCTTCAGTACGAGACGCTGACGGGTCGCGAGATCCAGCGCCTCATCCAGGGCGAGAGCATCGCGGGCCTGCGGCCGCCGAAGGAAGAGGCCGACACGCGCACGAGCGCCCCGGCCGGTCCGCAGCGGGCCGGCGACAACGGGCGCAAGGTCGGCCCCGACCTCCCCGGCGAGCCTGGCCTCTCCCCCGCCTGAGCGCCGTGAGACTTCCCCCCGACGCGAGCGCGGCCGTCCGAAACGTGACCCGGCCGACGTCGCTCCGACGTCTGGGCTCCGGGAGCGCGCGGCCGGCGGCCTCGCCTCCGCGATGAACCGTCCTGCGCTCGCCCGACGGCTCGCGGACACCTTCGGCGACCGAGCCCTGCGGGTCGAGGCGCGCGTCGAGCGGGCCGCATGCCCGCGGTCCGCCTGGGAGCCCGGCCTGGCGCGGCTCCTCTTTCGATCGAGTGCCACCGACGCGGCCGAGCGCACCGCCCTGGCGCAGGTCGGACGACTGGAACAGCGCGCCCACGACCGCTGCAGCTTCCAGGCTGCGGTGAGCGCCCTCACGGACGTGGCCGAAGGCGCGAGCGCGGGCGCGGAGCTGGCGCAGCTGCTCCTCGCCGCCCACGAGAACGCCTGGCGCGACCACGGCCCTCCACGCTTGCTCGGGATCCTGAACGTGACCCCCGACAGCTTCTCCGACGGAGGTCGCGACTCCGATCCGGCGGCCGCGATTGCGCGCGGGCTCGCCCTGGCGGAAGCCGGCGCGGATTGGATCGACGTCGGCGGAGAGTCCACCCGACCGGGGGCCGAGCCGGTCTCGGCCGCCGAGGAGCTCGATCGGGTCCTGCCGGTCCTCGAAGGCCTTGCGAAGGCCACGGACACGCCGCTCGGTATCGATACGATGAAAAGTACCGTTGCCGCTCGGGCCCTCGATGCCGGAGCGACGATGGTGAACGACGTCAGCGCCGGTCGCTTCGATCCGGCCATGATCGAGCTCGTGCGGGACCGCGGCGTCAGGCTGGTCCTCATGCACATGCTCGGTGAGCCCCGGACCATGCAGATCGCCCCCGATTACGAGGACCCCGTCGCGGAGGTGCTCGCACACTTGCGCGAGCGTGCCGCGGTCTGCATAACCGCGGGTATCGCCCCCGAACAGCTCATCGTGGATCCTGGAATCGGCTTCGGCAAACGCCTCACGGACAACCTGGCGCTCCTGCGGGGCACGGGTGAGCTGCGTTCGCTCGGGCTGCCGGTGCTCGTCGGCGCCTCGCGCAAGGCCTTCCTCGCCGCCTGCGGCGCTCCGCAAGAGCCGTCCCGCCGGGATGGGGCGACCGTGGCCGCGCAAACCTGCGCCGATCTCTGGGGTGCCGACCTGCACCGCGTCCACGACGTCGCTGCGCTGCGCGGCGCGTTGGGCTTGGCGCGCGCCTTCGCCACCCCGCCGCCGTCGGAGGACCTCTGATCGTGCAACTGCTCGGATGGGCGCTCCAGATCCTGATCCTGACGGCAGGCATCCACCTGTTCCTGCGCTTCGTCCGCACGACGCGCGGCAGTCGCTTGATCCGCGGCCTGTTCGTCTCGGTCTTGATCGGTGTCCTCGGTCTGTGGGGACTCTCCAAGTCGCTGGGATTGGCCGAGCTCGAGCACGTCGTCCAGGGTGCCGCCGGCATCGTCGTGATCGTCTTCGCGATCGTCTTCCAACCCGAGCTGCGCCGTGGCATCGCCCAGCTCGGTGAGCACTCGCTGCTCGGACGCTTGATCCCCCAAGCGGCGGCGCGCGACTCGGTCCACCGCATCGCGCGCGCGGCGATCTCGATGGCCCGTCGCCGTCACGGCGCGCTGATCGCCTTCGAACGCGAGTCGTCGCTCAGCGCCTACGTCGAAGAGGCCACGGATCTCGACGCTCACATCACGACCCGGCTGATCGAGAGCCTCTTTTATCCCGGTGCGGCCCTGCACGATGGCGCCGTCGTCATTCGCCGGGACCGCATCGTCGCCGCCGGCTGCTTCTTTCCGCTGCCCCAGGAGGGCGACATCGATCGCTCGATGGGAACGCGCCACCGCGCCGCCCTGGGAGTGACGGAGGAGACCGATGCCATCGTGCTGGTCGTCTCCGAGGAGACCGGGTCGATCTCGATCGCTCAAGAGGGCCGGATTCAGCGCAACATCCCACTCGACGACGTCGAGAACGAGCTGCGCAAGCTGCTCCAGCACGCGAATCCGGCCAAGAAGCCCGAGGAACGCCGCCTCTTCCCCATCCCGAACCAGAACTGGAAGCGGGACATCACCTGGTTCTCGATGTCGCTCGTTCTGGCGTCGGCGATCCTGGTCTTCGCGCACCAGGACATCCGCATCACGCGGCCCTTCTCCGTGCGCGTCACGGGGGTCGGCCCCAGCGAGCGGCGCCAACCGGCCGAGGGCGAGCTCCTGGTCGTCTTGCCGGACGAGAACTACCAGCTGACCGAGCCGGCCGCCGACCAGCGCCTGCGGATCGAGGTACAAGGCTCGCGGTCGCAGATCGATGCGATCGGCGATTCCCTCGCAGGACAGTTCGAGGTCTTCGAGCAGGGTTGGACCGGCGGACCGCTGTTCTTGTCGCAGGTGCGCTGGAACCAACCGGTCCTCGGGATCGAGTACGAGTGGCTGAAGGGCTCCCCGCCGGACCTCGTCGTGGCCCGCTACGAGACGCGAACGGTCCCGGTCACGAACGAGAACCTCTCGATCGACGCCACCAACCTGGACCCGCGCTACGAGACCCGCGTCGAAGACGCCAAGATCCAGAACCTGACGTCGATCACCGTCTCGGGGCCGTCGGATCTCGTCGACCGTCTCGGCGACGACCTCGCGCTCGAGCTCGAGACGATCGTCCTGCGCCCCGAGGATCGCCGCGACCGCATCGTGCGCGTGGGACTCTCGAGTCGCCTGACCGCCCTCGGGTTCACCCTGAAGGAAGGCACGGTCGCCATCGAGCTGCCGATCGTCCCCGCACGGCGTGACCTCGGCGGCATCGAGCGCGAGATCGCGCTCATCTCGCTGGCACCGGAACGGGCCGAGGAAAGCTCGAAGTGGAACCTGCCGGTCCACCAACGCACGGCGCGCTTCACGATCCAGACCTCGGGGCTCATCCCGATCAATGCGGGTCCTGGGTCGCCGGCGCTGGCCGAGCGCAACCGGACCATCCGCAAGTTCGTCGAGGACAACCTCCTGGTCTATGCGGACGTCGCGGAGTTGCCGCCCGACGGCGGGCGGCGCAGCCTGCCCGTACGCTGGACGTGGCGAAAGAACTGGCGCAAGTCGCTCGAATCGCTCGGCCTCGATCGAGGTTCGCTCGGTGGCCGCGAGGAACTCGACGTGCAGCTCGAGAGCGACGAGCAGGTGTTGCTCGAAGCCCGCGAACGTGAAGAATCGGACGGTTGACCATGGTTCAGCGTCTCTTCGGAACCGACGGAATTCGCGGGCGCGCCGGTGAAGGCTGGCTCCGACCGGAGCGGCTCTCCGTGCTCGCGCGTGCGGTCGGCCAGGAGCTCGCGCCGCAGGCCGCGCGTCCATCGACACCGAAAGCACTCCTGGCGCACGACGGACGACGCTCGGGCCCCGAGCTCGCGCGCGGTCTGGCGCGCGGCCTGCGCGCGGCCGGCTATGAGGTGACGAGTGCCGAGCTCTTCACGACTCCGGGCCTCGCGCGCATGACACGGGTCGGCGACTTCGACCTCGGCATCATGATCAGTGCCTCCCACAACCCCGCGCGCGACAACGGGGTCAAGGTCTTCGATCGCAATGGTGAGAAGCTCTCCGACGCGACCGAGGATCGCATCGAAGCGCGCGTCGCGAGCGACCCGACGCCCACGCCCGCGGACCAGGACGCTCCGATCGCGCACGACGACGCGCTCGAAGCGGCCTACGAGGCCGAGCTCTTGTCCGTGGTCGAGGGCCTCGATCTGGACGGACTGCGGATCGTGATCGACTGCGCCAACGGCGCCGGCAGTCACGTGGCACCGCGGGTGCTCGAGCGGCTGGGCGCCGAGGTGATCCGCCACGCCTGCGAGCCCGACGGCGACAACATCAACCGGGATTGCGGCTCGACCCATCCCGATGGTCTGCGCGAGCGCGTGCGCGCCTGCGAGGCCCGGCTCGGCATCGCCCTGGACGGCGACGGGGACCGCTGCCTGCTCGTCGACGAACAGGGTGCGCTGGTGCACGGCGACGGGATGCTGACTCTGCTCGCTCTGGAAGCCCATGCACGCGGCGCGCTCCCGGGCAACACGATCGTGGCGACCGTGATGTCCAATCGCGGCCTCCACCGCGCCCTGCGCCCGGCCGGCATCAGCGTGCATACGGTCGGCGTCGGCGACCGGCGCGTGGTCGAAGCCCTGAAGGAGCACGGCTATGCCCTCGGCGGCGAGCAGTCGGGCCACATCGTCTTCGGACCCGACAACGCCTTCATCGGCGACGGTACGTATACGGCGCTGCGCTCGCTCGCCGCAATGCGCGCGGCGGACCGCCCGCTCTCGGCCCTGACCGCGCCGTTTCAGGAGTTTCCCCAGGTCCTCGTCAACGTGATCGTCGCCGAGAAGCCGAAGCTGTCCTCGTTGCCGAGCGTCGCCGCGCGTGTGCGCGAGATCGAAACGCAGCTCGGCGATGACGGACGGGTGCTGTTGCGCTACTCGGGCACCGAGCCCCTCGCGCGCGTGATGGTCGAAGGTCCCGAGGTCGGCGTGATCCGGGCCTGGGCCGACGAACTCGCCGGCTTGATCGCGGGCGAGATCGGCGCCGAGCGGGCATGAACGACGCAAGCTCGGGTATCGCCGTCGGTCTCGAGACCTCGCAGCGGGCCGGATCGGTCGCCCTGTGGGCCGGCGGAGTCGTGCACGCACGCTCGCTCGCCCGCGAGAGCGCGCACGCGAGCGACCTGCTTCCGGCCCTCGACGCCTTGCGCGCGACGGCCGGCCTCGGCGCTGCGGGCCTTCGAACATGCGAGCTCGTTTGTGTCGGGGTCGGGCCCGGCAGCTACACGGGGCTGCGCGTCGGACTCGCGACCGCGATCGGTCTCGCGCGCGGAACCGGCGCTGCGCTGCGAGCCGTGCCGAGCGTCGAAGCGCTCGCCTTCGGCGGGCTCGAGCCGGGCGAGACCGCGACCGTCGTCCTGGACGTCCGCGCCGGCCGCTATGCCTGCGCGCGCTACACCCGGAGCGCTACGGACGTCGACGTCCTGAGCGCGCCTCACGCGGTCCCCGCCGAAGAGTTGGCCCAGGTCTGGAACGCGACCGACGTCATCTTCGTCGACGAGCGCACGCGCGCGCTGCTCGCGAACACCGACCACGAGGAGCACATCCGCGGGGATGTCACGGCTCGGGCCGAGCACGTGCTCGAGCTCGGCCGCGCGCGCTTCGCGACCCACGGGGCCACCCCACAGGACGCGCTCGAACCGCTCTATCTCATGGAATTCACGCCCCGCACGCGCGCGCGGCGCCCCTGAACGGCAACGGCCTCGACCGTCGAAACGGTCGAGGCCGTGCTTGCCACGCGCGGAGGCGCGCCCCGCGGCGGCGATCCGGGCTCAGGGCCTACAGATCGTAGGGACGAAGGGTCTTGCGACCGTTGTCCGTCGCGCGCTTCTCGGCGGCGTTGATGAGCTCGCGGACGGCACTGTCGAGGGCCACGTAAAAGTCACCGGAGACGTTGATGTCAGAGGCCGCCTTGGTGCGGGCCTTGCTGATGATCATGTCGCTGATGGACTTCTTGCCACGGCGCTTGGCCGTCTTCTTCGTGGTCTTGCGGCCAGCCGGCTTACGGGCCGCCTTGCGGGTCGCTTTCTTCTTCCTTGCCATGATTCTTTGCCTCTACCCGTGAAACGGGAGATAGGGGTCGATGTTGGGTCTTCGAGTCGTTGCCATCGTGACGCGTGAAAGAGAATGGCTACGGCCATGGGCAGTGTCAACACGGGCAACTCGGGGAATCCCCCGCATTTTGCCCGTATCGAGCCTCGAATCCGGAAATCCACACAGGGACTCCCATGGCAGAAAAGACATCGGTCCGCTTTCCCGGAAGCTGAAGCTCCGCTTCCTAAAAAACGTCCGGTTTCGCACTCGAAACCCGGGATTCGAGCGGCCGGGACGAGCTTTGATCCGGTCTGTCGCAGGGGTATCGTTGAGTCGATGCAAACCGCGCGGGCATGGGCCGAGATCGATCTCGATGCCCTCGAGCACAACCTGGGTCGGATCCGTGCACGCCTCGAAGCGGACGCGCGCGCCGATCCTTCGCACACGAACGCGCGCCCGCCGCGGATCCTGCTCGTCGCCAAGGCCGATGCCTACGGCCACGGCGCGGTCGCCGTGGCGCACCGAGCGCTACGCGCGGGCGTTGCCGGCATCGCCGTGACGACATGCACCGAAGCCCTCGAGCTGCGCCGTGCGGGCATCCAGGAGCGCCTGCTCTTGCTCGGCACGATTCTCGAGGAGGAAGCGCCGACGGTGCTCGAACTGGACCTCGAAGTCGAAGTGCCGTCGCTCGAGCACTTCCGGATCCTGGAGAGGGCCGCCGGTCGACGGGGGCGCGAGGTCCGCGTGCATCTCAAGATCGACACGGGCATGGGGCGCCTGGGCGCGGTACCCGACGAGGCCCTCGAGCTGGTCGCGGCGATCTCCTCTTCGCACCACGTCACTCTCCAGGGCGTCATGACACACGTCGCGGCGGGGCGCGGAATCGCCGATCCGACCGGGCGCGAGCAGCTCTCGATCTTCGACCACTGGCTGAACCAAGCGCGCGAACGCGGCTGGCTCGCGCCCACCGTCGAAGTGCATGCCGGCAACTCCGCCTGCATCCTGAGCGGCGCCGGTGGTCGCTACGACACCGTTCGCCCCGGTATCCTGGCCTATGGCGTCCCTCCGGGCCCCGAGTGGGAGCTGACCGACTATCAGCCGGTGCTCTCGGTCCGAACGCGCATCGTGGCGCTGCGCTCGCTTCCCACGGGCGCAACGGTCGGCTACGAGGGCACGTTCCGCGCGGCCCGGGATTCGCGGATTGCGGTCCTTCCCATCGGATACGACGATGGCGTCGATTGGCGGCTCGCGAATCGCGGCTACGTCCTCATCCGGGGGCGACGCGCTCCGATCGTCGGCCGGATCTCCATGGACTACACGACGGTCGACGTCACGGATCACGATCCCCTGGAGCTCGGCGAGCGGGCGACCCTGATCGGGGAGGACGGAGACGCGGTCATCCGGATCGAAGACCTCGCCCGCTTGACCGAGTCGATCCCCCACGTCTTGCTCTGCTCGATCGGCAAGCGCGTGCACCGCGTGTACCTCGGACAAGAGCGAGGCTCCAGCCGCCCCAGGGTGAGCGCCGAAGGACCCTCTCGTGCTCGGTAGCGTTCTCGCCATCCTGCGTCGACTGTCCCTGATCACGGCCTGGTTGCTCGTGGCCGGCGCGGTCGGCCTGCTCGTCATCGAAGAGAGCAACATCCTCGCCGACATCCTCCGACTGCAGGCGCGTTGGCGCCTCGGGGAATTCGCCGGCGACCTCAGGATCGGCCGCGTCACGTTGAAGTGGTTCGAGCCCGGCATCATCGTCGAGGACATCACGGTGCGTTCGACCTCGATCCCGCGCGACGGGATCGACTCCGAGCTCGTGCGCTTGAACAAGGTCCACGTACGTCTCAACACCACCTTCGATCCGCGCGAGCTGGTCGAGAGCGTGACCGTACGCGGGGGTCGACTGCGGGTCTCCGACAGCTTGTTCGCGAGCTTTCGCAAGATCCAGCCGGTCTGGAGCACCGGCGACCTGCCGGACGCCGCCCGGATCGTGCCGCCTCCCGTCTTCCTGGACGACTTCGAGATCGTCGTCGATCTTCCGGACGGAACGCCCTTTCCCGTCGGTCGTGTCGACCTCGTCGCGGAGCCGGACGCTGCGGGCGACTTCCAGATTCGAGGGCGCCTCCTCCCCACCCACCTCGGGCCCAACCCGAAGCGCTCCGCGATCTACCTGTGGGGCGTGAAGGCAGAGTCCTCGATCGAGCTCTTCGCCTCGGCGCGCGAGCTGCCGCTCGAGGTCCCCGCGATGTTCTCGCTCGTCCCGCGAACCGTCTCGCCGGTCAGCTCGTTTCGGGGTCGCCTCACCCTCGAGGCCCACGCGACGCTCGATTTCGACGAGACCGCCGTACCCTCGGGAACGCTGCGAGCCTCGTTCGACGAAGCGACGATCGCGCTCGTGGCGGGTCCCGAGGCCCTCGAGGACGTCCAGCTCGAGCTCGACGCACGCTTCGCTCCGGGGATCGGCGGTGGAATCTGGCGGCCCGAGTCCTGGAGCGTCACGTCGCGCGTCGACGCGCGCGCGCGCGGCCGCGGCCGACCGCAGGACAGCGGGATCCGTGGTCGCGCCTGGGCGCTCTACGGGCAGCACGGCGGCGACACGATGCTCGGACGCATGTGGGCGCGCGTCCCGCACATCGCCGTCGGAAGCGACGCACTCCTGGGTCTCGGACTGCCCCCGATCACCGACGAAGTGCTGGCCGCGCTCGCTCCACGGGGCAGCGTGGACGCCTTGCTCGACCTGCGGCTGCGCAGGCCCCATCCCGGCGAGCGCGGACTCGTCGTCCCGGAGATCGCCGTTCACCTCACGGGGTTGGAGAGCGCGGAGGTCCGCTACGCTGGCTTCCGCGATGCCACCGGTGCGCGCGAAGGTCTGCCGGTTCCCTTCGAGGTCACCGGGGGCGAGCTCCTCTACAGCTACGACCGTGCGCGCGAGAACTCCTGGGTGCTCGGACTGAGCGACCTCGCCGCCACGCGTGGCGCAGGCTCGGGTCGAGGCGCCGGCATCCTCTATGACCCGGCGCGCGACAGCGGGATGGAGACCGCGTTCGATTTTCGCGCGAGCTTCGAGGGCATCCCGATCGATGAGACGCTCCGGGAAGCCATGGCTGCCAATCCGACTTTGGCCTCGATCTGGCCGACGTACCGACCGGAAGGCGGCACCGTCTCCGGGACGTGGGCGTTCCACGAAGGCGCGGACGTGAACGGCTTCACGGGCTGGGGCGAGCTCTCGATCGAGGACACGCGCATCGCCTGGGAAGAGTTGCCCGTTCCGATGGAGAACGCGAGCGGAGAGCTCGAGTTCCGGTGGTCGAGCGATTCCGTCCCGATCCCCGCTTCGCCTGCTTCCTACCGCCCTTCCGGGCTCGTCTATCGCTTCTGGAACGAGCGCGACCCCCAGGCTCCGCTTTCGGTGCACGCGCGCATCGACGGCTTCGCGCGACTCGAGACGCCGCTGGAGCGTGCCCCGACGCCGGTCGAGGAAGAGACGGCCTTGTTGCACGCGACCGAACTCGCTCTCGACGACGTCCTGCTGCGAGGTCGCGACTGGGACATTCTCGCCGCCGCCTATCCCGACATGGGCCTGACGGTGTCCGAGTACAAGGCCAAGGGCAGCGTGCAGGCCGGCTTTTACGGGAGTCGCGGCGTGGCCGACACGCCTTATGTCGCGTCGATCGAGGTCAACCCCAAGGTCGTCGAGGTCACGCCGGAGTTCTTCCCGCGCCGCACCAAGGACCTCGAGGGGCGCCTCTTGATCCGGACCAGGGAGCTCATGCTCACTCCCGCAGAGCGCGCCGCGGGGCTCGTGTCCGAGAGCGAATTCGAGGCCCGCCTCGCCATCGCCGGCGAATGGCCGGGCAACGTCGCGCTAGCGGCCCACGGCCACATTCCGTTCACCGGGACAGCGAACATCTTCGGCTTCGGTGCGGGCATCGATCCCTCCAACCTCGTCTTCCGCGGAGCCTTCGAACACGCCTTGACCCTCGATGAGGAGTCCAGCTCGGATTCGCTCGACCTGTCCGACCAGCACATCGGAGGAACGCTCGACTTCCGCTCGCACACGACCTTCGAGGCCGGATCCGAAGACGAGGAGGTGAACGTCTACCGCGTCTTCCTGCGGCACAACGAACTCGAGAGCGAAGGTATTCGCCTGCGTCAGCTGCACGGCCCGCTCGACTACATGGACGACGTGTTGCGCAGTGCACGGATCGAAGCTGCCATCGGCGATCATCCGATCGAGCTCCAGAACGTCATGATCTTCCGGCTCGGGGATTCCCACAAGGTGCCCGAAGCGGATCCGCTGCTCCTGCGCCCCGGCTTCTGGAACGACCCCGACGGTTCCGTCCTCCAGGCCGAGCTCTACGTGAAGGATCTGCCGCTCGACGAATCGCACCTGTCCGCGATCCTCGATGCCGAGACCCTCGAAGTGCTACGCGAGAGCGCGTCCTGGGACGGGACCATCGACGTCCTCGGAGCCCGCATTCTGGTCAGCGCCGAGCAAGGCGGCACGGGCAAATTCGCGGTCCACGGAAAGGTCCGACCGAACAACCTCATGCTGCGCTACGGCTTTCCCATCCGCATCGAGGATGCCGAGGTCGATCTGCGCGAGATCGTCCTCGAAGGCGGACGCGTGCGCGGCTGGGGCCGTATCGAGGGGCTGCGTGCCGAGATCGCAGAGCGCGATCTCGAGAACGCCCACATGATCGTGAGCTACATCGACGGACGCCTCACGATCGACGATCTGGGCGGGACCTTCGAAGGAGGCAAGCTGGCCTCGCTCGGGGGGGAACAGCAAGGCGGCACCGCCCTCGCCGTGGACCTGTCGGAGCCCTACGGCTTCGACCTGCGGGTCGAGCTCGAAGGAGTGCACGTCGACTCGCTCCTGCGGGGAGTCTTCCACTCGTCGATCGCCGACAGCGGCCAGCTCGACGTCGGGCTACGCCTCAAGGGCAAGCCCGGTGAGGTCCTCGGTATCACCGGCAGCGGCTGGCTCAGTCTGGACGACGGTCAGCTCTGGTCGATCCCCGCCGTGCGAGCGCTGTTCGGCCAGCTCGGGCTCGACAAGACGGCGGTCTTCGACACGCTGCGCGCGCGCTTTCAGATCCGGGATGGCGTCGTCACCACACCCGAATTGCGGCTCAAGAGCGACCTCGTGTACCTGATCGGGGAGGGAGATCTGGATTTCACGGGCAGCCTTCGCTACGACCTCGAAGTGCGCTACGGGTTGCTCGACCGCCTGGGCCCCTTCGGCAAGATTCTCTACTGGCTCAACAACAGCTTGTGGCGCGTGAACATCCGCGGGGACATGGATCGCCCGCGTGTCGTGATTCGAAACACCCTTTTCGAGTTCCTCCGCGGCTTCGAAGAACGCAAGAACCGCGCGCTGCCCCTGCCCGCCTTCTCGCAACCGCCCGAGCGGTTCTGAGCCAGCAACGACCCTGAGACCTTCACCCCCATGAGCGAGCCTTCCCTCTACGCGGTCATCATGGCCGGCGGTTCTGGCACGCGCTTCTGGCCGGCCAGCCGGCGCGCGCGCCCCAAGCAGTTCCTGCCCATCTCGGGCGAGGGTTCACGCCCGATGATCGCGGAGACCTACGAACGCCTCGCGGGCCAGGTACCGCCCGAGCGCATCCTGGTCGTCACGGCCGAGGAACAGCGGGAGCTCGTCGCGGAGGCCCTGCCGGACCTGGCATCCGAGAACGTGCTCCTCGAGCCGATGGCGCGCAACACCGCCCCCTGCATCGCGCTGGCGGCCTTCGAGATCGCACGGCGCGACCCGAATTCGGTCCAGATCGTCCTGCCCGCCGATCACATCATCCAACCCAAGCGCACCTTCCAGGAATCGCTGACTCGAGCGGCCGCGGAAGCCGTCGCGAGCGAGGCGCTGCTCACCTTCGGCATCCGTCCGAACCAACCGGCGACCGGCTACGGCTACATCGAGGTCGGTGAGCTCCTGTCCGATGTGGACGGCTTCGCCGTGCACTCGGTCGAACGCTTCGTGGAGAAGCCCGACCTCGAGACCGCCAAGGAGTTCTTGTCCAGCGGCAAGTTCCTCTGGAACTCCGGCATGTTCGTCTGGGCGACGGGCGCCATCCTGGCCGCCTACGAGGAGCACCTGCCCGAGGTGCCTGCCGGACTGCGCGAGGTGGAGGCGGGCAAGCCTCTGGACGCGGTCTACGCCGAGCTGACCCCCGTGCCGATCGACAAGGCCATCATGGAGCGGGCCCGCAACGTGCGCGTTCTGCCCGTCGACTATCGCTGGAGCGATGTCGGTTCGTGGGCTGCCTTGCCGGAGATCTACGACTCGGACTCGCAGGGCAACTACGACGTCCTTTCGGGCGGCGCCCGGCTCTTCGCCGAGGCCTCGAGCGGCAACGTCGTCTACTGCGAGGGTGAGGAGATCCTGGCCCTGGTCGGGGTCCGAGACCTGGTCGTGGTCCGGTCGGGCAAAACCACCTTGGTGTGCCGGCGGGAAAGCGCCCAGGACGTCAAGAAGATCGTCGAGCGGCTGAAGAACGAAAACAGCCCCTACCTCTGATTCGGGGCGCGCAGCGTCCAGGATCCGGGACCTCGAGAAGAGCGTAGGCCCGGCCTTTCGAGCCTCCGGCTGCCATGGACGCGGTGTGCCCGCCGGGCCACGAGGACGCGTGCAGCGCGCCGGATGGTTGTTTCAGCGGGCCCGGAAGTCCGATGGAAACGTGCAACGGAGGCGGCCGGCACGCCGGGTGATTTTTTCATCGGGCTGCAGGTGAGCTCTCAAGCAGCGCCGGCCGATCGCCGAAGAATGTGCCGTTCGCGCGTCTGACACGCACCAAGCACATGAGCTCCGACCTCATCGACCTCGACCTCCTCGTGGAAGAGGCCCAGAGCCTCGAGCCTCTCCCGGCCAGCACGCTGCGCCTCGCGACCGTGATCGCGAACGAGGACTGGAACGTGCGGGACGTCTCCGAGATCGTCCGGCTCGACCAGGCGCTGACGGGAAGGATCCTGGGAGCGGCCAACTCGGTCGTCAGCGGATCTCGCCACCGGATCACGTCCATCGACCAGGCCATCGTGCGGATGGGACCCGGCGCGGTGCTCTCGATGGCCATCGGGGACTCCGTCAAGAACGACATGAAGGCGGCGGTGCCCCAGTACGGGCTGAGCGAGGGAGAGCTGTGGCGCCACTCGATCGCCGCGGCGCTCACGGTCGAGAACGCTCGTTCGTTCTGTCGCGTGCCGATCGGTCCGCAAGCCTTCGCCACGGCCTTGCTCCACGACCTCGGCAAGCTCGTCCTCGCGCGACATCTGGATCCCACCATCCTGTCCTTCCTCACGCGCGCCTGCGGCGACGACGGCCGGACCGAGGAGGAAGCCGAACAGGAGATCCTCAATGTCGGACACGCAGAGGTCGGAGCGATCGTCGCGCGCTATTGGAAACTGCCCGAGAGCATCTCGCTCGGCATCCAGTACCACCACGTCCCCTCGGCCGCTCCCGACGAGGAGACGCGCAAGCTCTGCTACCAGCTGCAGCTCGCGGACGCCGTCGCCACCGCCATCGGCGCCGGCTGCGGCGAGGCCTCCCAGGAGGGCTTGACGCCGGCTATCGCCGACCGACTGGGGATCTCCCAGTCGATGTTCGACGAGCTGTGCGAGCGCGTTTCCGAGCGCTTCTCCCAGGTCGTCGCCGCCTACGGTTGAGTCGCGCGCCAACGCGCCCCGCGGATCAGCTCGCCCGATCCCGGGATCGAGATGCGAGCGACCTGACGTTAGACTGCGCCGGTGGGAGGAGTCCTTGCGATCGACTACGGCGAGAAGAAGACCGGTCTCGCGATCGCGGACGGTCTGCGCATCGTGGTGCGTCCGCTCGAAGTCGTGCGCGCTTCCGGCGACGATCTCCTGGACCGGATCGCTCATCACACGGACGAGCATCCGATCGACACGCTCTTGCTCGGCCTGCCGATCCACATGGACGGCGAAGAGGGTTCCCGCGCCGCGGCCGTACGGACCTTCGGCGAACGCCTCCTGGCACGTCTACCCCGTCAATCCCTGCACCTGTTCGACGAGCGCCTGACGACCAAGGAAGCCGAGAGCCGGCTCTTCGAAGCCGGCTATCGCGGTCAAGACATGCGCGCGCTCAAGGACAGCTGGGCTGCCTGGGTCCTGCTCACCAGCTGGATCTCGGCCGGCGAGCCGACCTAGCAACCTGAAGGAAGCGGGCTAAGAGCCTTCGATCACGTCGTCGATCAGCTGGCGGAACTCCGCGATCATGTCGAGCTCGAAGGGCTCGTCCGCGATGGCCTTCTCGTTCACGATCGCGCTGACCTCGTCGAGGGTCGCGCGGATCTCGGCGGGCTCGGCCCAGCGCTCCTCCCACTCGTTGGCGTTGCCATCGCTCGTCCCGAGCAGCGTCTGGACGCGGTGCGTGCTGACGACCCCTTCCCAGACCCCGCGCTCGAGCCGCTGCAGGTCGCGCTCGGCGCGCGCGAGGGCCTCCGGATCCAGTTCGGCCCGGGGCAGGTACTCGTTTCCGAAAGCGCGTAGCAAGACGACCTGGAGGAACGGCCCCTGCATCGTCGTGCTCGCGAACTCGCCGAGGCTCTGCAGGTCGACGCGGCCGTCTTCGTAGGCGGCGCGCAGGCGTTCGAGGTCGGACTGGATCGAGGCCACGTCCTCCTCGGGCAGCCCGACCTCCTCGAGCATCGCGACCGTCCCTTCGATCGTGGCTTCCCAGACGAAGTCGGCCAGGTGCGAGAAGGCATACCAGGCTCCACCCGCGCAGAGGACACCGACGACGACCAGGGCGATCGAACATCCGATGAGCCACTTGAAGGCGGCGGACTTCTTCGGGGGATCCTCCAAGGCACTCATCGGTTCGGTCATGTCTGCTCCAGGCTCCGAATGCGGGACGGGCGGCTCAGCCTAGGATTCGTGGCCCTTCCGATCCACGCCGGGACCACGATTCAGCGCGCGGCCCACGTCCCACCGGAGTCCTGCGCCAGGCGCCGCAGCAGGTAGGCGTCCTGGGCGCCGGAGAGCCCGACCGTGTGAATCGTGATGCCGGCCGCGACGTTTCGCTGGCGCGCGTAGGACAGGAGCTCCTCGGCGTCGAGCGTGATTCCGGTCGTCGGCCGTCCGTCGGACAGGAAGTAGATCGTGTCGAGCGGCGGCTCGCCGAGGGGACCTCCCTTCCCCAGCGCGACATCGAAGGCGACACGCAGCGCGCCGAAGATGTTCGTCGCCCCCGCCGCGTCCGTCGTCCGCAGAAACTCGGCCACCCTCGTACGCTCCTCGCCGGACATGGTGCAGGGAGAGTCGGCATAGCTCCACGCGTCGGTGGCGTAGAGCACCACGTTAAAGCGCCCCCCGTCGTGGATCCCGGCCAGTGCCTGCATCAACTCACGACGGGCGACCGCGAGGCGCGTTTCCTCGTTGGCTTGCGGCAGGTCGAGACCGCGCCCGGGATCGTCGTCAGGGTTCGCGCGCGGCACGATCGAAAGGGACATCGAGAGCGACACGTCGAGGACGAACAGCACGTTCTGACTCTCCGTCGGGATCCCGAAGAAGGTGACGTCGGCAGAATCGTCCCGCGTGCCGAAGAGTCCGCCCAGCGGCGGTTCGGGCGGAACCACGAAGTCCGTTCCCTGCTCCGCCCAGAAGGCCTGCCAGAGCGTCGAATCGGAGTGGAAGCGCTGGCCGGTCAACGAGCGAAGTGCGCGCGTAATGTCCGTTCGAAGCCGCCCCTCCTCCTCGTCGAGCCGGCGGATCAGGGGCTCGATCCCGGCCTTCGCTCGCAGACTCGCGAGCGCTTGAACGGTGCGGCTGCGCACCTGCCAGCTCGGGTGTTCCAGATGCTGCTCGACGAGTCCGTCGACGAAGCGCGGATCACCGTGTGCCGCGAGTGCGTCGATCGTCGCCGCGAGCAGGGCCGGCGCCTTCGTCTCGAGCGCGAGCTCCCACAAGCGCTCGGCCACGGCGGCCTGCGGAGCGTGGGCCAACACATCGAGCCGAACGAGGGCGAGTTCGCCCTTCGAGCGCTCGATGTCGTGCACGAGTCGTCGCAGGGCCTCGTCGAAGGCCTTGCCCTCCTCACGCTCGAGGGACGCTCCTGCGGCCTCGCTGGCCGCCTCGAGGAGGAACGTACACAGCGTCGCCTTGCGGCGGGGCTCGGCCGCTTCCTTGCGGACGCGCTGGACCTCCGCGCGCGCGACCTGGACTTGTCGGCGCCCGGCTCGCGGCGGGTCGGCCGCGGCGAGCCGCTCGACCTCCTGCAGGCGACGCTCCTCCTCGATCACGCGCCCTTCCAGCTCCGGCAGCGAGCGCAGGAGCGTGACGCGTTCGCCGTAGATCCGCTCGAGCAGCTTCAAGAGTTCGAGCGTGCCCTTCGGTGGCCCGAGCCACCCTACGAGGACGATCGCCCCCCTTCGCAGGCTGAAGTCGGTGGCGTCCTCCGCGTCGTCGACCAGGCGCGCCAGCGCGCGCTGCGCCAGTCCGCGCGACAGCCCCGCGCACCAGGCACGGACGCGTTGCTCGGCCGTTCGCTTCCACGCTTGCTCCTGAGCAAGCTCGATCTCGAAGCGGCCCAGATCGCCCTCGTCCTCGACCAAGCGCTGCTCGAATCGCGTCACGGTCTCGGTCAACGAGGAATCCGCTCCACTGCGCAAACGCAGCGCCGCGAGCAGCGCCCGGCCGTGCGTCACGCGATCGCGCGTCGCGGCGGTCCGGCGAGCCGTGCTCCACAGACGGTCGAGGGTCCCCGCCAGGCCGCGTTGGAGCGCCACGACGACGCCCGGGTGATCGAGCTCGAGCAGCCGGGACAGGGCCACTTCACGGGCCGCCACGTCGGGCGCCTGACAGGCCAGGAGAAAGCGCCTCTGGGCCTCGTCGAGCTCGCGATCGGAGCCTCCAATGGCCGGGGCAAGCGGCAGGAGAAGCGTGAGGAGAAGGGCCAGCATGGCGGTGAAAGGCGACCCTTCGAGTCTAGTGTCCGGGAGCGGAAGTCGGCGTCACCACACGGTCCGACCGGTCGCCTTCGCCGGCCACGCTGCGCCGCGCTCGCGCGCCCCTCGCCGGCTGCGGGCTGGCGCCAGCCGACCGCGCGCGGGTATCCTCCGCAGCGCGTGAGAGGCCTGGGCGGCCGCTCCGGTTCGCCGGGGAGGAAAGTCCGGACTCCGCGGGCCAGGATGGTTGCTAACGGCAACCGGCCGTGAGGCTAGGGAAAGTGCCACAGAGAGCAGACCGCCTCCGGGAGTTCGCTTCCGGCGGTAAGGGTGAAAGGGTGCGGTAAGAGCGCACCGCGGGCCTGGTGACAGGCCTGGCAGGGTAAACCCCATCCGGAGAAAGACCGCATAGGAGGGTGTTGGCGACGGCCCGCGCCGCCCTCGGGTAGGTCGTTCGAGGCCGGGCGCGAGTCCGGTCCCAGAGAAATGGTCGCCACCCCGTTCGGGGTACAGAATCCGGCTTACAGGGCCTCTCACGCACTTCACCGCCCCAGCTCGGACGACCCCGCGTCGCGCAGCACAGTGCGGCCCTGGCCCAGCTCCAGCCCGAACTCGCGCGAGTTCGGGAGGGCACCGCTAGGAGCTCGCAACTTGCGCAGCGCGGGCGCCGTCTCCCAGCCCTGGGAATCCGCCGTGAATTCCTCCGGACCGCAACATGTTGTATGGACTTGCGCTCCTTGGGAGCAGATCTTGACACCTCGCTGAACCCACCGAGAATGACCTGCTCGAGTTCGAGCGCGGCGATGCGATCCGGGCCCGGTGGAACGGACCCAGGGATCGCGAGGGGGGGCCCTCGCCGAAGGCACGCGCCCGTACGCGGCGTCCCATCCCCTCGTCCGCTACCGAACCGCCTCGCCTCCGAGCCTCCGACCCGACCGTCCGCTGCCCGAGCGCCCGCCATGGAATTCGTCTACGTCGTCCCCCGCAAGGAGCTCTTCCCCCAGAGTTATCCGCAGGGGCTCGTGCGCTTCGACGACGACAACGCGCGCGCCAGCACCGCACGCACGATTCGCGAGCACGGTTTCTTCGTCCAGCGGGAGACTGCGGAGCACAACCCGGATTGGAAGCAGATCATCCCGTACTCGATCCTGGTTCGGGACGAACACGTGCTCTTGATGCGACGCCTCTCGCGCGGCGGAGAAAAGCGTCTCCACGACAAGCTGTCCATCGGAGTCGGTGGGCACATCAATCCCGAGGACATCGGGACATCCGGCGTCAGCGATCCGGTCGAAGCCGGAACGCGACGTGAGGTCGACGAGGAACTCCGCGTCCAAGGGACGTACGAAATCCGCTCGATCGGTTTGCTGAACGACGATTCCAATCCCGTTGGAGCGGTCCACGTCGGCTGGGTCCAGGTCCTGCATGTAAAAGGTTCCGTCGAAATCCGCGAAGAGGACGTCCTCGAGGGTCGCCTGGTCACGCCTGGTGAACTAAGGGAGGAGCTCTCGCGCGGAGCGAACTTCGAAACCTGGTCCTCTACCCTGGTTCGGCGGCTCGACGAGATCCTGCCGCGCACGCTCCAACCCCACGTTTGAACAAAAACGAAAAGTCGATTCGATGACCACAAGCACACGCAAGGGCCGTGCAGTCGATCCTGAACGCATCTATGACCTCCTGCTCGGAGCCCGTACGGCTTCCGAGGCCACGCTGCACTTCCGCGATGGGCGGATCCTGCGTGGCGCGTTGGTCTTCAACCAATTCAAAGGAACCGGACGTTTGATCAACGTCGATGAAGAGATCTCCGTCGACTTCGGTGTCGACGAGATTCGCGACCTGAAGTTCTGATCCCGTCGACGGGGTCCGCGCGCCGGACCCTTGCCTTCGACGGCCCCCTACCGCGCCCCGCCCGGCCGAGATGCCGCGCGGGGCGCGCGGCGTTCGGACGCGACGCCCCCACGAAGACCGGACGCGTTCGTAGAGTACAATCCGACGCTCCGGCCACCTTCGCCATCGCATGTTCACCCTTCTGGCCCTGCTTCTCGCGCTCCCCGCTGGAGGGACGTCGGAATCGCCGCGACTCCAGCTCTCGAGCCAGGAAGGCGACGCCTTCATCCCGGTCGGTTGCACGACGGATTTCCCGGCGACCTTCGTCCTTCCGTTGACCACACGCTCCGAACGCGTCGTCCGGATCTCGCCGGGAGTGGATGGCGTCGCCGTCCGGCTCGACGCTCCCGAGAGCCACCTTCGGATCGATCGCGTGCGCGCGGTCTTCGTCCCCCACGCCACCGACGAGCTGGTTCTGGCCGCGAACGGGGAACTCGTCCGCGTCGGCCCGCCGCTCCTTCCCAAACACGTTCTCGCACCGGTCGGTGGCAACGTGACCGACCGCATCGCGCGCCTCGATGGCGTCGCCATCGCGGGGCCGGGCCTCGCCTTCGAACTGCCCGAGGCGCTCCCGAGCGGAGCGCGGCTGGTCCTCTTCGGCGCCGAGACCGACGTGGCCCGCCCCTGGGAGCTCGTCGTGCGTACAGCCGACGGGGCGACGACGAAGGCGACGCTGCGCTCGGAGCAGGGCCAAGCCACGATCCTCGACGTCGCCGCGGCAGGGCGCCGCGGCCTGCGCCTCGAGACGACGGCGGCGGAGGCCTGGCTCGACGCTGCCGCCCTGCGCTCGGTCGAGCTCCTGTCCACGAACGAAGTCCACGTCGAGCTGCGCCCACGCGCGGCCCTGCGTCGCTCGATCGCGCGCCGCGTCGAAACACAGCGCCACGGGCGCGGCCCGGTGCGCGGCGCCCCGCTCGCCGACGTTCGCGATCCGGCCGAGCTCACCTTTCCCGACGGCTCCGACGCGGCCCTCGAGCTGACGCCCGACACGTTGCTCGAACTGTGGTTCGAGGCTCCGCCGGAGACGGAGGCGACGGGCAGCGTCGTCCTCATGATCGAGGCGAGCGCGCTCGAACAGCCGGAACCCCCGCGCCGGGGCCGCTCGCGTCTGCCGGTGCGACCCCTGTTCACCGACGTCGCCGATGCCCTGGGGATGGTCCACTTCGAGGGCCCCGACGAGCAGCTCGACATCCGCCCGACGATGGGCCCGGGCGCGGCCTGGGGCGACGCCGACGGCGATGGATTGGTGGACCTGTATCTCGTGCAGGGGGGTGCGCGTCCAGAGTGCACGCCGCTCGCCAACCGGCTCTACTTGAACCGACGCGAGACCTTCGTGGACGTCACGGCGAAGAGCGGCGCCGGCGACACCGGTGCAGGCATGGGCGCGCTCTTCTTCGACGGCGACGGGGACGGCGACCTCGACCTGTACGTCGCGAACTACGGGCGCGACACGCTGCTGGCCAACGATGGGCGCGGTGGCTTCGAGGACGTGAGCGCTGCCGCCGGCTTGAAACACGAGCTCTGGAGCGCCTCGGTGGTCGCAGCCGACCCCGACGTCGACGGCGACCTCGACGTGTACGTCACGAGCTACCTCGACTACGACCTCGAAAAGATGCCCGCGGCGAACGAACTCGGCCGCTACCAGCGCGAGGATCCCATCGAGATGCTCCCCTTCGCCTTCCCGGGTCAGCGCAACGTCTACCTGCGCAACGTCACGTCCAGCGGCGACGGGCACCCGCGCTTCGAGGACGCCACGGAGGCGCTCGGACTCGCCGACGAACTCGGCCGCGGCATGCAGGCGGTGTTCTGGGACTTCGACGACGACGGGGATCAGGACCTCTACGTCGCGAACGACGTGTCGTACAACGTGCTCTTCCGCAACGAAGGTGACGGCACGTTTCGCGACGTCTCCTTCGCGACGGGCATGGACGATCCGCGCGGCGGCATGGGTGTGGCGGTCGGCGACATCGAGGGCGACGGCGACTTCGACCTCTTCCTGACGAACTGGGAGCTCGAGGCCAACGCCATCTACCGCAACAACGTGGTCTCGCAGTCCAGCCGTCGCCACCGCGTCGCCACCTTCCGCGACATCACGGTCACCGCCGGCCTCGGCCCCTGGGGCATCGGGTTCACCTCCTGGGGGGTCGAGCTCTTCGACGCCGACAATGACGGCGACCTGGACGCCTTCGTCGCCAACGGCTACACGAGCCCCGATTACGAATCGACCGGGATCTGCATCGGCCAACCCAACCACTGGTTCGAGAACGACGGCAAGGGGCGCTTCACCGAGGCCAGCGCCTCCGCCGGTCCGGCTCTCGCGGTGCAGCTGGCCTCCCGCTGCGTGATCGCCTGCGACTACGACCAGGACGGAGGTGTGGATCTCGTCGTGACCGCCAACAACGGCCCCGTTCAGCTCCTGCACAACACCGCACGCGACCGGGGACATTGGCTCGGCGTGCGTCTGCGCGGTCGGGGAGGCAACACGCAGGCGATCGGCGCGCTGGTCGAGCTCGTGACCCCACACGGTTCCCAGCGGCGTGAGCTGCGGGCCGGCACGGGCTACCTGGGCGGCAACGCCCCCGAGCTCTCGTTCGGAATCGGCCCGGCCACGGCGGTGACGGAAGTTCGCGTGCGCTGGCCCGACGGTTCCCGGAGCTCGCACGCAGGCACCGAGCTCGGCGGCATCGACCGCTTCGTCACGCTCTCGCAGCCGTGATTCGGCCGAGCGCCGTCAGCCCGGGTAGGCCGGCATCTCGGGTTCGAGGTCCACGTGCACGGCGTCGGCCACGCGGTTGATGTAGTTGAAGTACGCGATGACCTGGATCGCGTCGTGCACGGCCGTGTCGTCGAAGCCGGCCGCGCGCAGGTCCTCGACGTCGTCCGCTTGCATCGCTGTCGGGGTGAGCGTGAGTTTTTGGGCGTAGGCGCAGAGGGCGCGGTCCTCGGGCTCGAGCTCGGCCTTCGTCCAGTCCGTAGCGACCGCAGCGAGCCAGTCCTCGAGCCCTTCGCGTTGCGGCCTGCGCACCTCGGCCCGGAGGTCCGCCTTGTGAGCTTCGGTTCAGTAGTGGCAGCCGTTCGTTCGACTGACCACGACGGCCAGGAGCTCGCGCTGGTAGCGCTGCAGACCCCCGCGCTCGAACATCACGCGCTTGTAGAGCTCCATCGACGCTTCCATGACGCGGGGAGCGAGGCTCATCCAACGCACGATCTGGAAGACCCGGCCGGCCCGCCGTAGCGCGGCGTCATAGACTGCCTTCGCGAGGCCCGTGGCCTCGTCCGGTGCGATCGTGCGGATCCATCCCATCGTCGGTCCTCGTCGCGCGCAGAATCAGGGAAAGCGCGGACGCATCGAACCTTCGATGATGCGCTTCTCGCGCTCGCTCGCCGTGCCTTCGTAGTAGGCCTCGAGCGCCTTGCGGGCGGTGTTGTCGCCCATCTCGACCAAGGCCTCGACCGCCGCCTTGCGCAGGCGGAAATCGTCGGACGCGAGGTGCTCGGCGATGACCCGCGCGTTGCGCGGACGGTTCGTGTTCTGCTGGGCCAACTGACGCAGGGCTTCGCCGCGCGCCGGACCGGAAAGAGACGAGTCTCGCGACCAGCGCAGGAGTTGGTCCCCCACCGCCGGATGGTCCAGCCGGCCGAGCTCGATCAAGAGCAGTCGGCAGAGCTCGTCGTGCGGTGACGTGACGAAGAGCTTCTGCGTCAGGTAGGCGTAGGCTTGTTCGGGTGCGCTCGCGCACCGGAGCGCGGCGGCCGCGACCATCGTCTCGTAGCTGAAGCCCTCGGCGAAGACCGCGTCGGCGAATTCGATCATCTCCCGCTCGGTTCCGAAGGTCGCCAGTCCGCGCAGCGAGGCCGCCCGCACCCGGGCCTCGGGATCGTTGCGCGCGGCAAACTTCATGCGCTCGCGGGCTTCGAGTCCACCCGCGCGTCCGAGCGCCTCGGCCGCCTCGGCTCGCACCCAGGGGCTCGGGTCGGACTTCAACAGGTTCGAGAGCTCCGCGACGTAGGTCTCGCGCGCTTCGGGGTTGGGCAGCCGCGCCTCGCGCCCCAGCTCGCCCAGGGCGCGCACGGCATCGCGCCGACCGTTCACGTCGTCGTCGCTGTTGGCGATCGCGAGCCACTCCGCGGGGGCCTTCGACCACTGGACGACCTTCGGCACGTAGCCGCCCTTGTCGAAGCGCACGTAGAAGGGCTTGCCATTGCCCGGCAGGTCGAAGCGCTGACGCCGCTCGTCGACCACGAGCCGGTGCAAGCTCGTCCCGCTCGCGTCGCTGATCTCGACGTCCACGGGCACGCGGAACACGGACGGGGTGCCACGACCGCTCGCTTGCGTTTGGCGCACGTCGAGCCGGATGGCGTCGCGCTTCTCGTCGTAGTTCCAGGCGAGGGTGAACTCGGGGTAGCCGGCGGAGCGGAACCACTGCTCGAAGAACCAGTCCAGGTCCTCGCCCGTGACCTTTTCCATCGCCTCCTGGAACGTCGCGGTCGTGACGCTCTGCCCTGCGTTCTCGGCCACGTACGTGCGCACTCCGGCCCGGAAGGCGTCGTCCCCGACCAGGAAGCGCAGGTAGTGCAGACGAGCCGCTCCACCCTGGTAGACCTGCTCGTCGAACAGGTCGGAGGGGTCGCGGTAGGCCCCGCTGACGACCGCCTGACGCTTGCCGCCCCGGTCCATCTTCAGGTACTCGTCCTGCAGGTCGCGCATGCGAGCTCGGAAGACGTCGCGTCCGCGCGTTGCCTCGAAGTAGAGCTCGGTCATGTACGTCGCGAAGCCCTCGTTCAACCACACGTGGGACCAATCCTCGCAGGTCAGAAGGTCTCCGAACCACTGGTGCGCCGCCTCGTGAGCGACGAGCCCGTGGCTCTGAGCGTCGCGGCGACCGCGCGCGTCGTCGAAGGTCAAGGGCGTCAGGGTCGTCGCGGAGATGTTCTCCATGCCGCCCCACATGAAGTTGGCGACGGCGACCTGGCTGTACTTGGCGTAGGGATAGCGCACGCCCGTGTAGTCCGAGAAGAAGGCGAGCACTTCGTCGGTCTCCTCGAAGGTCGCGTCCATCATGGACTCGTACTGCGGCTCGGCCGCGAAGACGAGCGGCACGCCGTCCCACTCTCCGTTCTTCACGACGAACTCGCCGGCCACCAGGCTGACCAGGTAGCTCGGGTGGGCGAAGTCCATCTGCCAGTGTTCGGTGCGGGTCCCTTCGCCCACGTACGAATCGATCTTCACGCCTGGCGCGAACGAGACCCAGCGCTCGGGCATCGTGACGCGGACCTCGGACGTCGCACGGTCGTAGGGCCGGTCGACGCACGGGAACCAACCGCTGTTCTCCTGCGGAGCACCCTGGGAGAAGACCTGGGTCGGGCCCGAGCCGTCCGAACGCAGGCCCGAGAAGTGCAGGCCGGTCCGCGGCATGCCGTCGTAGCGCACCTCGAGCTCGACCAGCTCGCCGGGATCGAGCGGGCCGTCGAGCCTGACGCGCAGGAGCTCGTCCTCGTGCTCCCAGGCGAGCTCGCCCGCGCGGACGTCACGCACCGAGCGGACCGTGAGGCCCTGCAGGTCCAGCGCGATCTCGGCGAGGTCCGGCCGCGCCGACGCCAGGCGAATCCGCGTCAGCCCCTCGATCGCGCGCGACTCGGGCAAGAGCGCCACGTCGATCGCGAGATGCTCCACGTCGAAGCCCCGGACAGCCGCCGGATCGGCCCTGCGGGCGCTCCCCTCGCGGGCCGGGCGACCGGCGCGCCCATCCGCCGGTTGGCTCTGACAAGCGGTCCACAGAAGGGATCCGAAGAGGAGGGTGCAGAAGCCGGAGGGGAGCACTTTCGTCCGTCGCGCCATGGTGGTTTTCATCGTAGGGGTGCGGAAAGCCGGATCGTACCGAATGGAAGCGGACGACTCACGCGGGGCGATATGGGAAGATGCGCGTCGCGGCACTCCCTCTGCGGATGCTCCGCGGCCGTGGACTCCCTTTGGATTTCCTGCTCGAAAGCATCGGCTTCTCGCCCCAAGCGGACCTCGACGCCCTCGCGCGGCAGATCCGGTCCGAGGGGGAGCCCGTCGCCTGGCGCGGCCCGGAGGGCGAGCACCTGCGCCTGGCGGTCGCGCCCGGCGTGGACGTTCGCCTCGACCGCGACGAGGGCGAGCCCTGTCCGTCGCTCTGGCCCCACTTCGCGACCGAGCGGCGCCTGCGCGTGGCGGTCAAGAGCGTCGTCGGGGTCCCCGACTCGCCCTTCGACGCGCTCCTGTACGGGATCGCGAATCCGCCCGTCCCGCACCTGGACGGCTCGCTCGAGTCCGAGGCCGAGCGCGAGGACTATCCGCTCGCCACCTACCTCACGGATGCACGCAAGCTGCCGCGCAGCCTGTCGTCGGATCACGTCCTGGCCGTCTCGATCGCGGGGTTTTCGCTCGACATCACCTACGTCGGGCCGAACACGGGGGTGCACGACCCCTACATCCTGGAAGAGCCCCACGGCGCGCGGCTGCTTCCGCTCGGGGACGACGAGCGTCCGGGGGGTTGCATGGAGCTCTCCCTGCGGGTGCAACGCGTGCGTCACCTCGAGAACGGCGTGAGCGGCCATCCGATCGAAGTCCTCGAGACCGACGCGCCGGGACGCCCGCTCGAGCTCTTCGTCAGCCGCTGGCACCTGGCGGCAGCGGGCTTCGAGGTTCCACGCCCGGGTTGGCGGATCGAAGGGGCCTTTCTCTTCACCGGACGCGTTTCCGGGGGTCTGCCGCCCTCCCGCCGCCACCGCTCGCCCGTCTGAGCCGGCGCTCGCCCCCCGGGTGCTCGCGCTGCGCCCGCTGCCCGGCGGGCGGCCCCAGGGCCCGCATTTGCAAGCTCGCGGCACCCTTGGCAGGATCTCCGCGCGCCCGCCCGCTCCCACCTACCCCTTCCGCCAGCCCCATGCGGCTCACCGCCCTCCCACGCGCCCTCCGCACGTTCCTGTTCGCCCTCGGAGCTCTCGCCTTGGTCCAGGCGCCGAGCTTTGCGCTGCTCACCTCGGTCCAGACCGAGGCGGCGGACGAGGGCGGCTGGATGGACATGGTCGACGGGGCGATGGGGTCGGTCAATTCCGTCCTCGCCACGGTCATCTTCTATGACATCAACCCGTGGTCGGACGAGCACACCCAGGTTCCGCTCGCCGTCGCGATCCTCGTGCTCGGGGCGATCTATTTCACGGTCCGGATGGGCTTTCTCCAGTTCCGCGTCCTGGGCCACGCCATCGCGGTCACGCGCGGCAAGTACGACGACCCGAAGGACGAGGGCGAGGTCAGCCACTTCCAGGCCCTGACCGCGGCGCTTTCGGCGACGGTCGGGCTCGGCAACATCGGCGGCGTGGCGATCGCGGTCTGCACCGGCGGCCCGGGTGCGACCTTCTGGATGATCTGCGCGGGCCTCCTGGGCATGGCTTCGAAGTTCACCGAGTGCACGCTCGGGCAGATGTACCGCGAAGTGCGACCCGACGGGCGCGTCATGGGGGGGGCCATGTTCTACCTCTCGCGCGGACTCGCGACGATGGGGCTCGGGGGCCTCGGCAAGGTGCTCGCCGTGGTCTTCGCGATCATGTGCATCGGCGCTTCCTTCGGCGGCGGCAACACCTTCCAGGTCAACCAGTCGCTGGATGCCATCATCCGCACCGTGCCCGTGCTGGCGGACTACCGCTGGATCTACGGTCTCGTCATGGCGACGCTCGTCGCGATCGTCATCCTGGGCGGTCTCAAGCGGATCGCCGCGACGGCAGAGAAGATCGTCCCCCTGATGTGCGGGATCTATGTCGCCTCCGCGCTGTACATCCTGGCCGTGAACTTCGGGGAGATCCCGCACGCCATCCGAGAGATCATCGGCGGCGCCTTCACGCCGCGCGCCGGGCTCGGCGGCGCGCTCGGCGTCCTGATCATCGGCTTCCAGCGCGCCGCCTTCTCGAACGAGGCCGGCATCGGCTCCGCGGCCATCGCGCACTCGGCCGCCAAGACGCCCTTCGCCATTCGCGAGGGCGTCGTCGCCCTGCTCGAGCCGTTCATCGACACGGTCATCGTCTGCACGATGACCGCCCTCGTCATCGTCATCACGGGCACGTACGACGCGGATGTCTACATGTCCATGCACGCGAACGCACCCCAGGCCGCCGACGTCGCCGCTCAGGTCAGCGACCTGGCCGCGAACAACAACGGGGCGGCGCTGACCTCGCTTGCCATGAGCGAGGTTCTGCCCTTCTTCCCGTGGGTGCTCTCGCTCGCGACCTTGATGTTCGCCTTCTCGACCATGATCTCGTGGTCCTACTACGGCGAGCGCTGCTGGGCCTATCTCTTCGGCGACGCCTCGTCGGTCGTCTATCGCTGGATGTTCGTCGTCTTCGTCTTCTTGGGCTCGATCATCACCGCGACCAACATCCTCGGCTTCGGCGACCTCCTGATCTTCGGCATGGTGTTCCCGAACGTCATCGGCGTGCTGCTCCTGTCCGGTCAGGTACGCACCAAGTTGACCGAGTACTTCCAGAAGCTCTCCGCGGGCGAATTCAAGGTCTTCAAGTAGGTGAGCGCCATGGACGTCTTTCCCCTCGACCTGGTCGCCGAGCGCGAGGAGGTCGGTGAGGCGGTCGACGAAGCGGTCCTGCGCGTGCTCGCCAGTGGACGCTACGTGCTCGGGCCCGAGGTCGAGCGCTTCGAGCGCGACTTCGCCGAGCTCTGTCGCGTCCCCCACGCCGTCGCCGTCGCATCCGGCACGGAAGCTCTGATCCTGGGCTTGCGTGCGCTCGGCATCGGTCCGGGCGACAAGGTGCTGACGAGTCCGTTCACCTTCTTCGCCAGCGCGGGCGCGATCGCCTGGATCGGCGCTCGCCCGATCTTCGCCGACGTCGACCCCGAGACCGCGCTGCTCGATCCTCGCAAGGTCGAGGCCGCGCTGACGCCGGATACGAAGGCCATCTTGCCCGTGCACCTCTACGGTCAGATGGCCGACATGCGTGCCCTGCGCGAGCAGGCGGACGCGCACGACCTCCGCCTGCTCGAGGACGGTGCACAAGCGCATGGCGCCATGCGCGACGACGCCTCCTGTGGTGAGCTCGGCGACGCCTGCACCTTCTCCTTCTATCCCACGAAGAACCTGGGGGCTGCCGGGGAAGCCGGACTCGTGGTGACGCGCGAGGCCGAAGTCGCCGCACGCCTGCGCGAGTTGCGCGACCACGGCAGCCGCGAGAAGTACGTGCACGAATCGATCGGAACGAACGGACGCATGCACGCCATCCAGGGCGCGGTATTGAATGCGAAGCTGCCCCGGCTGGCGGCCTGGAATGCCCGCCGGGCCGAGCTCGCGGCCCTCTACGACGCGGCCTTCGCCGACTCGACCAGCGTGCTCCCGCTCGCGGTCGTCCCGGGCGCCAAGCACGTCTATCACCAGTACACGGTCCGCCTGGCGGAGGGCCTCGACCGCGCCAAGGTCCTGGCCGGCCTGGCCGAACGCGGCATCCACGCGGCGGTCCACTACCCCCGCCCGGTCCACCTCCAGCCGGCTGCGCGGGCCTTCGACCCCGCTCCCGGCAGCTACCCGGTGGCGGAGGCCCTGGCCGAGCGGGTGCTCTGCCTCCCGATCCACCCCTACCTCGACGCGGCCCGCGTCGAGCGCGTCGCGGGGGCCCTCCTCGCGCTCGCGAGCGCCTGACGCAAGGCCTTTTCCAGCAGGGGTTTGGGAGCGGCGAGAAAGAACGGCCCGCGACCTTCGGGGGGCGGGCTCGTGTTCTCTCTCAGCTTGGGCCAAGAGGGAGCCGGGTCGGGTCGATAGAGGAGGGTCGCCACGCCCGCTCCGAGCCCAAGATGACCCACAGCCCGCTCTCCGACCGAACGCCCGTGCTGGCCCTGGCGGAGAGCGTTCTCTTGCCCGGGGACGTGGCCACGATCGCCTTCGTGCGGCCGGAGAACCTGCGGACCCTGGCTTTGGGCCGCGAGCGAGGGAGTGGCGAATGGATCGTGGCCCCGCTCGACGGCCCCTGCGGGGGTGGCTTCGGGCCCTCGGACCTGGCCCCGGTCGGGACCCTGGCGCGCGTGCTCCGCAGCGATCCCCTCCCGGCGGGCGGCGCGCGCCTCGTCCTGCAGGGTCTGCGGCGCGTCCATCTCGACGGGCTCGCGCTGGAAGGCGGTGCGCTCGTCGCCACCCCGCGCGAGAACGAGGCCGCGGTCGCACACGAGGACGCGCAGGAGTGGGAACGGCTCGCGGTCGAGCGGCTCGGCCGCGCGCTGCGTGAGCTCGCGGCCTGCGACGCGTCGTTTCCGCGCGAGCTCTCGGACATGATGCCGTTCTACGGAACGGACCTCGGCCGCCTCACCGACCTGTCCACGAGCTCGCTGCCCTTGCCCCAGGAGGAGCGCGTGCAACTCCTGGTCGAAACGGATCCTCGTGCACGCGTCGCGCTGCTCGAGCGCTACTTGACGGAAGCTCGGGTCCGGATCGAGACCGGGGACTCGGTCGACGAGAAGGTCAAGGACCGCGTCCGGCGCGACTTCCTCATCGCCAAGATGCGGGCGCTGCGAGACGAGCTAGGCGAGCTCTCTCCGATCGAACGCGAGAGCAGGCGCCTCTCCGATCGCCTCGACGCGACGCCGATGACGGACGCCGCGCGCGCCTCGGCGACGCGCGCCCTCGAACACATCCGACGGCTCGTCCCGACTTCCTACGAAGCGGCTCGTGTGCGCAACTGGCTCGACTGGATGATCGAGTTCCCGTGGGTGGCATCGGCGCGCCCGCCGCTCGAGGGCCGCGAACGCGCCCGCGAGGTGGCCGCCTTCCTCGCCAAGAGCCACGAGGGTCTGGAAGAGGTCAAGCAGCGCATCTTCGAGTTCCTCGCCATCCGCCAGCTCGGCGGTGGCGCGCAGGGCACGGTGCTCTGCTTCCTCGGTCCGCCGGGCACGGGCAAGTCCAGCATGGGACGCGCGGTCGCGAAGGCTCTCGAGCGCCCCTTCGTCAGCATTCCCGTCGGCGCCATGACGCACGAGCGCGAGATCGTCGGCGTCTCGCACATGCACGAGAACGGCGCACCCGGCGCGATCCTGGCCGGTCTGCACCGCACGGGCGTGCGCAACCCGGTCATCCTCGTGGACGAGATCGACAAGCTGCGCCTGGGCGGCGAGGGCACGTCGGCCGGCGCGCTGCTCCAGCTGCTGGATCCCGAGCAGAACGCCGAGTTCCTCGATCACTATCTCGGCCTGCCGTTCGATCTGTCCCCGTGCCTCTTGCTCGCCACCGCCAACGACGCCGAGGACATTCCGGACGCGTTGCTCGATCGGATGGAGATCATCGAGTTCAACGGCTACACCGAGGAAGAGAAGTACAGCATCGCGCGCCATCACCTCGTACCGCGCGCGCGCGCGCAGGCCGGCGTCAGCGCGGCGCAACTCAAGATCTCACCGTCGACCCTGCGGGCCATCATCCGCGGCTACACGGAGGAGGCCGGCGTGCGTGAGCTCCAGCGCCAGTTGATCTCCCTCGCGCGCAAGGCCGCCGTGCGCGTCATCGGGGAGAGCAAGGGGCTGTCGGTCAAGAAGGCCGACCTCGTCCAGCTCTTGGGGCCACGGACCGTCGACGAGGAGCTGCGCCTGCGTCGCCCGGCGGTCGGCGTCGCGACCGGTCTCGCGTGGACGTCCGTCGGCGGCGCGCTGCTCCCCATCGAGGCGATCTCGATGCCCGGATCGGGGCGCATGATCCTGACCGGCCAGATCGGCGACATCATGCGCGAATCCGTGCAGACGGCCGTGTCCTACGTGCGGACGTGCTTCGGCCAGCTGCACCTCGCCCCCGACTGTCTCGACCAGGTCGACGTGCACCTGCACTTTCCGTCGGCCGCGACCCCGAAGGACGGCCCCTCCGCCGGCATCGCCGTCGTGACCGCGCTCGTCTCGCTGCTCACCGGCTGGCCGGCCCGCCACGACGTCGCGATGACGGGCGAGATGTCGCTCTTGGGGCAGGTCCTACCGGTCGGAGGGGTTCGCGAGAAGCTCCTGGCCGCGATTCGTGCCGGGATCCCGGAGGTCGTCGTCCCGAAGACCAACGCGGAGGACATCCTGCGCCTGCCGTCCGCGATCCGCAATCGCGTCACCGTCCACCTCGTCCAAGACGTCCAGCAGGCGCTCGGACTCTCCCTCGTCAAGCTGCCCGGACCGAAGTCGCGCCGTCGCGGTGGAACGCAGGGACGACGCTCGCGGGCCTCGGCCAAAAAACAAGGGCCGGACGCGCTGGAGGCCTGAAGCGTGCCTCGCCTCGACAGGAGCGGATTCTCGCGCGACCGCAACGATCCGAGCCGGTTGAACCGTTCGCCCGGTTCGCTCCGCCGGCTCGGCGAGGCTATCGTGGTCCCGTCCTCATGATCGTCACGCGCCTCTTGCTCCTCGGCCTCGTGCTGGGCCTGCCCCTCGCCACCGCGCCCGCGGCCCAGAAGCCCAAGCCGGCCCAGAAGCCCCGGCCGGCCCAGCCGCAAGGAGGCGAGGAGGAAGTCGAGCCCCCCATCGAGATACCTCCCGCGCTCAAGAAGAAGCGCGAGGCCGAGCACGCGCTGCGCATGCTCCAGGACTTCCGCTTGGCGGACGCCGACGGCAGCGGTTGGATCTCCTTCCGCGAGGCCCAGGACTCCTTGAAGCTCACCCGTTCCGAGTACCGCACCTACGACCAAGACGCGGACGGGCGGCTGAACTCGGCCGAGTTCAAGCTGCGCTATCGCACGATCCTCGCGCGCATCGGAGGCGTTCGCTCCCCCGATCCCGTCGCACCGAAACCCGAAACGGACTCGGACGAGCCGCCCCAGGTCTTCCAAGCACCCCCGCCCAAGAAGCGCCCCTATCCCGCGCCCGAGGACGTGTTGTCGACCTACGACCGCGACAAGAGCCGAGGCCTCGACCGGGACGAGCTGACGCGCTTGTTTCGCGACCTGCAGATGGAGCTGTCCGCCGACCTCCTGGCGGTGCAGATGGATCCGAACGAGTCGGGCGAGCTCGAGCTCGACGAGCTCGGTCCCTTGGCGCTCCTGGTCGGCCAGCGCCTGCCACCGTCCTTTACGTCCTCGACGACGAGCGCCGTCGCCTTCGAAGAGCTCTACCGCAGCGTCATTCCGCGCCGCACGATCGACGGCGGGCAACCCGCGCCGCCACTCATCCCGGGGCCGGTCACGCACTTCCGCAGACTCGACCTCTACGGGGACACCTACATCGACGCGGACGATCTGCGCGAACTGCTCGTACCCGCGCGACTCGAGATCCGCTCGACGACGGTCATCGCCGCCATGGACACGAGCGGTGACGGTCGGCTGTCGGAAGCGGAGTTCGAGCGCGCCCTCGGCAAGCGCTGAACGATCCGGGGCTCACTCGTAGAGCGGGACCAACGGCTCGTGCCGCGGCCCGCCGGCCTCGTCCGCCACGGCAAAGCTGCCGCCACCGCGCAGGGTCACGCCGGCGGTGGTCCCGTCCAGCCCGAGCACGTAGAAGTTGAGGCCGAAGGACGGAGTGCCGTCCTCGCGTGCGAGCCCGGGCTGCCAGAGCGCCTGGCGAGCGACCTGGCGAACGATGCGTCGCAGGACCTCGAGACCGGCATCCACCGGCGCCAGGCCCTGCCGCAGGAGCTCCACGATCGCGAAGCTGCCGTTCGCGAGGATCGCGGCCTCGCCGCGCCCCGTGGCCCCGGCGCTGCCTGCCTCCTGGTCGCAGTAGAGCCCGGCTCCCACGATCGGGGAGTCGCCCACGCGGCCGGGAATCTTGAACGCGAGCCCGGAGGTCGTCGTCGTGCAGGCCACCTCGCCCGTCGTCGACAGAGCCGAACAGTGGATCGTGCCGTGCCGAACGACCGGCGGCGGCGTGCGCGGATCGCCGGCGAGGAGCGGATCGGCTTCGCGCAGGAGCGCGCCGGTCTCGACCTCGTCCTCCTTGGACTGTGGAGCCGGCGGGAGACGGTCGTCGATGCTGCTCATCGTCTCCTTCCACCGCAACCAGATCGCGCGCGCGCGCTCGGTCAAGAGCTCGGCGTGCGGGTGCCCGTGAGCACGCGCGAACTCGTAGGCGCCGGCTCCCACCAGGAGGCAGTGGTCCGTGCGCTCCATGACGAGCCGCGCCACCTCGGAGGGATGCATGATGTTCTCGATCGACGCCACGGCACCGGAGTTGTGCGTGCGACCGTCCATGCAGGCCGCGTCGAGCGCCACGACGCCGTCCTCGTTCGGCAGGCCGCCAAAACCGACCGACGTGTCGTTCGGATCGGCTTCGACCACCTTGACGACGTCGATCGCGACGTCGAGCGGATGCCCGCCCGCGACCAGTGCCGGATACGAGGCGCGCATTCCGGCCAGCGCGTTCGCGCTCCCCACGAGCACCGGTCCCTTGACGGACGGTGCACCGAAGGCGGCCTTTGCACGCGGGGCCGTCGAGGAGCTCAAGCAGGACGAGCCGGCAAGACCCGCGGCGGCTCCCAGGAGTCCGCGACGCGAGGGACGGTGGACTGAACTCATCAGCGCGGGATCCTTTCGGTGATGCCGAGGCAGTGGTTGCGGAGCCATTCGCGCGAGCCGATGCACCAGCTCTCCCACAAGGCGTCGAGTTCCTCATCCTCGACGGCCAGCGCGGCCTCCCGGCGCACGGTCTCTTCGAGCTTCAAGCTGCTCAGGTAGCGATCGAGGTCGTCCGGCCGCGGGCTGGCGACCGACAAGGCCGAAGCCAAGAGCGCGACCGCCGTACGGCGCACCTCGCCAGGATCGACGAATTCGAGACGGTCGAGGCTCGTGTGGTAGGTGAAGTCGGTGAAGTGCCAGAAGAGGACGGCCGGCACGCCGCGCCGGATGAAGACGTCATGGTCGCTGCCTCCCTCCCACGGATGGTCGGCCGACTTCCAGCCGCCTTCGAGGCGTCCGACATCGATCATCGCGCAGCGTGCGATGATCGCGAGCCCGTTCGGCGCCAGGCTGTCCGCCGTGACCTCACCCGCTCCCCAGGGCGTGTGCTCGTCCGGCGGCAGAACGGTCAGGGCACCGGGATCGGGCATGCGCTCGAGCAAGGCGATCGCCCCGGTCTCGGCCGACTGCCCCGTCATGTCCGACGAGAAGGCCGCGATCGGCGTTCGGCTCGTGTGCTCGAGCCAAACCTCGCTCTGGCGGAACTCGTCGCCCCAGACGAAGACGATGGTGCGGTCGGGAAACTCCAGCTTCTCGGCCTTCAAGAGCTCCGCCAGGTCGCGGGCGCTCTCGGCCAGACCGCCGACGCCGGACGCGTTGTCACAGGCACCCGGCTCCTGCACGTGGCTGACGATGACGACGGCCTCTTCCGGCCTGTCTTGCCCGACGACAGTGGCGACGAGCGTGCGCAACGGACGATCCTCGCGCTCGACCTTCGCGTCGTAGCGCAAACGCACGTCAGCTCCGTTCGCTCCCTCCACCGCGTCGAGGATGCGCTGGTAGCTCGCGCGCGAGACCTGCGCCACGGGCATCTCGTTGCGCGAAGACAGCGTGCGGAACTGGATCGCGTTCAGGTGCCGGGCGGCGCCGCTGGGGTCTTCGTTGTAGGTGCCCAGCGAAGCTGAGATGACTCCGATCGCTCCACGCCCCCGTGCGCGACGCATGGCCTGGGAAGCCGCCACGTCGGTGACGAAGATGGAGCCGGGGACCACGTCGTCGAGGTTCATCACCACTGGACCCTCGATCGAGCAGCTCGGCGCGTAGACCGGCAACATCACACGATCGACGTCGCCAGGCTTCGAGAAGCCGTGCAGTCGCTCTTCTCCTTTCGCCGTCGAGAGAACGAGCTCGGCGCTGACCGGTGTCCAGGCCGGAGCTTCAGCCTGGTCTTCGTAGATCTGCAGCTCGAAGCGCGGATCGCTTCCGTAGCCCGCCTCGCGCAGCACTTCCGCGACGTGATCGATCACCGCGTCGTAGCCGGGGTTGGCCGGAGCCCGGTAGTAGCGGTCCGCGAAGGTGACGATCTCCATCGCCCGCTCCTCTTGGAAGGCCTCGTCCAGGAGGGCGACGAAGCGTGCGGGGCCGTTCGCACCCGCGGCCACCTCAGGTCCGCGATGCCACTCGGCTCCCACGGGTGCCTTGGGATCCTGCAGGAGCTCGGAAGGCAGGTAGGGAACGGAGCGGCAGGCGAGCGACGTGGCCCACGCGCTGATTCCCAGGACGAGAGCGACCGTACCGAGGTGGCGAGATGCGCGCATGGAAGATTCCGACGTTCGAGGGGGGGCGACCCGACGACCGTGGGCCGGCGCGTCGGTCAGCGACGTTGCGTTTGGTGCCATCGGGCGCTGCTAGTGCGGAAGATGGCGGTCGATCAGGAGGCCCAGACGATCCCGCGCCTCGGCGGGGATCCGATCGGGCTGCGTCATGATCGCGAACCGGAGCGCATCCTTGCAAGGGCAGCTTCGCTCCCCCCCCAGCCGGGGCGTCACGGAGGCGATCAGGGCCCTGGCATGGCCGACGTTCTTGGCCATGACCTCGAGCACGGCCTCGACGGTGACGTCGTCGTGGCCTTCGTGCCAGCAGTCGTAGTCCGTGGCCATCGCGATCGTCGCGTAGCAGATCTCGGCCTCGCGCGCGAGCCGTGCCTCCTGGAGATTCGTCATGCCGATGACGTCGACGCCCCACGAGCGGTAGATGCGCGATTCGGCCCGGGTCGAGAACTGCGGCCCTTCCATGTTCACGTAGGTCCCACCGTCGTGGACCCGCACGCCCACTCCACCGGCGACCTCGACGATCTGCCGCCGCATGTCGTTGCAGGTGGGGTCCGCGAAGAGCACGTGCGCGACGACGCCGTCCCCGAAGAAGCTGTCGACGCGATGGCGGGTGCGATCGAAGAACTGGTCGATCACCACGAAGTCACCAGGCGCGATGTCCTCGCGCATCGAACCGACCGCGGACACGGACAGGATGCGCGTCACGCCGAGCTGCTTCAGGCCCCAGATGTTCGCGCGGAAGTTGATCTCGCTCGGCGCGATCCGGTGACCGCGCCCATGGCGTGGGAGAAAGACCATCGGCACGCCCTGGAGTTCGCCCTGCACGAAGGCGTCGGACGGCTCGCCGAAGGGCGTCGACAAGCTCACCTCGCGCACGTTTTGGAGCCCGTCGATCTCGTACAGGCCCGAGCCCCCGATCACGCCGACCACTTGCCGCTCTGCACTCATTCGTCGTCTCCTCCGGACGATTCGGGACGGGTCTTCTTGCTCGTGTCCTCGCTGCGCCGGCTCGCACCGCGGTCGGTGCGATCGCGCGCGTCACCGCGGGAGTCGGGGCGCCCGGGATTGCCACCCGAACCCGCGTCGTCACGCCCTCCCCAACCGCCGCCGCCTTGGGATCCGCGTCGCTCCCCGGAGCCGCCCCAACCGCCGCCGCCGGCGCCGCGCTGTCCGCCGCTCGAGCCACGGCCGTCGTCCCGACCGCGCCAAGCACCGCCGCCCGTGCGGGATCCCCCGGGGCGTTCGCCTCCGCCTTGGCCACGGCCGGCATCGCGTCCGCGCCAGCTGCCGCCGGCCCCTTGACCGCCGCGCGACCCGCGCCCGTCGTCGCGGCCGCGCCAGGCGCCGCCGCCGGAGCGTTCCCCGCCGCGCTGCGCGCCGCCACCGCGTCCGTCGTCGCGACCGCGCCAGGCACCGCCGCCCGAGCGTTCCCCGCCGCGCTGTGCGCCGCCGCCGCGAGCGTCGTCGCGGCCGCGCCAGGCGCCGCCGCCCGAGCGTTCTCCGCCGCGTTGTGCGCCGCCACCGCGAGCGTCGTCGCGGCCGCGCCAGGCACCGCCGCCCGAGCGTTCTCCGCCGCGCTGTGTGCCGCCACCGCGAGCGTCGTCGCGGCCGCGCCAGGCACCGCCGCCGGAGCGTTCCCCGCCGCGCTGTGCGCCGCCACCGCGCCCCTCGTCGCGACCGCGCCAGGCACCGCCGCCCGAGCGTTCTCCGCCGCGTTGTGCACCGCCACCGCGTCCCTCGTCGCGACCGCGCCAGGCATCGCCGCTGGAGCGTTCTCCGCCGCGCTGTGCGCCGCCACCGCGCCCCTCGTCGCGGCCGCGCCAGGCATCGCCGCTGGAGCGTTCTCCGCCGCGCTGTGCGCCGCCGCCGCGTCCGTCGTCGCGACCGCGCCAACCGCCACCTCCCGAGCGCTGGCCCCCGGAGCCCGCCCGGTCGCCGGATCCACGCTGGCGCGGATCTCGATCCCGGCCTCCCGCCGCGAAGCCACCTGGACGCCCGCCTGGAGCACGCTCGCGTCGGTCACCGCTCGCACGCTCGTCCTGGAAGCGATCCTCGCGGTCGCGCTCGTCGATGTAGCGCGAGGTCGACACGTAGGGGCGCCGCTGCGTCACGCGCGTGCCGTGGGACGAGCCCCGGACCGCACGCTTGGCGCGGTCGTCCTCGCCGCCGACCGCCACCGCGAGCAAGCGCTTGATGACGAGCGTCGCATAGGAACCACGCGGGAGCTCGAAGCGCACACGGATCATCTGCAGTCCGCGGTTCAGGCCGTCGGACTCGGCCGGACGCACGCGCAGATGCTCGGGGAAGACGAACAGGGCACGCTCCTCGCCCTTCAGCGCGAAGCCGCTGACGTCGGAGATGCGAAACTGATCCGGGACGAGACGTTCTTCGGCCAAAACGTCGGCCAACAGGCGACGCTGGTCTTCGTCTTCGACGTCCTCGAGGCCTTCGCCCGGGAGACGGAAGGTGGCGTCCGGGCGTTGGCCCTCGGGGAAGTGGCTCGAGTGCGCCACGAGCTGGCCTTCGACGCATTCCATCAAGGAGCGCTTCGCGACCGGAACCTTCTCACGCACGAGTTGGGCCACCGCCCGATTCCAGAGGTGCGACTGGAAGGCGTACAGGTGAATCAGGCGCAGACGCGAGCTGACGTAGTAGAACGCCCCGCCGAAGTCGGTGGGGTTCTTCATCAGGTGCTCGAACACCGAGTGATGCTCGCCACGCCGACCGGCGATCTCCCGACAGGCACGCCAGTCGCCCCAGTTGTCCGCCAGCGACTGCTTGAACCGCCCGCGCTCGGGGTCGTCGCGCTCGGAGCGGGCCGTGAAGAAGTCGTGCAGCGCCGTCTCGTTCTCACCCAGCATCAAGTGCTTCGCGATCCAGCCCTGACCGTGCGTCAGGTTGCCGAAGCGCTGGTCGTCGAAGTAGTTGACGAGGCCGTGGCTGCGCACGAGCGGGAGATTCTTGCGGAGACGGTGCGCGTCGGCGCCGAGCAGCGCGCGCACCGAGACCTCGAAGCCGTTGCCGCGCACCGCGGCACTCGACATCGCCTCGTCGGCGAAGCCGACCGGCTCGACGCCCAGCTCCTGGCTCTGGATCCGCACCTTGCGGCCGCGCGGCACGCTGACGTGCTGGATCGTGATGCCTTGACGGTCCTTGAGTCCCCCAATGGAGACCGTGGCCGAGTCGACGCCGAGTTCGTCCGCCAACGCGCGGCAGGCCTCGGGCGTCGTGAGCTTGCGCTTCGTGACCCGGTAGATGCGGAATTCGCCCTCTTCGTCCCGGAGGTAGTCGTCCTGGAGCAGTTCCCGAACGCGGAAATCGCCGACCCGTTGTTTGAGCTTCATCGGTAGTACTTGCGGACCTTGTCCAGCTGTTTCAACGTCGCTGCGAAATCCTTCGAGAGCGGCGCTTCGACGCGGATGCGCCGGGTCGGATCGGACGGAGAGGGAAAGGCGATGGCAGCGGCGTGCAGCGTGAGTCGGGCGATGAGGGGTCGCTCGATGCGACCGGGCTTCGCGCGATAGCCGGGCTTGATCTCGGACAACAGGAAACGGTCGCGCCGACCGTAGAAGGGGTCGACCGCGAGCGGGAAGCCGTGGCTGGACAGGTGGACACGAATCTGGTGCGTGCGTCCGCTCAGCGGATGGCAAGCGAGCAGCGTGAAGCCGCGGTAGCGCCGCTCGACCTCGATGCGCGTCTGCGCGGGCTTGCCACCCCGCGGCATCACACGCTGGCGCCCGGTCCGGCGCGAATCGGGTCCGAGCGGCTGATCGATCAGCTCGGATTCTCCGTCCTCGAGCGGCACCTCGCCCTCAACCAGAGCCAGGTAGAGCTTGTCGACGGTCCGCGCGTCCCAGGCCGCTCGCAGGGCACGCTCGGAATCGAGGTGCTTGGCGACGACGACGGCTCCCGTGGTGTCCTTGTCGATCCGATGCACGAGCCGCGGACGGAACCCGAGGGCGTGCAAGCCGCCTTCCTCGTCCGCAGCCTCGTCCGAGCTCCGCGCCTCGGCGAGCTCCAGGAGTGCGCCCGAAAGGGTCGGCTTCTCGCGCGCCCAACGCTCGGGCTCGACCGCGAGCCCCGCGGGCTTGTCGACGACCAGGAGATCCTCGTCCTCGTACAAGACGGGAATCTCCTGGCGCGGAGCGACGGGAGCCTTCGGAAGCTCGTCCAACTCGTCGAACGCGACGGTCACGACCTGCTCACGGCGCAGGCGTTGGGACGGGCGCGGCGACTCCCCGTCCAGCAAGATCCGGCCGTCGCGGACCTGGCGGCGGATGAAGCCCTTGTTCAGGTCCGGATAGAGCAGGCAGAGGAACTCGTCGAGCTCCAACCCGGCGCGCTCCTCGGGCACGACGATGTACTCGCTCATGACACACCCCCGTCCGAGCCCTGGGCGACGACCTCGGGACGCAG
>JAJDEW010000011.1 GCA_029259595.1 Planctomycetota bacterium | reverse complement strand
TGCGTCTCCTTCTCAGCCTCCTCGCTCTGGCTCACCTCGCCGCATTGCTCGTCTGGTCCGTGGCGCAGGACGGGGCCCCGGAGGCGAAGCCCCTGCAGGACGCCGCGACTTCGCGGGCTGGCCTGGACACCGGCGTGGCTTCGATCCAGATCGCCAGCTATCCCTAGAGGCGCCGCTCGAAGATCGGCCGGTTCATGGGGCTGCTCGAGGACCGCGCCGGCTTGCTCTGGTTCAGAGCTTCGGGCCCGATCCGTGGCACCTACCGCCAGGGCGGCGACACGTTCCAGTTCCTCTCGACACGCCTGGGCGATGGCGACGTCATGAGCATCCGCGAGGACAAGAGCGGCAACGTGTGGCTCGGAACGACGGCCGGCGTGTACCGCATCGATGGGTAGAGGTTCGTCAACTTCACGAAGAGGGATTGACGGCGCTGACGGTCTGCCACCGCAGTCCAAGGCGTCGTCGCCGTCGCAGCTTCCTGGCACGGCAACTTCCATGCCTTCGCATGTTCGAGCGAAGGCTGCGCAACCGTCTCGCTCCGGGTTCCCGGCTACGGGAACTCGATTCCCGCTTGCGATAGGAAGCGCTGCTCGCTGGCCGCATCCCTCGTGCTCTTGCCAGACTTGCCGGGTCGCCCTACATTCCTGGCTGAGCGTTACGAAGGTTGATCCATGAAGGATTCTGCGCGAGACGGCGTCCAGAAAGAACGGGAGAGTCTTACGGGAAAGGCTCGCTCGCAGATCGACGACCCTCTGGCCTTTCTGATGCGCCAGAAGACTCCCGAAGACGTCTATTCCGCTCTCGCTGCCGGTGACCCGTTAGGGATTTCGCAAAGGGCTCACGAAAGGATTCGCGCTCTGTGCCTGCTCGTCGACCTGGATCGTCTGGAAGAGAGGGCCATCGTCCGCATCGCCGTGGCGAGGCCCGCCTACCAGGGCGATCCACCCTTCGAAACTTGGATCGAGCAGAGACTCGACGAGGCGTTGAAGGACTTGTTGATCGAGGACTGGAGAGAGCTGAGGGAAGGCAACGAGACCTTGGAGGAGTGGGATCCTAGGTACGACTTCCTGGCCGAGATGATCGGCATTGGCCCCGAGCGCGCTCGGAAGGCTTGCGCGACCTTCAATGTCCTCGACTACTCGGACCGTCGCCTGTTCTTTCTCGCCTGCATGGAAGGAAAGAACGTGTCCCAGCTCTTGCAAGCCACGGGGCTGGATCGAACCCAGATTCGTCACGGGCTCGTGCGTTGCATGGAAGCACTTCTCGACAAGCAAGACCTGCTTGCGGACCTGGACGCGAGAGCAAGCCGGAGCCGCCGCCAGACATGAAAGTCAAACTCGACCAAGAGGTCCTCGACCTCGTCAGCGACATCGTGAGCATGCCTGGCTCGTGGACCAGGAAGCCGCGACGTCTGCAAACGACCAGACGCCTCGCCTCTCGGCTGGCCTCGACGAAACGCGATCTGCTCGGCGAGGTCCTCCTCAAGGGGGTCTACGCGATGCACGAGGAACTCGGCACGGCGTCCACGCTCGAAAGTGCCAGCGCCATTGCAAGTCAGGTCGCTCGATCGGATTGGAGGCAGGAGGCGAGCGAATGGGCGCGTTCGTCCGTGCCGAACGGTGCGGGAGCCGGGACGCTCGAGAACTTCCTCGCGTGGCTCTCGGGAAGCATCCAGACCACGCATGAGCTCATGGATTCGGCCTGCACGCTCAGCAACGAGCTCAGCCCAAGACCGAGCACCGAGGCTTTTCTTGCCATCAACATGGTCTATCGCGGCGACCTGAAGGCCGCCGGCCAGATCTTTGCTTCTCTTGCAGAGTCGCGAGTCGTCAATGGGCTCTCGCGTTCCACGGCCTTCAACAACCTCGGGTGGGTGCATGCGGAGCAAGGCCACCTCCTTGACGCCCAGCGAGCTCACGAGCGAGCCTCCTTGATCTCACAGACCTCGGGGTTCTCCTCGCTGATGTGGTTCCTCACTTCCTGCTTGATCGGAGACTCGAGATCCATCGCAGAGGCCACGCATGCCATGGATGACGCGAGTTGGGCGTTTCAGTCCCACTTCGAACGCGGCAACAGGATGATGGCGAGCGTCCTTGGAAACCAAGCAGCGCGCCGCCTGTTCGAGGAGAACCGTCACGCTCTACCGGCTCGGGCCAAGGACTGCTTCCATGGAATCTAGATCGAACCTGGGGCCCCTCGTCTTGTTGGCCCTCCTCTTCCTGTCGGGCCTGGCCGTCCTCCACGGAATGCAGGGCACGAGCCCTCCGTGGAACGCGGTCGAAACGAAGTCAACCGGCCAAAACGCCGGCTCCGGATTCGTGATGCTTCCCTAGACAGTGAGATGACAGGCCCCTCGAGAAAGAACGCCAGCATTCGACTCCTTGGGCTTCTGTTCGCGACGCTCCTCATCCTTGTCTCCTCTCTCGGATACAAGGCCTTCGAATCGCAGCGCCAACCCGAACACTCTGTCGCGCCTACGCCTCCCGCAACTGCGAAAGTCCCAACAGGGCCCCAGGGTGTCTTGCCGGAAAGCGGGGCAACAGCAAAGCCCCAGGGCGAGCCCTCCCCCGACTCCGACCGGACGAGGTCAGCCCTGCGGCAAATTCGCGGCAGAGTGCAGAAACCGGGCGGACTTCCGATCGGCTCAGCCATCGTCTCTCTGAACCGTGCTTCGGACCCGGAAGGTGCGTCGCTCGAGACCGATGAAGCCGGCAGGTTCACCTTCCACGCAGCTTCGGGCGATGTCGGCAGGGCAGCCTTGTGGGCCAGTGCACTCGGACATCGAGTCGCGGGTGGTTGGCTGCAGGAAAGGGAAGGCTCGGAGATCGAGCTGACCCTGACGGCGGGACCCATCGTGAGGGTCCGAGTCCAGTCGGCCGACAGCAAGCCCCTGGCGGGCGTTCTCGTGGAGCAGCGCTTCGCAGCGAGCGAGCCCACGGATTCCGAGCCGAGGCAGCTGTACCGGAGAGATGCGACGACCAAGCACGATGGAGTTGCAGCCCTGCCATTCCTTGGCGCCACCGGATCGTATCGCGCGTCGAAGGACGGGAAGCTGCTCGTCGATTGGAGGGAATCGAGCGCCACCGAAGTGATCCTGACGCTAGCGGAGAGCTTCGAGGCAGGAGGCGCGGTCTTGTCCGAGTACCAGGAAGACGGCCACGTACGAGCCTTCGCGAACACCGGCGATGGCCGCGAGTTCCTGGGGCAGGCTCCGGTAGAAGCGGACTCGACCTGGGGCCCCCTTCAGGTTCCTGTGATCGCCGGAGCCCGCTACTCCTTCGTCCTGCGCGGAGGAAAGTACCTGGCGGAAGAGCAGGTCGGATTCGCGCCGCCCGCCGAGGGAACCCGACTCGAGATCGACTTCTCGGGTGAGAAGGGGACCTTCGCGTGGTTCGCACTCCACACGGTCGACGGAACGGCGCTGACCGAAGGTGAGGTCACGCTGAGCTGGGGAGAGGATCTCGAGACGGAACGTGTCTCCGGTTCCGTCCGGCCAGATGGAGCCATCCTCGTCGTCGGGGCCAAACCCGGGTACGTAACAGGCGTCGCGCGATCCGAGGGGTTCCATCCGAGCGAGATCGAACCGTTTCTCGTACCCGAGGACGAACCCTTGCTGCACACGTGTCGGATGTATCCGTCAACCTCCATTCGCGGTCGGGTCGTGTTTCGCGACGAGCCCGTCACCGACTTCGACCTGCACTACTGGACGCCGGATGGATACATCGCCGAACAGGTCTCCTTCCGCAACGAGCCCCATGGAGAGTTCGAGCTGGAGGATGCGGTGTCCGGGGATCTCTATCTGGCGGCATTCTCGAGTGCCTACGGCGGGTCGGCCAAACGGCGCGTAGATACGTCGAGCACGCAGGAGTTCGAGCTCGTGATCGATCCGGGTGGATCCATCCTCGGCAGTGTGCTGGAGAGTTCGAGCAGAGAGCCCATCCCGAACGCATCGGTTCGCCTGGGCTGGCTGATCTCCGACGGCCTCGAGCACTCGTTCGAAGGCCCGCTTCCGGTCTCCTCGAATGGCACGTTCGAGCTCGTGGGAGCCTCCGGTAGCGAACTGGTGCTGAGGGTCGAAGCTCCCGGCTACTCGAGCTCGGAGCTGCGTGGTCGCTCGAGCTCCGGTTCCACCTGGGACACGGGCCCCGTTCTTCTCACGAAGGCGCAGCCCTTGACCCTGCGCCTTCAAGGGTATGGCGACAACGACCCGAGCGCGTTTCTCGCGATGACTGTGGGTAGCAACAAGCGACCCTGGAGGCCCTTCTCGGAATCCGGCCAGATCGTCTACGAGAACGCTCAAAGCGGATCGACTGCCTTCATCGTCAGGATCCCCGGAGTCCCGGGCGACCTTTGTTTCGGCGAGCACTTGCGTCCCGGTCAGGAGTGGGTCGTGGATGCTCCCGTCGGCGGGGACCGCGAAGCGCGCATCGTGATCGAAGCGGCTCGTCGGGAGTTCGATCCCACCCATCACATCCATCTGATCCGGTCGCTCGACAAGAGTGACTTCGATCGCCGCATCCCCATGCCACGCGACGGTGTCGCGCACGTCTCACAGCTCCACCCCGCCATCTACCGGGTGACCGTCACGGACAAGGACGACCAGACCTTGGCTTCGGGTCGTGTCGACTTGACGGCGAGCACGGTCGCGACTGCACGGCTCTCCCTCGATCAAGCCGAGCAAGCGGTCCGAGTCGTGGATTCCGCCGGAGATCCGGTCCGAGGCGCTCACGTACACATCGCGGGCACTCGAGCCACGACGAACGCGGAGGGACTGGCCTTCTTTCGAATCGCACCGTTCGGAGTCCAGGAAGCCTGGATCCACCACGCGGACCTCGGCGATCTGGTCGGCGCCCGGCTGGAGTTCCCCTCCACTCGGGATGACCCCGTGGAAGTCGTGCTGGATCCACAGCTCACCCTCGAGGTCATTCTCAAGGATGGAGACGTACCCTTGGAAGGCATCCTGTGCCAAGTCAGCTTGGCCGACGCGAGCGCGACTCTCGGACGCGCGGAGCCCACGAGCGATACGCATGGACGCGTGCGCTGGGACCGCTTGAGCCCTGGCCGCTACCTCTTCGCCTGTTCGAGCCCTTCGACGTTCTTCAAGTACGCCACACTCTCTCCCGGGGAACCCGTGGAAGTCCAGGTTCGACGTACGGGGAACCTGACAGTGAGAAGCGTCGATGCCCAAGGGACGCCTTGGCCCCATGCCGAGATCGAGCTCGACTCCCTGACCGGAACGGGTTCCCTGAGTCGCTGGGTCGACGAGGGCTACATCGACCTTCCCGCCGCTGGCGCTCGCACCGATGCCAGGGGCGAGCTCTACATCGAAGGCCTGCCCCACGGCCCCTATCGCTGGACCGCAGAAGCGTCCAACGGCGCCGCGGGCTCGGGCGACTTCACCGTGCTCCCAGGTCAGAGCTTGGTCTTGACCGTACGTCTGGATCTCTGACCAGCGCTCCCCTCGCCGCCGAATAGCCGCGCGTCTTCAAGCAGAAGCCTCTCGCCCGAGCTCGGTCAACAAGCGCCCGAGCAATCGCTCGAGGGTCGCACGGTCCTTCGCGGGCAGGAGCGCGGCGGCGCTTTCCGCTTCGGCCATGCGGGCTTCGATGGCGCGGTCGATCCGCGCGAGCCCGGTCTCGGTGAGGATGACACGGACGCCGCGGCGGTCGCTGGGTTCGGCTTCGCGGCGCACGAGGCCGGCGGTTTCGAGCCGGTCGATGCGGTTCGTCATCGCGCCCGGGGTCAGGAGGGTCACGCGGCTGAGCTCGGTCGGGGTCAGGCGGTACGGGGGGCCCTGACGGCGTAGCGTCGCGAGGACGTCGAAGGCCCAGAGGCTCAGGTCGAGGGGCTCGAGCGCCCGTCCTACCCGTCGCTCGAGCAGCTTGCCGAGCACGAGCAGCCGGCCCACGAGCGCGAAGCCGCGGGTGTCGAGGTCGGGGCGCTCGCGGGCCCATTGGCCCCGGATGTGCTCGATGGGGTCGCTGGAGGCGTTCGGCATGGGGGTAGCGTAGGCCAGGACATTTCCACGTCAAATAGTTTGATGTTGAACAAAGGCTGGGCTACTTTGACGTCGAACTACCTGGTGGGCGCGGCGGCGGCCTTCGAGCGCAGAGCTCGCCTCCCCGCCCCACCCCTGTCCCAAGGAGAATCCCATGGCCCTGTCCTCGAACCGCCTCCTCGCCCCCCTGCTGGTGTCCTCGCCCCTGCTCGTCGCCCTGGGGGCCTCCTCCGACCCCTCGCTGGGCCGGGTCCATCCCGGCGGGCACGAAGCTCCCGCGGCGAGCGGAACCTCCGCGGGCCCCGCAACTGCCACCGGTGCCACCGGCGCCGCCGCTCCCGCTCCCAAGACCCCCGACGAACCGGAGCACTCCGCGCACCCCGCGGTCGGGACGAGCCCCTGGGGTCCCGAGGATGAGCTCGGTGCCTTGAACCGCATGACCGAGGCTTCGCGCGCCGCGGTGCTCGCGCGGGTTGCGGGCGGGCGGGTCTATGACCTCGCGGTCGAGTACTTCGTCGGGATGCCCAGCTGGCACCTGCTCGGCGACCCGCGCTACCAGTACTGGCTGACCCACACCCCGCGCGGGACGGCCGTCGACGATCCGGCGGGTGTCGGCGGCGAGCAGAACGAGCTCGTCGCGTACACGGGCGACGCCGTGTCCTTCTACACCCACATGGGCACGCACATCGACGCGCTGAACCACTTCGGCCTCGGCGGCAAGATCTACAACGGCTTCCAGGCCGACGAGCACCTCGGCGATCGCGGTTGGAAGAAGACCGGCGCCGAGACGATCCCGCCGATCATCGCGCGCGGTGTTCTGATCGACGTGGCGGCGGCCAAGGGCGTCGAGACCCTGCCCGCGTCCTACGGCATCACGGTCGGCGACCTCGAGCAAGCGCTCGCGCGCCAGCACACCGAGCTCGCTCCCGGCGACGTCGTCCTGATCCGCGGCGGCCGCATGCGCGCCTGGCCCGACGACGCGGGCTACGTGCTCGACCAGCCGGGCCTGAGCCTGCCCGCCGCGCAGTGGTTGGCCGAAACGCAGCTCGCGCTCGCGATCGGCGGCGACAACCTGAGCCTCGAGCACTTTCCGGTCGACGACGGCTCGCCGACCTGGGTCCCGGTCCACACCTACCTGCTGGCCCAGGCCGGAGTGCCCATCATCGAAGTCGTGAACCTCGAGGAGCTCGCGCGCGACGGCGTGTACGAGTTCGCGTTCATCGCGGCCTCCCTGAAGCTGCGCGGAGCCTCCGCGGCGCCCTTCCGTCCGCTGGCCCTGCCGCTGCGGTGAGCGCCATGCAACGACACCCGCTTCAGGATCGGGCGCTGCCCCATCGAACCCGCGAGCTCGCGCAGGACGTCGCCGAGGCTGCGGCTCGCGCGTCCCGCCGACCGGCGGGGAAGGCCGACGCCTTCGCCGCCGGTTCGCCGGCCGGGGACCAGGGGACGCCTCGGGCACACGGCCCACACCACACCGAGCGCGGACCCCGCACGCGCCGAGCGCACGGACACATCCTCGTGTCCACGCTGCTCGTCGCGACCTCGTTCCCCGTCGTCGAGTCGATCGCCGGGGACCTGGACAGCGCGGTCCTCGCCGTCGTTCGCTTCGCGCTGGCCGCGCTGCTCTTCCTGCCGCTGGTCGTCGCACGCCACGGCCGCCGGGTCCTTCCGACGTGGCGCTCGCTGGTTCGCTACGCGCTGCTGAGCGCGCCCTTGGTCGGGTTCTTCTTCGGGATGTTCGAAGCCCTGCGGACGACGACGGCCGTGCACACCGCGGCGCTGTTCACGTTCGCCCCGGCCTTCGCGGCGGTCTTCTCGCTGCTGCTGCTGCACGAGCGCTTCTCCCTTCGGCGCGTCCTCGGCTTGGGCCTCGGCATGCTCGGCGCTTCGTGGGTCGCCCTGGGCGGCGATCCCGAGCGCCTGGTCGCGCTGCACTTCGTCGCGGGCGACGCCATCTTCCTGGCCGCAACCGCTTCGCTCGGCCTCTACGGCGCGCTGGTCAAGCGCCTCCACCGCGGCGAACCGCTCGAGATCATGACCTTCTGGACGCTCGTGACCGGAACGGCCTGGCTCCTGCTCCTGGGACACGACCCGCTCACCCACGTGCCTTGGACCGCCTTCGAACCGCGCGTCCTGGTGGCCGTCGGCTACCTCGCGCTCTTCACGACGCTGATCACGTTTCTCTTGACCCAAAGCGCAACGCTCGTGATCGGCCCGACGCGAGCGCTGTCCTACACCTACCTGAACCCGATCCTGGTCGCCGTGCTCGCGTGGACGCTGGGAGCCGACGCGCTCGGCCTGGCCGCCTTGCCCGGCGTGGGGCTCACGTTTGCGTCGATGGTCGTCTTGCAGACGGATGGGTGG
>JAJDEW010000002.1 GCA_029259595.1 Planctomycetota bacterium | reverse complement strand
ACAGCGCGACAAGGCACGCGCCCGTATCGCCGTCGCGCGTAAACTGGCTTGCCTGCTCCATCATCTCTGGCGCACGGGCAGCGCCTGGGATCCCAACTACGCCCTCGCTCGCTAGCCCAGCTCCATCCACGAACTTGACGACCGACACCGAACACGTCTCAACCCGCCCGGTCCCGGGGACTGCGCTAGCAGCCCTGAGCCTCGAGCTCGCCCTTCCGATGGCAGCCCCAACCGGACGGACCCCCTCATGCACCGGGGTCATGCTGTACCCCACCCAGAGTGCGAACAGACGCCTGCGGGAAGAGACACCCTCGGAGCCGCGTCGCCAAGGCGACCGAAGAACCTGCCAACAACGGATTGACCTGAAAGGCCTTCTCACAGAGGGCTGCTAGATTTCGAGGGTCCCGGCGGAGCCGCGCACCAGCAGCGCGACCTCGCGGCCGGCACACTCGAACGCCTCGGGGTCGAGTCGTTCACACGCTGCCGCACAGATCAGCGCCGCAGCGGCCAGGAGCGTCTCCGCATCGACCGTTCGTGCGGCCCGCGAGAGCACGGTCGGGACGTGAGCTTCGTCCGTGTCCGTGCTGGTCGGCGGCTCGTCCCCGGAATCGAGTGCGAGCTCGAGCTGACAGCCGTCGGCACGCCCCGCCCAGGACGTGACGACGCACGCGAAGACCCAGGCCTCGGCTTCTTCCGTGCGTGTGGTGCGCTCGAGCCGCTCGAGGATCCAGTGCGAGACGGCGTCGAGCTCGCGCGCGGCACGCACTCCCGCCTCCCGTCCGAGCAGGGTGGCGACGTCGCGCTCGAGCTCGACACCCCGCGCCAGCGCGTTCCGGGCAAAGGAAAGAGGTTCCATGGGCGTGCGTCGCGCGCTCACTCGGTGCGCAACGCGACCGCGGGCTCGATGCGGGACGCGCGCGCGGCGGCGGGCAGCCCGGCCAGGGTCGCCGTCACGAGCAGGACCGGGAGGGCCAGTGCGAAGAGCTCGGGCTCGAGCCGAGCTTCGAGACGCGTCTCCGCCGTGAACTCGAGTGGACCGAGCAGGCTCGCCGCGAGCGACCCCAGAAGGACGCCGGCGGTTCCGCCGCAGACGCTCGCGAACAGCGCCTCGAACAGGACCTCGAGCCGGATGCGCGCCGCCGTCGCACCGAGCGCGCGTCGCAGCCCGAGCTCGGACGTGCGTTCGGCCACCGCGATTCCGACCACGTTCGCGGCGCCCAGGCACCCGAGCACGAGCGCGACGACCGCGATCGTGAGCACGAGCAACTGCAACGCCAGGCTGGTGGCCTCGACGCGCTCGGCGAAGGCGATGTTCTCCTTCACGTCGATCGCGCGTTCGTCGTCGGGATCGAACGAATACAAGGAGCCCAGCGCACGGCGAATCTCGTCGACGGCGTCCTGGGCGAGGTCCGGTCGGCGTGGAGCGAAGGCGATGTGGCTGACGTGACGTCCGCCCGTATCCCCCATCGCCATCGCGGTCGGATAGGGCACGATCGCGGAATAGGCGAAGTCGGCGTCGTTCTCGTAGACGCCGATCACCTCGAAGCGCCGGCCCTGCGCGTCGAAGGGCCGGCCCAGGGCCGAACCGCCTTCGAACAGCCCTTCGGCCAGCGGCTTCGAGACCAGCACGACATCGGCCGCCGTGAGCTCGAGCTCCTTCGAGAACCACTCGCCCTCGACGATCTGCATGTCCGTGACGGCCGCGTACTCGTGGCCGACTCCGGTGATGCGCGCCCAAGGCCAACTCTTGGTGCTGGAAAAGACCGGACCGCCACGACCGGGGCTGTAGGCCGGCGACATGTCGGCGATCGAGGGGCAGGCGGCGCGGATCGTCCCGAGATCGGCGTAGCGAATGCGGATCGAGCGGCCCGAGCGACCGCCTCCGCCGCCACCACGCATGCGTCGCGGTTCGACGGTGAACTCCTTGCCCCCCAGGCTGCGCAGGATCGAGGCGGTCGCCTCGGGAATCCCCGTCGCATAGGAGAGCAGCACGAACAGAACGGCCGCACCGAAGGCGACGCTGGTCATCGTCAAGCCCGATCGGAGCGGATGTCCGGCCAGGGAGCGCAGCGCTTCGAGCGCCGTGCTGCCAAGTTCGCGCGGGCTCACCGACCACCCCGCAAGGCGAGGGACGGGGACATGTGCGCCGCGCGCCAGGCCGGCCAGGCCGCGGCACCGACGCTGACGATGACGAGCAGGATGCCGGGCAGGAAGGCCGCCTCCAGTTCGGGGCGCGGCGCGGCAAAGCCTTCGGGCAACTCCACGAGGCCGAGCAACCCGATGCCGCCCGCACCGATGAGAAAGCCGCTCGCACCGCTGACGAGACACACCGTCGCGGCTTCGAAGAAGACCTGCGCGTAGATCCAACGACGACGGCAGCCCAGCGCGCGCCGCAGGCCGAACTCGAAGGTCCGGGCCGAGACGGACATCAGAACCACGTTGGCGACGCCGACGGAGCCGAGCAACAGGATCAGGACTCCGACGGCGGTCAGGAACGTCTCCAGGCCGAAGAAGACGCCGTCGATGCGGGCCTTGCGCTCGAAGGCGTCGAAGTAGGACACGAGCGTGTTCGGATCATCCTGCGCGAAGCCGTGCCGCTGGCCGAGGACGGCGCGCACTTCGGCCAGAGCGACGTCCTTGTCGGCATCGGCGCGGGGTCTCAGCACGAAGAACTGGAAGTCGTTCGGCGACATGCGCTCCCAGGTCGTGAAGGGCAAGAAGACGATACGCCGGTGGCTCGTGTAGACGTCGTCGCCGGCCAGCTCCTCGTCGGCGAGTACGCCGATCACGGTCAGCCGGCGTTGGATCGTGTCCTCGCCCGCCCGACGGCTGAAGATCAGCCGCAGCTCCTTGCCGACGCAGGGTTCGTCTCCGAAGAGCTCCTCGCGCACGCCCGGACCGATGACGCAGACCGCCAGCTCTTGCTCGAGGTCGTTGTGGTCGATCCAGCGCCCTCCCGCCAGGGGCACGTGCACGATGTCGGCGTATTCCGGATCGACCCCGGTCGCGGTGACGCGCCCGATGTTGTCCCCGCGGAAGGCCTGGATGAACCAGTTGTTGGCCTTGGGCGAGATCCGCTCGATCGAAGGTGCGCCGAGGCGAATCGCCTCGATGTCGTCTCCGTCGAGACGCACGAAGCCGCGAGCACGCTGATCGCCGCGGGTCTTCGTCGAGCGGTTCACGCGCAGGAGCACGAAGGAGTCCCCCAGGGCCTCGAGCTCGGCGCGCTGGGAGCGCTCGAAGCCGCGGCCGACCGAAACCAGCACGAAGACCGACGCGACTCCCCAGGCGATGCCCGCGGCCATCGGCGCGGTCCGGCGGGACTCGCGCAGGACCGAGCTCAGGCTCTCACCCAGGAGATCGAACAACCGCATGGTGTCGGCCCGAGAGGGTCAGCGCCCGCGCCGGGATTCCGCCAGGAGAACGCGATCGCCAACGGCCAGTCCGTCGAGGATCTCGGTCATCAAACCGTCGCTGAGTCCGAGCTGTACGCCGACTTCGACGACACGCATGGCCTCGCCCACACCTTCGACGCGCCGTGCGACCCAGGAACCATCCGAACGACGCTCGAGCGCGACCTGGGGCAAGCTCGCCACGCCGTCTCGACGCGCGATGACGAGCTTCGCGTCGGCCGTCATGTCCGGCCGCAAGATGCCGTCGGGGTCCTGGACGCTCAGCTCGACCTGGAACGTGACGATGCCATTGTCGTCGATCGATCCCGCCGGAGCGATGCGATCGACTCGGCCTTCGAGGATGGCGCCCCGATAGGCGTCGACGGTGATCAGGGCCGGCAGGCCGACGCGGATCCGGCCAAGGTCCACCTCGTCGACGCGCGCCTCGATATGCATCTCGGACAGGTCACCGAGCTCCATGATCTGCGTCGCGTTGCCACCCGCCGTAAGGATCGAGGACACGCCGTCGCCGACCTCCTTGTCGCGCAACAACACGACACCGTCGACGGGACAGAGAATCGTCGTCTCGCGCAGGGCCGTTGCACTGCGCTCCCGGGCAGCCCGCGTGGCGGCGAGCTGCGCCTCGGCCTCGACGACGTCGGCCTCGAGGATCGGCAAGCTGGCCTCGACCATGCGCACACGAAAGGCGGCGTTCGCGTAGAGCCGCGCCGCCTCGTCGCGCTCGCGAACGGAGACATCCCCGCCTGCGTGCAACTCCTGCATGCGCCGCGCCTCGCGCTCGAGGAACTCCGGTTCAGGATCCAGCACGCGCACGCGCGCCTCCTCCAGGCGTGCACGCGCGGCGGTCAGGCGCGCCTGTGCGGCCAACAGGTCGGCCTCGTCCTGCTCGAGCTGCGCCTGGAGCTGCTCGCGATCGAGCACGACCAGGACCTGACCGGCCCGTACGACGTCGCCCTCGTCGGCGTGCAGGGCTTCGATGATGCCGCTCGCGCGGCTCATCACCGCGACGCGCGCGATCGGCTCGACGCGTCCGGTCGCCGTCACGGCGTCGAGCACGTCACGCGCTTCGACCGTGACGATTCGGTCGAAATCGATGGACCCGCCTTCGACCGAAGCGAAGAGGCCGCGCCAGACGACGACGACGAGGCCCAGGATGGCGACGACGCCGATCGTCCAGAGGGTCGCGGAACCGGAACGTGCGGTGGAGCTCGAGTCCAGGCGACTCGATAGAGAGGGTTTCATGCGTGCGTGAGGTCTTCGGGACAATGAGCCGGGTCACCGTCGTAGGCCAACCGTCCGTTGCGCAGGGCCAAGAGGCGTCGAGCTCGCCTGGCGAGGGCCACGTCATGGGTCACCATGACGAGCGTGCGTTGTGCGGTTTGCAGGGAATCGAACAGGTCCAACACCTCGGCGCCGGTCTTCGAGTCGAGGTTGCCGGTCGGTTCATCGGCGAGCAGGATGGCCGGGTTCGTCACCAGCGCGCGGGCGATCGCCACGCGCTGGCGCTGGCCACCGGACAGCTGGTCGGGTCGGTGGTCGGCGCGGTCGGAGAGGGACACTTCCGCCAGGGCGCGCAGCGCCCGCTCGCGCCGCTCGGCCGCGGGGACGCCGGCGTAGACCAGCGGCAGTTCGACGTTGCGCCGTGCGGTCGCCCGGGGGAGCAGGTGGAAGCTCTGGAAGACGAACCCGATCCGCTTGTTGCGCACGGCCGCGAGCCGCGACTCCGAGAGGGCGCTGACGTCCTCGCCGTCGAGCCGATAGCGACCCTCGGTCGGCGAATCGATGCAGCCGAGGATCTGCAGCAGGGTCGACTTCCCGCTACCGGACGGCCCCATGATCGCCACGTGCTCACCATAGCGCAGCTCGAGATCCACGCCGTCCAAGGCACGGACGGTCTCGCTGCCGAGGACGTAGTGGCGGTGAACCCCCTGGAGCTCGACGCAGGGCTGCTCCTGGCCGGACTCGGGAGTCGTTCGCTCGTGCTTCGCAGGGCTCTTGGTGGTCACGGCTGCATTGTAGTCGAGGGGCGCCGCGACTGCCGAGCCTCCTGGCGTCAGAGCCCGGCGGAGTCGAAGTGGCGGCCGAGTCCGATCGTGAACAGGAAGAGCCCGTAAGCCGCGTGTTCGAGCGCCACCGCCCAGAGTGACCGCGTCCGGTGATACGTCCAGGCGAACAGGACGCCACCGACCGTCGCGAGTCCGACCGTGATGACGTTGCCATAGACGATGTGCGCGAAGCCGAAGAAGAGAGCCGAGCTCGCGATTCGCCAGAAGGGGCTCGGGAAGAGTCGTCGGTAGCGCCGGAAGAACCAGACGCGGAAGAGGAACTCCTGGGGCACGACCGAAAGTACGGGATACGAGGCCACGAGCACGACCCAGATCCCGGGGCGGTTCAACGGCAGGTCGAGGAACCACTCGCGCTCGGCGAACCACACGAACCCTCCGAGCAAGATCGCGTTGGCGACGAAGAGGCTCACGATACGCCCGAGTTCCAGCTGGCTGTACCAGGGCCGCAGGGCGCGCGCGAAGATGTCCGGATAGCGACGCGCGAAGAGGAAGGTCGCGACGACGGTGCAAGTGAGCAAGGCCGGGACCACGGGCGGTCGAAGCTCGGCCAAGCGCAGCAACCAAACGAGGGCCGGGACCAGGAGAAACACGGCGACGAGCTCGAGCGCCCGGCCCGTGCTTCGCCTCCGTCTCCTGTTGTCCATGCGCGTTGTTCGGACCCGAGACGGGCCCACGACTCCAACGTAGACCCCCTGGCGCAGACTGCACAGATGCCCCGGATCCGAAGCGTCGCCGTCGCTACGATTCGCTCCGACCACGTGCGCCGGGTCGGAAAAAAAGGACGCCGCTCGGAACGAATCCGAGCGGCGTCCCTCATCGGCCGGACCGGGAAGTCGTCGCGGCGATCAGAGAGTGCTCTGCAAGGGCAGGTTCATCCATTCACGGAACACGGAGTAGTTGGCATTGCGGGACAGGGCGCCGAGGGCGAAGGGCTCGGACTCGTCGAGGATCATGCCCAGAGCCTGGATCGCGGCCGCGCGGCCGACGTCTCCCAGCTCGCGCTCCTTCAACCCCGCGTGCAGCCGGCGAGCCGCATCGAGGGTGCCGTGGAAACCGAGCGCGGCGGCGACTTGAACCTGGAGCTCGGCGTTCTTCTCCCCGAGCAAGGCTCGACTCAGGACTTCGGCATCGCGGCTGTCGCCGAGATAGCCCAAGGCCTGGACGATGCCGGTGCGCGCGAAGGGCGAGTCTTCCTCCTCGAGCGCTTCGAGCAGCGCGCCGCGGGCGCTCGCGTCCCCCGTCATCGCCAGCGCGAGGGCAGCATAGCTGCGCACCGCGACGTGGCCGGATTCCGTGAGCGAGAAGCGCAGGTCCTGGGCGGAGGCGACGTCCTGCGCGATGCCCGAAGCCAGGATCGTCGCGGCCAGGGTGCCGCGGTTCTTCTCCTTCGCACGGAACGTCCGCAGCGCCTCGCGCGCCTTCTCGTCATCGTCCGCACGCGCCAGGATCCCGAGCGCCAGAGCACTCCAGGGCCGAGACGTGCGCGGGCCGTTCGCGTAGGCGTCGATCAGGAAGTCGCGCGCGACCTTGCCACCGTGGCGTCCGATCGAGATCAGGAGGAAACCGCGGGCGAGGTGCTCTTTCTCGAGCTCGAAGCCGGTCATCAACGGGCCGAGCGCGAGCTTGTGGTCGACGCCACCGAGACCGAGGGCGGCTGAACGACGCTCCTCGAGATCGCGCGAGCCGAGCTTCTGGAGGAGCTCACGCACGGCCTCCTCGCTTCCGTCGAGCGCCAGGGCCTCGAGCGCACGCGGCAGTCCGTCGGCGGGATGATCGTTGCGCGCACCGCGGCGGCAACGCGGCGCAAACGCACCGGACAGATCACGCACGAAGGCGGCGACCTTGGGCGAGGGCGCCAACAGCTGGTGGTTCACGATCCCGTCCTGGACCCGCGCTGCGTCGACGCCACGAATCGAGGCACACGGGTCGGAGAGCATCGCGTCCGTGCCCTCGCCATGGCCGCGCGAACGCGCCAGGCCGAGGGCCACGAGTGCGGTCCAGCGGGCATTCGGGCCCAGGTCGATCCCTTCGTCCGGTCGACCGTCGTGGATCACCGTCAAGAGCGCGTGCACCGCCCGCTCGGAATCCGCCGCGCCGAGCGACAGGAGCGCGGCCAAGCGCACGCTTTCCTGGGCATCCGTCAACGCGGACAGGATGTCCTCGAGTGCGGCGTCACCGGCGATGCGCGCGAGCGCGACGACCGCGGCGGCGCGGACGCGCGCGTCCGGATCGCGGGTGGCCGTGCGCAACAGCGGAACGAGCTCGCTCACCAGTGGAGCGGTCGCGGACGAACCATCGCTCCCTGGCGACACGGCCCAGCTCGGACGCTGGAGCCGCTTGGGAACGAGCCACGTGAGCTTGTTGAACTCCCAGAAGACGGTCCAGTCGACCGCATCCGCTTCGGGCGCCGGGCTCACGGCCGAAAGACCGCCGAGCATCGGCCCCGACGAGCCCGGACCGGGCGAAGAGGGCCCCGGCGGACGCGGGCCGGGACGCGAGCCCGGTCCCGGCGAGCGAGGCCCGGGCGCTGCCGGTGCCCAGGGCCCCGACACGGGAACGGGAGCGGGACCCGAGCTGCCCGGCGGCGGCGAGTCGGGAATCGTGGTACCGGGCGCCTGGATCCGGGCCGCCTCCGCGAGGGTCAAGCCCACGCGATCGAGCCACGCGACCAACGGGGGACCGAAGTCGGGGTCGACCGCGAGCTCGATCAGCATGGCGCCGTTCTTGCGCTCGGCGATCTCGCGAACGAGCGCGGACTCGCCCGAATCGGCCAACAGGTAGGCCACGGCGCAGGGTCGCCCCGCGCCATCGACGAAGAGGTGGCGCCGCTCGCCTTCCACGCCCGGGAAACGACCGAAGTCGGCCCGCTCGCGGTACTCCCGCAGGGCCGCGAGGGCGGCCACGCGGGCCGCGCGCTGTGCGGGGCTCGAAGGCTCGTGCTCGACCCGGGCGAGCTCGACTTCGACGCGGGCGTAGTGGGCCTGCCAGATTGCGGTCGGTAGGGCGAGTTCGGCCTCGGACGAGCCGGAGCCGAGCAGTCCTGCAAGCAGCAGGGAGAGCATGGAGTTCATGTGCGGTCCTTGGGCACGGGGAAGCGACGGCGCCTTTCAAGTGCAGCACATGCTGTGGCAACTCTTGTGCCGCACAACGGGCCCGAGCGGCCCGATCCATGGCTCCCGACCCCCACCGCGGCCTTCGGAGTCCCGCGCAGGGTGTCGTCGAGGACGAAGCCCCCCAGGCCATCCGGGCGCTGGCCCGCCGGACCGGGCACCGCGCCGGTGCCGGCGTCACGCCGAGGGAACGGGCTGTCCGTTCGCGACACGCGCAGACCCAGGATGAGCTGCGCCGGCCGCGCTTGTCGAACGTGGCCTTTCGCACGGGAAAACGACGTGCAGCGCTCCTCGAACCGAGCGATCGCGCACCAACGAGAAACGCCCGAACTCCAGGACGTGGAGTTCGGGCGCCGGAAGTCAGGAGCGCGAACCCTGACACGACCCTGGGGTCATGCCGGGCTCGGCTTGGCGTCGTTCAGCCGCCGACGGTGCCGCCGTTGCCGGGACCCGTGAAGGTCTTCGGCTGGGCCGGGGGCGAGTCGGAAGGAACGGTGATGCTGGAGACGGTGCGCGCGCTGTTCACGCCCGGCTTGAACAGGCCGATCGTCGCCGTTCCCGTCGTGGGCGGGTTCGGGGACTCGAACCAGAAGTTGTACATCGTGCCCCAGCGGATCGCGTTCGCGTCCGGGTTGGTGCCGAAGTCGTCCGTCGCCCAGGTGAGATCGCCCGCACCACGGTTCGTCGTCCAGTCCGTACCGTCGAAGGGATCGCCGCTGTGCCAGTCGACGTCGGAGAAGCCGACATTCGAAAGCTCCACGGCGGGATCCAGTGCGACGCTGAACGAATCAGCACCCTGGTCCGAGTTCAGGTTTTGGATCGCGTACTCGTAACGCCACTTGCTACCAATGCGGGCGGCCTTGTGAGCCACGAAGAAGTACGTCTTGCCGCTGCCGAACTCGCCGGTGTTGGCGACGGCGTTGATCTGGACCGCCGGGTCCTGATCCTGCCAGGCGTAGATGGCCGGCTTCTCGCGCTGGGTGAGGCCGCCACCGTCGACGTTGCTGACGCTGATCACGTTGACCCGACGCCAGGACGCGTTGTTGGCGCTCGAGCCCGCGGCGGCGTCGTCCGCCGTCACGTACTGCGACTCGATGAAGTACTCCGCACCCGGGTTCTGGGACGGATCGATGTCGGCGACGGCGACCTGCAGACGACCGCGGGTCGTGTTGTTGCCGACGGGCGACGGCGAGCCGTGCGTGTGGGCACCGCTGGCCGGGTTCACGTAGGCCTTCGAGCCGCCGCTGCGGCCGTCGTTCAGCGTGGCCCAGTAGGTGTCCGCGCAGCCGATTCCGAGCGTGTCGCAGTTCGTGGCGCCACACGGCGAGCACCCGGACTCGATCTCGCTCACGGCACAGAAGCCGTGCTTGAGCCAGCTCTGACCGATCTGGGTCAGGCGTCCGTTCTTGTACCGGAACATGTTCTGCGCGATGACGGGGTGATTGAGCTGTCCACCCGAGTCGAACCAATCCAGCAGCGCGTTGCCGATGTTGCAGGACTGGGTCGCGATCGAGTAGGCCGCGATGCCGCCCGACTGGCCCCAGTAGTGGATGTCGTTCGAATTCGGGCCGTCGTAGCCGACGTCGAAGACGATGACGTCCGGGTTGTTGCCGGCGTAGCTTCCGGAGCCGCTGCCCGGGGCCGTCGGTGCGCTGGCGAGCTTGCCACGGGCCGGCGTGCGCTGAACGGCGACCTTGTCGACGTTCAGGACCAGGCTCGCCACGTGGCTGCCCTGGAGCTCGGGGGTCTGCAGGTCGCCCGCGATGACGCCCATCGAAAGGCTCGCGACCAGGAGCACACTGCCGTCGGGGTTGATCTCGACGACGACGTCGTCGATGTCGAAGAGGTGACGGGAGTCGGTCGAGCGCGCGTGAACGTCACCCCCGGTCTCGTCGAAGGAGAAGACGAGATCTTCGAGGGCGACCGTCTTGCCCGAAGCGTGCACGAGACGCAGGCCGACGCCGGCCGCGTTGAGCTGTCCGGAGCGGACGGCGTGACCTTGAAGGACGAGCTTGCCGTCGACGCTCATCGTCGCGCTGCCGAGCGTGTCCGCTCCCTCCGGAGCGGCGAGCGCCCAACCGGGCAAACTGTCTTCGAAGACGATGTCCACCACACCCGGCTGGACATAGGGGAGGGGCTGCTCTTCGCTGGCGGCGGCAGGGCTCGCGCACCAAGTGAGGCAGGCGGCCAGGCCGAGGCCTCGGGCTGTAGTTAGTCGCATTCGAACGGACTCCTTCTTCCTTTAAATGATGGGACACCGCGGATTTCTGGGAAATCCGGGGGGGTCCCGTGGTAACCGCATCCTGAAGTGGTGTCAAGCCACCCCCGGACCGCCACCCGACGGATCGGGGGCCGTCCGCAGGCGACGTTCGGCAGGGGGCCTCCACGGACCCGTGCGGGAAGCGCTCGAGACCGCGAACAGGACGCCCGAGATGGACTCAACGGGGCCGCCCAAGGTTCCCCGGGACCCGAATCTTCCGCCTTGGCGCCCCCAGGAGCCCTCCTCTGGCTCGCAGCCGTGGCCCCGAGGAGGCTATTATGGGGGTGCCGGTCCGGCTCCGTTCCGGGTGCCGATCGGCTACGGGGGCCGTCACGTTCGACGGTTCGCGTTTTCGACTCAACGACTGACGATCCGCCGATCCGAGCCTTTCCGTGAGGTTGACAGGTAGAGATCGAACGACCGCGGAAAGGAATCACGAATGGGAACCCGACTCTATATCGGAAACCTGAGCTTTGACACGACCGAAGACGACCTGCGCGCTGTTCTCGCCGAGGACGGACGTAGCGTCACCGAAGTGCACGTCATGATGGACCGGGAAACCGGACGTCCGCGTGGCTTCGCCTTCGCCGAGATGGGCAATGAATCGGACGCACAAGCGGCGATCTCAGCGCTCGACGGTGTGGACCTCGATGGACGCAACCTGCGCGTGAACGAAGCTCGGGAACGTCAGCCGCGCGGCGGTGGCGGCGGCGGCTATGGCGGCGGTGGTGGCGGCTATGGCGGCGGCGGCGGTGGTAGCCGGCGCGGCGGTAGCGGCGGCGGCGGCGGCGGTCGCTGGTAATCCAGCTCCGTCGACCTCCGATCATCGAAGAGGGCCGCGGTGCGAACCGCGGCCCTCTTGCGTTAACCGAGCAAGCGGAACGTGCGGGCTCAGCCCTCGAAGGCGCCGCGCGACGAGGTGCCCTCGACGGAGATCGCTTCCGGCGCAGGTCGGTCCACGGGCTTCCAGTCGTCGATCACACGGGAAGGATCGTGGAAGCGGACCTCGACCTTCTTCTTCGTTCCAGGGCAGTCGTAGAAGAAGAGACGGGGCTTGTTCTCGTCCCCGCAGCAGAACACGTGCGGTTCACCGCAATCCGTGCACCGGAATGTCGCTTGCCACATGCGCTGTTTCCTCCCTCGCGGAGATGGACTTCAAGATCACCCCCTCACCGGAGCGACCGTCCATCTTCACGAGAATCGGCCCCGGGAGCAAAAGGTGACGCACGAATTCGGTCGCATCCTGGGCCTGGACCCCCGCCAGCCATTCCCAATCGATGCGACCCTCCCCCACCTGGGGGTTCACGGTGAAGTAGCCGACGCTGGACGAGGTCAGGTTTTGAAAGAAGTGTGTTCCCTGGGAGGGTTCCACCACGATGTCCCGGAAGCCGGCCTCGACGATGACCCGGACCCCGGCGATCTGGTTCCAGGAGACCGGGATTCCGAGCTTCGGGTCGGAGGAGCCCCAGCGGCCGACGCCGACCAACAGGTACGGCCGGCCCGCCTTGCGAAGGAGCGCGTCGAAGCGCGCCACCTGCTGGGCGATCAGCGGCGTGTTGGAGCGATCGAAGCCCTCTCGGTCCACGACGACCACGTCTCGGATGTCGTCGATCCGGCCGTTCCCGAGGACCCGCGAACTCTCGCAGAGCACGTCGTCGGAGGCCGGCCTTCCGATCGCCACCTCTTCCCCCTCGCGTGAAAGCGACAGGGGACGCATCTGCAACAGGGCGAAGCTCGCCTCGGAATCCGGTCGCGCCAGGTTGCCCGCGAACTCGATCTCGACCGGCGAGCCCATTCCCTGCGAACAGCGCTCGAGAAGCTCGGTCAGGATTTCGGGCAGGGGGAAGAGCCCGTGCTTCAGCACCTGGGCGAAGCTCACGAGGCGCACGCCCTCGCGCGCGATCCCGTCGATCAGTCGGTTGTCGTCGGCGCTGAAGGTCGAACCGAGCCACTGCAGAACGCCGTCCTGCTCGGCCCGCTCCAACGGATAGAGCTGCGTGCCTTCTTCGACCGTCGACGGCGACCGGCCCTCCAGGTCGACCGCGAAGAACTCGCGTTGGGAGTTCGCCAAAGCCTCGTCGACCGAAGAGAAGCCCAAGACCTTCTTCGGCGCGCGCGGGCAGAACCGAAGCGCGGGGCGGCCCGCGACGACGGTCCGTCCCAACCCCAGGGCCACGGCTGCCACTCCGTCCTCCGCACATTGTCCCGGTGCGGGATAGAAGTTGTGCGAGCGCGCGACACCGGCGAAGTCCGGATAGAAACCGTCGCCGTGACGCAGCCCGACCAGCTCCTGGATGATGACGGCCATCTTCTCCTCCTCGAGGCGAAACGACGTCATCGAGAGATACGACTTCGCCTTCTCCAGGAAGGTCGACGCATAGACCCGCTTGATGGCCGCCGCGAGCCCCTGCCAACGGCGCTCCACGTCGAAGTCGTTGTTCGGAAGCATCCACGTGTCGTAGACGCCGGCAAAGGGCTGCGACAGGGAGTCCTCGAGGAGGCTCGAGGAGCGAACGGCCAAGGGCACGCGGACGCGTTGCAAGTAGGCGAGCAGGTGCGATGCTTCCTGGCGCGGGAAAGGGGCCTCGAGGAAGCGCTCCAGGATCTCCTCGTCGGGATGCTCGCCGATCGCAAAATCGCGCAACCACGGATGCTCCAGGAAGCGCTCGAACACCTTCGTCGCGATCACGACCGACGGCGGCACGTAGAGCTTGACGCCGGCAAACCGCTCCTTCAGCCCCGAATCACGCAGGACGCGATTGGCGAAGGCGATTCCGCGCGCCTTGCCCCCGAGCGAGCCCGTCCCGATCCGGGTGATGCTGGCGGTGGGTTCGAAGCGGTCGCGCTCGAAGTCGGCGATCACGGTGCGCCGCCGCTCCACTTCGGAAGCGAGCAGGGCCTCGATGAGATGCTCGCGCAAGTCCTCGACCGATTCGAAGTCTTCGACCTTCCTCGGGCCCAACCTCTGCGCCAGGTCGAACTCGGTCCGCGCCTTCAACCAGTTCGAAAAGTGATTCTGTTCGGCGTGGTAGGCGATGCTCTCGGCCGGAACACGGAGGAGCTTGTCAGCCAGGCTGCGCAAGTCGCTCGCCCGATCGACCTCCTCCCCCCCCGGCAGACGAAAGATGAAGTCCCCGAAGCCGAAGCGCTCGACCAGGATGGCCCGCAGGTCGTGTAGGAGCGACGGCGACCCCTTGAGCAGGAACGAAGCCCCCAGGCGTTCGGCGTGGGCTTCGTTCAATGGATCCGACGACTGCAGGACGATGCGCAGGTCCGGGCGTCGTTCGAGTGCACGCCTGCAGAGCACCCTGCCCGCCTGGGGGTCCAGGCGGCCTTCGACCGGAAACTCGAAGTCGGAGATGATCCCGAGCACCTGTCTCTCGTAGCGCTCGAACAGCTCCCAGCCCTCCTCGGCAGTGCACGCCAGGAGAACCTTCGGACGGGCGCGCATCCGCAGCATCTTCTGGGAGACGTTGAGCCCTTCGGACAGGAGCCGGTTCGTGTGCCGGTACACCTCGGAGTAGATCGCCGGCAGGAAGGAGGAGTAGTAGCGGATGCTGTCCTCGATCACGATCACGGCGGGAACGCCCAGCTCTCCCACGTCGTTGGGAGCGTTGCGCAGGTCCTCCACGACCTTCACCATCGCGACCAGCACGCGCACGTCTCCCTGCCAAAGAAAGATGCGTTCGAGCGCTTCGGTACGCTTCTGATCGACGAAGCCCTGGAGCTCGCGTCCCGTGTACGCCAGGGCCAGCACGGGCAACTCGTGCCCCGCCTTCTTCAACTCGCACGCCAGCTCGCTCGCATCGAGATCGCCCGCCTGCGTGCTCGTGATCACGAGGTCGAAGGCATGGCGCTCGGAGAGCGACTCGAGCGCCTCCTCGAGATTCGAGACGCGGATAAGGTCGGGAAAATGCCAGAGCTGCAGCTCCAGGAACTGGCTGAGGAGGGACTCCTGGAGGTGTCCCTCCTCCGACATGATGAACGACTCGTACAGGCTGGAAACGAGCAGGATCCTCTGCACGCGATGCCGCATCAGCTCGTGAAAGCCGTGCAGCCGATTCCAGCTCTTCGCCTCCGGCGTGCGCGAACCGGTCGGATCCGTCATGGGCGTGGGCTCACGCCCCGATCCTACACGAGCCCCTGGTCGATCATCGAATCCGCGACCTTGAGGAAGCCCGCGATGTTCGCGCCGTTCACGTAGTTTCCGGGCGTCCCGAAGCGGTCGGAGGCCTTGATGCAAGCCTCGTGGATGTCCGCCATGATCATCTGCAGGCGCTCGTCGACCTCCTCCCGGTGCCAGCTGTAGCGCATGCTGTTCTGCGCCATCTCCAACCCCGAGACGGCCACGCCTCCAGCGTTCGCCGCTTTACCGGGCGCAAAGAGAATCCCGGCCTCGACGAACCGCTGCACGCCTCCGGCCACGGTCGGCATGTTGGCGCCTTCGCTGACCAGCGACACACCGTTCGCGAGCAAGGTTGCGGCGTCCTCCTCGCTGATCTCGTTCTGGGTCGCGCACGGGAAGGCGCAGTCCGCGCCATGGGCCCAGAGCGGATTGTCCGACTCCGTCGCGTCCGACTCGGTGTAGACGCTACCCGCGTACTGTTCAGCGTACTCGGAGATTCGCCCGCGACGGGTGTTCTTGAGCTGCATGACGAAGGCGAGCTTCTCCTTGTCGATCCCCGCCTCGTCGTAGATGTAACCCGAGGAATCGGACAGCGTGACGGGCCGCGCTCCGAACTCGAGGAGCTTCTCCACGGCGTACTGTGCGACGTTGCCGCTACCGGAGACGAGGCAGACCTTGCCCTCCAGCGAGTCGTCGCGGGTCTTCAACATCTCGCGCGCGAAGTAGACGGCGCCGTATCCGGTCGCCTCGGGTCGGATCAACGAGCCGCCCCAGTTCAGTCCCTTGCCCGTGAGGACGCCCGTGAACTCGTTCGCCAGACGCTTGTACTGCCCGAACAGGTAGCCGATCTCCCGTCCTCCGACCCCAATGTCGCCCGCGGGCACGTCGGTGTTGGCTCCGATGTGACGGTGCAGTTCCGTCATGAAGCTCTGGCAGAAGCGCATGACCTCGACATCGCTGCGCCCCTTGGGATTGAAGTCCGAGCCTCCCTTGCCGCCGCCCATCGGCAGGGTCGTCAGCGAGTTCTTGAAGACCTGCTCGAAGGCCAGGAACTTGAGGATTCCGAGGTTCACGGAAGGATGGAAGCGGAGCCCGCCCTTGTACGGCCCGAGCGCGCTGTTCATCTCGATCCGAAAGCCGCGATTGACGTGAATCTGCCCGTCGTCGTCCATCCACGGTACGCGGAACATGAGCACGCGTTCCGGCTCCACCATGCGTTCGAGGAGCGCCGCGCTGCGATACTCCGGGTGGCGCTCGATCACCGGAACGAGCGATTCCGCGACCTCCTGGACGGCCTGATGGAACTCGGGTTCGGACGGGTTCTTGGCCTTGACGGTCTCCATCAAGGAAGCCACGTACTCGTGCATCGTTCGCTCTCGGAGTTTCGGGATTGTCGCGCCACCGCCCGCCGTTTGCGGCCGGGGGAGGTATGTCTACCCGACTCCCGCGTCGATGACGAGAGCCGCCGTCGAGTTTCCTCCCAGAGGGGTCAGGGCGCCGCGCCCCGGGTCGCTGCGTCGCTCAGTGAGTCCCGTACGTGTACTCGATCGCGTTCTGCAGCGCGAAGCCGTCGCTCTCGAGCACGACCGTCTGTGCCCAGAGCGTCACTCCGCTCACGGAGTTGTCCACCGGTACCGGGACTTGGTGCAGGCCGATCGCCGAGCTGCTGGCGAGGAAGAGCGGCGCCCGGATCAGGATCTCGCCGCGGATCAAGCCATCGAGCACGATGCCCGCGTGCGAAGGTCCGCCGAAGCTGATGTACAGGAGGCTACCCGTCTGCCCTGGCGACAATTCGACTTGCGTCACCCACGTCTTGCCCAGGACGGCTGCCTCGAGCTCGTGGAAAGTCACGGGGTTCACTCCGGATCCGTTGCGCAATTCCCACCACGAGCGAACCGGGTTGCAGGCGGTAACGACCCAGACCGCGCCGCGATCGATCCCGCCTTCGTCCGCGCCGCGCGCGCCGACGAGCAGCTCGGGCGCCTTGTCGTCCTGGAGGTCTCCAACGCGCACGACGGCCGAACCGAAGCGGTCTCCGCTCGCCACGACGCCCCCGAAGTTGCCCGCGTCCGGACCGATCGCGTGGAAGGCTCGCGCAAACCCGTTCGGCAGGAGATACAGGAGCCAGATGCCACCGCGCGACCCGTTCGTCTCCGTGTCCCCCACGGCGAGGTCTTCGACTCCGTCACCGTTGTAGTCACCGATCGGCGCCAGGCTGATCGGGCTCGTGCCCTCGACCGGGAGCGGAATGCCGACCTGCGAATCGACCCCGCCCGCGGCATTCAGGTGGAGGATCCAGACCTTGGGTACGCCGCCTGCGCGATGCGCGCCCACGGCGAGGTCCGCGACCCCGTCACCGTTGCGATCCCCGAGCGCCGCGAGAGCTTGCCCAAAGCTCTCGGACGGACCGGCGTCGGGCGTGAAGCCACCTTGGGTCGCACTGATCTTGGTCTCTGAAGCGACGGTCCCGTCAGCGTTCAGGCTGAGGATCCAGACCGCGCCATGGTCGTTCGAACCGTCGTCGTCGCGCCGCGCGCCCACCGCGAGCTCCAGCAGGCCATCGCCGTCGAGATCCCCCAGCGCCGCCAGGGCATAGCCGAAGTTGTCGCGGTCCGTCAGCGTCCCGGAGAAGCCGCCCACGAGCGAGCTGACCTTGCGCGAGGACTTCACCGTCCCGTCCGACTGCAAGAGCAAGAGCCAGATCGCACCGCGGTCGAGACCGCCGTCGTCGTCCATCGGTGCTCCCACCGCAAGGTCCTCGACGCCGTCGCCATCGACGTCGCCCAGGGCCCCGAGCGCGCGCCCAAAGCCGTCACCCGGAGCGAGGGCTGCGGGAAAACCCCCGACACCGTTCGAAATCCGTGTCCGCGTGCGCACGCTCCCGTCGGCGTTCAGGAACAGGACGAAGACCTCACCCGTCGCGACACCCAGACTGCCTGCCGCAACATCCTCGATTCCGTCGCCGTCGACATCGCCCAGCGGCGCGAGCGCCCCCCCGAAGCCGCTGCCGCTCGTGAAGTCGCCCGCTCCACCTTCGAGCGCACTCAGCTTGGTTTGCCCGAGCACTTGCCCCGAGGCCACTCCAGCGAGGAAACAAGCGACGAGGCCCGAGGCCAGCGCCTTGGACGCGGGGTGCGCAACAGGGGAATTCATGACCGGACTCGCGGGAAGGCGTGGGGCGGGGCGAGGGCTCGCACACCCTCCGACTTCGAGTCTAGGTCGCCTGTCAGGTCCCGGTCGGGCGAGCCGCCGGAATCCGGCCGGCGAAGCGCGACGTGGCGCCGCGCAGCGAGGACCCGACGGAAAGCGCTTCCGCCTGCCGACCTTCCGAGCAGGGACGGCCGCTTCGCTTGCGGCGCCGGAGGACTCCCCGGGACGAGCTACGGTCGCAGGATCACGACTTCACCCGGCTCGAGCCGGATCGGGACGGTCCGTACCAGCTCTTCGCCGCGATACAGCGCGAGTGTCCGCGCCGCTCCCGGCGCGACGAGCGTGTTCGAGACCCCGTCGACGAGGTCCATCAGCTCGGTGTCCCGCCGGCTCGAGCCCATGAACTGTGTGATCACGAGCAACTCGCCGGCTTCGTCCAGCACGCCGATCCGATCGGCTTCGTCGGGCGCAGCCAGCTCGACCTTGAAGTGGCAACGACGCTGAACGTGAATCTCGACTCGCTCGGAATCGTCGCCGATCAGCGTCGCCAAGCCCCCTTCGACACCACGCCCGTACTCCTCCGGGATCGTGTCGGCACCGTTCAGACGCAGATAGGCCAGGTCGCGGGGCACGTCGTGCAGCGTGAAACGACCGTCCGCATCCGTGAGGACGCCGTCGGTCATCGCGTGCCGCGTGCTCATGCGCTGACCGCGGAAGCGGGTGACGAAGGCATCGTTCATCGGATAGATGCTGACGTCGGGCACGGGCCTGCCAAGTTGGTCGACGACGCGACCGCGCAGGACGGGAAACGTCAGTCCCGTGTCGAAACGCAGCACGAGGTCGTCCTTGCCGGCGGACACCCCGGAGCTCACGACCCGGGCGAGCGTCGTCGGGTCCATGGCGTGCACGCTGTACTCTCGATCCAACAGCCCGGTGATCGTGAAGCGGCCGGTTGCGTCCGTCTCGACCCGGTGCCAACCCGGATCGCCCCCTGCCAGGAGCGTCTCGGCGTGTACGAGGGCAGGTCGTTCGTCCGTGGCGGGATTGCCGAGTCCGCCGAAGAAGGTCGGATCGGCGATCCAGACATAGATCCCCGCCAACGGAGCGCCTTCGGCGTCGACGACGCGTCCGGCGAGTTCGAGCGGCTCGCTGCCGAGCTGCAACACGACCTCGTCCGGCCAGCGCGGGCGGCCTTCGTCGTCCCGTCCGGTCGCCACCGAACGCCCGGGCAGGTAGCCCGGCTTCAGGGCCACGAGCTCGTCGTCGGGGATCTCGATCCTCTCCCCCAGCCGTGCACCGAAGGTCGCGTCGGACGAGAGGTCGAAGACGAAGCGACCCTCGCGATCGGACACGGTCGTGTCGAAGCCGAGCGCCACCGTCGCCCCCGGCACCGGACTCGCGAACGAATCCACGACCGTTCCACGCAGGAGTTGCGCGGAGAACTCCGGCGCGGCGAGGACCAGCACGAGTCCGAGCTCCGAGAAGGCCGGAGCGTCGATGGTCGCGGGCTCGAAGCCGTCCGCCGCGGCCCGTAGCCGAGCGCCTTCGATCGCGGGCACGCCGGGCCAATCGAAGCGTCCATCGGCGTCAGCGCGAAGGCCGAAGGCCAAATCGGTCGAGTGGTCGAGCACCGTCGTGAAGCGCGCACGGAAGCCTTCCGGCAAGACCAGCGCGAGGTCCGCCTCCGGTACCGCCCGCCCCAGCTCGTCGATCACACGCCCCGCCAGCGTGACGCGCGGCGCCACGACGACGACGCACTCGGCCCCGGGCTTGGACACCGGTACGAAGCCACCGGAGAGCACCGTCGTGAAGCGCTCGTCGTCGACCACGAAGCGCCCGCCGCCCCCCTGGACCTCGAATTCGAAGCGTCCCCGCGCCCCGGTCGCTCCGCCCTCCTCGGCGCGCGCGGATCCGGCGCGCACGACGCGAACGCCGGGAACGGGTCGCGCGGCCTGATCGAGCACGAGCCCGTGGACCCGGATGCCGGCCGCGACCTCCGGCGCGGGTGCGTCCTGTGCCTCGCGCTGCGCCGTCCGGGACGTGGCGGCGGCCGCCGTGAGCGGCTCGAGGGCCTCCGCGCGATGGCCCGTCTCGTCCGGCGGAGTCGCGAGGCGCGCAGCGAGTTCCTCGTCCACGGGGGCGAGGGCCTCCTGCGCGCCGACCGGAGCGGGCGCCTTCCGTTGGGAGAAGACGACGAAGGTCGTGCCGATGGCCGACAGACACACGAGGGAAAGGACCAGCTTGGCGTTCACGATGAGGGCTCCGAGCGAAGAAGGGGTCCAGGCGCTGCCACCTCCGACGGCCGTCCAGGGACGACCATCGAACAGCGGCACCAACGCGGAGAGCCAAGCGCGCCGATCTCCCCCGTGCTCTCGGTCGAGCCGCTCGCGCAGCTCGGCCAGCCCACGGGAGAGGCGCGTCTTGACCGTTTCGCGCGAGAGCCCGAGCTCACGTGCGATGTCCTTGGGAGACAGACCGTCGAACCAGCGCAGGAGCATGGTCGTGCGGTAGGGCTCCCCCAACTCGAGCACGGCCTCGACCAGCGCACGGTGCGTCGAAACGCGCTCGAGGACGCCGCCGGGCGAGGCCTCGACACCCTCCGCCCGCGCGCTGACTTCCTCGCGCGCCTGGCGGCGGCCGTCGCCGCGGCGCCTTTGTCGCAGGAGGTTCTTCATGACCGTGGCCAACCAGCCCCGCAACGGTTGGTCGACGCGCGGTCCGTGCTCGAGCGCGCGAACCCAGGTGTCCTGCGACAGATCCTCGGCCAGGTCCGCGTCGGTCACGAGGCGGCGTGCGAGCCGCCGAATCCACGGAGCCTCCTCCAGGAGGGCCCGCGCGCGGAGGAGATCGAGGCTTTCGGTCGACATGGCGATCGGAGAAGGACATGCCGCGGGAGCTCGAACGGGTTCGCCAAAACCGCCTCGCTTCGGTGGGGCTGCCTTCCGCCCGCCATGCGCGCCCCGGGGCCCGGAATTGCCAAACCGGGTCGAAACCACCTCCCTCACCGGGCTCGGGCTCCGCGCCGGGGGTCAGCTCTTGCGGCTCGCGTTCTTGTAGGCGGCCCGGAAGGGCTCCCCCGCGCGGGCCTGTTCGAGCAGGCGCGCCGTCGCGGCCAGCGCCGGATCCGCCGCCGCCGCCTGGAGGACGTCCGCTCGCAGGCGCAGGCCATCCAAGAGCTTGGCCGTGATCGACAGGCAGGCGCCGGCGTGATCGTGGGCTCGAAAGAGCGGTGCCTTGCCGAGCTGGAAGTCGCGGTGGTAGCCGGAGGGCAGGTCGCGCACGACATCGAGCAGGCTCGCCCGGTCGGCCGCGATCTGGCGCGTGCGCGCGCGCAGGAGCTCGATCACATCCGGGTTCCGCTTGTGTGGCATCAGCGACGAGCCGGTCGTGAGCTCGACCGGCAGCTCGACGAAGGCGAACTCGGCGCTGGAAAAGAGCCACAGGTCGAAGGCCAGCTTGCCCAGATCGAGCGCGAAGCCCTCGAGCGCGCTGACGTAGGCGAGCTCGGCCCGCCCGCGCGCGTTCTGCGCCAGGGTCACCGGTTCCTCGGCGCCCTCGAATCCCAGCTCGCGCGCAACACCGTCGCGATCGAGGGCCAACGGTACGCCATAGCCCGCGCCGCTCCCGAGCGGTGAGAAGCGCAAGCGCGACGACACGTGCGCGAGGTCGGCGCGGTCGGCCTCGAAGGCCGCGCGCAGGGCGCCGATCCAGGCACCGATCGACGACGGCATCGCGCGCCGCAAGTGTGTGTAGCCCGGCAACGGCAGGTCGCCGGCGCGCTCGGCCAGCGCGTCGCAGGCCTGCACGAGCCGCGCCGCAGCAGCATCCGTCGTCGCGAGCGCCGTGCGCAGCCACAGCCGCAGGTCCACGGCGACCTGGTCGTTGCGACTGCGTCCGGTGTGCAGACGCAGTCCTGCTTCCCCGATCTTGTCGGTCAGGCGCCGCTCGACGGCCGAGTGCACGTCCTCGTCGGTCGCTTCGAGGTCCCACAGACCGCGCGCGTGCTCGTCCGCGAGCTCGCGCAGACCCGCGACGATGCGCGCATGGTCGTCGGCAACGATCAAGTCCGCGCGCAGGAGACCGTTCGCATGGGCGATCGAACCGAGCAGATCGACCTCGACGAGTCGGCGATCCGCGGCCCAGTCGTCGCCGACCGTGAAGCGCATCATTTCCTCGTCGATCGGATCGCCGCGGTCCCAGACGGGCGCGGGTCGCTTCGCATCGGTGCTCATGTGCGTGCTCCCTGGCGCGCCGATGGGGCGAGCCGTTCCGCGAGTGCGGGCATCAAGGCGGCATAGAAGGCGCAGCCGGCGAGGACTTCGCCCTCGGTCACGTATTCGTTCGGCGTGTGCGAGCGCGAGGTTTCGCCCGGACCGCACTTGATCGCCGGCACGCCCTGCAAGAGTGCCATGTCCGACAGGGTGTTCGACCCCACGGCATGCTCGTTCCCCGATAGCCAGAGGGCCGTCGCGACGAGCGGGTGATCCGCCGCCGTCTCGATCGGACGCAAGCGATCGGAGCGCAAGTGGAGGCGCGCGGTCGGGAGCGCTCGCCGGAGCTCTTCGATGACCAGCGCCGCGTCGTCCGGCGGTGTCAGGCGCACGTCGAAGACCGCGACGGCGCGGTCGGGCACGACGTTGTGGCGTTCACCGCAGTGCAGCGTCGTCGGAACGATCGACGTCGGTCCGAGCAGCGGATGGCGGTCCTCGAGCTCGCGCCAGGGACCGAAGTCGGCCAACTCGGACGCGGCCCGGTGCAGCGTGTTATCGACCTCGAGTCGCGCGGCGTGGGCCGCGTGGCACGAGCGCCCTTCCCACGTCGCCTCCAGCACGGCCAGGCCGGCCTGGGCGCGGACGACTGCGAGTCCGGTCGGTTCGCCGATCACGGCCGCGTCGGGCTCGGTGCCCAAGGCCGCGAGCACGGCTGCCATGCCGACGTTGGTCGTCTCTTCACCCTCGTTGATCGCGACCCAGACCGAGCCCGCCTTCTTGGATTCCCTGAAGCGCGCCGCAGCCCACAGCATCGCGACGGCGGAGGCCTTGGCGTCGTTCGCTCCGCGCGCCACGAGCCGCCCTTCGTGCCACGAACCGTGGAACGGATCGGCGTCCCAGCCCTCCCCGGCCGGGACCGTGTCCAGGTGACTCGCGAAGAGCAGGTCGGGGCCGGCAGCACCCTTCGTCGCACTCCGCGCGCAGGCCAGCACACTGTTCCCGACGCGCTCGACGTCGAGACCGAAGGAGCGCGCGAGCGACTCGACGAAGTCGGCTGCGGCGCGCTCCTCGCCCGAAGGGCTCGGGATCGCGACGAAGTCCGAAAGCGCGCCCAATGCGAAAGCCGGCCCCGTCATGAGGCGGCTCCCTCGGCCACCGCCGAGGCTCGAGCCTGACGGCCAGGGACCAGGGTCGCGGGCTCCGTCGTGACTCCTGCGGTGACGAGTGTGCCCGCGCCCTCGGTCGTGTACAGCTCTTCGGTCAGGGCGTCGGGCTCGATGCCGGAGACGACGTGCACGCGCGGTACACCGCCGCGCAGCGCGTCGCGCGTGGCCCGCGCCTTCACGAGCATGCCGCCCGCCAGGACACCATCGCGTTCGTGAGCGTCGAGTTCGTCGAGCGTGAGCGTCGAGCTCGTGCTGGCGGGATCGTCGGGATCGGTGTGGATACCCGGCACGGACGTGACGATCACCAGCTTGTCCGCCTCCAGCGCGACCGCGATCGCGGCCGCGGCGAGATCGGCGTTGACGTTGAGAAAGCCCCCCGCACCATCGCCCGCCGGAGGCGACAGGACGGGAACGATGCCGTCGGCGAGAAGCGCGCGCAGCGTGTCCGCTCCGATCGCGACGAGGTCGCCGACCGCGCCGAAGTCGACCGTACGGCCGTCGATCGACTGCGGGGGCCGACGCTTGGCGACAAGCACGCCGCCGGTGCCGGCCGCGAGTCCGAGCCCGCGCGCACCGGCGGCCGTGATCGCCGCTGCGAGCTCGCCGTTCACGTCCAGCGCGGCACGGCGCAGCGCCGCGAGCGCGACCGGCGTCGTCACGCGCCGACCACCGAACTTCACGGGCTCTTCGCCCGCCTCGCGCTGCAGGATATCCGTTTGCGGACCGGCGCCGTGGACGACGACGAGGCGCGCTCCGAGCGCGTCGATCGTCGCGAGCTGGCTCGCCACGCCGGCCAGGATGTCCGGTCGGGAGAGGCAAGCACCACCGACCTTGACGACGAACAGGGCATCGCGGTGGCGGCGAACGAAGGGGCGGGCGCGTTCCAACGTGATCACGGGGTGGTCTCCAAGTCTTCCAGGGCGGACTGCAACCGCGAAGCGTCCGCGGGCGTGAGGGTCAAAGGCGGTGTCAGTCGCACGACGGCGGGATCGTTGCTGGTCCCTGCCAGGACGCCACGCGCGAAAAGGCGGTCGCGCGCAGCGGAAGCGGTCCAGCCCTCGAGCTCGAGCCCGAGGAGCAGCCCCGTCCCACGCACGACTCGCACGGGAGCGCGCGTCGCCGCCGCGCGCAGGGCGGCCGAGGTCACGTGCACGTTGTCGAGGAAGCCGGGCCCGGCGATGCGACGCGCGACTTCGGTCGCGGCCGCGAGCACGGTCGGCCCGCCGCCGAAGGTCGAGCCGAAGAGCCCGCGCGGCAAACGCAGCGCCACGTGCTCCGCGACGACGGTGATGCCGATCGGCAGACCGCCCGCGGCCCCCTTGGCCGTCGTGAAGAGGTCCGGCGTCACCCCGAAGGCCTGCGACGCCCAGGGCGTCCCGAGGCGACCGTTGCCGGTTTGGACCTCGTCGAACGCGAGCAGTGCCCCGTGAGTGTCGCACGCGGCGCGCAGAGCCGTGAGGAAGCTCGGCGAGGCGGCGACGACGCCGGCGAGCGACTGGATCGGCTCGAGGAGGACGAGCGCGACCGTCGCATCGATCGCCTGGCTCGCGCGCTCTGGATCATCGAAGGGCAAACGCACGACGTCGAAGGGCGCGCGCGGGAAGCCGGTGTTCTTCGTATCGCTCGCCGCGGCGGTTCCGGGCGTACGACCGTGAAAGGCGCCGTCGAAGACCACGACCCGCTCGCGGCCCGTGGCCGCGAATCCGGCCTTCAGCGCGTTCTCGTTGGCCTCGGCTCCGCTGTTCGAGAGGAACACGCGCCACGCGCCGTTCGGAGCGTTGGCGCCGAAGGCTTCAAGGAAGCGGTCGCGTGCGTCGTGGTCGAAGAGATTGGTCGCGAACGAGAGCTCCGCCCACTGGCGGTCGAGTTCGGAGAAGATCCCGGCGTCCCCCGCCCCGAGCGTGTTCACGCAGTGGCCGCCGTAGAGGTCGAGGACGCGCGCGCCGTCGGCGAGCACGAGCTCGGCACCGAAGGCCGATCGCACGCGAACCGGCAGACGCGCGTAGACGTCGAGTTCGGAGAGGCCGTTCATGCGAGCCCCCATGCCAGGCGATCGAGGCCGGTCGTCTCGGGCCAGCCGAGCGCCGGATTCAGCGCCTGCAGCGCCTGGCCCGATCCGCCCTTCAAGAGGTTGTCGAGGACGAGCGAGACGACCAGGAGCTCGCCGCGCACGCGCACGGACATGGCGACCGTGTTCGAACCCACGACCCGTCGCAGCTCCGGTGCACCCTTCGTCAGGACCTCGACGAACGGGCGGCCGCCATAGCTCTCCTCGAAGAGCGCCACGGCCTCGTCCGTCTCCAGCGAGCGCGCCAGCGGCAGATAGGCCGTGAGGTGGATGCCGCGCACGAAGGGCCCCGAATGGGGCGCGAAGAGCACCTCGCGCGGCCGTGCGGGCAGGGCCTGGAAGAGCTCCGCCTCGTGACGGTGTCCGGCGAGCGCGTAAGCCCACAGGTTGCCGTCCCGGAAGGGATGGTGCGTCGTCGTCGTCGGCTGCTTGCCGCTCCCGCTCGAACCGGTGACGCCGTGAAAGATCCACGGGCGCTCGAACGCCAGGAGCTCGGCGCGCGCGGCCGGCACGCAAGCGAGCTGCAGAGCCGTCGCGAAGCAGCCCGGCGCGGCGATGCGCGCGCCCGCCTGTCCGCCGCCCGCTCCGGACGTGGCGAGCTCCGGCAGGCCGTAGACGAAGCGCTCGAGCTCGGCCGCGTTCGGATGCGCGGCGCCATACCAGCGCGGATAGTCTTCGGAATCGCGCAGGCGGTGATCGGCGGAGAGGTCCACGACGTGCACGCGCTCGGCGCGCGCGCCGAGCCGTGCCTGTAAGTCGGCCCAGGTCGACGCGGCCTGGCCGTGAGGCAGTGCGAGGACGACGACCGCGCGCGCGTCCTCTGCCGCGAGCGCGTCTTCGAGCGCGCGAACGGCTTCGTCCGCGTTCACGGTCGACGCCGCGTGGGCGGCAAGGTGCGGATGCAGGTCCGCGAGGCGTTCGCCGCCCGCTCGCGTCACGAGTCCGGCCAGGCTCAAGCCCGGGTGCGCCAGGGCCAAGCGCAGGAACTCGCCCGCGAGCACGCCGCCCGCGCCCCAGATCCAGAATGCGGCCGGCACAGCGGCGGCGCGCTCCGTCTTCGTGACCAAGGCCGTCACGACGCGCTGCCTCCGGCCAGGGCACCGGCGGCGAAGGCCCGCTCGCCGGGGACCGCGACGCCGATCCAACCCGGCTCGAAGCCGGCCGTCAGCGCGTTCCACGCTCGGATGCCGAGCCCCTCGCGCGCGAAGGTGCGCCCGGTGGCACTGTCGGTGACCGGTCCCGTCAAGAGGTCGGGAGCGAGCTCGTAGCGCTCGCGCAGGAGCTCGGTCGCGCCCCACGCTCCGACCGGGTCGTAGGCACACAACAGGACGTGGCCGCGCTCGCCCCGCAGGACCGCCGACAGGCGCGGATCCGCCAGGATCGCGCGCACGCCGTAGGTGCCGAGCAAGCCGTCCCCGAGCTCGAGCACGACGACGTCGGGCGGAGTGGGCGAAGCGGTCACGAGCCGGTGCAGGAGCGCGCGCGCAGCGGGGGCCGCGTTCTCCTCGTTCGTCGTGACGATGCCGAAATCCGTGAAGAGCGAAACCGGGTCCGCGCCACAGTCGGCCATCTCGAGCACGTCGCGGCGCAGCGACACGCCGGTGAGCTTGCCGGCGGCGACACACAACCCCGCCTCGTTGAGCGACGAGACGAGCGCACAGGCGGCCGTCGTCTTGCCCGAGTTCATGCTGGTGCCGACGAGCGCCACGACGCGCGGCAGATCGTCCCAGAAGTCGGTCGGCGGCTCCTGGACCGCGAGCGAGACATCGCCGATGTTGGCCGGCACGCCCCCCCGACGATCGTCGGCCGGAAAGCGCAGGACCGAACCGAGCACCTCGAGCTCGAACGGCGCACCGCGCCCCGGGGTCGCCACCGCCCCTTCACCGATCACGCCGCCCAGGTTCAGGATCTGCAGCACGTCCCCGCGACACACGCTGGCAGGCACGCGACCCGAGTAACCGTGCAGTGCGTCGCGATGTCCGAGCGCACCGACCACGACGTCGCCCGGTCGTACGACGACCATGCGGCCGGCCGTGTTCTCGAGCGTGTTGTACGTCAGCTTCGCGTTCTTGATCCGTCCGGCGATGACGGTCCCTGCCACGGCGGGGATCTCCTCGCCGAGCACGACGCGGCGACCGAGTCCGAGCCCGGAGGCGACCGAAGCGACCTTGTCGACGTGAACGCGCTTCATGAACGGACTCCGTTCGCGGTGAGGACGCGGCGTGCGAGCCGCGCGGGCTCCGAGAGCGTGCGCGCGAGCCATTTGCCGGCGCGCGGATCGGTGTCGGACGCAGCTCGCTCACCATAGCGCGCATCGCTCGCCGCCAGGAGACTCCAGGGCGAAGACAGGCCCTCGACCAGCACATGACCGCCCTGTGCGACGAGCTTGACCTCGCCCGAGACCCGCTCCTGGGACGAGGCGAACAGGGCTTCGACGTCGCGCAGGAAGGGTTCGTGCATCTGGCCCTGGTGCAGCTTGCGCCCGTAGACGTCGCCCAGCTGGGCCTTCCAGAAGCGCTGCTCCTCGGTCAGGACGAGCTTCTCGAGCTCGCGATGGGCCGTCAGCAGCACCTCGGCCGCCGGCGCCTCGTAGCCGATGCGCCCCTTGATGCCCAGGACGGTGTCGCCCAGGTGGTAACCGCGGCCCACGCCGTGCTTGCCGGCGGTCCGGTTCAGCTCTTCGATCAGCGCCACCGGATCGCGTTGGGCACCGTTCAGGCGCGCCGGGACACCGCGTTCGAAGCCGACCGTGAGGCGCAACGGGGCGCTTTTGGGCTCGCGCGTCCAGACCCAGGCCTCCTCCGGCAACGGTTCCTCGCTCGTGTGCATCTCTCCCCCTCCGATCGAAAGGCCCCACAGTCCGGCGTTGACGGAGTAGAGCCCGCCGTGCTCGGGCACTTCCAACCCGGCCGCTGCCAGCCAGGCGCGCTCGTCCTCGCGCGTGACGGCGCGATCGCGCACCGGCGCGAGCACCTCGACGTTCTCCGCCACGACGTGCAGGGCAGATTCGAAGCGCACCTGGTCGTTGCCGGCCCCCGTGCAACCGTGGGCCACGGCGTCGTAGCCACCCTCTCGAGCCACGCGCGCCAAGACCTCGGCCTGCAGCCCACGCTCGGCGGCGACGCAGAGCGGATAGGTCTCGCCGCGGCGAACGTTGCCGGCCACGAGCCAGCGCAGGACGCGCTCGAACAGCTCGGTCTTGGCGTCGACCAGGCGATGCTCGACCGCACCGAAGCGCAGCGCCCGTTCCTCGAAGCGCGCGCGTTCCGCGGCGTCGAAGCCACCGCAGTCGACCGTCAGCGTGGTGACCGCGTAGCCCTCCTCGCGCGTCAGCCAGGCGACGAGCCAGGAGGTGTCGAGTCCACCGGAGTAGGCCAAGAGGACGCTCTTCTTTGCGTTCGTCATGAGATCAAGGTCGCGATCCGTTGGCGGATCGCCGTTCCATGGGAGGCCGCCTCGACGGCCACGAAGACGGAATCGTCGCCGGCGACGGTCCCGACGAGACCGGCCGGGCGTTCGGACTCGAGCGCGCGCGCGACGGCGCTGGCCGCGCCCGGCTCGCAGTGCAACACCACGAGATGCGGTCCGGCGGGGCGGGCGCCGCGCAGGAGCGTCTTCAGGACCTCGAGCCCGGTCACGCGCTCGGTCAGGCGATAGCGCCCCTTCTCCTTCGCAACGTGCAGGGTGCGCAGGTCGCGGCTGAGCTGGGGCTGGGTCGTCGGCACGCCGCGTGCTGCGAGCAGCGCCAACAGCTGCGTCTGACTCGCGACCTCGACGGTCTCGAGCAGTTCTTCGATCAGGCGGTGGCGGAGTTCGGCCTTGGGGCTCATGGGCGGGCGGAGGTTCTACCCCTCCACCCGGCCCTGGGGCCATATTTATTCGCTTGATCTTTGCATCAGGACATATTCATGCGTCAACGGCGCCGGAGCCAGCCCGCCTCGAGGGCCCGGGCGACCCGCGCGCGGGCCTCCGCGAGATGGGCGCGGCTGGCGGGCTCGGGCGCGAGGTCCAGGGCCCGCTCGGCGATCCGCTCGATCGTCTCGAGCTCGGTGCGGGCCTGGGCTTCGAGGCTGCGAGCGGTCGCGTTCGGCCAGGAAAACCCCGTCGCCAGATCGACCAGACGGTCGAGGTGCTCGCGCTGCAGGTTGCGGCGCAAGCTCGAGATCATCGGACGGGTCGGACCCCAGGAGCCGGCGGTGGCGCTGCTGACCTCGCTCCAGATCTCGTCGCGCACGGCGACGAGCAACTCCGCGAGCGTGAGCGCATCGGCACCCGGTCCGAGCCGGACCACGTTGTCGTCCACGCGCCGCAGGCGCGTCGGCGACAGGAGCATCGAGAGCGCCGAGGCCTGCAGCCCCAGGACCTGGTCGTGGATCGGCCAGTCCTGACTCGTCGCGAAGCCCTCGTCGTACCAGTTCTCGGGCACGAGCTTGGCCAGGAGCTCGGGCTCGAGTCCAAAGGACGCATCTTGGAAGGCGGTCGCGAGGAAGAACGCAAGGGCCTCGCGTTGGCGCTTCACGTCGACCGGACGGAAGGGCTCCGGCGCGCCCTCGTCCCCCTTGAACGAGCGGCTGACGTGTGCGCCGCCGATCCAGTTCGCCGCGTTGTAGAGCGCCGTCATCTGCTTGCCCAACAGGCGTCCGTAGCCGCGGCGAACCTTGTCCCACGACTCACCGTCCGCGACGAAGTCGTCGAGCAGCCGCGCGCGCGCCTTCTCGACGAAGCGCATCTCGGCCCGGGAGAAGTCGAGCGAGAATTCGCCCAGGTCCCAGGTCTTCGCGTGCGGATCCGGTCCACTCTGGCCGTCCTCGGCCATGAACGCGTGCCCGGGCTCGGCCGAGCGCGCGGCGACCTTCGAAGGCTCGTCGCCATAGCCCCACTCGATCGCCCAGAAGTCGTACGGACCGAGGCCGATCGTGTCGTAGTCGCCCTGCACGAGCTCGCCGTCCGCGACGACGATGTTCGTCGGCATGTAGTCCATGACCGTCGCGCTGGACGACTTCACGCCTCGCATGGCCGCGCTGTTGATCTCGGCGTGGGAGTAGAGACTCGAGCCCTTCCAGTTGTGCATGAGGCCGAGCGTGTGCCCGACCTCGTGCATCACGACGGCCTGGAGGAGCGGACCGACGAAGCTTTCGGGCAGCCCGTCGAGCAGGCTCTCGTCCTCGGCGGCGGGCAACGCGACGAGCCCGGCGTCGAGCGCGAGCCGCATCGAGGCCGAACCCTGTCCGGCGAGCCGTGCACAGGCGCAGAAGCCGCGCTGTGCGGCGCGTGCGTCACCGGGCGCGCCCGGGCTGCCGTAGGGCCAGACCTCCGGGCGCATCGTCGGCGGCGCGGACGCGGGGTCGGCTTCCCCGGAGGCGAGGGCGCGGCGGTAGGCGAGCACCTCTTCGCGCTCCTCGGGCGCAGCCAGGCGCACGCGCGGGTCCCAGGCGTCGTTCGCGAGCAGCCAGTCGGCGTTCTCCGATGAGAACGAGAGCATCGCCGCCGACGCGAGCTCGGTGGACTGGTAGCTCGAAGCGAAGCCGCCGATGAAGGCCTCGTCCATCACGATGTCGGCCTCGTAGATCTCACCGGTTTCGGGGTGCGCGTGGCTCGGGCCGATCGCGAAGCCCATGTGCGAGTTGGTCCAGCGCACGAAGCTGTGCCGGATATCCTCGGGATCGACGTCCATGTAGGCGCCCGTCGTCGCGTCCTGCTGGCGCACTTCGATGGCCCCGACGATTCCGACCCGTTCGAAGGCTTCGTTCCAGGCCAGAACGCCGTCGCGTACCCAGCGGCGGTAGCGCACCGGCGTCGTGTGTTCGAGGTAGTAGACGATCGGCTGCTTCGGCGGGCTCAGTCTCAGGGACGGATCCGCCTTCGTCAGGTTCCAGCGGTCGGCGTAACGCCGGACTTGCGACTCGCCGTCGTTCTTGCCGCGATCCACGAAGCTCTGGTAGTAGAAGCCGACGCGTCGATCCGCTTCACGCGGCACGAAGTCCGGGCTCTTCGGCGGAGCGCCGATGGAATAGTGCACGGTCGCCAGCCGTCCGTCCCGGCGCGGGAGCGTGAACGCGGCTTCGACGTTGTGCGGAAAGGCCTTGATGCCGGACACCTCGCAGAGCTCGAGCTTCGCGCCGGCCAGGAAGGGGCCGAAGAAGTTCCCGGACTGTTTCACGAGCAGATGGTCGAGGTCGATGACCGGCCCCCCGCCCGGTCCCAGGCAGACGATCGGCAACGACAGGATCAAGCGGTCGGTGTAGATGCGCGCGGTGGACGACTTGGACTGGGCGTCTCCCGTGGTGCGCACGCCGAGCTCGGGTTCCATCAGGGCCAGCTCCTTGCCGTAGCGCTTCCAGTAGTGGTAGCGCGCCCCCTGGCCTACGAGGCGGTGCCAGATCGAGTAGACGCCGGCCTCTTCGTCCCCCGCCGCGACGGTCGGAACGACGTAGAAGCGTTGCGCGGCGAACCCGGACGGGAGCTCGGCCAGGAGCTGGTCGTTCTTCGCGTCGTGCCAGATCGTCCAGAGCGTGTCCTTGCGCTCGGACGAGACGACGCGTTCGAAGCCCTTGGCGACCTCGGCGAACGGCGGGAACTCGGGCTTCGGCTCCTGGACGGAAGCGAAAGACATCAGCGCGGCAATCGAAACGAACGTGCTGCAAAGCACCATGGAAAGTCTCCTCGAGCTGGCGAGCGCCGGTCGTGCGCCCGGATGGCGGTCCCATCCTACCGCCGTCCCGCGGCGGCCCGGGAGGCACGTTCGCGGCCGGTACACCGGACTTACCCGCGCGGACGGCGAGCGAGCGGAAGATGGCGAGAGCGGCGAAGACACCGCAGGCGGGCTTGCAGCGTGCGCGTCCGCCTTCGAGCCCGCTCGAAACACGGGCTGAACGCGGACGCGGATCGCCCGCACGCGCACGCGTGCTAGGGTGCTTCGTCCCCGACCACGGACCCGACCATGCGCCCTCTCCTCGTCCCGATTCTCGCGCTCGCCGCGTGCACGACGCCCACCACGACCGCGGCCGGAAGCAACGACTGGAACCGCTTCCGCGGCCCCGACGGCGCGGGGCGCGCGAGCACGACGGCACGCCTGCCCGCGGTGCTCGACCGCGCGAGCAACCTGGCCTGGTCCAGCCCGGTCCCGCCCGGCGCGAGCTCGCCCTGCGTGGTGCGTTCGCGCGTGTTCGTGACCGGCCACGAGAAGGGCGAACTCGTCACGGTGTGTCTCGACCTCGCGAGTGGCAAGCCGCTCTGGCGCCGGGCGGTCGAAGCGCGCGGCGAGGAGCGCCTGCATGACATCAACTCGCCCGCCGCTCCGACACCGACCTCGGACGGCGAGCGAGTGTTCGCGTACTTCGGCACCTTCGGCGTGATCGCCTACGACCTCGCCGGCAACGAGCTTTGGCGGCGCGAGCAGGACGTCCCGAAGAACACCTTCGGCTCGGCCGCGTCGCTGGTCCTGGTCGAAGATCGACTGGTCCAGTGCTACGACTCGAACGAGGCTTCCTGGCTCGCCGCCCTCGACCCCAAGACCGGCGACACGCTATGGCACGTCGAGCGCGAGGGCTTCGGTTCGGGTTGGTCGACTCCGGGTGTGTGGCGGCACGACGGCGTCACGGAGCTCCTGGTCTACGGGGTGTGGTGGCTCAACGCCTATGACTTGCGCGACGGCTCGGTACGCTGGTCCGTGCCCGGCTTGAGCGACGAACCGATCGTCACGCCGATCGCGGGCGACGGGATGGTCTATGTGACGTCCTACAACATGCGGATCTCGCCCGAGGTGCTCGGCGTCCCGCCCTTTGCCGAGCTCCTGGCGGCCCACGACGCGGACGGCGATGGCGCCCTGTCGCGCGACGAGGCCGCCGGCAACAAGAGCATCCTCTCGCGCAGCGACGCGGACGGCGAGGGCGATCACCCCCTGTCCATCTTCTTCCGCTTCTTGGACGAGGACCGCAGCGACACGATCACGGCGGTGGAGTTCGACAAGATCTTCCGCTGGCTCGATACGTTCGAGCACGAGAACGCGCTGATCGCGCTCGCTCCGGGCGGCGCCGGCGACGGCTCGGAAGCGACCGGAGCGAGCTCGCCCCAGGTCCGCTGGCAGGTCGCGACCGGCGTCCCGGAGTGTCCGTCACCGCTGTTCGCCGACGGTCGCGTCTACATGGTCAAGAACGGCGGCCTGTTCACCTGCGTCGATGCGGCCACGGGAACGATCCGCTACCAGGAACGCACGGGGGCGCGCGGCCCGTGCTACGCCTCGCCGGTGGCGGGCGACGGGAAAATCTACACGGCTTCGGCGCGCGGCGTCGTGATGGTCCTGCGAGCGGGTGACCGCTTCGAGGTGCTCGCTCGCAACGAGCTCGGCGAGCGCATCATGGCGACCCCAGCGCTGGTCGACGGCACGGTCATCGTGCGGACCGAAGCGAACGTGCTGGCGTTCCGCGCCGGGGACTGAGCCGCCGCCTCAGTCGCGCCGCAGGACGCGCTCGGTGCGACCGTCGCCATCGAGGTCCCCCGACCGTGGGCTGACGGGCGGGGCAGCGAGCCCAGGCGTGTCGCACACGCCGTCACCGTCGGCGTCCACGAGCCCACCGAGGACGAAGGGCCTGCCCTTCTCGCGCGGAACCGGCACGCCGCGCGCGTCGAAGCCGCGCGCGAACCAGCGTCCGTCCGCGGTCCACGAGACGAGCACCGGATCGCCTGCCGTCGTCGTGCCGGCGACGGTTGCGAGCGTGGTCGAGACGATGCCGGGCAGGGGCTGGCTCGTGCGCGCGAGTCGGGGTCCGTCGTCCCCGCTCGCGCCGGCCGTGAAGAACCAGACCGTGAACAGGCCCTGGCCCGCGGAATCGGTGCGCCAGACCAGGACCTCGTCGCGCCCGTTCCCATCGACGTCGAGCACGGCGTAATCCGTGCAATCCGCCGGCGCGATGCCGCGTAGAACGAGCAGGCGGCGCCCGTCCCGCTCGACGACGAGATCACCCGGACCGTCGCGACCCCCGCCGTACAGAGAAGACAACCCCGCGAGATCGGAGCGCGTGAGCTCGAGGTGCGCCGGATCATGGACGCCGTACATCAGCGCAGTCTCGTCTTCGCTGTGGGCGAGCCCGAGAACGTGGCCGAGTTCGTGAGCCGCCGTGTGGACGAGCGAGCGCCCGCCGGGGCCGTCGGACCATTCCCGTTCGGCGTCGAAGTGCACGAAGCTCGGCGGGCGCGTCGGCCCGGCGTGCGCGAGCTGTTCGCCCAGGCCGAACGGAGGGCAGTCGTCGTGGGCCCCGGAGCGGAAGGCAAAGCGGACGTCGGGGATCTCGCCCGGCTGGCACGGCCGGAAGCGAAGGCGCTCCGTGCGCTCCCAGATCGCGAGCGCCGCACGCACCGCTGGCAAGAGTTTCCGCTCGTCCTCCGGCGCCTCCGGCGCCTCCACCGCCCAGGTCAGCTCGAGTTCTCCCTCCCAGCGCCCGATCACCCCGAACGAAGCGGGAGGACACGACTGAACCGGAGGACGGGAGGCCTCGCCGCAGCCTGTGAGCAACACCAGGACGAGGGCTCGGAGACGTGCCGTGCCCTGGAAGAAACTTCCCATCGTCCTGCGCCCCTCCGGCGTCTGTTTCCACACGTTCACGATCTTTGAAATCGCCCGACCTCGGGCTCTGGAGACGGGTAGGTTTCGATGCTCGAGACTCTCTGTCCGTCCATGTTTTCGGGCCGCGGCTTCCTCTCTCCGCCACGTTCTCCGTCCGCTCTCATCTCACCCGGCGTGTCCCCCATGAGGAAGGTCATTCTTTCGTTCCTGCTGCTCTCCCTGTGCATCGGAGGAGCCTCGGCCCAGGGCCTTCTGCCGCGGACGGGCGAGGTGTTGTTCAGCCGCAAGATCTCCCTGGGGAACACGGGCGACCAGTTCGGACGCTCGATCGACCTCCTGGGAGACCTGGACGACGACGGCGTGCCGGACCTCGTCGTGGGTGCCTCTCACGACGATGACGGCGCCGACAACGCCGGAGCGATCTGGATCTTGTTCATGAACCGGGACCGCAGCGTCCGGGACTTCGAAAAGATCAGCCAGACGCGCGCAGGCTTTTCCGGGCCGCTGGGAACGGCCAACTGGTTCGGCAAGGCCGTGGCCGCCATCGGGGACCTGGACGGGGACGGCGTCGAGGACGTCGCCGTGGGCGCGCCGGCCGACACCATCTCGTCCAACCGCGCCGTGTTCATCCTGCTCTTGAACACCGACGGTACGGTCAAGGCCTCCACGCGGATCGCGAACAACGCCCAGGAATTCGGACGCGCGATCGCCCCGCTGGGCGACCTCGACGGCGACGGAGTCACCGAACTCGCCATCGGGGACGGCTACGGTCGGGTCTACACCTATTACCTGAACCCGAACGGGAGCGTGAAGAGCTGGCACGTCTACAACGACCGGCGTGGAGCGACGCCGGGCCACGACAGCTTCTACGGCCTCGGTCTCGACACGATCGGCGACGTGGACGGTGACGGGCTCCTGGACCTCGCGATCGGGGACACGGCCCTGGACCTGTTCGGCACGGACTCGGGCGGGTTCTACGTCTCTCTCGTCGGCCTGGATGGAACCCCCAAGTCGGAGACCGTGATGTCGCCCGGCGCGCCCGGCTTGAACCTCGTCCTGCCCGACTATCCCAACTTCGGTCGAGAGATTGCCTTGCTCTCGGATCTCGACGGCAATGGCGTGCGCGACCTCGCCATCGGTTGCAGCGAGTACTGGAGCGACGTAGAGGCCGAAAACTCCGGTGCGGTCTTCATCCTGCTCATGAACCCGGACGGGTCGGTGCTCGACCACCGTAGGCTCAGCCGACGCTCCGGCAACTTGAACCGGGACATCAAGTCGCACCAAGAGTTCGGCATCTCGCTGGCGCCGATCGGCGACTGGAACGGGGACGGCATCGACGACCTCGCGGTCGGTGCGCGCTTCGACGACTCGGGCGCGATCTACCTGTTGATGCTGAACGACGGGACGATCGAACCGCCGATCGCCGCCGCCTCGGCCGCCCCGCGCGACGGGAGCTCGCCGCACACGGTCCAGTTCACGAACGCCTCGACCGGGACGGTCACGGGCTGGCACTGGGACTTCGGCGACGGCTCGTCCTCCACGGAGTCGGATCCGCAGCACACCTACATCGATCCCGGCACCTATGACGTCACGGTCACGGCCTTGGGGCCGGCCGAGGTCAAGGATGCACGCACGTACGCCAGCGTCATCACCGTCGGGGAACCGAACGTCTCGATCGCGCGCTTCCAGGTCGGTAACACGGTCGGACTGGCCCCCTTGACGGTTGCCTTCACGGATACGTCGCTGGGCGGCGTGACGAGCTGGAGCTGGGATTTCGGCGACGGTACCACGTCGAACGAAGCGGACCCGACACACACGTACACGACGCCGGGCTCGTTCGTTCCGACGCTCGACGTGAACGGCCCGAAGGGCCCGGCGACGGTCGCTCTGGGCGAGACGATCGTCGTGCATCCGGCGGTTCGCCCCAGCGCCGGCTTCACGGCCTCCGTGACGCAGGGAACCGTGCCGCTCACCGTGGCCTTCGAAGACCTCTCGTCCGGCTTCGCCCCGAGCGTCACCTGGAACTTCGGCGACGGCACGACCAGCAACGAGCGCGATCCCGTCCACGTCTACACGGCGCCGGGCGTCTACACCGTCACGATGCTGGTCGGAAACGCGATCGGATTGAACTCCCTCCGCCGCACGGACTACATCGCGGTCGACCTGCCGCCGCTGCCCCGCGCGGACTTCGAAGCCTCCGGACCGCGCTCCGGGCTCGTACCGCTCCCGATCACGTTTACGGACTTCTCGCTCGGTCCGGTGTCGAGCTGGGCCTGGGACTTCGGCGACGGCACCGGCTCCACGGAAGCGAACCCGAGCCACACCTACGTGCTGTCGGGGGAGTTTACCGTGAGCTTGACCGTGACCAACCCGGCTGGCTCGGACACGTGGAGCCTGGCGAAGCTCGTCACGACCGGCCAGACGATCGACCCGCGCCCGTTCGACGACGGGATCAACGGCACCGACGCGGCCAACGGCACGGGCTGGATCATGTACACGGCGGAGACCGTCGCCTCGCGCTTCGCGAGCTCTCCCCCGTCCTTTGGGAACGTCGCCGACCACCTGGTGGCCGTCGTCTACCTGGGCGGGACCTGGCGCTACGACACGAACACGAACTACGTACCCTTCACGCCGCGGGCCAGCGATCGCCTGGTTGCCGAGGTGAACTTCGGAGCAGACACGGCGCTCATGCTCGAGGGGACGAGTGGCAGCGTGAACGGGATCGCCAGCGGCTACGTCGACGGCGACCTCAACATCCTTCCCAACCGCTGGAACGGCGGCACGAACTCGGGCGAGTTCGGCGCCACGGGCTCCTACCTGGTCTTGGGAGGCGCTGCGCCTGCCCCCGCTCCGCGCTTCGAAGCGGATGTGCGGACCGGGCCGGCGCCGCTCGCCGTCGGCTTCACCGACCTGTCCGCGGTCGCCGGCAGCGTTCCGACCAGCTGGTCCTGGGACTTCGGTGACGGCAGCTCGAGCTCGCTCCAGCACCCGACGCACACCTACCCTGCGCAAGGGACCTACACGGTCACGCTCACCGTCGGCAACGCGTCGGGCTCGAACACCCGGGTGAGCGCGGACTTCATCGTGGTCGAGCCGGCGCTCCCCGTGGCGGACTTCGCGCTCGACGTCACGGCCGGCCCCGCTCCCCTCGCCGTCGCCTTCACGGACCTCTCGAGCGGCACGATCACATCCTGGAGCTGGGATTTTGGCGACGGCACCACCAGCTCGCTCCAGCATCCCGCGCACACCTACAGCGGCGCCGGTTTCTACACGCCGACCCTGACGGTCACGAATCCCGGCGGCTCGAACACGATCGCGCTGCCCACACCGATCGACGTCGGCGTCGCCCTGCCCGTGGCGGACTTCGCGCGGGCACCGGACTTCGGCAACGCACCGCTCCTTGTCGTGTTCAGCGACCTCTCCACGGGTGACATCACGGCCTGGAGCTGGGACTTCGGCGACGGCGCCACCAGCTCGCTGCAGGATCCCGACCACACCTTCGCTCCGGGCACGTACCTGCCGACGCTCACCGTGACGAACCCGAGCGGTTCCGACACGTACCAGGCGACCGAACCGATCGTGGTCTTGCCGAGCGTGCCGGTCGCGGGCTTCGGCACGAGCGCGACCGGCGGCAACGGATCCTTGACCGTGCAGTTCAGCGACGCGTCCACGGGTGACATCACGAGTTGGACCTGGGACTTTGGCGATGGCGCCACGAGCTCGCTCCAGAGCCCGGCGCACACCTACACCGAGGGCACCTACACCGTGTCGTTGACCGTCGCCAACACCGGCGGCTCCGACACGAAGACGGCGACCGATCTCATCGTCGTGTTGCCCGAAGCGCCGACCGCGGCCTTGGCGGCCGACACGACCAGTGGCACGACACCACTCAGCGTCCAGTTCAGCGATCTGTCCACCGGCGACGTCACGAGTTGGCTCTGGGACTTTGGCGATGGCGCGTCGAGCACGCTCCAGAGCCCGGCCCACACCTACACCGAGGGCACCTTCACCGTGTCCTTGACCGTCGCCAATACCGGCGGCTCCGACACGGCCACGGCCACCGACCTCATCGTCGTCTTGCCCGAAGCGCCGACCGCGGCGCTCGCTGCGGACACGACCAGTGGAACGACACCACTCAGCGTCCAGTTCACCGACATCTCCACCGGCGACGTCACGAGTTGGACCTGGGACTTCGGCGATGGCGCTTCGAGTACGCTCCAGAACCCGGCGCACACCTACACCGAGGGCACCTACACCGTGTCGTTGACCGTCGCCAACACCGGCGGCTCCGACACGGCCACGGCCACCGACCTCATCGTCGTCTTGCCCGAGGCGCCGACCGCGGCGCTGGCGGCCGATACGACGAGTGGCACGACGCCGCTCGCCGTCCAGTTCAGCGACCTCTCCACCGGCGACGTCACGAGTTGGGCCTGGGACTTCGGCGATGGCGCCACGAGCTCGCTCCAGAGCCCGGCCCACACCTACACCGAGGGCACGTACACCGTGTCCTTGACCGCCGCCAACACCGGCGGCTCCGACACGGCCACCGCCACCGACCTCATCGTCGTCTTGCCCGAAGCGCCGACCGCGGCCTTGGCGGCCGACACGACCAGTGGAACGACACCACTCAGCGTCCAGTTCACCGACATCTCCACCGGCGACGTCACCAGCTGGACCTGGGACTTCGGCGATGGCGCGTCGAGTACGCTCCAGAACCCGGCCCACACCTACACGGAGGGCACGTACACGGTGTCCTTGACCGTCGCCAACACCGGCGGTTCCGACACGACGACCGCCACAGACCTCATCGTCGTCTTGCCCGAGGCGCCGACCGCGGCGCTGGCGGCGGATGCGACCAGCGGCACGACGCCGCTCTCCGTCCAGTTCACCGACCTCTCCACCGGCGACGTCACCAGCTGGACGTGGGACTTCGGCGATGGCGCCACGAGCTCGCTCCAGAGCCCGGCCCACACCTACACTGAGGGCACGTACACGGTGTCCTTGACCGTCGCCAACACCGGCGGTTCCGACACGGCGACCGCCACAGACCTCATCGTCGTCTTGCCCGAGGCGCCGACCGCGGCCTTGGCGGCCGACACGACCAGTGGAACGACACCGCTCGCCGTCCAGTTCAGCGACCTCTCCACCGGCGACGTCACGAGTTGGGCCTGGGACTTCGGCGATGGCGCCACGAGCTCGCTCCAGAGCCCGGCCCACACCTACACGGAGGGCACCTACACCGTGTCCTTGACCGTCGCCAACACCGGCGGCTCCGACACGGCCACGGCCACCGACCTCATCGTCGTCCTGCCCGAGGCGCCGACCGCGGCGCTCGCGGCGGATGTCGTGGCCGGTTCGGCGCCGCTCTCCGTCCGGTTCTTCGATCTTTCCACCGGGGACATCACGGTTTGGGCCTGGGACTTCGGCGACGGCGCGGTGAGTTCGCTTCCGCTTCCGACCCACACCTACGACGCGACGGGCACGTACACGGTGTCCCTGACGGTCACGAACGCCGGGGGCTCCGACACGGCCACGGCCACCGACCTCATCTCCGTTCTGCCCGAGCCGCCGGTGGCGGTCCTCGCGGCGGATGTGACGACGGGGGGTGCCCCGCTCACGGTCCAGTTCAGCGACCTCTCGACCGGCGAGGTCACGGGCTGGAGCTGGGACTTCGGAGACGGGACGGCTAGCTCGCTCCAGAACCCCGCGCACACTTTCGCCGAAGGCACGCACACCGTTGCCTTGACCGTCACGAACGCCGGCGGGTCCGACACCGCCACGGAACTCGTCACGGCGCTTGCGCCCGCGCCTGTGGCGGACTTTGCGGTGGACGTGACGAGCGGCAGCCCTCCGCTCGCGGTGCAGTTCACGGACCTCTCGCAGGGACCGATCACGAGCTGGAGCTGGGACTTCGGCGACGGGGCCACGAGCTCGATGCAGCATCCCGCGCACGACTATATCGCGGCCGCCAGCTTCTCCGTCACCTTGGTGGTGGCCGGGCCGGGCGGGACGGACAGCCTCACGCAGACGGATCTCGTCGTGACGCTTCCGAGCGGAATCGTCGACGGTAGCTTCGAAGACTCCGCGACCGGGGCGGCGCCGGGTGCCCCATGGGTCGTCGAGCTCGGAACGGCCCAGCGCGTGTTGCCGGACGGTTTTCCGTTCGACCAGGCGCTCCCCAGCGAAGGCTCCAACTGGCTCGAGCTTTCGGCCGAGGGTTCGGTCGCAGCCCTGCCTCCGAGCGCGCCCTCGGGGCTCGTCGCCCCTTCGTCCGGAGGTGCGGGTGTCCTCCAGGACTTCCGCTATCCCACGGGGAGCACACGGCTGCGCTTCGAAGCCGCCTTCCTCCTGGACGGAGACCTCGACGACCCGGTGTTCAACGACTGGATGAGCGTCGAGGTGTCGGACGGCGCGAACACGTTCTGCATCTACTATCGCGACACGTTCTCCGTCTTCGACAGAACGTCGCAGGGCTACGGCCTGCCGATGACGAAGGTCGAGACGATCGAGGTCGACCTCGCCCAGCTGTTCCCGAGCTCGGATTCGTCCACTCCCCTGCGACTCGCCTTGCGCGTCGGCAACGGTGGGGACGGCTCGCGCCCCTCGCGCGGGTACGTCGACGACGTGCGGCTCTTCGGCGCGGCCAGTGCGCGCCCCTATGGCTGTGGAATCAACGAGCCGGACACGCTGGTGGCCACGAGCCTGCCCCGGCTGGGCGGGATGCTCGTCCTCGCGCTCGACAATCCGCTCGGGACGCAGTGCGCTGGAACGACCAGCGCCACGGTCTTCATCTCCTACGCTCCGGAGCCCGCCTTCCCGTGCGGCACGGTGCGCCCCGGCTACGGCATGGCCGTGGGAGCTCCGGGCGAGACCTTGGTCGATTGGGCCACGCCCGCGAACCGACTCTTCCGTTTGCCGGCACCCCTGTGGGTCGGACCGGGCAACCCGACGAGTGTTTCGATCGGTGTGCCGAACCTGCCCGCCTTGATCGGCATCAGCGTCTTCGCGCAGGGCTTCTTCGCGGACGCCGGAGCGCTCTGCGGGACGCGCTTCGCCCTGACGAACGGGCTCGAGCTCGAGCTGGGTCGCTGAGCGCGAATCAGCAGAGTTCTTGCAGGCGTTCGGCGTCGAAGAAGGTCTCGAGGCTGAGCTCGCGGCCCAGCTCGGCACGGATCCGTGCGATCACTCGTCCGGCCGTGAGCGAGTCGCCACCGAGGTCGAAGAAGTCGTCCTCGGGCGCGACCGCATCCAGCTCGAGCACCTCCGCGACGATCGCGAGCACGACCTCGAGCGGCAGGCCTTCGACGGGTGTCGCAGGCGTGACCTCTCGCAGCGGCTCGGAGGCGAGCTGCGTCGTCGTGGGAAGTTCGTGCCCCAGGGCCGGCCAGCCGAGCGGATCCGTCATGGCGAGCAGCACGCTGCGGTCACCGGCGTAGCTCTCGCGTCCGTGCGCCATCGAAAGGTTGTCCACGACCAGAAGATCGCCCGCTTCCCAGCGCACGGGGACGGTCTCCGCCGCGTAGGCCGCGCGGATCGCCTCGAGCACCGCAGCCGGAATCGGTGTGCCGTCTCCATAGGCGGTCTGGTGCGGGACCTCGGCCGGGAGCGCGTCGCGCAGGTCCTGTTCGAGCGAGGCGGTGTTCAGGGCCCAAACATGATTGAACCACAGCCGCTCGCCGGTCTCCGGATGGGTCGCGACGGCGGGGCGCACCTGGCGCGTTCGCAGTCGGCCGCCGGACCCGAACGTCGCCTCGATCCCGTTGGCCGCGGCGTACGCGCGCATCTGGGCCTCGTCCTCGACCTGAAAGACCGTGCGCCAGTCCATGCCGGGACCGTTGCCGAAATGGCGGACGTAGAGCACACCGTGGTCCTCGAAGCGACGAACGAGCGTGTCGTCCAGCCGCGCCAACACGCGGCGAACGTCGGCGAGCAACGTGGCACCTCCGCGCTCGGCCGGTCGCACGCACGAAAAGAACAGGCGAGCGGGGAAGCGGGCGGTGAACGAGCTCTCGTTGTGCAGCGCAATCTCGTAGCGCGCCGGCGTATCCGTCGCCGTCGAGACCGCGCTCGTCACGGTCGATCGACGACTCGCGCGGTCGAGGTAGGGCATCGGCTCGGCAGCGATCCGCCGGACGCGCGCCTCGAGCTCCGCCGGCCCGTGCACTCCGAAGCCGCGCATGAGGAGCGCACCGTGTCGGGCCAGGAGCGTGGCAAGCACGCCTCCGTCGCCCTCGAAGGGATCCGAATCCAGGCCGGCCTGGATCAGCCACGGGCCCGGTGCGTGCGTGTGTCGATCGGTCATGTGTCGACCCCGCGCCTCGCGCGGCGGCTCCGTCTGATTCGGCCGAATGGACTCGTTCGGCCGATTCGAGCGATCTCTGGAGCGCGAACGGACGAAAGCCGGCGCCTCAGTCCAGCTCGCGCACGTCGGCAAAGCTGCCCGAAGGGACCCGACGGGGAAGGCTCTCGATGACGTCTGCGAGCCGCGCCGCGACGGCGTCCGGCTCGGGCATGTCCACCGTACCCCGACGGCTGCGGAGCGCTGCGAGCGAAGGGTAGCGCTCGTCCGCGGGCAGCGAACAGAGGACGTCCTGCATGGCGGTGTCGACGAGCCCTGGCGCCAAGGCCGTGAAGTGCGTCTGGGGAAACTCCGCGGCGTAGAGCTTCGTCAGCATGTTCAGCGCCGCCTTCGAGAGCGAATAGGCGCCCCAGCCGCGATGGCCGTTGACGGCCGCGCCGGAGGAGATCGTCACGACCTGGGCGGGGCGCGGCCCGTGCGTGAAGAGCGCGTCCATGAGCGTCTTGTTCGCGAGCGCATTGACCTCGAAAACGTCGCGGATCTGCTCGAGCGGCGTCTCGACCAGGTCGCCGAAGGGACCGAGGACCCCCGCGTTCAGGACGGCGACGGCAAGCTCTTCGCCCGGAGCCATGAGCTGCTTCAACGCCTGCCCCGTGCCAGCGTGATCGGCGAGGTCGTGGGTGACGAACCGAAAGCGTTCGCTCGCGGCCCAGGCTCCGGGCTCGCGCCGGCTCAGCCCGAGGACCCTGCGCCCACGCTCGAGCCATTCGCGCGCCAGGGCCGCTCCGATGCCGGAACTCGTTCCGGTGATCAGGATGCTGCCGAACACGCGCTGACGCACTCGCTCAGGCGAGCGCGTCCGAGGTGCGTTCGCGCTTCTTGAGCTCGCCCTCGGCGGTCTTCAGCTTCGAAGCGATCGCTTCCTTGGTCTCGGCGGCCTTGTCGGCGGCCAAACGCGTCCACTCCTTGGCGGTGGCAGCCCCGCTGCCGACCTTCGTCGCGACCGCGGCATCGGCGGCTTGGCGGGCCGTGAGTTCCTCGCGCGCGCGCTGAATGGCGCGGTCGGGCGTACGCCTCAGGTCCCACGCGAGCCCGACCTTCTCGAGCCCGGCAACGAACCACTTGGTCGGATCCCAGTGGAACCAGCGGACGCCGTTGCGGAAGTCGTTCGGGAAGCGGTGGTGGAAGTTGTGGTAGCCCTCGCCGTTCGAGACGAGCGCGATCAAGGCGCTGTCCCGGGCGGAGATCGTGTCGCAGTAGGGCCGCGAGCCGATCCAGTGCGCGAACGAGTTGATCGTGAAGGTCGCGTGCCACTGCAGGGTCAGCCGGAGCGGACCGGCGATCAGGAGACAGCCGAGCGGATCGCCCCAGGCGAGCCCTACGAGGCCGGGGATCACCAGAGCCGAGAAGATCGCGAGCGGAACGTAGAAGCGATGCTGAAAACGGACGAGCGGGTCCTTGGCGAGGTCCTTCACCCGACGCTCGTCGATCCCGTTGTCCTTGTAGAAGATCCACGCCATGTGCGCCCACCACAACCCCTTGAGGATGCTGTAGGGATCGTCCGGCGTATCGGTGTAGGCGTGGTGCGTGCGGTGATCCGCCGACCACTTGTAGGCCGAGTTCTGGACCGAACCGGCACCACCCAGAAGCAGCGCGGCGCGCACCGGCGCGACCGTCTTGAACGTGGGGTGGGAAAAGAGGCGGTGGTAGCCCCCCGTGATGCCCAGTCCACAGAACAGGTACCAGAAGACCCCGAAGGCGATCGACCAACCCGAGACCGGTTGCGTCAGCGCGTACACGAGTGCGGCGAGACCCGCCAGGTGTACCCCGACAATGAACGAGATGTTGATAGGATCCAGGGGCCTGCGCATGGAGCTAGGAGGGTGTTTCCGGGGAAAGGGCTCTGCGGCCTTGAACGACCGCGCCCGTTCCGAACCTGAAGCCCATCGGGATTTCCTTGCGGAATCCCGGGCGCCGGTCGGGTCGGGCTGTCCCCAGGCTCGACCAGCGGCGCGCCGGATCGCTCTCGGGGGCCCCTATCATGGAGGGGATTCGGTGGTTTCCGAAGGCTCCGTATCGAACTTTTTCCGGCGCCCTTCGGGTCCGACAGGCCCCCTGCGGGCGCGCCACGGCCGTACGAGGCGCTTCTGGCGGGCGTGACGCCGCATTCTCGGCGGGACCCTTCAATCCAGGAGCGCGGTCACGATGCCCGCGAAGAGTTCGTTGTTCGGACCGTCGTACTCGCCGACGGCCGCGATCTGAAAGAGCACGGCACCGCCCCCCACGGCCGTATCGAGCGCGGCGGTGAATTGCTCGAAGACGAGGAAGAGCTGGACCGTGCCGGTGACCCGATCCCGGAGCGAATAGAGGCCGAAAGGCCCGGCCGGGGTGATCAGGGGATTCGGCGTCGTCGGCAGCGGCGTCGAGCCGACGAAGCCCCGATCGAGGATCGCCGTCTCGTTCGCGCCCTCGACGCCGGTGATCGCGAGCTCGATCCCCGTCGACGCGAAGGTCGGAGTCACGGTGAAGCCCGCCGCGCGGTCGCGCACGAGCAAGAGCGAGGCGCCGTCGTCGAGATTCGTCACCGATGAGGCAACGAAGTCCTCGTCATCGTCGTCGACCGCCGAGAAGAAGCCGCGCATGCGCACGGCCACCCCGGTGTCGATGTCGAGCCCCGTCGTCAGTCCGCCGACGGCAGCGAGCAGAGCGTCGGGATCCGCCGGAGAGGTCCCGCCTTCGGTCCACGTGAAGGCCGCTTCGTCACGCAACTCGACGCGGACCAGGTCCAGGTCGAGCACGCCCGCAGCCGGTGCGCCGTTGGCGAAGCCGTAGACATCCGTCTGCCGCACGCGCACGACGGAACCCATCGTGCTCGCGTCCAGCGCGGTTCCCGTCAAGGCCCCGAACATTCGAACGCGTTGGCCGATGTTGAGCTCGTCCGTATCCGTCGTCACCGCCGCTCCGCGCCGCACGACGGTCGTGTTCGCGAAGCTCGTCGAAACGGTGAAGGCGGTGTTGAATTGAAAGGCCGTGTGGGTGGCGTCCTGCCCGTGGCCCAGGACCATGAGCGTCGCATCCGCGCCCGCTCCGCCGGTGCGTCCGACGACGACGCCGTCGACGATGTCGGTTCCGCCGTTGAAGGTTCCCACGCCGGCTTCGACGTAGTCGACCTCGATCTGCGCCAGGGCCGGTTGGATGGCACCGTAGATCTGGACCCAGGTCCCCGTCATGCCGTCGAGCGCCACCAAGCCCGCGAGCCCGGTCGTCGGTACGCCATCGATCTGGTACACGGTCCCGGATCCGTGGCGCGCGGCCACGGTCGTGATCGGGTTGCCGGCCAGCGTCTGGAGCTCGACGTCGAAGGTCCCCAGTTCGAAGTCGACACCGAGCAACTCGCCGCCGACGAACAGCTCGCGCGGATCGGTGCGATCGACCCGCATGACGATCGCCGGCTCGATCATCACCGCGTTCGCCAGGGCATCGACCTCGACCGACTGGTTCAGGTCGAAGTCGAGCTCGAGGACCCGGTTGCGCCCGATGATCGCCTGCAGGATGTTGCCGATCGTGATCGGGAGCGTCACCGAGCCGTTCAAGGCGGCGCCGTCGCCGTCGAGGATCGTCGCGGCCGTTGTCTCCCCGACCAAGAAGACCTGCGCGCCCGCAAAGTCGATCGTGATGGACGCGCCGGTGTAGAAGCCCGCCGGCACGTTCAAAACGTTCAGGATCTGACTCGTGTCCGTGAGCGTGACCAGGTCGACGTTCACGGGCTGGGCAAGGATTCCGACCATCGCTCCGCCGACGGCCTCGAGTTCGATCGAGGTGATGTCCACCGTGAACGAACTGAGCTCGTCCGTGGCGGCGTCGGTGATGGCCACCGTCAAGGCAGCCTCCGCGTCCGGCCCGTCGTCTCCGCCCGCACAGCTCGCGACGAGGGCAAGAGCGAGAGCCCCGAGCAGGTTGCGATCCACATTCCGCATTTCAGGTTCCTTCTTCTTGGCGCTGGGGACCGCCCGGCCTTTCGGGGGATGCACGGTCGCGACATGACGCCGCGTTCGGGTTCCGCGAAGACCGAACTCCCTGGAAACATGTCGGCAACCTCGCCCGATCCCTCAAGCATTCGCTCTGCGGCTCCGATGGAAGACTTTTCCCCCGGGGATTTCGTCTCCCCCGTCTCCGCCAGTCCATCCCTCCACGGAACGCCCCATGTCGAGCCGCCACCTCGCCTTCCTGTTCCTCGCGTCCCTTCTCACCGCCTGCGCCGACTCCTCCGAGCCCGTCCAAACGTCGCGCCAGGCCGCCCTGGGCCTACCCAACGTCTCGTCTCCGCCGCCCGAGGACGTCGTTCACGACTTCCTGGGGGCGCTCCAGTCCGGCCAGGAGAGCTCGATGCTCACCTACCTGACGCCCCAGGCGCGACGGGGCTTCGGCGGCGAGAACGGGGTGGCCTTCGATCCCGAAGACATCCAGGGTTGGGATCTGGGCACCTCGAAGGTCGAAGGACGCAATGCCAGCGTCCCGGTGACCCTCGCGACGCCCGAAGGCGACCGTGAGACGCGCATCCTGCTCCGTACGCAGGACGGCAGCTGGCGAATCTGGGGCCTCGCCTTCGAAACGGTCCCCGGCTTCGAATGGAAGATCGACCTGGAGGACGTCGAATCGGCCGACTCGCACGGAGTGACCGAGTTCGGGGACGAGCTCCAGGCTGCCTTCCAGGAGGGGATCGAAGCGGTCATGAACGATGCCGTCGCGGAGTGGAACGCGGGCGGATCCGAGGCGGAGATCCTGTTCCGCCGCACGGCCTTCGAAGCCATCGAACCGACGACCGTGGAGGAACACGAGGCCAGCTACGTGATCGACCTCGGTAGCGCGCCACGGCCCGCCGCCGAGCTCTTCGAGGAAGCGCTGGCCGGTACCGGCGTGACGCTCGAAGCCGGCACGTTCGCGGCCGCCCTGCAACGCACGGTGACGCCGCCCGAGGCGGGCCTCTCCCGCATCCGTGCCATCGAGGAGCTGTGCACGGAGCTGGACCTGCACCCCGTCTACTCCGGGACGAAGGACGAGCCCGGCCGCTTCTGGTCGGCGGACGACGTCCAGGACGATCTGCCGCTGCCGAACATCGTGCTGCGCGACGGTGCGCGCGCGCTTCCGGTCGCGTTCGCGGGACCGTTCCTGATCGAAGTCGAGGAGCTGGAGGAAGACCCGCCGCACGGGACGGGTTCGATCACGCTGGCCTTCCGCGCGCTCGGCCTGCATCCGGCGGTCATCGGCATGCAGCTCGACGGAAGCGGCGGCTTCACGATCGAGGATGCGACGGCCGGCGTCGGGCGAAGCCTGCTCGTGGACCGCGACGTCGTCTGGCTCAGCTCGCCCGAGCTGGCGTCGAGCTACCAGGTCGATCGCATCTCCCTCGATCTCATGAGCCTCTTGCGGGACGTGGACACGATCGCCCACCTGACCGGGAACCTGCGCGTGGTGCTGCCGACCGAGGTCCAGCCGTTGCGCGCGACCGGCGAGGGCCAGCTCTCCAGCGCCGATTGGAAGGTCACCGTCGACTCGTGGGGCGAGTACGCGAGCTTCACGGCCCGTTCGGAGAGCGAGGACCCGCTCGGTTGGACCGTGCGTACATCAGGGCTCCAGGGCGACGGTGCGCCACTGGGCGTCCTCATGAGCGACTCGAACTCCTGGAATCAGGTGCTGAACGCGAGCCTGCAGACGCCCGAGGCGCCCGCGACGATCGACCTCAAGCTTTGTCGCTTCCAGGAACTCACGTACGCCTTCGACCTGCGCGACGTCCCTCTGGGGCGACACATGGAACAGCCGCTCGAGCTCGAGCCTCTGCGCTTTACCGGGCCGGCTCCGCTCGAGATCGCCTTCGTCGCCTTCCATGCTGCCGACAGCGACTTTCCCGAGGTCGACCTTCGCCTCCGCAACCTCGCGAACAAGGTGGCCGTCTCTGCCTCGGTCGAATTCGTCTACCTCGACGGCGCGGGTCAGGAGCTCGATTCGTTCCCCCACTCGCTGACGGGAGCCTTCACGCTCGAAGGGACCCAGCCCCTGGCCGCGCAGGAGGCGAAGGCCGACTTGCGCACGACCGCGTTCTTCGTCCCGGACGGCACCGAAAGCGTCCGGGTGCGTCTCGACGAGGTCCGCTTCGAGGACGCGACGACCTGGACGCGGACCGAGTGAGCGTCAGGCGGGCGGCTCGGGTCCGCCGTGGAGCGGGGCCGGCACGTAGGCCCGCGAGCGCGGATCGAGCGGCCGCAGGAGTAGAAAGGTCGACGCGCTGGCCGCGAGATAGAACCCGACCGTCGTACACATCAACAAGGCGTACGAATCCGTCGTGTCGAGGATCCAGCCTCCCAGCCAGGGACCGACGACCCACGCGAAGCCCCAGGCGGTCCCGTTCAGCGCGACCTGCGCCTCGCGGAGCCCGTCGGGCGACGCGTCCATCATGAAGTTCTTCAGGATCGGACCGGCCGAATTCATCAACGCACCGCGCACCAGGAACGCGAACACGGCGAGGCCATAGTTCTGCGTGAACGCGAGGATCAGGAAGAACGGGATCGAACCGAGCTCGAGCAGCACCATCGAACCGACGAACGAGAAGCGCCGCAGGACGATCGGCGACAGCAGGAAGCCTACGGTCGCGAGCGCTTGCCAGGCCGCATAGAGCTCGCCCACCGTCTCGGGCGATTTGTCGAAGCGATCCTGGAAGTACAAGTTCAAGAACGGGATGCAAAGGCCCGCCCCACAGGCCACGATCCACTGAGGCACCACGAACCGCGCCAACAGGAGCTTGTTCTCCAACAGCGCCGCCACGATCCGGATCGACTTCGAGACCGGCGGGGCCGTCTCGCGGATCCGGCCGTAGCAGAAGATCGCCAGGAACGGCAAGACGGAGCTCGCGGAGAGCACCCACGCCAGCGCATCGATCTCGGAACCGAGCCGCTCGGTCAGCTCCGACACGACCCGACCGCCGGTGAACGCGCCGAGCACGCCCGCACCTGTGTGCACGGCGTCCGACAGGCCAAAAACGGTCGAACGCTCTTCGACTCCGGAGTGGCGGTACAAGAAGGGCGCGATCGCGATGTAGTGCAGCCACCAGGCGCAGCCGATGAAGAGCTTGCACGCCTGCAGCTCACCGCGTGAACCCAGCCACGGCAGAACGAAGGTGCCCAACGTCGTCGCCAGGCACGAGAGGACGAGCAGCGGCGGCGTCCGCCGGCGCGCCAGCAACCAGACGCCGGGCAGTGCGATCAGGACTTGACCCCAGGCCTCGGCCGAGAGGATCGAGCCGATCTCCGCCTTCGAGTACTGGAGCCGATCGAGGTACAGCTGCAGGAACGTCCAGGGAATCGCTTGCGCCGCCCCCATCAACGCCGACCCGGCCAGGAACCGCCAAGCATCGGGGCGGATCAGAGACAGGTCTCGACGGTAGCGCTCCCACATGGCGAACCGGCCATCATCGAAAGTCGACGCCTCCCCTCCAAGGCCGGGTCCCGAACTCCACGCGCGACGCATCCGTTCGCCAGCAGCCCGATGAACGCGTCATCCCCGCGCCTGGAAGCGCCCCTCTCTTCCAGCTGGCAACGGCGTTGGCTCGATGCGAAGCTCCCCCGATGCAAAAGCCCTGGGAAGCCGAGCGCGAGCTCGACACGGAAGAAGCCCTGGGACTCGTCGCCGGCGCCTTCCCCGAACTGGAGCCGCGCCACTGCTCGGTCCTCGGCGTCGGCTGGGACAACACGGCCTTCCTCGTCGACGAGACGTGGGTCTTCCGCTTTCCACGGCGGGCCTTCGCCGTGCCCTTCTTGAAGTGCGAAGCTGCGGCCCTGCCTGCCCTGGCCGAACGCTTGCCCCTCGCGGTGCCGGCTCCGGTCTGGATCGCGGAGTCCGGGCCGGACTTCCCCTGGCCCTTCGTCGGCTACCGGCATCTGGACGGAGAGACGGCCTGCGCCCGTCCCCGCAGTGCTGCGCTGCGGGGACGCGCCGCCGCGCCCCTGGGCGCGTTCTTGCGCACGCTGCACGGGCTCGACGCGGAGCACGGCAGGCGGCTCGGGCTCGGTCCGGACGGGATCCGCCGCCTGGACCTGCCCTATCGCGCGGAGGGCATCCGGAAGCGCCTGGAGGAAGCGCGCACCCGGGGCTGGCTCGACGACGTCGAGCCGTGGCTCCGGCTCGCCGCGGACGTCCCAGCCGACTGGACGCCGAGCGCGCGCTGCATCGTCCACGGCGACCTGTACGCGCGTCACGTGCTGGTGGGCGAGGACGGCCTGCCGGTCGGTGTCATCGACTGGGGAGACGTGCACGTGGGCGATCCCGCGATCGACCTCGCGCTCGCCTGGTCGTACCTGCCGGCGGCAGCGCGGGCGGCCTTTCGAGCCAGCTACGGGCCGATCGAAGCGGACGCCTGGCGGGTGGCGCGCTTCCGAGCGTTGCACTCTTCGATCGCGATCCTGGTCTACGGCGAGGACGTGGGCGATGCGGCTCTGGCGCGGGAAGGTCGCGCCGGGCTCTCGCACGTCCTCGAAGATTGACCCAGGGGCGCGCCGAGAGGACCTGCCTCGAAGGCCTCCTACAGCTTGGCGAGACCGGGGTGGTCGGGCGCGATGCGTTCGGCCCGGAAGAGCGCCTTCGGATCGACGCCGCCCTTGCCACCGCCGCCCGCGGCCTTGCCGAAGCTCGCCTCGCGCTCGCCGCCGTGGACGTTGTAATACTCCCAGACGATCGCGCCCGCCGAGGTCACCTCGAAGAGGCGCCCCTGGGCCCCCGAACAGATCAGCGTGTTGCCATTGCGCAGCCGCTGACAACCGGAGATGAAGCCGGAGAAGAAATCGGAGCGCTCCGGCGCCGCGTAGCGCCAGACGGGGCGCCAGGGCTGAAACGGATAGCCGGGCTCGCGCGCGAAGCCCGTCGCGGGCTCGAAGGGCAGGACGAGCTCGTCGACCGAGGAGTACTCGCCGTCGGGTCGCCCCCCGCCGTTGTTGAACACGAGCACGTTGCCCGCGCCGGGAAAGCCGGGCGGAATCCACTGTGCGTCGTGTTGCGCGAACAGTCGCCGCGCATCGTCTCCCGCCGCGCCGTAGTTGCGGGGATTGCCGTAGCGCCAGAGAATCTGGCCGCCCTTGCCATAGCGTCCGCCCGATTCACCACGCGCTTCCTCGGTCGTCGTCGAGTGATCGAGGATCCAGATCTCGCTGAGCCGCGGAGAGCTCAGGAGGATCAGGTCGTTGGCAGCGTCGTAGTCGATCGAGTTCGTGTGCATCCAATCGGGCGAGCGCCCCTCGCCCTGCGCGCGTGCCGCAGCGGTCGCATCGCCGTCGTCGCCGGCGCCTCCGCCATAGCCGAGCGCGCGCATCCGCTCTTCACGGTCGACCAGCTTGGCGAGTTCCTCGGCCGACAACGGAGGCTTGGTGCGATGGTCAGCGTTGATGTCGAAGCGACCCGGCTGATCGGCTACCGAGCCATAGCTGTCCGCCTCCTCGTCGTAGTCCTGAACGAGGTGGTCGTACGCGTGCCACTCCCACACGATCTTCGCGCCGTCCTTTCCGACCGGCTCGACCTCGATCACGCTGTCGGGCCAGAAGCCCTTGTCCCCCACCTTGTCGGGGGAGCGTCCGAGCGCGATCGCGTCCTCCGAGAACAGGAGCTCCCAGGCGATCAAGAGGATGTTTCCGTTCGGAAGCGGCTCGATGTCGTGGTGGTGCATCGCCACCTCGCTCTCGTACGACCAGTCCCACAGGACTTCACCGTCCCACGCCAGGCGTTGCACGCGGCCGCCGATGCCGCCGCCGAAGAACACCGGGTTCTCCTCGACGCGAACGCAGCGCACGAGCGTCCCGTCGTCCTGAAGGTAGACGGAGTTGCCCGGCGCATGCTCGGTCTTCCACGTGTGCACGACCTCACCGCTCATGTCGAGCAGGAAGGCGTCGTTCGAGAGCAAGGGTGAGATCAGCGTGTAGCCCTGAAACGCACCGTCCGCATTCGTGACGAGCCCCTGCGGCCGCGGCACCTCGTCGTCCTGGGCCGCGAGCGGCGAAGCGAGGACCGGAGCGAGGCAGGCGAGGCCCACCGACAAGCGGACACGGCAGGGCTGCGATGCGGGTTTCATGCCACCATGGTGCCGCCTCGTGGCCTCCGGTGCCCGCGCCGGTGTCGTAAAACAAGCCGACGCACGCGGCAGGGAACGGGAAAGTTACGGCTTGCGAACGTCGCGGAGCGAGCCCATCGTCTGCCCATGTCTTCGAACCGTGTCGCCATCGCCTTCCTCGGGACCTTCGCGCTGTTCGCGTGCAGCGGGACCGGACGGGACACGTCCCCCCCCGACCTCGCCGCCGGCACGAACGCGGAGACGGAGGGGGCTGCCACGCTCGCCGCGATCCGGGCCGAGGACGTGCTGACCCACGTCCGGATCCTGGCCGCGGACGCGCTCGAAGGGCGCTCCGCGCGGACCGACGCCGGGCGGCGCGCGGCGAGGTATGTCGCCGAGCGCTTCGAAGCCTTCGGTCTGACGCCGCTCGGTGACGTCGACGCGAGCGGCGCACCGACCTGGTTCCAGGACCTCGCCGACCGGGAACTCTCCCCGAACGTCGTCGCAGCGGTGCAAGGAACGCGGGCGGACGGTCCGATCGTCGTCCTCGGCGCGCACTACGACCACCTCGAGCCGCTCGCGGACGCCGAGCCGGGTGCGGATCGAATCTTCAACGGCGCCGACGACAACGCTTCTGGCACGGCAGCCTTGCTGGAGGTCGCCGAGACCTTGGCCGCAGCCGGCTTCCGACCCCCGGGAACGGTCGTCTTCGTCGCCTTCAGCGCGGAGGAGCTCGGCTTGAAGGGCTCGTGGCATTTCGTCGACCACGCGCCCTTCGACCTCGAGCGCGTCCTCCTCGTCATCAATCTCGACATGGTCGGTCGCGGGCGCGAGGACCTCGTCTTCTGCGAGGGAAGCGGCCGCTTCCCCGAACTGCGCCCGCTGATCGAGCGCGCCAACGCGGGCCTCGGACTGGAGATCCGCTTCGACGAGCACCCCGAATGGGAGCACGCGAGCGACCACTGGCACTTCCTCGAGCGCGGTCGGCGCGCGCTCTACTTCGGTGTCGAGGACCATCCGGACTATCACCAGGTCACGGATCACGCAGAGCGGCTCTTGCCCGTTCTCACCGCGCGCGTCGCTCGGCTGGCCCGCAATCTGGCCGCGGAACTGACGCGCACGCCGTGAACCGGCCGGAGCCCGTCATCGACTTCGAACGCGAGGTCACGGCAGCGCACGAGCGGATCTCTCCTTGGATCGTGCGGACGCCGCTCGTCGAGCTCCGCACGCCCGGAGACGCGCGCGTCCACGCCAAGCTCGAGAACCTGCAACACACGGGCTCGTTCAAGCTGCGCGGCGCCTTGAACAAGCTCTTGCTCGCGCAGGACGCGGGCGGGCTGGGCGGAGTGGTCGCGGCATCGACCGGGAACCACGGCGCAGCCGTCGCCTGGGCCGCGCGCGAGCTCGGCGTCGCGGCCCTGGTCTTCGCGCCACACGGAGCTTCCGCCGCGAAGCTCGAGGTCGTCCGGGCGCTCGGCGCCGAGGTGCGCTTCGAAGGCAACGACTGCGTCGAGGCGGAGCGCGCGGCCCGCGCTCACGCGCGCGAGCGGGAAGAGACCTACGTCTCGCCCTACAACGACCCCGACGTCATCGCCGGGCAGGGCACGATCGGGCGCGAGCTCACGGACAAGCTGGCCGCACCGGACGCCGTGTTCGTCTCGGTCGGCGGCGGAGGTCTGGCCGCGGGCCTGGCCGGATGGCTGGCGGCACGCTCGCCCACGACCGCCGTGCACGGCATCTCACCACGACGCTCGCCCGCGCTGCACGCTGCGTTGGCGGCGGGACGGATCGTGGACGTGGCCTGCGAAACGACGCTGTCGGACGCGACGGCCGGAGGCCTCGAGGAAGGGGCCCTGACCTTCGGGCTGTGCCGGGACCTGCTCGCGGACTCGACCCTGGTCGGGGAGGACGAGATCGCCGCCGCCATGCGCCTGGCCGGGCGCGAGCTGGGCCGCCCCGTCGAGGGAGCGGCTGGAGCCGCGCTGGCCGGCCTGTTGCGCGACGAGGAGCGCTATGCGGGCCGCGACGTCGTCGTCGTGATCTGCGGCGGCAACATCGCGCCCACGACCTGGCGCCGCGTGACCGGCTGAGCCGCGCTGGGCGACCGGAACCGGCCGACCGGGGGCGAACGGGGCAACGTCCGCGTTTCCCAGTCCGAACCAAGCGGGGACTGGGCCCCGAACGGCGACGCCGTAGAATCGAGCGCGGTCGAAATGACGCCGTCCGCCGGCCGCATCGCATCGCTCCCGCACCCCCATGCTCTTCCTTCCCGCCCTGTCCCTCCTGCTCGCCGCGGCGCCCGCCCTGGACCCCGTGCCCGGGGCCTCGCCGCGGACCGACCTCGACCACGTGAACGCGCAGCTCCTCGAGGAGGCCCTGACCCGGGTCGACCGGCGGCTGCGTCGCTCGCTCACGCTCCTCGAGAATCACGACTCGTGGGACCGGCGCTGGCGGATCGCATCGGACCACTACGTCGTCCAAACGACGCTGCCCTACTGGATCGGGCGTGAGCTGGCCGACGCGCTGGAAGCGATGCTGCCCTTCTACCAGAACATCCTGGGGACGAGCCACCTACCGACGTCGCCGGTCGATGTACTCGTCTTCCCGACCATCGCGGAATACAACGGCTTCGGGAACACGCACGGAGGTACGCACTCCTCGGTCTACAGCAGCTTCTATGCCGATCAGGCGCCGGGCGCACCGGTCGCCATGGTCGCCAACGACAACATGCTCGCTCTGAAGATCTGGGCGACACACTCGGCCGTGCACCAGTATCTCTACGAGGCCTTCGGCCCGGGCCTCGACACGTTCGTCGTCGAAGGGCTGTCCGCCTACTTCTCGCTCATCTACTGGAGCGATGCGTGGGCCTGGGGTCAGCTGAGCGAGCTCGAAGGTACGCGGCGCTACATCCCCTTGCGCCGGCTCGTGAACGAAGGGATCGACTCCTACGCATCCGAGGACACACACGCGCGCTTGGTGATCCAGGGGACGTTCTTCGCCTATCTGCTGCACTTCCATCCCGAGACGTCGATCGTGCCCGAGGGGGAAGAGCCGCGTCAGGAAGGCTTCCAGCAGTTCCTTCAGGGTGTCTTGCGCAGCGGAGCCCCCATCGCCGCGCAGCCGAACTTCCGCTCCGAACTCGAGCGACTGGACGGCTACGAACGCGACTTCCTCGAGTTCGAATACGCCCCCTGACCCTCAGCGATCCAGCTCGCGGATCCAGCCCTTGACGCGCGCATCGCTGCCGTCCAGCGCGTCGTAGGTCGAGAGGTGGACCAGCGCGTCTTCGACGTTGCCCAGGTACTCCATGTGAAGCACACCCAGGACGAAGTGGGTGTCGGCGTCGTTCGGATCGATCGCGGAGGCGAGCGCGAGGGCTTCGGCGGCCTCGCGGTAGCGCTGTTCGCTCGCCAGCACGAGCCCGCGTCCGCGGTGCGCCGCGAAGCAGCGCTCGTCCAGCTCGAGCGCCTGGTCGAAGGCTTCGAGCGCAGCCTCGGCGTCGCCGTTCTCCGCACGCAGGAGCCCCAACAACGCGGCGGCCTCGGCCTGCTTGCCACCTCGCTCGAGCCCCCCCTCGAGGGCTCGCTGAGCCGCCTCCACGTCGCCGGAACGCTCGAGCGTCAGCGCCAAGAGCACCGAGAGCTCGGGGTCGTGGGCCGCCTTCAAGGTGCGCTCCAGGAGGCTCTTGGCCTCGGAGAAGCGCTCGTTCTCGAGCATCAAGAGCGCCACGTCGTGCACGATGTCGGTGCGGCCGGCGTCGAGCTGCAAGGCAGCCAGGAACTCGCTCTCCGCTTCACCGATCTCGTCCAGCTCGAGGTGCACGCGCCCGAGCCCTTCGCGCGCCGAAGCGGAGCGCGAGTCGTTGCGCAACGCGCGCTCGAAGGCGTCGCGCGCGAAGTCCACCTCGCCCTCCTCGAGGTGCAGCCAACCGAGCTCGAGCACGGGTTGGGGCGCGTTCGGCTTCAGATCAGCCGCCTGCTCGAGCAGGGCGCGCGCCTCGTCGCGCCGACCGCCCGCCTTGGCGATGCGCCCGAGTCCCGTCAGAGCCTCGACATTCTGTGCGTCCTCCGCGATGGCGCGGCGGAAGCTGACCTCGGCCGCCTGCGCATCGTCCTGCTCCCATTGGATGAGCCCCTGCTCGGCCCAGGCGTCGCCGTAGTCGGAGTCCGCACTCACGGCGGCGCGCGCGTCCGAAAAGGCGATCGCGAGGTCTCCGAGGCTGCGGCGAATGCGCGCGCGCAGCAGGTAGGCGTCGGCGTCGACACACTCCGTGAGGATCGCCTCGTCCGCCATGTTGAGCGCGCTGGACAGGTCGCCGCGCCGGTAGGCGGACTCGGCCTGATCGAGCAGGATCCCGTAGCGCAACTCTTGCGGCGTCCGTTCGCTCTCGGCCTTTTCTCGCACACGCACGGCCGCAGAGTCCGAGGCGCCCGCGTTGCCGGCCCCGCCCGGAAGCCAGCTCAGCGCGCCCCAGACACCCAGACCGGCGACGACCACGACCAGGAGCACGAGCAGGACGACTCGCGGCAGTCCGGCGCCGGTGCTTGCCGTCTCGGACGACGCCCCCGCCCGGCCGCCCGCGGCCCCACCCGTCAGCGGAGCCGCCGGATTCGCGCCGCGCGAGCGTGAAGTCGATCGCAGGCGCGAGACGCCGCGCGACCCCTCGGGCGTGTCGGGATAGCGTACTTCGTCGAGGTCCGCGAGCATCTCGTCCACCGTCTGGTAGCGATCGTCGCGGCGGCGCTGCAGCGCGCACTGGATGACGCCGTCCAGGTCGGGCGGAATGCCGAGGTCGCCGTGCTCGTTGAGGATCGAGGGGGCCTCCCGCGTCGGGCGGGAGAAGAGGATCTCGGTCGTGCTCTCGTCGGGAAAGGCCGTGATCCCCGTCAGGAGCTCGTACAGGATCAGCCCGGCCGCGTAGATGTCGCTGCGCGCGTCCGCCTCGTCGCCGGCGCATTGCTCGGGCGCCATGTAGAGCGGCGTGCCCAGGATGCGGCCGACCTGGGTTTGCATGCTCTTCGACATCGGAATGTCGACGAGCTTCGAGAGGCCGAAATCGAGCACCTTCACGGTGAACGAACCCGACGGGTTCTCCATCACCATGATGTTGTCGGGCTTCAGGTCGCGGTGGACGATGCCGTGGGCGTGGGCCTCCGCCAGTACCGAGAGGATCTGGGTGATGATGTCGACCGCGAGCCGCGACGAGAGCTTCTTCTTCTTCGCGAGGAAGGCCTTGAGGTTCAGCCCCTCGAGGTACTCCATCGCCAGGTAGAACGTCCCCTGCTCGTCCTTGTCGAAGTCGAAGATCTGGATCAGGCCAGGGTGGTTGAACTTGCCGGCCGCGATCCCCTCGCGCTGGAAGCGCTGGAGCGACTCCTCCGAGATCTGCATGTCCGAATGCAGGATTTTGAGCGCCACCTTCTTCTTCAGGGCCAGGTGCTCGGCCAGGTAGACCGTCCCCATCGAACCGGAGCCGATCTCACCCTCGATGCGGAACTTCCCGCTGAGGATCCGGCCGATCAACGTGTCCTCCGGCCCACCCGCTCGCTTCGTTCCGCACTTGGGACAGAACTGGAACTCGAAGTCGGCCTGGAAACCGCAGTTCGAGCAAGTCGTCATGGGCTGAGGAGGAGGAAGAAGCGAGGCGTCGGCGCCACGATGGGACTCCGTTCATTCCGACCGCCAAGGCGTCGAGCAGAGCCGCGACCGGGCCGGGGATTCTAACGGAGTGACCCTCCGTCCTGCCCCACCATCACGCAGGATGCCGAGGAGTATTTCGACCGCCGGATTTCGGAGCGTAACGGCGGCGCAAGGGCCGTGCTTCGTCACCAGCGCCTCCGGATGCGCTGAGCTTCCCGGACGGAGCGAGGACGAGCTCGCGGACGGGCGACTCGACTCGACTCGGCCCCGGCCACCGCCGGCGAGCGCCGCGGGCACGGCCCGTCGCGCCACGGAGCAACGGAGGACGAGGCGAAGAAGGAGCCCGCGCCGCCCGGGGCTCAGAGACCTGCTACCGCGAGGAGCTCCTTCATCTCCTCCCGGCTCAGACTCACGCTGACGGTCTGCTCCGAGCTCGACTCGAAGATCTCGACCGTCTGCTTGCGCGCGAGGTCCACCGTCGTCGCGACACCACCTCGTTCGCGGCGCCGTTCGACCAACCAGCGCACCTCCAAGGTCCCGGTCGTGTTCGCTTCCACGACGACCTCGCGGCGTTCGTCGAAGGCGGCCGCGCCCCACAGGATTCCGAAGCTGCGGTTGTCCGGCCTCACGAAGGAGACCTTGACGAAGTAGGGGTCGCCCGGGAGCTCGGCGTCGCCTGTCAAGAGGACCCTTACCCGGAGATTCTTTGCCAGGGTCAGGGTCCTGTCGCCGCGCAAATCCTCGAGGCGTTGCAGCCGGTAGCCCTTGACGTCCAGCAGGACGTCGACCGCAGCGGTCCGCGCGAGCAAGGTCACTTCGCTCCCTTCGAAGTAGCGGTGCTGCCAGACCTCGGACCCCGCCGGAGCATAGCGTGCGTTGCCCGACACCGGCTCGTCACCGGTTCCCTCGAGGGTCAAGCGGAAGGAGTGGATCTCGTTGCGCAGGTCGATGTTCTGCAGCCGACCGTCCGTGTTCTGCGAGCCGTCCGCCACCCAGACGTCCTCGATCCGGCGCAGGGCTTCGCGATCGCCTTGCAGCCAGACCCCGACGTCATACGCCCCCGGCGGCAGGCCTTCGAAGACGAAGACGCCGTCCTTCAAGCCGCGGTTCGTGTCGCTCCATTCGAGCGGGCTTTCGCTGCCCTTCCCGCGCTCGAGCCGTACCTGAACGAGCGACTCGTCCAGTTCGTCGTCGAGCAGCACGGATCCGGCCAGGCTGCCCGTGCGCTGAACGACCAAGGTCACCTCGCCGCCCGGAACGAACTCGACGGTCTCGGAGAGGAAGTCCTTGCCCTTGGCATAGAGCTGGAAGGCCTCGCCCACGACGGATCCGGCGACGGAAAACTCGCCGGTGGCATCGGTGTGCTGTTCGAAGTCGTAGACCTGCTGCCAGCTGTCCCCGGACTTGCGCCGCAGGTGCAGCCGAGCGGCTGGCATCGCCGCCCCGCTCCGGTCGACCACGCGTCCCGACACGAAGGCGACCGGAGCGCGCAGAACGAGGTCGCCCATGTCGTTTCGGCCGAAGACGAGCTTGCGGTCCAGGGCGACTTCGGCCGAGAGGATCGGCGCCTTCCAGTCGCCCTGACACACCACGAGCCTGTGCTGCGAAGCCCCCTCGCGGTGGGCGGTGACGTCGACGACGAAGGTGCCGTCCCGGGCGGTCTCGACGGTACCGTCGATGTCGCTCGAGTACAGCTCGGAGACCTCCGTCAGGCGCAGTTGCAGCTCCGCGCCGCCCAGCGCGTCGCCGTCAGTCGTGACCGCACGGAAGACGAGCACCGGATGGTCGGATCCCAGACGCAGCGTGGTCTCGACGGTCTCGCCCGGGCTCCGTGGTCCCTCCAGGAAGGCACGCGTCGGGAGCAGGGCACCCTCGACCGAGGCCGCGACCTCGAACTCGAAGGGCGTATCCACGAAGTCGAACCGCGCGCGCCCGTTGGCGAGCGCCTTCTTGATCTCGATGCGGTTGCCGTGCTGGAACGCCGAGCGCTCGCGCCCCTCACCGGGAAGTATGAGGCGCAGCGTGACGTCCACGCCGGCTTCGAGCGGTTCACCGCCCAAGTCCTCCACGTGTACCACGACCGAGCCGGTCGCAGGCTGAACGAGGCGGACGATCCCGGTCGGCAAGGCCTCGGGCTCGAGCCACTCGAGCACGGGTGTAGCGAGCAGCGCCTCGAGCTCGACCGCCCAGCGCACTCCCTCCACGGCGTCGATGCGACGCTGCGCATGCCGGAACTCGGCCAGCGCTTGCGCCCCGCCGGTCAGGCGCTCCTCGCGGACGAGACGATAGGCCGCGTGATGACGGCTCAAGACGACCCCTGCGCCGAGCTGCGGTCGGCCGCGTTCGTCGACGACCTGGACCCGCAGGGTCGCGTCGGCGTCGAGCTCGAGCCAGTAGGTCGTGTCGCCGGTCACGGAGAACTCGTCACGGCCCCACAACCCGGGCGCTGCACCGACGACGCGAACAAAATTGCCCTCCGGCGGATCGAAGCGCACACACCCCTTCGCATCCGCGACGAGATGCCGTCCCTTGGCGCGCGCGAAGTCATCGACCTGATCGTAGTCACGCCAGCGTTCTGTCTCGCTCGCGCCGAGCTCGCCGACGAGGTACACCTCGGCTCCCGGAAGCGGCCTTCTTCCGTCCTTCGTGACCACGCACAACGTCGCCCGCCCGCGCCCCGAGCGCACGTCCTCGCGCTGCCCTTGGCCCGCGTCGACGACCTCGGTGCCGGCACCGGGAGTCGCCATCCTCACGACGGAGTCGGTGTCGGACGAGCCGGGTGCGGGGGTCAGGTCGCTGGACGCCGAAGGATCCGCGCTGCCGGGCTCTGCTCCGCCGGGCAGGGCCACCGTCCCCCGCTCCCCATTCCCGTCCCCGTCGCCTTGCAAGACGAGAAACACGCCGAGCAAGGCGGCCACGACGAGGCCGACGAAGAGGAGAACGATGCGCTGCAAGGGTCGGGTTCGTGTGGGATGGAGGACGGCGGGAGGAAAGGAATTCCGCTCCCGGGACGGGAGACGAGGAGAGCCGTTCGATGGACGCGGATCAAGCTCTCCTCTTCCAGAGAAGGCTACCCGAAGGGGCGTCTGTGGCGAGGCTCGGGAAGTGCTCGCGATCCGCCACTCGCTTGCGAGCTAGAATCTTCCGGATGGTCGACCAGCAGCCGACGACGACGCCGGAGGGCGAGGCCCGGCTCGCGGAGCCCGCTGACGCCTTCCGCCGACGCGTTCCGACGGGGCTCGCGCCGGAGCGCGCGCTCGAGCTCCTGGTGCGGACGATGGACCTGACGACGCTCGAGGGCTCGGACACGCCTGCGCGCATCCGTCGGCTCTGTGCCCGGGCGCTGTCCCCGGCGCCCGGAAGCGGACCGGTCGCGGCGGTCTGCGTCTATCCCGTCTTCGTCGCCGTCGCGAAGGAAATCCTCGCGGATTCGCCGGTGCGCGTGGCCTCCGTGGCGGGCGCCTTTCCGAGCGGCCAGTCGTTCCTGGCCACGCGGCTGGACGAGCTAGGCCGCACGCTCGAAGCCGGGGCGGACGAGATCGACGTCCCGCTGAATCGTGGCGCGTTGCTCGCCGGCGACGAGGACGGCGTGCGCGCGGAGATCGCGCAGATGAAGGCGCTCTGCGGTTCGATCGAGCTCAAGGTGATCCTCGAGATCGGCGAGCTGGGGGATCCGGCTACGGTGCGCCGGGCGGCCGAGCTCGCGATCGAAGGCGGCGCCGACTTCCTGAAGACCTCCACGGGCAAGCTTCCCGACGCCGCGACGCTCGCCGGCTGTGGGGTCCTGCTCGACGTCATTCGCGAGCACGAGCGTGCGACCGGACGTCGCATCGGCCTGAAGCCGGCCGGCGGGATCCGGACGGCCGCGGACGCCTTGGGTTACGTGGCCCTCGTTCAGGCCCGCGTGGGCGACGCGTGGCTCACCCCGCAACGGCTGCGCTTCGGAGCCTCGTCGCTGCTCGACGACGTCGTCGAGCGCTGGTCGCGAACGAGCGCGTAGCGAGCCGGATCACCCTTCGGGCACCGGCTACCGACCCTGCGGTGGATGCCACCCGAACCCGACGGCCCCCGCAGCGGTCATCGGAAGCGAGACCGGACACAAGCGTGACCGAGCCATCCACCCTCAGGGTCGACCTGAGAACCCCATGCTCGACCACGATGGCAGACCTGCGTTGCTCGGAACGGAGGCCGATCATCGAACCGTTTGGGGGCGTACTCCGGCCGATGGCACGGCCCTTGCCTGTCGGGAGGTGTTCCTCGAACCCCCGACCTGAAGGTCCCCCATGAAGCTGTTTTTCGCCCTCCCTCTGCTCTTCGCCCTCGCCCTCGGCTGCTCCAAAACGGAGGCAGCCGACGCACGGGACGAGGCCGGTGACCTGTGGACCGAGTTGCGCGCTTACGGCGCCGATCGGAAAGAGGCCTTCGTCGAACGCGTCGGGGCCGAGACCGATCGGCTCGAGAGTTCCTTCGACACGCTCGATGGCAAGCTGTCGTCCGCGCTCGCGAAAGGCGGCGAGAACGCCGACGACGTGCGCGCCGAACTGAACCGCCGCGTGAGCGACCTGAAGGCGAAGCTCACGCAGCTCGCCGGAGACTCCGGCGAGGCCTGGGAAACGACACGCGCTTCGATCGTGCGCGAGCTGAAAGAGCTCCAGGCCTTCGTCACGGCTCCGACCAAGTCCTCGTGACGCCCGCTTGCGCTCCGGATGCCTGAGAGTCGGCATCCGCTAGCAGCCTGATGGAAAAGTGCTTCGGATGCGATGCATGTGACCGGGAGACCCGGCAGGTGCGCGAGAACGCAGGCGAATCGGTAGATTGGCTCTCGTGTGCCGGCCGGGCTTTCCGGACGCATGCAGCGCGCCGGATGACTTTTTCAACGGGCTCCTAGGCTTGCCTGCGGGCGAAGGGACCGATCGCCTTGGGCTGTGGAGCCGCGCTAGTCCGCCAAGGCCCGGCGCATGGCCTCTGGCAGGGGTGTAGGAGGACGTTCGTCGCGGCGCAGGTCGACGCAGGCCAGCTCGACCGTGGCCTGGGCCAGGAGTCGGTGGTCCTGCAGGCGGAGCAGCTCGTAGCGGAAGGTGACCGAGGCTGCTCGCAGTCCATCGACCCAGGTGCGGACGAGAAGCTCGTCCCCATAGCGCGCCGCGTGGCGGTAGCGCAGGTTCGCCTTGCGCACGACCAGGCCGTGGCCGCCGCGTTCGACCTCGTCATAGGGCAGGCCGAGGCTCGCGAGAAAGAGGGTGCGGCCCTCGTCCATGTAGACGAGGTAGTTCGCGTGATAGACCACTCCCATCTGGTCCGTTTCGGAGTAGCGCACGCGAATTCGATGCTCGAAAGGCTCTCTCATCGGGGCGGTGATGGTAGCGGCCGTGACCTCTGGCTACCATTTTCGCCCCCATGTCCCGAGTCGACTCGAGTGCCAGCGCGCGCGACGGAAAGGGTGTTCCCGCCGTCGCCACCCTCCTGACCTGGTTTCTGCCCGGTGCAGGACACGTCTATCTGGGGCGCATCTCGTTCGGACTGATCGCCTTCGTCGTTCTCGAGGGGCTCTACGCGCTGGGCTTTCTGCTCTCCGACGGGAGGTCCTTCCAGGTGCTCGATCCCGAACTCCAGGGGCCCTTCGCGACGGCGCTCTCGCCGGAGGTCGGCAACCTCGGGGCGATGATCTGGCAGCTCAAGACGGTCGGCTTCCAGGCCCAGACCTTGTCGCCCTTTCCATCGACTTTGGGTCTCGGGGGAATGCTCACCGGCATCTCGGGCATCCTCAACGTGTGCCTCATGGTGCACGCGCATCTGACGGCGCGCACGACACGAGCTGCACCCCGCAAGGGACCGTCGCCGGTCGCCTACGTGCTCGCGACCTGGATCTGTCCGGGGCTCGGACATGTCCTCCAGGGGCGTGTGGTGCGCGGTGCGATCGTCTTCACCCTCCTGGTCGGTCTCTTTCTCTGGGGCACGTGGCTCGCGGAAGGCTCCAACCTCTCGCGCGAGCGACACTTCTACTACTGGGCCGGGCAATTCTTGGTCGGATTGCCGGCGCTGCTCACGGAAGTCGTCTCGGGGCGTCCACCGGTCAGCGGAGAGATTCGCTTCCTGGATGTCGGGCTCCTGTTCGCCTGCATGCCGGGCTTGCTGAACATCCTGGCCATGCTCGACGTCTACGGCGTCGCCGAAGGACGCTGGCTCGGAGAGAAGTCGGGCGCTGCGGGAGGAACCGAGGCATGACCGGTCTCGTGCCGCACGTCCTGTTCTTTCTCGCGTTGTCCTTCGTCATCGTCGTGATGGGGGCCTTCTACACGGAGGCCGAGGATGCGCGGGCGTTTCGCAGCATCCCGAAGCGCTACTTCGTCTTCGTCACGACCTGCGCAGGCATCGCCGCCGTCATGTTGGTGGCCCAAGCCTTGTTCGCATCCGTCTAGACAGGAAGGATGCGGCTCGGACGCGGGCCTTCACGGGTGGCTGCGCCTGCGCCAGAGGCCGCCCGGGCAACGGACGACCTCACCGGCGAGCTCGCGTTCGACGAGTTCGACCAGGACCTCCGACAGTTCGCGTTCGAGCCGTCGAGCGATCTCCTCCGTCGTGGACGTCTCGCCTGTCAGCGTGGCGAGCAACTCCGGCTCGCGCCCAGTGGTTCCCGGTGCGGACAGCGGCAGAGGCTGGGACGTGGCCAGGCCGAGCTCCGCCAGGACCTCGGCGGGGCTTTCGACGAGCAGGGCACCCTCGCGCAGCAAGCGGTGGCAGCCACGCGCCATCGGGTGGTCGACCCGACCTGGCAGAGCGAAGACCGTGCGGCCCTCGTCCACCGCCCAACGCGCCGTGATCAGCGAACCCGAGCCGTAGGCGGCTTCCACGACGAGCACGGCCACCGCGAGTCCGGCGATCAGTCGGTTGCGGAGCGGAAAGTGGTGCCGGCGCGGCGAGCGACCGGGTTCGTACTCCGAGAGAAGGAGCCCTTCGCGGGCGACGCGATCCGCGATCGCACCCCGTGGCCAGGGCCGGTCGACTCCCGAGCCAAGGACCGCGATCGTGCCACCGTCCGCGTCCAGGGCGCCTTGATGGGCGCAGGCGTCGATTCCGCGTGCGAGACCGCTGACGATCACGAAGCCGTGGGAGGCGAGAGCAGCGGCGAAGCGACGCGCCTGGGCTTCGCCGTACGGCGACGGTGAGCGACTGCCGACGATTCCGATCGCCGGCGGAACCAGCAGTTCGACCGCGCCGCGGGCCCAGAGTTCGGTCGGTGGGTGGGCCAGCTCGTCCAATCGACGGGGCCAGGAGCGCGAGCCGGGAACGAGATGGAGGGGTGTGTCGGAGGAGTCCACGGAAGCCAGGACTCGCGCAGGGCGCGACGGTGACGGAATCCTCGGGAAACCTCGGTGGTCTGCGCCGGGCCGCGGCTCAAGCGCGCTCGAGGCGTGGCTTCTCGATCGTCGCGTAGTCGACTTGCTCCCCGGCGCGAGCGCGTACGACCGGCCGCAAGGCGGTCTGCATCGAAGCGAGGAAGTCCGCCACGTTCCAGCCCAGGTAGTTCGGCAGATAGGCGGCCAGGAAGCGGCGGTGGCCCTTGTAGAGCTTCGCGGCGCCCTCGAGGTTGCCTTCCTGGAAGTGGTGCAGCGCGATCGCCGCCTGGATCAATCCCTTGTAGAAATCGGAACGCTCGCCCTGGGTTTGCTCCCAGAGATCGTCCAGCACCTCGTGTGCCGCGAGGTACTTCTCTTGATGGAAGAGCGTGACGAAGGCGTCGAAGGCGGGCGGCGTGCTGGACTCGGCGCTCATCCGTCCGAACCGCCGCGATCCTCGCGTCGCTCGCGGCGTTCGTCGTCCCCGCCCAGTCCCCAGTAGTAGCGCCACAGCTTGCCCAAGGGTTGGGGGAGTCGAGGGGCGTCCGGCTGGACCACGAAGTCCTTTTCGTTGTCGTTCCACCAGCCCACCCAGCGGTCGACCGTCGGCCCTTGGTCCGTGACGGTGAGCAGGATCAAGCTCGTACGGAACTCGTTCATGTAGCGTTGGACGCGGCTCTCGCTGACGAGCTCCATCATGTCGATCAGGGCGTTTACCGAGCGCGCGGAGCGGATGTTGCCCAACCCGAGGATTCGCGCGCGGACGACATCGCGGTCGTTTCGGTCGTAGGGATCGTCGCGCAGCATCGTGATCGACGACTCGTCGCCGTGCTGACCGACGGCCTTCAAGAGGTGCGCGAGGAGCACGTCGTTCTGCTTCTTGCGGCGCTCCTTCTTGTAGGCCTTGTGCAACGCCCTGAGAGCGTGGGGATGCTCCAGGAAGCGCAGTGCATCGAGCGCCGCGTGCCGGACCTCGTCCTCCTTGCGACGCAGGGCCTTCTCGGCGCGCCTCACCACGTCGGGATGCGGAGCGTCCGTCGATTCGCGCAAGGCTTGGCTGATCGCCTGGGTCTCCCCGCTGGCGAGGGCCGCATCGATCGCAGCCAGCCGGCGTTCGACGAGCTTCGCGTCGACCCCTTCCACGGGAGGAGGGTCCTCGCGCAGGAGGGGCTGGGGAGCGAGTGCGAGCGCGCAGACCAGGGCGAGTTGAAGCATGATCGGGATCGCCGAACGGAGGCTTCATTCTGCACCGCGACAACGCGGAGTGGACCGCGGCCCGGGAAAAAGTCGACCGTCGTCCGCCGAGGACCACCAGGGGCTGCGCGAGGCGGGGTCGAGCATCGCGCTACGGCACTCCTGCGCGCATCGCCGGGTCTCGAGCGGGGCTTCAGTCGGAGCGCAGGACGAGTTCGGTCACGGTCCCGGGTGGGCCCGAGCGTGTCGTCGTGCGGCCGAAGTCCACGAGGAGCTCCGTCTCGCTCGGCACACCGACGAACCGGTAGGTGCCGGAAGCGTCGTGAGGTGTGATCAAGAGCCCGGAGCCACCCTCGCGCCAGGCCGCCGGTGTGAGGGCGAGCCGCCGTTTCCGCTGCACCCCGTCCGCCCAGCTCACGTTCAGTCCCGCGGCGGGCACCAGGCTCGCATGGAGTTGCGTTTGGGTCGTGGTGTCGAAGCGGCCCGTATGGCAATGGCCCGTTCCAGGTTCGGTCCACCCGCGACTCAGGTTGGGAGTGATCCAAACCTCCAGGACCTCGGACGGAAGAGCGATGGAGCCGCTCACGACCGAGCTCCCTGCCGCGTCGGGAAACAGCCGCAGCCTGAAGACCCTGCCGCGCGTGGGGGAGTAGAAGTGGGCCTTCATCTCGTGGGCGGGGACTCCAGCCGGGAACGAGGCGCGGACGTGGACCGGGATTTCCGCGGAGATGCGTCGGAAGACGATCGACTCTGGCTCCACCTGGGGAGCCGCGGCCTCGATCGCCGCGGGGCCTTCCCAGATCTCGTCCGGGCGGAGCAGGCTGCCGCGCTCGAAGCTGGCCCAGAGCCGGACGTCTCCCCCGTAGATGCCCAGGAGATGAAAGGGCTCGTCGAACCGGACCTGCAGGCTGTCCGTCAGGCGGACCACGTCTTTCGATCCCGTGGCCGAGAAGTTCACGGTGGCCAAGGCGAGCTCCTCGGAACGGAAAAGGGGTGCGGCCGCAACGGGGCTGCCGTCCTTGTCCTCCATCGTGACGATGCCCGAGAAGACCTCGCCCTGCAGAGACCTCAGGAGCCCGAGGTCGCGCTCCTCGCCCTCCTCCAACGTGAACTCGACGAAGGCGAAGTGGAAGTGCTGTCCGACCGATCTCCAGGTCGCGCGAAGCAGCTTGTGCCCGGGAGTGACGTCTTCGAATCGAAACGAACCGTCGTCGCCCGCCGTTCGTGCCGCTTCCACTCGCCGCGACGAGAGCCCTCGCCCCGGCGTGATCTCGCTGCGGTTCCAGGTGAGCAGCTTGACGAACGCATCCCCCTCGGGACGGGATCCACCCCAGTCGACCTGCCCCGTGACCACACCGGAGCGTCGAACGAGGATGTCGTAGCGCGCCGTCTCACCCGCAGCGATCGCGAAGGCTCCGGACAGGTCGTGCGGCACGTCCTGGCGGATTTCGAGACCGTCCTCCGTGCGTACGCTTCGTGTCCGTTCGAACGGGGGCAAGAGCTCGAGGGCTACCGGTGTCACGTGCTGCCAGCGATAGTCCCCGGGCGGGAGGGCATCCCAGCGCACGAGGCCGTTCGCGTCGGTCGCGAGCTCCCATTCGATTCCCGTCGTCTCCAGTACGCGCGGCGGCGCATCCGGCAGTTCGAAGCGGACGTCTCCGGTGGTCGAGCTCAGGCGTGCTTCCAATCGCTCGCGCTGGCTCGCGAGCCGTCGCAGGAGGTTGGCCTGCTGGAAGGCGAAGCCCTCGTCCGGCGCTTCGGCTCGCGTCGAGAGCAAGAGGCGCAGACGCAGATCGCGGACGGGCTCGCCACGCCCATCGTGAAAGTAGAGCTCGCAGGCCGCTGCCCGCTCCAGCCGAATCGTCGTCTCGGTCGCGGCGAGGTCGAGGCGCACCGCCCGCGCGGCATAGCCCTGGGCAAGGACCTCGAGCAGAACGGCGCTACCGCGCGCGGGCAGCTCAATGTGGACGCGCCCCGCAGCGTCGGTGCTGGCGTCCTGCCAGTGGCTCGCGGCGACGAGGGCCAGGAATCTGACCCGCGCCCGAGCGAGCGGAGCCGCGCTTCGAGCGTCCTCCACGCGCAGCCACGCACCGGTCGCTTCGGGCCGGGACCTGGCCGGGGTCGGAAGGCGGGAGTCGGTTCGCAGATGCGCTGGGGCAGTGGAGATGTCCTGGTCGGTCGGTGTCGGAGCAGCCGCGGAGGGGGATCGCTCGGATCCGAGGAAGGGGAGGGCGGAGACCGCCGCGAGCAGGAGCAGGGAGACGAGGAGGAAGCGGGATCGGGTCATCGAGTCGTGCTCCGGTCGAAGGGGAGGCTCAGCACTCGCTCAGCGCGATCGTCGCCACGACGTTGCCGTCGAGCTCGCAGGTCGACTCGGCGGCGCCGAAGATGTTGCCGTCCGCCCAGACCTGGACCGTGCCTCTGCACTTGCTGAGGAAGAAGAAGGAGTCCTCACCACAACGATGGCCATGGTCGGACTCGACGTCCGAATCGCTCCGGCGACCCAGACCACTCGCGATGCTGATGGTGAAGCCCGCCGAGACGTTGCCGGGGACCGGGCCACCTCCGAGACCGACTCCGATCGTGCCCAGGGCCGAGCGGGTCGAAGCTCCGACCGAGCGGGTCAGCTCGGCGCGGACTTCGCTGAGGATCGAACAGTCGAAGCTGGCGAAGCCGAGAGCGCTGGCCGAGCACTCCCCGTCCACCAGGTCGATCTCCCCGTTCACCTGGACCTCGACGTTGACGTCGACTTCACCGTCGCGGTCGCCGAGGTAGTGGTAGGAGATGGAGTGGAGCGCCGAGCGGCTGATGTCGACGCCCACCTCGGGCCCGTTGCAGGTGTCCTCGGCGCTTCCCTCGCCGCGGACGAAGCTGCCGGTCGCCTCCAGCTCGACCTCGGCCTGCCCGGATCCGACGATGGTCGAGCAGCTGCTCACATCGCTGACCATGATCGGAAGGTTGATGAGCTCCTCCTCGTCCCAGACGTCGGAGACGGTCACGCGGATGGCGGCGGCGCCCTCGCCGCTCGTTGGCGAGGGCTGGCCGATCAAGAAGGCGAGAGGCAAGCAAGCGAATACATGCGTCATGGAAGTCCTCGTTGGACGGTCGTTCGTCGAAGGGACCACAGCGGTCCGCCGACACGACCGGGCGAAAGGCCCTGCGGTGACGCGACTTCCAGGGGAAACCGAACTTCCAGCACAGACGAAAGAAAAGGCCCGAGTCCTCACGGACTCGGGCCTTTTTTTCGTGACCAGGCGGCGCGCAGGCCGCTCGGTTCAGCCTTCCTGGACGCCGGCGGCGGCTTCCACCGGTTCCTTCTCGGTCGGAGCGTCGTCCACGCGCTTGAAGGTGAGCTCCTCGGCCTTCTCCTCGTCTCCTTCGACGGTCACCTTCAGGGAGAGCTTCGCGATCTCGCCCAATTTCAGGACTTCCTCGGCCAGCGGATCCTCGATGTAGCGCTCGATCGCGCGTCGCAGCGGCCGCGCACCGTAGTCCGCGTTGAAGCCGTTGCGGATCAAGAAGGCGATGGCAGCTTCGTCGAGCTCGAGCTCGAGGCCCCGCTCGGAAGCCCGCTGCAAGACCTCACTCAGCTGCAGGTGCACGATGCGCTGCAGGTCCTCTTTGGTGAGCGGGTTGAAGACGATCAGTTCGTCGACGCGGTTCAGGAACTCGGGGCGGAACTGGCGTTCGACCTCGGCCATCACGTCGTTCTTGATCTTCTTCTTCTTGTCGGTTTCCTTCGACTTCGAGTCGACCTTGCCGAAGCCCAGCCCGCCGCCGGAGGTGATGAGGTGCGATCCCAGGTTGCTCGTCATGATCAGGATGCAGTTGCGGAAGTCGACATGGCGACCGAACGAGTCGGTCAGGCGACCTTCCTCCATGATCTGCAGGAGCATGTTGAACACGTCCGGGTGCGCCTTCTCGATTTCATCGAGGAGGACGACCGAGTACGGACGACGGCGCACTTTTTCGGTGAGCTGCCCACCCTCCTCGTAGCCGACGTAGCCCGGAGGGGCGCCGACCAGTCGGGAGGCGTTGTGCTTCTCCATGTACTCGCTCATGTCGAGGGTGATGACGGCTTCCTCGTCCCCGAACATGAACTTCGCGAGCTGCTTGCACAGGTAGGTCTTCCCGACGCCGGAGGGGCCGAGGAAGATGAAGGAACCCATCGGACGGCGCGGGTCCTTGAGTCCCGAGCGCGAGCGACGCACGGAGCGCGCGATGGCCTTGATGGCATCGTTTTGGTTGATGACGAGCTTGCTGAGCTCGCCTTCCATCTGGAGCAGGCGCTCGGCTTCGGCCTTCTCGAGCCGCGTGAGCGGGACGCCGGTCATCTTCGAGACGGTTTCACGGATGTCGTCGCGATCGACCGTGCCCGAGGACTCGAGCTCCGCTTGCTTGGCGCGCCATTCCTTTTGCTGCTCTTCGCGCTTCTTGCGCAGCTGATAGGCCTGGTCGCGGAGCTTGGCGGCCTTCTCGAATTCTTGGTTGTGGACCGCCTCCTCTTTCGAGCGGTCGAGATCCTCGATCTCGACGTTGACCTCCTTCAGGTCCGGCGGTGCCACCATGTTCTTGAGGCGCACCCGCGCACCCGCTTCGTCCATCACGTCGATGGCCTTGTCGGGCAGGAAGCGGTTCGTGATGTAGCGCACGGACAGCTCGACGGCCTCCTTGAGGGCTCCGTCGGTGAAGTTCACGCGGTGGTGGGCCTCGTAGCGGTCGCGCAGGCCCAGCAGGATCGAGACGGCCTCGTCCGGGGTCGGGGGCTCGACGTTGACCGATTGGAAGCGGCGCTCGAGCGCGCCGTCCTTCTCGATGTGCTTTCTGTACTCGTCCAGGGTCGTCGCGCCGATGCACTGGATCTCGCCCCGTGACAGAGCGGGCTTCAGGACGTTCGACGCGTCGATGGCGCCTTCCGCGCCGCCTGCACCGACCAGCGTGTGGAGCTCGTCGATGAAGAGAACGACGTCACGTACCCGTCGCACCTCGGTCATGACGGCCTTGATGCGCTCTTCGAACTGACCGCGATACTTCGTGCCGGCGACCATGAGGGCCAAGTCGAGCACCACGATGCGCTTGTTGCGCAGGAGCTCGGGCACTTCGCCACCGATGATGCGTTGTCCCAGGCCTTCGACGATGGCCGTCTTGCCGACGCCGGGCTCGCCCAGGAGAACGGGGTTGTTCTTCGTCCGGCGGGAGAGGATCTGGATGACGCGTTCGATCTCGTCGTCGCGTCCGATGACCGCGTCGAGCTTGCCTTCGCGGGCGAGCTCGGTCAGGTCGCGCCCGAAAGCGTCGAGTGCGGGCGTCTTGCTCTTGCCGGTGCCGCCACCGATCGGCGTCTCGCCGGCGTCCTCGTCTTCGTCTTCACCGGGCTCCGCACCGAGGAATTCGAGCACCTCTTCGCGCACGTCCTCGAGCTTGACACCCAGGTTCGTGAGGACCTTGGCGGCGATCCCCTCGTTTTCTTTGATCAGCCCGAGCAGGAGGTGCTCGGTCCCGATGTAGTTGTGCCCGAGGTTGCCGGCTTCCTCCATGGAAAGCTCGAGCACTTTCTTGGCCCGGGGGGTGAAGGGCAGCTGACCCATCGTGACCATCGAAGGTCCCGATTTGACCAGCTTCTCGACCTCGGTGCGGATCTTCGCGAGGTCGATCTGCATGTTGCGGAGGACGTTCGCGGCGACGCCGCTGCCCTCCTGGACGAGACCGAGCAGGACGTGTTCGGTGCCAAGGTATTCGTGGTTGAACCGCTGCGCCTCTTGGCGAGCGAGGTTCATGACCTTTTTGGCGCGATCCGTGAAACGATCAAACATGGTGCATCGGTCTCCCTTGTGCCGAGGGCGCCTATCGTCCCCGTGTGCAGGGCCGTGAGAGTGAGCGGGCGTGAAGTATGTCTTCGGCCCGGAGGGGGGTCGGGGTTGAACGGCTGCCGGCAACCTCCTCCCGATTCGCGGCGGCGTGCGCCGAGGGAAGCGGTGGAAATTCGTACCGGTCCCCGATTATGGGGCCTCACGCCGTGCTTTCAACGGCACGGACCATCCTCAGGATTCGAGGCTCTTCGACTCGATTTCCTGGATCTCGTCGCGCAGCTTGGCGGCGCTCTCGTAGGCCTCCTTCTGGATGGCCTCCTCGAGCTGCGCGCGCAGGGCGGTCAGGGCCTGGCGCTTTTTGTCCGCCACGACGGGCTCGCTCGGTCCGTCGCCAACGTGGCGGATCGCGTTGTGGACGCGCTCGAGCAGCGGATCCAGGTGGGCCTGGAAGACGTCGTAGTCCTTGGGGCAGCCCAAACGGCCCTTGCTGCGGAATTCCGCCAGGGTCATGCCGCAGTCAGGGCAGGCCAGGCGCCCCTCGCGGCGCGCACGGCGGGCGCTCTCCTGGAGCAGCTCGAAGGTCTTCATGGCGCCCTTTGCCGTGAAGACAGGAACCGTGTAGGGGATGTCCAGCCGCTGGGCGCAGGCCGTACACACGTGCTTGTCGTCCGCGGCCCGCACCGCTTCGCCCGGCTCGGCCGGAGCGACTTCGGTGATGTGGACGGTGGCGACGTTCTTGTTGCAGATCTGGCAGTTCATCGCGAAGGGGCAGGGTCATTCGTGCCAGGAATGCGACCTCCGAAGCTCCCCCCTATAGCCCAGCGGCCCGGCCCCGTCGAGTCCCGTCGAGGCTCGGAACCCAGATTCATGGTCGGACGTGTCCGGGCAGCGGGGCCCGAGCCACCTCGCCCGGCCCGCCCGCACCCGCGTCGGCGCCAGCGGCTCATGCCGGCCGAGGGTCCTCCAAGGTCCCCACGGCGCCCTCCAGGAGCTTCGGAGTGACCTTTTGCTGGGCGAGCAGCAGGCGCAGCTCCTCGGAGCCCGCCGTGAGGAAATGGGCCAGCAGGCGGGCGGTGTCCGCACCGGCGGGAAGCGTCTTCAAAAAGTCGCCGAGCAGGGGGGACAAGGGCACCGTGCGCTCGGGCAAGGGGGTGAGATCCTCGTCGTGACCGGACAAGAGGAGCCGAGCCCGGCTCAGGCCGAGTCCGGCGCGCTCGCGCAGGTCCGCGTCGATGTCCAGGCAGCCGAGCACGAGGTGGGCCGGCGCAATGGCCGCCCGTCCCAGGCGCGTCGCCTCCCGGCACGAGCTTCCCAGCGCCCGGCGCGCGTCGACGGTCGTGCGTTCGAGAAAGCTCGCCGTGCTGCTCGAGAGCGCGGAGCCCAGGGCTCGGGGCGGTCGTTCGAAGTGCGACGCGAGCTCCATTTCGAGCTCGTTCAGGGCCCCGAGGTAGAGCTCCGTCGGCGTGACGGGAGCCCCGGGCGTGGTCGCGGCGTGTTCGAGCGCCCGCACGCCGCGGACCGAAAAGGGCAGGGAACGCCCCGACCCCACCACCAGGATGCCGGGGCAGAGGGCGGTCACTTCGATCGCGATCGTCTCGGGATCCGCGAAGGCGCGCAGCACGATCCGAGTTCCGGCCGCACTCTCGTCGAGCAGCAGCGCGACGAGCACGTGCTCGGGACAGAGCTCCTCGGCGTGCAGGCGCACGGCGAAGGCCTCCGCCGCTCGCAGAATCGTCCGCGTGTAGCCTCCGAGCCGTGCTACGAGCTCGGAGGTCTGCGGGTCAGTGCGCGACGGCATCGGGTTGCTCCTGAACCGCGGCGAGAGCGCGACGGAAGTCCTCGGCTCGTGCGCGGAAGTTGGGGTAGGCGTCGAAGCTGGAGCACGCGGGCGAGAACAGGATCGCGCCACCGACCGGTGTTAGGGCAAAGCCGGTCCGCACGGCTTCGTTCACCGAGCGCACGCAGCGCACCGACAAGCCGGTCGGAGCCAGCAGGGTTTCGAGCTCGGTGGCGGCCTCACCGAACAGGATCACCCGGCCCGCCGTTCGCGCCGCGATCCGCGCGAGCTCGGTGTAGTCCTGGTCCTTCTTGCGTCCGCCCGCCAGCCAGGTGCATCCGCTGGAGCGCAGGGCGAGCGCCTCGAGCGCCGCGCCGGTCGACTCGGGCGTCGTGGAGACCGCGTTGTCGTGGACCTCGCGTCCGGCGTGGATTCCCAGGTCCTCGAAACGGTGGGGGAGTCCGCGCACCCCACGCAGCGCCGGCGCGAGGCGGGAGGCGGGGAGCCCGAGCAGTCGCGCGAGGGCCAGGGCGATCCCGGCATTGGCACGCTGGAAGTCCCCTGGCAGAACGAGGTCGGTGAGCTCCGCCAGGCGCTCTCCAGCGAGCTCGAAGCCACGCGGTCCTACGGTCAGGTGCGCCGCGTCGTTCGCTCCTTGCTGCGCGACGAGCGGTGGTCGCCTGTCGACGACGACCGTCCGCCCGGCCGGCGCACGCAGCCCCGCGAGGCGTGCATCGTCGGCCGGTACGACGAGGTCGCCGTCTCCGGCGATGAGCTCGAGGATGCGCAGCTTGGCTTGCGCGTAGCCCTCGATGCCGCCATGGCGTTCGAGGTGGTCGGGCAGGATGTTCGTGAGGGCGACCGCCCGCACGCGCGCGCCGGCGGAACGCGGATCGTTCAGCGCGGCCAGCTGGTACGAGGAGAGCTCGAGGACCACGACGTCGTCGGCCGCGATGACGTCGAGGGCTTCCAGGAGCGATCCACCCAGGTTGCCACCGAGGTGCGCGCGCCGACCGGCGCCGCGCACGAGGCCTGCCAGCAGGTGACAGGTCGAGCTCTTGCCCTGGGTTCCGGTCACGCAGACGACCTCGGCCTCGAGCGCCCGCAGGGTGAGTTCGATCTCCGAGGTGAGTCGTGCGCCGGCACGACGAGCGCGCTCGAGCAGCGGATGGGCCGGCGCGACGGCCGGGTTCACGACCACGACCTCCGCGCGCTCGAAGTCGACTTCACGGTGCCGTCCCAGGACGCACTCGACGTCGCAATCCGCCAGGGCCTCGAGTGCGGGGGCGAGGGCCTCCGCCGGGCGCAGGTCGGTGACGGTGACACGCGCTCCAACGTGTGCGAGCCAACGTGCGACGCCGAGGCCGCCACCGAAGCTCCCGAGGCCCATCACGAGCACCCGGGTGTCGCGCCAGTCGGTCACGGTCCGCCGGTCCCGTCGTCGTCCCCGCCGACCGCTTCTTCGCTGTCGTCGTCTTTGCCGTTGTCGTCGCTCGCCTCGCCGTCCGCGTCCTGCTCTCGCTCCGCGTCGATCTTCTCGGCGGGCGTCTCGGGAAACAGCTCTTCGAGCACCGCCGGTGCGACCGAAGGCACGCTGCGTGGCACCGGCGTCGGGAGTTGGCGGGGACCCTCGGTGCCGGCCATCTGCAGGATTTCGGCGCGCTGGAAGACGGAGCTCAGGGCCGGGCTGGCCTCGACGTTCTGACCTTCGGAAAGCTCGACGTGCAGGGCGCGGTGGTCGCGCCAGCCGACGGGCAACAGGACCTCCGAGACGATGTCGAGAGGAAAGCGCGCGTACCAGGGCGGGTCGAGCTCGATCTGCTCGGAGTGCGTGTGGTAGCCCTCGAGATACAGCGTCACGCGCCGGATGCCGTAGTACTCGAAGGGGATCCGCGCCGGGGTCGGTCCGACCACGGCGTCGTCGAGTCGGACCAGAGCTCCCGGCGGCGTCGAGGTGATCGTGAGCGAGCGCCGGGCCGCACAGGCGACGAGGGCGCTACCCAGGACGACGACGGCGAGCGGACGCAGGAGCGTGCGGCCGAGTCGCGCGCTCGATCGCGGGCAGGAGACGGGCATCGCAAGAACTCCTCGAGATTGGCGGAGAGGGCGGGATTCGAACCCGCGGTCCCCAAAAAGGAGACACCAGATTAGCAATCTAGCGCATTCAGCCGCTCTGCCACCTCTCCACGGTTTCCGGTCCGCATCGAGAGCGGCCCAGGGGGCGCGAATCCTAGCCGCCGCCTCGCGGTCGACCCAGCAGGAAATGGCTCCAAACCCCCGTCGTGTCGCCCGCGTTCTCGCGCACCCGTCGGGCCTCCCGGTCCCATGCATCGCATCCGAAGCACTTTTCCATCAGGCTGCTAGGGTATCGGTCCCATGGCGCTTCCCTTCCTTTGGCTCCCCCTCCTGGTCGCTGCCGCGCACGCTGCCCGTGTCCCGGGGGGCCCGACGCTCGCGGTCCAAGGGGAGGAGGTCGATGGCGCCGTCCTGCCCGGGGACCCGGATGCCCGCCGCGACGCGGGCCTGCGGGCGGCTCTGGCCGGCCTGACGCCGACCGAGGCCTGGTTGGGGGAGGCCTGGAACGACGCCTTGGTCCAGCCGCTGCGCGCACTCGGTGCGGCCCTGGGCGAGGACGACGTTCCGCCAGCGGCGGAGGCCTTGCTCGACGAGCGCTTCGTCGTCCGTGTCCGCGCCGAACGCTGGCTCGAGCGGGAGCTGCCCGGTCGTCTGCGCGTCCGCGAAGCCGAACCGCTCGCTTCGTCGTCCGAGCCCCCTCCGAAGCCGCTGGAGTTCCAGGGCAAGGAAGGCCTGGCCCGCGCCTTGGCCGACTGGCGGGCCAGCGGGTTCGGCTCGGAGGGGGAGCGACCGATCGAGGCGAGCGTCAAGTTGAAGACGGTCGGCATCCAGGCCGGCGAGGACTTTGCGGACCTGGCCCTGCTCGTGCAGTGGCAAGCCCGCGGGGGAGGCGGGGCGTTGCACACGCGCACGGCACGCTTCGGCGCACGCTTCGAAGGTCGGCGAGAGGCCCCGCGCCTGGTCCGGCTCGAGCTGGAGGGCGGGACGCACGTTCGCGCCGAAGCGCCGCTGTTTCGGGAGCGGACGGAGGACCTCCTCGCGGGCGTCCCCGCCCGATCCTGGCTCCAGTTCGGCATCGACCACTGGCGCGCGCGGCTGGACACGCGACTCGACGTGCCCGTCGTCGGTCACCCCGCCGGGATCGCCCTCGGCGACCTGAACGGCGATGGCCGGGAGGACCTCGTCCTGGCCCAGCCGGGCGGGCTCCCGAACCTGCTCCTCGTCCGCACGCCCGACGGCGGCTTTTCGGACGTGTCGCACGAGGCCGGCATCGACTTTCTCGAGTTCACCCGCGCCGTGCTCGTCTTCGATCTGGACGGCGATCGGGACCGGGACATCGTGATGTTCATGGGCCGCGAGCTGGTCTTCCTCGAGAACGACGGTGAAGCGCACTTTCGGATCCGTGCGCGCGTCGAGGCGCCCGAGACCACCGCCCTCGCGGCCGCGGACTTCGACGGCGACGACGACCTCGACCTCTATGCCTGCGCCTACGTGTCGCCCTATGCGAACGACGACGTGCCGCTGCCCTACCACGACGCGGAGAACGGTCAACCGAACCTGCTCCTGCGAAACGATGGGGACTTCCGTTTCGTCGACGTCACGGTCGAGACGGGGCTCGGCGGAGACGTTCCGGGCAACCGGCGCTTCAGCTTTGCCGCTTCGTGGGAGGACTACGACGACGACGGTGACCAGGACCTGTACGTCGCCAACGACTTCGGCCGCAACAACCTCTACCGCAACGACGGCGGTCGCTTCGTCGACGTGGCGCGCGAAGCCGGTGTCGAGGACATCTCGGCCGGGATGGGGGTGAGCTGGGCGGACTTCGACGGCGATGGGCGCATGGACCTCTACGTGAGCAACATGTTCTCGTCGGCCGGCCACCGCGTGGCCTTCCAGCGCAATTTTCAGCCGGAGGCGGACGAAGGCGAGCGCGCCGCCCTGCGCCGCCACAGCCGGGGCAACTCGCTCTTTCGCAACCTCGGCGACGGGACCTTCGAAGACGTCTCGACCCAAGCCGGGGTCACGATGGGGCGCTGGGCTTGGGGTGCGCTCTTCTGCGATTGGAACGACGACGGTCGGCCGGACTTGCTCGTGCCCAACGGCTTCCTGACGCAGACCGGCCCGGTCGACTTGTGAAGCTTCTTTTGGCGGCAGGTCGTGTCGCACACCCCGACGAACGCTGGCGATCCGAAGGAGTCCTATCTCGACGGCTGGCGCTCCTTGAACACGCTCCTTCGGCAAGGCCAGTCCTGGAGCGGGCACGAGCAGAACGTCGCGCTGCTCAACCTGGGCAACGGACGCTTCGCCGACGTCTCGGCCCTCTCGGGTTTCGATTTCGCGGACGACGGGCGCGCGCTCGTCCGCACCGATCTGGACGGGGACGGCGACTTGGACCTGTTCGTGACCAACCGCAACGGGCCGCGGTTGCGCTACCTCGAGAACGCGAATCCGACGGCTGACGATGCCGTCATCGTCCGCCTCGTGGGCCGTGGTGGGAACCTCGATGCGATCGGTGCACGGGCCGTCCTGCGCTTGCGCGAAGACGACGAGCAGCGCGAAGCCGTGGTCGGTGTCCGGGCCGGGGAGGGCTATCTCGCGCAGTCGTCGTCAGCCTTGCACTTCGGGCTCGGCTCGGCCCGGCCGGTCGGCCTGAGCGTGCGCTGGCCGAACGGAGCGACCGAGGAGATCGCCGGGCTCGACGCGGCCGGTCGCTACATCGTCGTCCAGGGCTCCGGACGGGCCGAGCCCGACCCGGTCGCGCTCCGCGCGCCCGCCGTGTCGACCGCCGAGGCGGAACAGCCCGCGCCCGAGGTCACCGTCCGGCGACCGATCCCGCTCGTCGCGCCGGTTCCCATGCCAGGCATCGAGCTCGAGACCGATGACGGCAGATCCGCCGAGCTGTACACGCTGCTCCCCGAAGGCGGTCGGCGCTTGCCGAACAAGCCGCTTTGGATCCAGCTGTGGGCCAGCTGGTGCGCGCCTTGCGTGGCCGAGCTGACCGAGTTCGCCGGCGCGCGCGCCGAGCTCGAGCAGGCCGGACTCGCGGTCCTCGCGTTGGGGACGGACGCAGAGGACGAGCGCGCCCGAGCCCGGGCCATCCTCGAGCGCCTCGAGTGGCCCCATTCGCGCGGTTTCGCGACCCCCGAGGCCATCGACGTGCTGGACCTCCTGCAGCGGGTGTTGCTCGGCACCGAAGAGCGCCTGCCCGTTCCGGCCGGCTTTCTCGTCGACGCCGAAGGACGGCTGGTGGCCTTCTCGCGCGGTCGGGTCCGGGTGGCGGACGTCGTGGCCGCGACGCGTCTCCTGGACCTCGCGCCCGCCGCGCGCCGCAACGCGGCCGCCGCGCTCCCCGGTCGCTGGTCGACGCCACCTCCCCAGACGGATGTCGAGGCGCTGGCCAAACGCTTCGCGGCGCGGGGGTTCGCACGCACGGCGCGCGAACTGCGGCTGTCCACGCTCCAGGTGGTGCAGCGCGACTCCTTCGAGGTCGTGCTCGGTTTCGCCCGTGCGAGCCTGGCGCGGGGCGACCTGGACGGGGCTCTCGAGCAGTTCGAATTCGCCGTCGAGCTCGCTCCCGGCTCGGCCGCGGCCCAGGCCGAGCTGGGTTTGGCCTACCTCCGCGGTGGGCGAACACAGGACGCGGTCCGGAGCTTGACGCGGGCGAGCGAGCTCGACCCCGACGATCCACGTCCCCTGTCCTGGCTGGGTCACGTGCACCTTTCGCAGGGCGAGCTGGAGCAAGCTCGCGCGATCGTGGTTCGCCTCCGGGCGGTCGACGAAACCTTGGCGATCGCGTTGGACCGCGCGGTCGAGCTCGCCTCGGCCAAGGATTCGGAATGATGGGTCGCAAGCCGCACCTTCCCGCGAACCCCGTAGGCGCTCGGGCGCCCGTGTCCTCGGACCGGAAAACGATTCCACTGCGCGCCTCCGCGTGCTGAGGTAGCGTTTTCTTGGAGCCCTGTGGCTAGCTCGGAACGGGTTTGATTCTCCGGTTCGTGCTTGGCGATAGGGTCTGCCGCGGATCTGCCTGAAAATAGACCGTGCGGAACCCGGATCGACCCCCGCTCGTCCTTCTTCGAAGAGACTGATCGCAGCTCGTCGGCGAGGCTTCTCGACTCCTCAACCCTGCTCGAACCCCCTGTGAACGGAATCTCATCCTCGCGGCCCTTCTCCTTGTTCGGAGCGTGGGCGTTGGCCCTCGGTGCGCTCCCGGCCGGGCACCTTGCGGCGTCCGGACCCCAGGCCCCGGTGCCCGGGCAGGTGCTCTCGTTCACGAAGATCAGCAACACGGCGGCGGGGATTCCCCTCGCGCTGCGCAACGGGGACCAGTTCGGCCGCTCGGCCCGGGCCATCGGAGACCTCAACGGCGACGGGATCTCCGAGCTCGCCGTGGGCGCCCAGAGCGACGACGACGGCGGCACGCTCGGAATCGATAGCGAGGTCGGCGCGGTTTGGATCCTGTTCATGAACGCGAACGGGACGATCTACGACCACCAGAAGATCAGCGCCACCAAGGGCAACTTCACAGGAGTCCTGGACCACAACGACCAGTTCGGGCGCGCCGTGGCCGCGCTCGGGGACATCGACGGGGACGGCATTCCGGACATCGCCGTCGGAGCCGCCAAGGACAGCGATGGCGGCTACCGTCGGGGCGCGGTCTGGATCCTGCGGTTGAACGCGAACGGAACGGTCAAGTCCCACCAGAAGATCAGCGATACCGAAGGCAACTTCACGGCCGGACTCTCCGACGCCGACCAGTTCGGTCGCGCGATCATCTCCCTCGGTGACCTCGACGGCGACGGAATCCGCGACATCGCGGTCGGCGCTCCGTTGGACGACGATGGCGGCTTCCAGCACGGCGCCTTCTACGTGCTGTTCCTCAACGCCGATGCGACGGTCAAGTCCCACGTCAAGATCAACGAGCTCCAGGGGGGCTTCAACCAGCCGCTCGACGATTGGGATTCCTTCGGCTTCAGCTTCGCGAACCTGGGTGACCTCGACGGCGACGGCGTGGTCGACATCGCGACGGGCGTCCCGAAGGACGGTGACGGTGGCTACCGGCACGGTGCGTTCTACATCCTCTTCCTGAACTCCAACGGGACGGTCAAGGCCCATCAGAAGATCAGCGAGACCCAGGGCGGCTTCGGGGGCAACCTGCTCAACACCGACGAGTTCGGGACGAGCCTCGCGAACCTGGGCGACTTGAACGGCGACGGCGTCATCGACCTCGCGGTCGGCTCGATCCTGGACGACGAGGTCGGCAACGACCACGGCGCGGTCTACATCTTGTTCTTGCGGCCCGACGGTACGGTCCTCGACGAGACCAAGATCAACGAAGCCAACGGCAACTTCGGCGGCGATCTCGACGACCACGACTGGTTCGGTTCGGCCGTCGGTGGGCTTGGGGATCTGAATGGCGACGGCATCGCCGACCTGGTCGTCGGCTCGCGCTTCGACGACGACGGGGGCGGCAACCGCGGGGCGATCTACGTGCTCTTCCTCGACGGCCTGCCGGTGACGCCGCCGGTGCCGGACTTCCGTCCGACGATTCCCGCCGGGCCCGCGCCCCTCGAGGTGGCCTTCGACGACCTTTCCTGGGGAGGCGTGACCTCGTGGACCTGGGACTTCGGTGACGGCGCGGTCTCGACGCTGGCCGAGCCCACCCATCCCTACGCGAGTGGGGGCAGCTACGTGGTGACCCTCACGGTGGGGGGCGTCGGTGGGCAGGCGACGGCTTCGAGAGCCTTCTCGATCGCTCACCCGGCTCCCAAGTCGGAGTTCACCGCGTCGCCCACGGGCGGAGTGGCGCCCCTCGAGGTCGCCTTCACGGACCTCTCCACCGGACCGATCTCGGCCTGGTCGTGGGACTTCGGGGACGGGACCGTGTCGACCCTCGCGGAACCGCAACACCTGTACACGCAGCCCGGAACCTACTCGGTCCAGCTCGCGGTTTCCGGACCGGGCGGCCTCGACGTCTTCGCCCAGACGGACTACATCGCCGTCGCGATCCCCGCTCCGTCGGTCGATTTCTGTGGTCTGAACACGAACGGCTACGAGCCCCTGGTGGTCGACTTCACCGACCTGTCCACGGGTGACGTCAGCTCGTGGAACTGGGACTTTGGCGACGGCTCGTCCTCGACAGAGCAGCATCCGAGCCACACCTTCGTGGCGGCCGGCGCCTACTCGATCACGTTGACCGCAACGGGGCCGGGCGGCGTGGGGCAGTTCACCCGCGACAACTACGTGCTGACCTTCGTGTCGCCGCCGGTGGCCGAATTCAGCATCGCGGCGGACAAGGGGCTCGCCCCCGTGACGGTCGATTTCACCGACGCTTCGACCGGTTCGATCACGGCCTGGAGCTGGGACTTCGGGGACGGCGGCACCTCCACGGAAGCCGAGCCGACCCACGTCTTCACGGTGGCCGGAACCTACTCGCCGAGCCTGACCGTCACCGGTCCGGGCGGCTTCGATTCCTTCGTTCTGGTGGACGGGCTCACGGTCGGTGAGGAGCCGCCGACGGCGGCCTTCGCAGCGGACCTGACCGCCGGTACCGCTCCGCTTCCCGTGAGCTTCACGGACGAGACGACCGGTGTCGTGACGGCCTGGAGTTGGGACTTCGGCGACGGCGTGACTTCGACGCTGGCGAATCCGACGCACACCTATACGACGCCCGGGACATTCACCGTCGCGCTCACGGCCTTCGGGCCGACCGGCGACGACACCGTGACGTCGATCGACTTCATGCAGGTCGACGAGGCGCCGCCGGTCGCGCTCGCGAGCGTGGATCTGAACGCGGGCTTCGCTCCGCTCGCGGTGCAGTTCAGCGATGCTTCGACCGGAACGATCACCGCGTGGAGCTGGGACTTCGGTGATGGTGCGAGTTCGAGCTTCCAGCACCCGTCCCACACGTACACGACGCCCGGCACGTTCACGGTTTCCCTGATGGTGACGGGGCCGCTCGGCAACGACACCTTCGTCCAAACCGACTGGATCGCGGCGAACGATCCGGTTCCCCTCGCGGCCTTCGATTCGGATCTTCGCGAGGGCTTCCCGGGGGCGCTCGTTTCCTTCAGCGACCTCTCGAGCGGCGACGTGACGAGCTGGAGCTGGACCTTCGGAGACGGTGGCGTCTCCTCGGCGGCGGCGCCCTCCCATACGTATGCGACGGTCGGTAGCTTCGACGTCTCGCTGACCGTTTCGGGGCCGAGCGGGGTGGACACCGTCACCGCTTTGGCCTGGATCGAGATCGAAGACGCCACGCCGGTCGCGAGCTTCTCGGCCGCGCCGGTGTCGGGCAGCGATCCGCTCACGGTCGTCTTCAGTGATCTCTCGAGCGGCGACCTCAGCGCCTGGAGTTGGGACTTCGGTGACGGAGCCGTCTCCAGCGAGGGCTCGCCGAGCCACGTCTACACCACGCCGGGCACCTACAGCGTGACCTTGGCGGTGACGGGACCGAGCGGCTTCGACTCCCTGACCCAGACGGACCTCGTCACGGTCGATCCTGGCGCGCCCACGGCCGCCTTTGGGGGCTCTCCGCTGACCGGCTTCGCTCCCCTGAACGTCACCTTCTCCGATCTCTCGACCGGGACGATCACGGCCTGGAGTTGGGACTTCGGCGACGGCGCGAGCTCGAGCGCGGCCGAGCCGTCCCACGCCTATGCAACGCCGGGAGAGTTCGGCGTGACGCTCACCGTGACCGGTCCGCTGGGCTCGTCGATGCACATCGCGAGCGCCTACGTGACCGTCGAGGAAGCGGCCCCGAGCGCGGCCTTCTCCGCCGCCACGACGTCCGGCGCGGCCCCGCTCACCGTGGGCTTCAGCGACCTCTCGACCGGCGACGTGACCGCCTGGAGCTGGAACTTCGGAGACGGCGCGAGCTCGAGCGAGCAGCATCCGTCCCACACCTACCTCTTGGACGGAACCTACACCGTGAGCCTCATGGCCAGCGGGCCGGCGGGCTCGGATCTGGCCGTGCAGAACGACCTCGTGACCGTGACGCCGGAGCCGCCGGTCGCGGCCTTCGACGCGCTGCCCACGGCCGGGCGTGCGCCGCTTGCGGTGGCCTTCACCGACGCCTCGACGGGCGTCGTGACGACCTGGTCGTGGAGCTTCGGCGATGGTGGCAGCTCGACTCAGCAGAACCCGCTCTACACCTACACGACGCCGGGCACCTACACCGCGGTCCTGACGGTCACCGGTCCGGGCGGCCTGGACGTCGAGGCGCTCTTCGACCTCGTCGAGGTCGACGTCCCGCTGGGACTCCAGGACCCGAGCTTCGAAGCGCAGACTCCCGCCGGACCCCCTGCGCCTCCCTGGCAGATCCTGTCGGGAACGAACGTGATCCTGCCCGACTTCGTGGTCGAGGACAACGGCATGCCGTCCGCCGGCGGCCAGTGGCTCGAAGTGCTCGCCAACGGCACGAACGGCGCGACTCCGCCCTCGAACCCCGGAGGACTCGGAAGCGCGCCCGTGGGGGGCGCTGGCGTCGCCCAGGCCTTCCAGTTCCCGCCCGAGTCGCCGGTCATCCGCTTCGACGCGGCCTTCCTGCGGAACGGTCCGCCGGATCAGGTCTTCGCGAACGACTGGATGAGCGTGGACATCAGCGACGGCGTCGAGACCTACAACCTCTACTATCGCGATACGTTCTCGCCGACCCTCTTCACGTCGAACCATTGCGGTCTCGAGATGACGAAGGTCGAGACGATCAGCACGGACCTCTCGGAGCTGTTCCCGCTGGCGGACGAGACGACGAACCTGACGGTCTCGATTCAGGTCGGTAACGGCGGAGATGCGGCGCTGCCGTCGCGGGGCTACGTCGACAATTTCCGCTTCCAGGAATCCAGCCGCGCTGCGGTCTACGGTTGTGGAACGAACCCGGTCGGAAGCCTGGTGCACGTCAGTGGACTGCCCTCGCTGGGCGAGACGATTCAGGTCGGCCTCGACAACCCGCTAGGGACGCAGGCCGCGCCCTCGATCCCGGCCCTGATCTTTTCGTTGGGACCCGACCCCAATTTCCCGTGCGGGACACTTCTTCCGGGCTTCGGAATGAATGGCCCGGGCGAGCTCCTGATCAACCTGGCGAAGCGCGTTTCGGACATCCGGATCGGGCCGCTCTGGGTGGGTCCCGGAACGCCGTCGGTGATGAGCTTCGGGATCCCGAACGACGCTTCGCTCGTCGGCGTCACGATCTACGCCCAGGGGATTCTTTTCGATCCCTCTGCGGCCTTCGGCGTGAAGTTCGGGTTCACGGACGCGATCGAACTGTTTGTCGGTTCCTGACGAAGCTCCGTCCGCCTCGTCACGCGCCGTGGGATAGGGTTGCGAGGTTGACGCCTGTTCGTCCTCGTTGGTCCGGGCGGAAGCCATTTCGCGCATCCTGAGCGTCTTTCGTGACGATTGACGGTGCCGCGGTTCGGTCGTGCCGTCCCGATGGCCGACGAGTCTCCTGTCCGCATCCCGACGCCCCGCATCTCGAGAGAGGAGTCCGTGCTGCTTCGCCCTAATCTTGCCATTCGAGCCCTGTCCCTGGCCCTGGTTCTGTCTGCTGCCGCCTCGTCCACCGCCTCAGCGCAGGTCGTCGAGCCCGGTACGGTGCTCTTCCAGACCAAGCTGAGTCGAACGAGCGGAGGACCTCCGCAACCGCATCTCCAGGTCTCGGATCAGTTCGGGCGTGCCGTCGCTTCGCTCGGTGATCTCGACGGGGACGGATTCGGGGACATCGCGGTCGGAACGCACAACATCCGTGACGGCGGAACGACGGACTTCCTGAGCAAGGTCGGGGGCATCTGGATCCTCTTCCTGCGGGGAGACGGCACGATCAAGGCCGGCAAGAAGCTCAGTGCGGCGACCGAGCCGCTCCTGGCGGCCGCTCTGGGTCTCGGAGACGAATTCGGAGCAGCGGTCGCACCGCTGGGGGACTTCGACGGGGACGGCGTCATGGACCTCGTCGTCGGCTCGCGCAGCGACGACGACGGGGGCGCGAACAAGGGGGCGATCTACTTCCTCTACTTGAACACGGACGGGAGCCTGAAGGGCCTCGACAAGATCAGCTCGACCGTCGGAAACCTGCCTCCCGGAACCCTCGACATCGGGGACGAGTGGGGGCGCGGAATGGCCTCGCTCGGCGACCTCGATGGGGACGGGGTGATCGAGCTGGCGGTTTGCGCGACGCTCGACGACGACGGCGGACTGGATCGGGGAGCGGTCTACATCCTGTTCTTGAATGCGAATGCGACCGTCAAGTCGTTGGTGAAGATCAGCGATACGCAGGGTGGGTTCGCGAGCCCGCTCTCGAATCACAACTCGTTCGGGATGGCCGTGGCGAACATCGGTGACCTCGACGAGGACGGCACGGTCGACCTCTGCGTCGGAGCGATCGGGGAGTCCGCCGGTGGGATCCAGACGGGCTCCTGCTACATCCTCTTCCTGAACCCCGACGGGACGGTCAAGAGCGAGCGTCGCATCGACGCGCGCAGTCCGGTCCTCGGCTCGGCCCTGTCCGAGCGGGATCAGTTCGGCTTCTCCTGCGCCGGTGTCGGCGACATCAACGGCGACGGGCATCCGGACGTCGCCGTCGGCTGCATCCTCGATGACGACGGTTCGCCGGACCAGAAGCCCGACTACAACGGGGGCGCGGTCTACATCCTGTTCCTCGACACCGACGGCTCGGTGCTCGACTACACGAAGATCAGCAACACGCAGGGCGGCTTCTCGGGTTGGAACGACAAGAACGACTGGTGGGGATCCTCGGTCGCCCTCCTGGGCGATCAGAACGGGGACGGCAACCCCGACCTCCTGGCCGGAGCACGCTTCGACGATGACGGCGGCCTGGACATGGGCGCGGTCTTCGCGTTGTTTTTGAGCTACGGCAGCCCGCAGGCGGACTTTCGTCTGCAGGAAGAAGCTGGGCTGACCGCGACCTTCGACGACCGCTCGATCGGACGACCGACCGCGTGGGCCTGGGACTTGGGCGACGGTGCGACCTCGACCGAGCAGGATCCGGAGCACACCTATGCGGCTCCTGGCCCGTACTTCGTGACCCTGACCGCGACGAATGCGAACGGCGTCGGAACGAAGTCCGCCTGGGTCAACATCGGCGACTTCCCGCCGCTCACCGATTTCACGGCCGACGTGACCTCGGGCTATGCGCCACTCACGGTGTCGTTCCAGAACCTCACCTTGGGCGAGGTCACGAATCGCGCCTGGGTCTTCGGCGATGGGCGGCTGTCGTCGCTCGACAGCCCGGTCCACGTCTATGAGGCTCCCGGGTCCTACACGGTCCGACTGACCTGCCAGGGACCGCACGGCTCGGACGTCGTCGAGCTGCTCGACTACATCACGGTCATGGAGCCTCCGCCGGTCGCGGCCTTCGCGTCCGATCGCGATCGGGGCGTTCCCCCGCTCGACGTCCAGTTCACGGACCTGTCCACGGGAACGATCACGAGCTGGCTCTGGGACTTCGGAGACGGCTCGACCTCGACGGAAGCCGCTCCGCTCCACACCTACCTCTCGGACGGCATGTACACCGTCGGGCTGACGGTGACCGGGCCGAGTGGAATCGACATGGCGACGCGCGTGGACGCGGTCGAAGTCGATCAAAACATCGTGATCGCCGATTTCTCCGCGGCGCCGACGGCGGGCTTCGCGCCCCTGCTCGTCAACTTCGACGACGTCTCGACGCCGAACGTCACGAGCTGGTTCTGGGACTTCGGGGACGGCGGAACCTCGCTGCTCGCCAATCCGGGCTACACGTACACGAGCTCGGGGACGTTCTCGGTGACCCTGACGACGACCTCTCCTGGGGACGAGGACAGCATCACGATCACCGACCTGATCGTCGTGGAGGACGCCCCACCGGTGGCCGACTTCAGCGCGGCTCCGAGCGCGGGCCAACGGCCGCTCAGCGTCGCCTTCACGGACGGCTCTGCGAACGCGGTGACGAGCTGGATCTGGGACTTCGGCGACGGCGTCGCTTCCATGGCCCGCAATCCGAACCACACCTACGAGCTCGCGGGCACTTACTCCGTTGGACTCACGGTGACCGGGCCCGGGGGAACCGACGTCCGCACGCAAACCGATCTGATCACGGTGAACGAGCTTCCGCCGGTCGCCGCCTTCGGGGCGACGCCGACGACGGGCCAGGCTCCGCTCACGGTGACCTTCACGGATGCGTCGCAGAATCCGGTCACGACCTGGCTGTGGGACTTCGGCGACGGCTCCAGTTCCACCGAACAGAACCCCGAGCACGTCTATCTCTCCGGTGGGATCTTCACCGTGACCCTGACCGTGGACGGGCCCGGCGGCTCGGATGCAACGACGTCGATCGACCTCCTCTCGATCGACGAAGCGGCGCCGGTGGCGAGCTTCACGGGGCTGCCGACGAGCGGCGCGCTGCCGCTGGACGTGGCCTTCACGGACACGTCCTCGAACCCGGTGACGAGCTGGTCGTGGGACTTCGGCGACGGCGGGAGTTCGAGCGCGCAGCACCCGCAGCACACGTACACGACGGCGGGGACGTACACGGTGTCCCTGACGGCGACGGGTCCGGGCGGCGTGGACACGGCGCAGCAGGCGGACCTCGTGACGGTGGACGAAGCGGCGCCGGTGGCGAGCTTCACGGGGCTGCCGACGAGCGGCGTGCTGCCGCTGGACGTGGCCTTCACGGACACGTCGACGAACCCGGTGACGAGCTGGTCGTGGGACTTCGGCGACGGCGGAAGCTCGAGCGCGCAGCACCCGCAGCACACGTACACGACGGCGGGGACGTACACGGTCGCGCTGACGGCGGTGGGGCCCGGTGGTTCGGATACGTCGAGTCTCGTCGACTTCGTGGTGGTGGAGGATGCTACGCCGCCGGTGGCGGCCTTCGAACTCGATCCGCACAGCGGCACGGCTCCGCTCGCGGTTGCCTTCAGCGATCTGTCGAGTGGCAACGTCACGTCCTGGAGCTGGGACTTCGGCGACGGCTCCGGGTCGAACGGAGAGCAGCCGGTTCACGCGTACACCGAAGTCGGTCTGTACTCCGTCTCCCTGACGGTTCAGGGGCCGGGTGGCGTGGACATGGCGCTCCTGCCCGACGCGGTGGACGTCGCGCTCTTTCGTGGGCTGCGCGATCCGAGCTTCGAGGAGTCGCTCGGCGACGAGGTGTCCGCGGCATGGACCGTGTTGCCCGGCTCTTCGGTGCTGGCGCGTTCCACGGATGGTCTTGCGGGACCGCCCGATGGCTCCTACTGGTGTCAGCTTTCGACGGACGGGACGAACGCAGCCACACCCCCCTCGAATCCGGGCGGTTTCGGCGCCGCGCCGATCGGAGGCTCGGGCATCTCGCAGGAATTCTTCCTGCCGTCGGGCCGGCCGATCCTCAGCACCTCGGTGCGCTTCCCCGGCAACGACACACAGCGCCCGGATTGGTTCAGCCTCGACGTCACGGACGGAGTGTCGGTCTTCAATCTCTTCTACACGGACTCGAGCCTGCCGCCCCTCCTGGACGGCGTGCTCGTCGGCGGTGATCTCGGGCAGCTGTTCCCGGAGGCCGGTCCGGACACGATCTTCGCGATCACGGCGCAAGTCGGCAACGCCGACGACGGCGCGGGCGTGAGCTTCGCGGACGTCGACGACTTTCGCTTCCGCGAGCGTGACTTCCGGTCCTACGGCTGCGGAATCAACCCCCCCGGGAGCCTCTTCGTGGAGGGCAGCGTCGAAATCGGGGAGGCGATCGACTTCCTCGGGCGCGGCAGCGCGATCGGCTGGTTGACGGTGACCGTCACGCCCCATCCGAGCTTCCCGTGCGGCGCCGTGCTGCCCCAGGGCGGCCTGTTCGAAGGCCCGGGCGAGCTGTTGCTCATTCCCAACCAGAAGGTTGCCTTCCTGCGCGGCTTGCCGCTGCCGGACGACGAAGTCCGCTTCCAACTGGGCGTACCGACCGACCCCGTGCTCGTCGGGGTCGATTTCTACGCCCAGGCGATCCTGTTCGACACGACGGCACCGCTCTTGAGCTTCGGCTTGACCGAAGCTTGGACCTGGACGGCGAGGGCCCCGGGCGACTGACGAACGACGATCTGCCGTGACCCCCCTCCCTTTCCATCCTCCCCGAACCACTGCCGTCGTTCGCGTCCTGCTCGCGGCGGGCGCGCTGGTCGCGTCCGGCGCGTTCGCCTCAGGCCAGACTCCAGGCGCCGTGCTCTCCGATCACGAGATCACCGACGGAAGCGGGGGCTTGCCCGCTGCGCTGCTCGACTACGAGGACCGTTTCGGCGTCTCGATCGCATCGCTCGGTGACCTCGACGGAGACGGCATCGTGGACCTGGCCGTCGGCGCGCACCGGGACGACGACGGTGGGGTCGATCGAGGCTGTGTCTACATCCTCTTTCTGGATGCGACGAGCAACGTCAAGTCCTGGCAGAAGATCAGCAGCGTGAGCGGCGGCTTCACGGGCCCCTTGGCGGACAACGATCGTTTCGGCGTCTCGGTCGCGAACCTCGGAGACCTGAACGGAGACGATGTCCAGGACCTGGCGGTGGGCGCGTATCGGGACGACACCGGCGGTGCCAACACGGGCGCGGTCTGGATCCTGTTCCTGAACACGGATGGCACCGTCGCCTCGCATCAGAAGATCAGTCAAAGCGACGGGAACTTCGGCGGCGCGATCGGGAGCGGCACGTCCTTCGGCTGGGCCGTGGAGAGCATCGGGGACCTCGATGCGGATGGTGTCCAGGATCTGGCAGTCGGTCACAGTCGCGATGACGACGGTGGCTTCGAAGCAGGTGCCATCTGGATTCTCTTCCTGGAGAGCGACGGCACCGTGCGCGACGAGCAGAAGATCGGACCCGGCACGGGTGGCTTCACGGGCACGATCCTGCAAGGCGATCGCTTCGGCAGCGACGTCAGTTCGCTCGGGGACATCGATCGCGACGGCGTCACGGACTTGGCGGTGGGAGCCTTCCATGACGACGACGGCGGCTCCAACCGCGGAGCGATCTGGATCCTCTTCCTGAACGCGGACGGCACGGTGCGCTCGCACCAGAAGATCAGCTCCCTCGGCGGTGGGTTCACCGGTCCGATCGCCGACGAGGACGGCTTCGGGATCTCTTGTCAGGCGCTTGGCGACCTTGGCGGGGACGGTTGGACAGACCTCGCCGTCGGCGCCTACGAGGACGACGACGGCGGCGCGAATCGTGGCGCGGTCTGGATTCTCCAGCTGGATGCGACGGGTACGGTGATCGCGGACTCGCGGATCAGCACCAGCGACGGAAACCTGACCGGTCCGCTCTCGAACGGCGACGCGTTCGGCTCGTCCTTGGCGGCGGTGGGGGACCTGGACGGGGACGGTGTCGCCGACCTGGTCACCGGCGCGCGCCTGAACGACGCCAACGGGCTGAATCAGGGCGGCATCTGGGTGCTGTTGCTCGACGGTTGGCCGACACCGGCGCCGCTCGTGAGCTTCGACGCGACTCCGCTCGCCGGCTTCGCTCCGCTCGAAGTGCAGTTTTCCAATCGCTCGACGGGCATCCACGACACGTGGACCTGGGACTTCGGCGATGGGGCGAGCTCCACGGCGCGCAGCCCGAAGCACGTCTACATGACTTCGGGGACCTTCTCGGTCTCGCTCGCGATCGAAGGCCCGGGTGGCACCGATGCGCTGACGCAGACCATGCTGGTGGCGGTGGACGATCCGCCGCCGGTCGCCACGTTCGGCGCGAGCCCCGAGAGCGGGGTGCATCCGCTGGAGGTGACGTTCACGGATACATCCGACGGTCCGGTGACGAGCTGGTCATGGGACTTCGGCGACGGCGCGAGCTCGACCGCTCAGCACCCGGTGCACACGTACACGAGCGCCGGGCTGTACACCGTCGCCTTGACGGCGGCCGGACCTGGTGGCGTTGACACCAGAACCGACATCGGTCGCATCAGCGTGACGGATCAGCCGCCCGTGGCCGACTTCTCCACGCTCTCGAACTACGGCTTTGCTCCGTTGAGCGTGGCCTTCACGGACCTCTCCTCCGGACCCGCCACGACTTGGGCATGGGACTTCGGAGACGGCGGAACCTCGACGTTCCAGAATCCGACACACGACTACTGGACGTCCGGCTCCTTTGCCGTCAGCCTCACCGTGACGAACGGGTCGGGTACGGACATGGTGTCGCGGCCGGACGAGGTCGTCGTCGTCGATCCGACCCCCCTGGCCGCATTCACGGGCACGCCCCGCGCCGGGCAGGACCCGCTGGTCGTGACGTTCAGCGACGCGTCCGGCGGTGACGTGACGAGCTGGAGCTGGGACTTCGGCGACGGCATGACGTCGACCGTGTCGAGCCCGGTGCATACCTACCTCGCCTCCGGGGTCTACACGGTCAGCTTGACGATCCAGGGCCCGACCGGAAGCGATACGGCGACGGTGGTGGACTATGTCATCGTCGGCAACGATCCTCCGCTCGCGGACTTCGGCGCGACGCCCGAAACGGGAGTGCACCCGCTCGAGGTCGCCTTCCAGGATACGAGCGCCGGCGTCGTGACCGCCCGTTCGTGGGACTTCGGTGACGGCGGAACGTCGTCGGAAGAGGCTCCGACGCACACCTACGGAGCCGCGGGAAGCTACACCGTCGCGCTGACGGCCTCGGGGCCGGGTGGCGTCGACACGCTGACGCGTACCGACTTCATCGTCGTCGACGAACAGCCTCCGGCCGTCGCCTTCTCGGCCACACCGGAGAGCGGATTGCTCCCGCTCGCGGTCACCTTCGCGGACTCCTCCGTGAACCCGGTGACGAGCTGGGCGTGGGACTTCGGCGACGGAGCGACGTCTACCGTCCAGCATCCGGTCCACGTCTTCGGCGTGGCGGGAACCTACAGCGTGACGCTGACGGCGACGGGGCCGGGCGGCTCGGGCGCGCTGACGCGTACGGACCTGATCACGGTCGCGGAGCCGCCTCCGGTGGCCGGCTTCGGCGTTTCCGCCACGAACGGCGTGCGCCCCTTCGCGGTCACGTTCACGGACACGTCCACGAATGCGATCACCGCCTGGGCCTGGGAATTCGGCGACGGCGGGACTTCCAGCGAGCAGAACCCGGTCCACGTCTACACCGACGCAGGGACCTTTTCCGTACGCCTCACGGTGACGGGTCCCGGTGGAGTCGACAGCTCGACCGAGCTCGACCTCATCGAGGTCGACGCCGAGCCGATCGTCGGCTTCTTCGGTCGACCGCGGCTCGGGACGAAGCCCTTGGCGGTCGTGTTTCGCGATACGTCGCTCAATCCGGTGACGAGCTGGGCCTGGGATCTCGGGGACGGAACGACGTCGACTCTGCAGAACCCGTCCCATGTCTATACGGACGCGGGCGCCTATGTCGTGAGCCTGACGGTGACGGGTCCCGGCGGCAGCGACAGCATCGTCCGAACCGACTACATCGGCGTGCTGGAGGAAGTCCCGACGGCGGACTTCAGCGCCGCGCCGACCAGCGGACCGTTGCCGCTGACCGTGACCTTCATGGACACGACCTCGAATCCGACCTCGAGCTGGGCCTGGGACTTCGGGGACGGCACGACTTCGAGCGAGCAGCATCCGCAGCACACGTACACGACGGCCGGGCTCTTCACGGTTGCGCTGACGTCCGCGGGCCCCGGTGGCTCGGCCACCTTGACCCGCCCCGACCTCATCGCGGCTGGACCGCCGGTGGCGGGCTTGACCGCAGCCCCGGTAAGCGGCCTTCGTCCACTCGACGTCGTATTCAGCGACGCTTCGACGGGCGTCGTGACCGCTTGGAGCTGGTCGTTCGGAGACGGTGCGACGTCCACGGAGCAGAACCCCGCGCACACCTACGTCGCGACCGGCACCTTCGACGTGTCGTTGACCGCGAGCGGGCCGGGTGGCGTGGACGCGACGACGCTCGTCGGCTACGTCACGGTGAGTGAACCGGCGCCCGTGGTCGACTTCGGTGCGCTGCCGACGAGCGGTACAGCTCCTCTGACGGTCGGCTTCTCGGATGCGTCGACGAACCTGGTGACGGCCTGGAGCTGGGACTTCGGGGACGGGACGACGTCCACTCTGCAGGACCCTGGGCATACCTATGCGCTGCCCGGCACGTACACGGTCGCCCTCACGGCTTCCGGTCCCGGCGGAACAGGGCTCCTCACGCGGACCGACTACATCGTCGTCAGCGAGCCGCCGCCGAGCGCGGACTTTTCGGGCAGTCCGGTCAGCGGCCCGTTCCCGCTGTCCGTGAGCTTCTCCGATGCCTCGACCGGTGCTCGTTCGGCTTGGAACTGGACCTTCGGGGACGGTGCCACGTCGACCGCTGCGAACCCCGTGCACACGTACGGGGCTCCCGGCACCTACACGGTCGGCTTGACCGTCTCCGGACCAGGTGGAGCGGATGTGCGAACGCGCAGCGACTACGTCACGGTCAGCGAGCAGCCGCCCGTGGCGGACTTCGGTGGGACACCGACGAGCGGCCTCCCGCCGCTCGCCGTGGCATTCTCGGATGCTTCAGCGAACCCGGTCACTTCCTGGAGCTGGACCTTCGGCGACGGAGCGACCTCGACGCAGCAGCATCCTGCTCACACGTACGCGAACCCGGGTTCGTACACGGTCAGCCTGACCACGACGGGGCCGGGTGGGGTCGACACGCGGACGAAGTCGGACTTCGTCGTCGTCGACGAACCCGCGCCGGTGGCGGGCTTCAGCGCATGGCCGACGACCGGCCTCGCGCCCCTGGACGTGGCCTTCACCGATGCGTCCCAGAACGTCGTCACGGCCTGGGCCTGGGACTTCGGCGACGGCTCGAGCTCGACCCAGTCGAGCCCCCTGCACACGTATCAAGCGGCGGGGACGTATTCGGTGACCTTGACGGTCTCCGGTCCGGGCGGTTCGGACGTGCTCACGCGCGCGGACTACGTCGTGGCGGATGAGCCGCCGCCCGTGTCGAACTTCATCGCGACGCCCCGCTCGGGCCTCGAGCCCCTCGACGTGCTCTTCTCCGATCGCTCGACGGGCAACGTGACCGCCTGGTCCTGGACCTTCGGGGATGGTGAATCGTCGACGCTCGCGGAGCCCCTCCACACCTACCTCGCGCCCGGTACCTACTCCGTGCAGCTGATCGTCACGGGGCCGGGTGGGAGCGCTTCACGCACGCGGACGAACTACATCACGGTCGACCCCGCAGCTCCGATCGCGGGCTTCACCGCGACGCCGACGAGTGGTCCCGCGGATCTCACCGTGGCCTTCACCGACACTTCGACCTTCAGCGTCACGAGTCGGGCGTGGACCTTCGGGGACGGGGACACGTCGACCGAGGCGAATCCCGTGCATGCCTACACGACGCCGGGTACGTACAGCGTCGGACTGACCGTGACGGGGCCGGGCGGTACCGACACGTTGACGCGCGCCGATCTCGTGACGGTGACCGAGCCCGCACCGATCGCTGCCTTCACGGCCACTCCGACGAACGGAGCTGCGCCCCTGAACGTCGCCTTCACGGACACCTCGCAGAACGTGGTGACGAGCTGGATGTGGGACTTCGGCGACGGGGGTCTCTCGCCGCTCGAAAACCCGATGCACACCTACCAGGCCGCTGGGACCTACACGGTCAGCCTGACCGTGGCCGGCCCGGGCGGATCGGACTCCGTGACCCGCGTCGGCTACGTGACGGTGACGGAGCCGTCGCCCGTGGCGGACTTCACGGGCGCGCCCACGAGCGGCGACTGGCCCTTGAACGTGGCGTTCGCAGATCAGTCCCAAAGTCCGGTGACGAGCTGGGCCTGGGACTTCGGAGACGGCGCGAGCTCGACGGAGCGCGACCCCCAGCACACGTACGCGAGTGCAGGGTCCTTCACGGTGAGCCTGACGGCGACCGGACCCGGTGGAGCCGACACCCGGACGCGCGCGGGCTACGTGGTGGTCGACGATCCGCCGCCCGTGGCGAGTTTCGGTGGTGCACCGCGCAACGGGACCGTGCCCCTTGCCGTTACGTTTCTGGACATGTCATCGGCGCCGGTGACGAGCCGCAGCTGGGACTTCGGCGACGGCGGGAGTTCGACGCTGTCGAGCCCCATGCACACGTACACCGAGGCCGGCGCCTACACCGTCTCTCTGACGGTAACCGGACCGGGGGGGACGGACGTGCGGACGCGTGTCGGCTTCGTCGTGGCCCTGGATCCGCCGCCGTCGGCCGACTTCACGGCGACGCCGAGTGCGGGCGGGGCGCCGCTGACCGTCAGCTTCGCGGACGCGAGCAGCGGGGGCGTGTCCAGCTGGCTCTGGGACTTTGGTGACGGCAGTTCGTCCACGCTGGCAGATCCCGTGCACACCTACCTCGAGGCCGGAACGTACACGGTGGCGCTGACGGTGGCTGGGACCGGAGGCGTCGACACTCGAACGGTCGTCGACCTGATCGTGGTCACCCCGACCGGTTTCATCGATGGTGGTTTCGAGTCGCAGATCGTGGGCTCGCCTCCGAACGGCGCCTGGACGACCGTGGGCGGCAGCGGCCATGTCGTGCTCTCCGGATCGCCCGATGGCGTCTTTCCCTCGAATGGCACGCGCTGGTGCGCGGTGAATGCCGCGGGAAGCGTGGCCGCCTCGTCTCCGAACGTTCCTTTCGGGCTGGGAACGCCCTCGATGGGTGCCGTGGGTATCCAACAGACCTTCCGCTTTGCGAGCAGCGCTCCGCTCCTGTCTTTCGAAGCGGCCTTCCTTCCGAGCGGGCCTGTTCGCAGCGGTGCCCGTAACGACTTCATGTGCGTCGAAGTGACGGACGGTGTGAATGCGGCCATCGTCTGGTATGCGGACACGTTCACGCCGTTCCCGAACGTGTCGACGCGCTTCGGCGGGGCCACCACGAACATGCCGACCATCGAAGCGAACCTCGCGGAGCTCTTCCCGACTGCGGACGCGTCGACGGACCTCGTGCTGCGCGTGCTCGTCGGCAATGGTGGTGACGGGGACGACTCGTCGCGGGGCTACGTCGATGCCTTCCGCCTGGGGCCTGTCGTCGTGCCCGGCTTCGTCAAGCGTGGCTGCGGCATCAACCCGGAAGCGACCCTGGTCCGGGTGAGCGGGGATGCTTCGATCGCCAACGTCTTGGTGCTCGGTATCGACGATCCCACCGGCACGATCACGCCGGGAGCGATTCCGATCCTGGCGGTCTCGTCCTACCCGCCCCCGGGAGCGCCGTGCGGACCGCGCTTCCCGAACTGGGGGATGCACGGACCGGGTGCTGTTGGGGAGATCCTCGTCAGCCTCGCCTTCCCCGACCCCTTCATCACGCGCTATCCGAAGGAGCTGTGGACGACCCCCGGTGTTCCCGTCGAGATCGCGCTCTTCATTCCGAACGTGCCGTCGATCGTCGGTGAAAACTTCTTCCTGCAAGGCGTGCTGGTCGACACGTCGGACACCTCGGGCATCGCCCGGGGGGTCACGTTGGGCTACGAGCTCGTGCTCCAGCCCTAGCAGCCTGATGGAAAAGTGCTTCGGATGCCAGGGCGACGGCGGTGGGCGTCGTCCTGTTCCGGATGACTCTTCTGTGGACACCTGAGCGCACGAGAGTTCGGCGCATCGAAGCGCGTCGATTCGGCCCTGGCCCGCAGGCCGGGATAGGTTTGGGAGTCGTGCACGCGCGTCTTGGCTCCCCGGCGGATGGCAGAGCTTCGTGCCGCGCGTTCGGGACCGTTGCACTCCCGTTCGAGGCCCCTCGTGCTCGGGGCCGCGGGGTCGGGAAGTCTCGTTCTCCACTCACTCTTGCTCCCCCTCGCTCCCGTGAAGACCGCTCTCCTGGTACTGCTCGCACCGACCGTTGCCCTCAGCGGGGCCTGGACCCCGAGCCTTCCCCCGAACGCCCCCGTTCCGGACGTCCGGTCGGTGGGTGCCGGTGTGGACCTCGTCAACTGGGAGAGTCCGCACGTGCACCCGCTGGACATCACCCCGGACGGCTCCAAGCTCCTTGCGGTGAACACGGCCGGCGCGAGCCTCGAGGTGTTTGACTTGACCTGCCCCTTGCCGCGCCTCCTGTTCTCGGTGCCCGTCGGACTCGATCCGGTCACGGTGCGAGCGCGCGACAACCGCGAGGTCTGGGTCGTGAACCACGTCTCCGATTCCGTCAATGTCGTGGACCTCGAGTCGCGCAACGTGGTGCGGACCCTGCAAACCGAGGACGAACCCTGTGATGTCGTCTTCGCCGGTGTGCCCGAACGGGCCTGGGTCAGCTGCTCGCAAACGAACAGCGTGCTCGCCTTCCGCCTGGACGACCTGTCCGCACCGCCCCTGCGCGTGGCGATCGAAGGCGAGGAGCCGCGGGCGCTCGCGGTGAGCGCCGACCGCACGACGGTCTACGCCGCGATCTTCGAATCGGGCAATCGCACGACGATCCTGGGGGGCGGGATGGCCGTCACGAACGTCTTTCCGCCGAACGTGGTCAGCGACCGGGATGGTCCTTACGGCGGCGTGAATCCGCCCCCGAACGCCGCGGACGGCTTCGAGCCCCCGCTCGCTCTCGATCTCCCGCCGCCGCCGGCGGTGTCCCTGATCGTCCGACAGGGAACCGATGGCGCTTGGCGCGACGACAACGGCACCGACTGGTCCGCCTTCGTCGATGGCCCGCAGGCATCGCGCTCGGGGCGCGTGCCCGATTGGGAGCTCTTGGACCACGACCTGGCCCTGATCGATACAGCGGGGGCGAGCGTCAGCTACGCGCGCCACTTCATGAACCAGTGCATGGCCCTGGCGGTTCACCCGGTCGACGGGCGCGTCTTCGTCGCCGGCCTCGAAGCGACGAACGAAGTGCGCTTCGAGCCGAATTTGAACGGGACCTTCGTTCGGGCGACCGGTGCTCTCTTCGATCCGAGCGGAGCCGTGAAGACGACGATCCAGGACCTCAATCCGCACCTCGACTACACGTCGTCGTCCGTCGTGCCGAAGCTGCGCGAGCGGTCCCTGGGGGATCCGCGTGGGGCTGCTTGGAACGCGACGGGATCGCGGCTGTGGGTCGTCGGCCGTGGCTCGAACAACGTCGTGCCTTTCGATGCGGCGGGGCAGCGTGGCGGAGCCCCGATCGACGTCGGCGAGGGGCCGACGGGTATCGGCTACGATGCGCTGCGACGTCGGCTCTACGTTCTGAACCATTTCGAGGGCACGATCTCGGTGATCGAGGCCGACTCGGGAGTCGAGCTCGCGCGCCGGCCGTTCTTCGACCCGACACCCGAGGTCGTGCGCAAGGGGCGCAAGCACAACTACGACACGCACGCGACCTCCGGACTCGGACAGGCGTCGTGTGCGTCCTGCCACACGGACGCGCGCACGGATCGGCTGGCCTGGGATCTCGGCAATCCGGCCGGGAGCATGTCTCCTGTCGACGGGCAGAACCTGGGCGCGAACCTGCCGTTCATGAGCGTCGGCTTCGAAGACTTCCACCCGATGAAGGGGCCGATGACGACACAGACCCTGCAGGACATCATCGGCAAGGAACCGCTGCACTGGCGCGGTGACAAGGACGGGATCGAGGACTTCAACGGCGCCTTCACGAATCTGCAGGGCGCGGACAGGGGCCTGACGGAGAGCGAGATGCAGGAACTCGAGGACTACCTCGCGACGATCGCGCTTCCGCCGAACCCGTACCGGGCCTTTCACAACCACCTGTCCAGGAGCGTCGAGCTCGGGAGCAGCGCGTCGACCGACGGTTCCTTGCCGACGGGCGACGCCCAGCGCGGGCTCGAGCTCTTCCTTCCTCCGAACCTGCTCTTCGCCGGCGCGGTGGCCTGCGCGACCTGTCACGTGCTGCCGATCGGCATCGGGACGGACTGGTCCAACGTCGGTCCCGGACGCCTCGAGCAGCTCCCGGCCGGCGAGAACGGCGAGCGCCACCACATGCTCTCGGCGCTGGCGGGGGCCACCAACGTATCGATGAAGGTCCCGCAGTTGCGCACGCTGTACGAGAAGTCGGGCTTCGACCTGTCGGGCCCGAGCCTCGTCGGCTTCGGGTTCCGCCACGACGGAACGGTCGACACGCTGGAGCGCTTTCTCGAGCCCTTCGGGCTTGCGAGCGACCAGGACACGGCGGATCTCATCGCGTTCCTCCTGAGCTTTTCGGGCTCCGAACTACCCGCGGGGTCCGCGTCCGATCCGTTCCATCCGCCCGGGACGCCCAGTCTGGACACGCACGCGGCCGTGGGCACGCAGCTGACGCTCGCCGACGGTCCCGGGGCGTCCGCGAAGGACCTGTCCCGCATTCAGATGATGCTGACCGTTTCCGACGCGGGCAAGGCCGGGGTGATCGTGAAGGGCCTCGAAGAGGGCGAGCCGCGCGGGTGGCTGCACCTCGGGCGCTTCCAGTTCCAGTCCGATCGTGACGGGGAGACGTGGAGCCTCGGACAGCTGCGTGGGAGTTCGGTCGCGGGTTCGGAGAAGACGTTCCTCATCGTGCCGAGTGGCACCGAGTTGCAGCTCGGCATCGACCGGGACCTGGACGGCGTGCTCGACGGCGACGCGACGCGGCCTCCGCTGGTGGACTGCTACCGTGACGCCCGCCCGAGGCGGCGGTAACGAGCGCAGAACGCGGACGCTCAGGGGCCGATGCGAAGCTCGATCGCCGCGCTCAGCGTGAGGTCGAGTCCCAGGGGCGGGGACGTGTCGACCAAGAGCGCTTGGGCGTAGAGCGCTCGACCGACGAAGGCGGTGTCGAGCGGCAACACGAGGCTCGCGAGCGAGGGTTGGCCGATCCCGCCCCAGGGCGTGCCGATCACGCGCGCGACGGGGTTGCTGCCGGCGACGCTGATCAAGAGCTCGCCGAAGGGGCCATCCATGCCGAAGCCTGCGAGCGGGATGCCGCACGGGAAGCCGGGCAGGGCTGCGAACGAGAACGAGAGCACGGGAATCGTGCCCGGCTGCTGCGTGCCGGCCGGGTTCGTGATCTCGAAGTCGAGCTGTGTTCCGATGCGGGGCGTGCCGTCCGCGACGATCAGGCTGGCGCGCGGATTGATCCCACAGCCGTACGGGATGGCGCGCGCGCGCTCACAGCCTCCGATGAGCTCGAAGAGCAGCAGGGCTTCCTCGATCTCGTCGGCGCCCTCCTGGGTGGAGAACAGTCCACTGCCGTTGGTCGTGTCGCGCAGCCCGTGTCCCTGGCTCGCGGATTCGCGCAGCGCCGCCGGAAGTCCCGCCAGGAGCAGAGCGTCGCGGAAGTTGCGGCTTTGACGGACGGGCGAGATCGGATCGCACGTTCCATGGATGAGCACGAAGGCCGCGTCCGAAGCGTCGATCCAATGGCGCGGTGAAACGTCCCGGAAGCGATCGCCCGTGAGGTCTTGGGCCGTCGTCGGATCGGGTGCGGTCCAAGTGCACGGGGCGGTCGGGTTCCACTCGCACCCGAGTGCGAACTCCGGAGGCCACGTCCCGTTCGGAAGCTGCCCGAACGAGAGCGCAGCCCACACGGCCGGAGCTAGCGTCGGGTATCCGGCCGGGAAGCCGCCGTTCGGACCACAGCTGCCAGGGTCCGGAAAAGCCGGCGTGAAAGGCGCGGCCTGACACGACGGTTGGGGACAGTGGCCTTGGGCGAACAGCTCGAAGTCGTAGAAGCCCGAAAAGCCGATCACGAGGTCGCAACGCAGATCCGCGCCCGGATCGACACCACCGGCCGGTGCATACGGCGCGAAGAGGTTGCCGTCCGCCCCTTGCCAGAGCGTCCCGCAGAGTGCGGCCAGGTGTGCGCCGGCCGAGGTCCCGATCGCCGCGACGCAGTCGGGCAGGCACAGCTCGGGACCGACCGGCGTGCCGTCGGCAGGGCGTCGAATCCAGCCCAGCGCCGTGCGCACGTCGCGCACCGCCAGTGGCATCGAACCGCTCCCGTTCGCTGGTGCCAGTCGGTAGCGCGGCACGACGACCGGATGGCCACGCTGCGTGAGCTCGTGGAAGAGCGGAACGATCGCGGGGTCGCGCTTGTCTCCGCCGTACCAGCCTCCGCCGTGCAGGAAGAACAGCGTCGCGACGTCCTCGTTCCCGGTCCAACCCGCGGGCAGGTAGACGTCCAGCCGGTGGCGCGCGGCCGGACCGTAGGCAATGTCGCCATAGCGCGCGCCACCGCCGGGGATCGGCGTTGGAACGGGCCAGTGGGCCGGAGGTGCGCACGCACCCTGCGCCGCGTCGTGGGGGACCGCGGTCAAGAACGCGAGCGCGAACACCAGCCCGGAGGTGGGGACGAACCGGGGGATGGGTCGCATGGCGGAGGCGGGAGGATTCGAACCCCCGGTGCCTTGCAGCACGGCGGTTTTCAAAACCGCTGCATTCGGCCACTCTGCCACGCCTCCTTCGAATCCGGAACCTACCGCGCTCTCGAATCCGATCCAAGGCCCGGCTGGCGAGACGCGGTAGGCCGCTTCCGGGCCGAGCTAGCGCGGCCTGGTGGCCCGACGGGCTCACCGCTGTCCAGAAGGCGCACCCGACCGCGAGTTGGACCGAACGGTTCCAGGACCTCAGGATGGCTGCGGGCTAGCATGGGGCCATGAAGCGTGGTTTTCCGACCGCGGGCCTCCTGTCCGTCGTGCTGGTTCTGGCTTTCGATCGGCTCGCACTCTCTCCGCAGGGGCCCTGGGAGTGGATCGGAGCCCGCTTGGGGGGCGAACCGCTCGAGACCGGGGTCGTGGCCGACCGCCTGGAGCTGCGACGGGCCGAATCCTTCGACGGGCGCCCGCTGGTCGTGATCGCCGGCTCGAGTCGGGTGCAGGCCGGCGTCGAGCCCGGACTCCTCGCGGCCGGTGAGCTGCCGGAAGCGAATTTCCTGCGCCTCGCCCATCCGGGGATCACGCCACTGATCCTGCGGACGATGACGGACACGATTCTCGCGCGTGAGCCCGCCCTCGTCGTCCTGCTCGTCTCGGAGTTCGATACCCATCACCCCCTGTTGCTCGTTCCGAAGGCGAGCTTCGGAGGCCTCGGCGCGGTGGTCGATCTCGTGCGTGCCACGGGGCCGGCCTTCGCCTTCGAGCGACGAACGGACGTGCTGCGCTTCACGCTGGCCGGGTTGCTCGCGAGCTACCGCTACCGCTCCGTTCTCGACGCCGCCTTCGGCGAACGCTGGACGGATTTTTCGGCCTACGATCCGCGCTACGTCGCCGCGATCCAGCCGACCTGGTTCGGCGGCAACCCGCAGTTCGATCGCGAGTGGCAATCCGCGCTGATGCGGCTCGCGCCCGCGGAGCGCGATGCGTTCTTCGAGGGCCTGGAAGCCGCGCGCGTGGCGGACGAGGCGTTCGGGTCCGAAGCGCCCGGACCGTACGACCGACCGGATTGGTCCCGCGCCGAGGCGCCCTTCCTGATCGACGAGGACTTCGAACGCGCGATGGTCGCGCTCGATGGCGAGCTCGGCTCCCGCATGCCGTACACGATCTACGCCCACCTGCGAGATCTCGCCCTGGCCGACTATGCACGGGTCCAAAAGGCGCTCGTCGCCCGCACGGTCGAGACGCTCGTCGCGGGCGGGACGCGCGTGCTCCTCGTCGACGGTCCCGTCCATCCCGGCGCCGCCGCCTTCTTCGATCCGGCCGTTCGCGCCGACTTCCTCGCGTTCGCGCGCGAGCTGGCCCGGGACGCGCAGGTGGAGCTGCTCGAGTCCGAGGAGCTCGAAACGTTCGCCAAGTGGCAGTTCAAGGACCTCTCGCACCTGAACCGCTCCGGTGCGCGCCAACTCACGGGCGCGATTCTGGGCCGCGTCGCCGAGCTCCTCGAACGCTGAGCGCCGCCTACGGGCTCTCGTCCTGGTTCTTCGTGGCCTCGGCCAGGACCGACTCCGCCACGCGGATGCGACAGCGCGCACGCAACGCGAGCGCGATCGCGTCGCTGGGGCGGGCGTCGACGACGGCCAGGACGTCCCCCGCATCGTTCTGAAGCACGACCTGGGCGAAGTAGGTGTTGCGTCGCAGGTCGACGATGTCCACCTGCTTGAGCCGGGCTCCCAGGGCGACGATCGAGTCGTGGGTGAGCTGGTGGGTGAGCGGGCGCTCCGTCTCTTCCCCGTGGACGACGCGATGGATCTCGCCGGCCTCTCCGTTGCCGATCACGATCGGAAAGCCACGCGCCCCGCCCCGCTCCGCGAGGTAGATGTGCTGGCGGTCGGCGCCATCGCGCAGAACGATGCGCGTGAGGCCGACGTCGATCATCTCCTGGTCTTCCATGACACCCTCTTCTAATCCGGAGACCGGGCCGTGTCCAAGGGCGAATGTCCACGCTCGCGCCGTTGCGCGCGCTGCGCCAGAACGAGCTCCTCGAGGGGACCTTCCTCTTCCGCCAGGAGCCAGGCGCTCGCCGTCTCGTCGCGGTAGTCGCATTGCGTGCATTCGAGACCGTGCACGAGGTCGGTGTCGAGTCGCACGAGACCGGGACGACCGCAATCCGGGCACGTCCGTTCGGCCCGCGCGGGCCACAGGACCGAAACGACGATCCACAACAGGCCCAACCCGACGAGTCCCGCGAAGATCCACCCGAAGATGCCCGTGCCGAGACGCTGGATCAGGACGGCCCCGAAGATCCCCGCCGCCAGGAGTCCGAGCGGAAGAAGCCAGGCGAGGCGCTGGGGCAGTTTGTTCGTCATGTCGCGATCGGGCCCGATCCCCTCCGTCCGTTTTCGGGTCTCTGGAGACGCTGGTGCATGACGCGCGTGCTGGCCAGGTCCTTCGGACCCGCAGCACGCCGGATGGGTTTGCCGCCGGGTTGCTAAGATTCCGGGCTGCCTGATCCGGGGAGGGCCGGGGAGGGGCCCAGGGCGGACTCGCCACGGACGATAGAAGACCCGCATGGATCCAGCCAAGACGAAAGACGAGATCGCGGGCGCCGCTGCCCGGTCCGCGCCGTACCCGAACAACCCCGTGCTCGTCCGGGTGACGCGTGGCGGGGAGGTCGAGTCCACGCACCGCGGAGCGTGGGTCCTGGTCGATACGTCCGGCCGGGTTCTCGACGGCGCCGGAGCCTTCGGCGCCCCCTACTTTCCGCGCAGCGCGGTGAAGTCCTTCCAGGCCGTTCCGCTGGTCGAGAGCGGCGCGGCGGACCGCTTCGGATTCACGGACGAGGACCTCGCGTTGGCGTTGGCCTCGCACAACGGCGAAGCCGTGCACACGACGCGTGTGGCACGGACCCTGGGTCGGCTGGGGTTCACCCACGCGACCTTGCGCTGCGGGGCGCACCCCCCGAGCGATGGCCCGACGCGGGCGGAGTTGAGCGTTCGCGGGGAAGAACCGACAGCGCTCCACAACAACTGCTCCGGGAAGCACACGGGCTTTCTTGCCCTGGCGCTGCAAGCCGGGGTGGAGCCGGAGCACTATCTCGACCCCGAGAGCGCATCACAGCGCGAGGTGCGCCATGCGTTGGCGAGCTTCACGGACGTTCCCGAGCGCGAGCTGATTCCCGCCGTCGACGGCTGCAGTGCACCGACGTACCGGATGCCGCTCCGTGCGCTGGCGCTCGGCTTCGCACGCATGACGACGCCGGACGGTCTCGGTAGCGAGCGCGCGGCCACCTGTCGGCGGTTGACCGAGGCCGCGGCACGCCATCCGGTCCTGATCGCCGGCACTCGCAAGCGCCTGTGCACGAAGCTGCTCGAGGTGAGCGGCGGCAGGCTGTTTCCGAAGATCGGTGCGGAGGCCATGTACGCCGTCGGCTTGCGCGGCGGCGACCGTGCCTTCGCCGTCAAGCTCGACGATGGCGGTCTGCGCGGCATGCACGCGGTCGTGCTCGCGCTGGCCGAACGCCTCGAATGGCTCGGGTCGGACGCCATGGACGCGCTCGAACGCTTCGCGCCGCGCGTGCTCACGAACCATGCCGGTCGCGAGGTCGGCACGCTCGAAGTCGACCTCGAAGGGGGCGGGTAAGTGGCATCCGACAGCGAGATCCCGCGCCTGGCCGCGCTCGCTCCCGACGCCCACAAGGGAGACGCCGGCCGCGTGCTTTGCATCGTGGGGTCGCGCACGATGCCGGGCGCGGCGGTGCTCGTTGCCCGTGCGGCCCAGCGCAGCGGTGCCGGGCTCGTCGAAATCGGCTGCCTGGACGCGGAGCTCTTCGCCGCCGTCGCCGTCGCGGCGCCCGAAGC
>JAJDEW010000001.1 GCA_029259595.1 Planctomycetota bacterium | reverse complement strand
AGGGCGTCGGCATCCGCTCGGGTGTTGCAACCGGAAACGCAGGCGAATCCGTGGATTCGGCGAGGCTTGCGGGTGCGGCACCCGAGTGGAGGACGGCGTCGTGGCGCCGAATGACGTGTTCAACGGGCCCAGGAGTCGGTTGAACACGTGCTTGGGATGGCAGGGCGTCGGCATCCGCTCGGGTGTTGCAACCGGAAACGCAGGCGAATCCGTGGATTCGGCGAGGCTTGCGGGTGCGGCACCCGAGTGGAGGACGGCGTCGTGGCGCCGAATGACGTGTTCAACGGGCTCCTACGCGGCGACTTCGCGAACCTCGGCCTTGATGCCCGGGAGGAGCAAGAAGGCACCGCCGATCAAGCCGAACACGAGCTGGCAGAGGCGGAAGGTCACGCTGACCGCGACGCCCATCGCACCGCTGGCGCCGATCATCTCGAAGAGGAACTTGTAGGCGTACTCGCCGAGGCCCCACCCACCCGGCGCGACGGGGAGCGCGCTCACGATGTTCGCCACCGGCGTCAGGACGAGGTAGTCGGTCAAGTTGACGACCTGGACGCCGAAGGCGCGGCCCAACATGAAGACCCCGAGAACGATCAGGACGTGGTTCGCGAGGGACAGGACGACCGCGACGCCGACCTCGAACGGATGGGCGAGGTACAGGAGTCCGGCGCGATCGAGCGAGCGCAGTTTCTCGCCGAAGGGCAGTCTGTCGACCAGGGCCGAGAGCCCCAGGGTCTTGCGCAACTTCTTGTTCGCGTACAGGAAGATGGCGACGGCGGCCACCCCCAAGAGCAACAGCAGCGGCGCACGTAGCTCGGTGAAGGCCCCGCCGACGAAGAGGATCACGACCATCGCGAGGGCTGCCAGCACGGTCAAGCCGAGCAGCCGATCGACCACGACCGAGACCAGGGCATCGGCCCGGCGCGTCGGGTTCTCCTTGGCGACCACGACGCCCTTCACGAGATCGCCCCCGGTCAAGCCCGGCACGACCAGATTGAAGAACATGCCCAGGAACGTGAGCCGGAAAGCGTTGAACCAGCTGGTCGGACAGCCGGCCACGGACAAGAGCCGCCACCAGCGCGTCACGACCAGGACCATCGCCGCCGAAAAGAGCGCCATCGCCTGGACCAGGCCGCCGCGATCCATCTCGCGGAAGGCGCGCGGCATGCCCGGCTTCCAGTCGAAGCTCTCGGGGCCCTGGCCGCGCGCGACCGCGACCGTCTGCCGATTCGTCTGAGCGCTGCGGAGCCGTTCGGGCCAGTTGGCGTCGAGCACAGGGAGCTTGGCGGGCAGGAACTCGATCGCTTCGATCTTCCAGTCGCCCTCGATCACGCCCGGGACGTCGACCACCTCACCCTGGGCATCGGTCCATTGCAGGCGGTCGTTCCAGGGCAGCCCGGACAACACGAAGGCGAGGATTCCGAAGCCCGCGATCAGGCGGATCGCGGTCACGAGCGTCTTGCGCCCGGACTCCGGCTTGACTTCGACCTCCATGGGCTGCTCGCGGCTCTCGGGGGGAACGGGGTAGGTGGACTTCAGGGACGCTTGGCCAGAGCCGCTTCGATCGCGGGGGCCTCGCGACGGCGGGTCGCGTCCCACCACCGGAACCAAGATTCGGGCCGCAACGAGGGGCCCGCTCCTGAAACCTTACCCAAGGCACGGCAGGCTGCGATGGAAACCGGACCATCGAGCGACTTCGTGCGCTCGACCAGGGCCTCGGTCCAGGCCACCCGCTCGAGCAGGCGCTCGCCTTCGTCGGCTTCGGAGGGGGGCGTCGGCAGCCCGTGGGCCGCGACGAGCCGCAGCGCGCGGCGGACGACCAGCGGTGAGGGGTCGTCGAGGGCGGCCAAGAGCAGCGCCCCGTCGCCGTTCGCACTCATCTCGACGAGGGCCTGCAGACCGGCCGCCCGCACGCGCGGCTCGGGATCGGACAAGGTCGCGTCCAGAGCCGCAGCCACGAGCCGCGCCGCGATCTCGCGCTGGAGGTCAGCCAGCTCGAGCAACGCTCCCACGCGCTTCTTCGAGCCGAACACGGCGTTGATGCCGGACACCACGCGCCGGGCTCCTTCGAAGTCCAGGGCGAGGGCTCGCACGCCGTCGCAGGCCTCCCGCAACAGCCGGGGTGAGGCCATCTCGCCGCCGATCAGGAAGGGACGCGCGTTGCGTACGAGCTCCGTGAGCGCGACGGCCACCTCGCGGGGTTCGGCCGCGGTTTCGACGTCGAACGGGAGCGGTCGCGTCACGCCCAGGCGACGTCCCGGATCGCTCAGGGACAGCGCCGCCCGCTCACGCGCCAGGAAGTACGTGTCGTCCTTCGCGAGCCAGGCGAAGACCTCGACCTGCTGCATCAGGACCCTCGGATCCTCGGCGTCACAGCTCGCGAGCCCGATCAGGTTCTCGAGGCAGACCTCGCGCGGGTCCGGGATGTCGCGCACCTTTTCGGGGGTCTCGATCCCGCTGAAGCCCTCGTTCGGGTCGTAGCGGGACATGCTCAGCGCCAGCGCGAGGTACCACCCCATGTCCGTGCGGATGTCGCCCCGGTAGCTCGGCGAGCCGTCGGGATCGTGGACTTGCCTGAGATTCCAGACCTTCGCCTCGGCGACCCGGCAGGAGGCGCAGACGACGAACGCGAGGAGAGACGACGAAAGGAGTCGGCGGAGGGGCATCGGCGGGAGTGTAGCAAGGCGCACGGCGGCAGCCCCCCTGGCGGAGGGTGAGGCGCGCGGGCGACAGGATCCGACATCGGCGCGCGCATCTCAAGGAAGCGGTGCGAAGCCGTGGCCCGGATTCCGGGCTCCCGTCCTGCCCTTGAGCCGGGAGCGTCGCCCCCGAGGGCCCACGAACGCCGACGGGCGGTCGGCGGGAACGCTCCCGCCGACCGCCCGTGGCTCCGAGCTCGCCGTGGCAATCAGTCCTGTCCGACCACGAGCGGACGCAGGACGCGCACGTCGATCTCGGGCAGGAGCAGACCGGAGAACTCCGGGTCGGCGCTTCGGCTGGCGACCGAGCGCACCGTGACGTCACCGAACGAAGCGCTCCTTCCATCGAGCAGGGTCACCGTCACCTCGCGCGGGCTGCGCCAATCCTCCGGCGTGAAGACCAGCTTCGCCGGTTCGACCCCGACGAGTCCCGACGAGGCGCCGAGCTCGAGGATGACGTCCGCGGAGGGACGCTTGTCGAGGATGACGTGGAAGCCCGCGGTCGCGCCACTGCGCCCGTCCAGGGAGAGGTTCCCGGCGGTGACCGTGAGTGACGCGGGCAGCTTCGACTCGAAGCTCGTGAAGGGAGCACCGCCCGCCGCGCCCGTGGCCGGCAGAGTCTCGAGCACGAGGAGCCCGTTGCCCGTTCCATCGTCGACGATCGACGACGTGTCGCCGACGTGCCCGACCTTCAACGGAAGCTCCGGGTGGTCGAACGGTGCCGCCTGGATCCGCACGCGCTCGTCCGTCAGCGACAGCATGAAGGCGATCAGGTCTTCCTTGTCCTGCTCGCTCATGTCGATCACTCCCGAGACGTTCGGGTCCAGGTCACGGGAGTTCTCGACGCGGAAGTCGGACCCGCGGACGTAGAAGTCCACCACTTCCCGCAGGGTCGCCATGCTGCCGTTGTGCATGAACGGGCCGGTCAGCTCGATGTTGCGCAGCGTGGGAGCCTTGAAGGAACCGTCCACCGCAATCCGCGCGTCGGGGCTGACCCCGGTCGAGCCCGGGTCGAAGGGAGGAAGATCCCCGTTCTGAATCCGCCGCGAGAACGACAGGGGGCCGAAGGGGCTGTTGCCGCCCACGCCGAGGTCTTCCGCCGTCGGACGGACGCCGATGTTGTAGAAGCCGGTGTCGTAAGTGGCCTGGGCCGTCGCCGGAGGCATGCTGATCGTGCCGGCTTCGATGTTGCCGATCACGACCGTGTGATCGCCGATCAGCGGGTTGAAGCCGGTCCAGCTCAGGTTGATCTCGAGCTTGGCGTCGCAGCCCCCCATCACCGTCGCGATGGCGTTGGCTCGCAGGTCGTTCTCGGGATACAGGGACGTGCGCACGGTCAGCGGCGCGGACAGCGTCTCGGCCGGGCCACAGACGCCCGAGGCAGGCCGCGGGATGCGCCCCTGCGCGATCACGGTCCCCTCCGGATCGAGAATTCTGACGCGCCGGTTGAACGGACTCGCCGTCATCAAGATCTCGTTGCCGACCGGGTTGCGCGCGAACACGACACGTCCCTGGGAGACGCCGTTCGCCATCGCCATGATCTCGATGTGGGACTCGCCTTCGTTCGCGAGCTGCCCGTTCAGGAGGTCGTGCGTCACGCTGCCCGCGAACATCGGGGTCCCGTGACAGTCGATGCAGTTGCCGCGCCCCATGAAGATGTCCTTGCCGCGCAGCTGCTGCTCGGTCAGAGCGGCCGAGTTGCCCAGCTTGAACGCATCGTAGGGCGTCTGATCGGGCATCAGCGTCGCTTCGTAGCAGAGGATCGCGAGGCCCCAGAGGAGCGAGAAGTTGGCTTCCTTGTGCGTGAAGCCGTCGCGGGTCTCGAGCGACCCCCACCACTTCTCCGCGAAGGCGGCCTCGATCATGTCGCTGTACGTCACGCCGGCGAGGCCGTTGCCGGTCGGGTTCGCCAGCGCACCGAGCACGCTGTCGGTCGGATCGACGTACTGCTTGGACAGCGGGGCCAGCGACAGCATTTTGCGACCGAGCTCGTTGAAGCTGCGCCCGTTCCAGGACATCTCGACGCCCGAGAGCGGCGGACCGACGGCCTGCGAGGCCAGCGCAGCGTTCTCGAGCAGGATCGCTTCGTCGACCAGGCTCCCGTCCGGCGCCATCGCCAGGACGGTGGGGTTCGACGTGTCCGCCTCGCCCCAGATGCTGCGGCCGTTGAAGTAGTGGTTCGCGCGTCCGTCCCAGAACATCCGGAACAGGTGTCCGGCTCCGAGCACCGTCGGAGCGTCGCGACCCGTCACCTGCAGGGTGTTCACGCCTCCGATCTGGAAGTTGGGATCGGCCACGGTCGTTCCGTCGTCGAAGTCGCTGCCGGAGACCACGCCCGCGAAGGTCTGATTGACGACGCCCGCCGTTCCGACGATGTCGTCCTTGCTGGACACGACGATCTCGCCCACGTTCGGGTCGAGGAACTTGTGGAACGGGAAGTCGCCCGCCACGAGCGAGTGGTTCGGGCCGCCACCGCCGGAGGACAGCGTGCTGAACAGGCCATCCGGACCGGGGTTGAGTCGGTTGGCGATGCGCCCGTCCGCTCCCGCCTGGAAGTGGCACGAGGCGCAGGCCGTCAGGCCGTCACTGCCGGCTTGCACGTCCCAGAACAGCGCCTTGCCGAGCGCGACGGCGGCATCCATATCGGTAACGAACGCCCCCAGTTGCGAGGGCAACGGAACGGCGATCGAGCTGAGGGCCTTGGGCTCGTTGTGATCGGGCTCCATGATCGTGACGAGTTGACTTTGGAGCAACGTGTCCGAGCCGCCGGGACCCGTCACCGTCAGCGAGACGTCGTAGTTGAACGCCGCGACGGCCGAATAGACGTGCACGGGGTTTTGCTCGAAGGACACACCCCCGTCACCGAAGATCCACGTCCAGCTGGTGATGTCGCCGCTCGAAAGGTCGCTGAAGGTGACCTCGAGCGGAGCGAGACCGAGCCGTGGGCGAGCACTGAAGTCGGCCACGGGAGCCTGGCTGAAGGTGGCGGAAGGAAGAACGGCGACGAGCGCCGCGATCGAGGAAACCCACCGCAACGCGGGTTGGAAGGAACACGACATGACTACCTCTCTGGGGACGAAGACGCCGACCTCGCGGCGCACCGGGGGCATCCGCGACGGGCTGGAAGGCGCCCGGCGCAAGGACATTGCAAACTCTAACGCGACCCGGAAGGGCGGGGCATTCATCTTTGCGACTTGCTTTGCGCTCGTGTCGGAATGGCTAGCCCAATGCATGCAACCGTTCGCGACACGACCCTTTTTTTCCAACTTGCAATTCACCGATCGGGTCGGCCGGCTTCGCAGAGCGGGGCTACGCTTGGGCGTCCACATGTTGCACCGCGGGCTCTCGGACACCCGCTCCCCCCCCTGACGCGGACGCCCAGAATCGTTCCGCGCCGTTTCGGCTGACCTCATGAAGAACTTTCGCCTTGGCCTCTTGGCTTGTGCGGGCGCGCTCGTCTTCGCGCCCGAATCCTTCGCCCAATCCACGACCGGCGCGTCCCTCGTCGGTGCCATCGATCACGTGAGCCTCGACGATCCGCTGGACCCGTGGTCCGGCGGTCAAATGGTCGTCGGCGGCCAGGTCGTCGTCCTGCCGCGCAACCTGCTCCTCGACCTACCGGCGAACCGGATGTCTCTGCAGCAGCTCTATGCGACGGCGCCGCCCGCTGCGCTCGCCATGGGCGAGACCGGGCTCGCGCTGATGGACAAGAGCATCTCGGTCTGCTCGAGCGGACCGGCCATCGCGACGGTCATCGGCAACCGTACGCCGGCCGGCAACCTCATCGCTGGCGAGGTCTTCATCGCGAAGGGTTCCGAGCTCGTCAACGGCGTCGTGACCTTCATCGATCATGATGCGGGCTTCCTGCGGATCGACGGCATCACCGCCGACCCCGCCACGGGTCTCATGATCCGCATCAACGACCCGACGTCCCGCTATACGATCCAAAGCGGGCCCGGTTGCGACGGTGGCCCCAACTGCAGCCCGGACGAACGCTTCGGTGTCGATCCGGACAACTACACGATCACGTTCACGACCGGGTATCCCGCCGGCTTGCCCAGCACGGTTCCGCTCGGTTCGCGCCCCGGTTTCGAAGCCGGTGACGATCCTGCGGCTGCGAGCGACGCCAACGGTGTCGGTGACCCGCTCTGCCCGGCCACCAACCGCTCGATCGCACCCGTTCCGGACTCGACCAAGTTCGCTCCGATCCAGGTCGGTGACTCGATCACCGCCGAGGGCAACATGGAGTTCATCGGCGATGTGCGCTTCATGTCCTGCCACACGCTCACGGTCAACTCCTCGCTCATCACGCGGAACGAACCCACTCAGCCCGACTACATGACCCTGGCCGCGGGCTGGCACCCGGCCGGCTTCCGCACGTTCGGACTGGGCGCGGACTTCGAGGGCGCCACGACCCTGTCGGACTCCCAGCTCGACGTCTTCGCGCTCTACCTGGATCCGCTCACCAACGCGAACAACGAGGTTCCGATCGGTTCGACGGTCGGCAACCCGGGGACGATCAACCAAGGTCTGCCGCCCACTGCGGGACACCTCTACTTCGTCTACTACGAGTTCAGCAGCCTCGCGGCCGTCGACTCGCGCCTGTCGCCCTGCCAGAACCTGATCAACGCCGGCTTCCCCGAGATGTGCCCGAGCGGCGGCACGCTGCTCGAGGAATTCGCTGCGATCACCCCGCTGACGCGTGAGGTCATCGGGCGCACGCGGCACAAGCTGACCCTGAACCCCGGCGTCATCACGCGCGACGTCAACGGCCTCGAAGCCCCCAACGGTGAGTACCTCACCCCCGTCGCGATCGAGCATCCGATCTTCGCGGCTCTCGGGGTGGACGCGGCCCCAGCGCCGTACATCTTCGCGAGCCTGCCGTGGAACCTCGACCGACGCCTCTCCCCCGCTGGCTGCGACTCGGTCTGTGAGGCCGGACCCCAGGCGCTCGACCCGTTCCCGTTCTCGGAACTCGATCCGACGACGCAGGGTTCCGTTCCGCCCGGAGGCGAGGATCTGACCTTCGGCTACTGGCCCTTCGGCCCGACCGATTTCCTGTCCTGGCCGCCGCCTGCTCCGCCGGCCCTTCCGATCGAGCCGACCCCGGCTCCGGATGGCACCTCGCCGTCCGCCGTCGTCGCCGACTTCTCGCGCTTCCCGGCCAGCGGCAACCCCGGCACTTTGTTCTCCTTCACCGACCTCTCGTCCAACGCCACCAGCTGGATCTGGGACTTCGGCGACGGCACGACGTCGAACCAGCAGAACCCGGCGCACTCCTACAGCCAGCCGGGGGTCTACACGATCGTCCAGATCGCGACGGGCCCGGGCGGAAGCGACACGTTGGCGCGCCTCGGTGACGTCGACGTGAACGAGGCTGACGTCTTCGCGGTCGACTTCTCGGCCTCGATCACGAGTGGTCCCGCTCCGCTGACGGTCCAGTTCGCACCGGCCTTCTCCGGCGGTGCCGCGGATCGTTCGGTGTGGTCGTTCGGCGACGGTCGCCGAAGCAACCTGACGAACCCCGCCTACACCTACACGACGCCGGGCACCTACACGGTGATTCTGACCGCGCGTTCCACAGAAGGTGAGGTCTTGAGCCAGGAGAAGGTCGGCTTCATCACGGTTCAATGACCGAGCTCTCTGGCGCGCTTCTTCCGAAGCGCACCAGTGCCGCGAATCCGAAGGCGGAGTCGACCCCTGGGTCGGCTCCGCCTTCGCTCGTGTCTCTCGGCCCGGGCTCGGGAACGCCGCGTTGATGCCTCGGGTTGTCCCGGCGATGCCGTGCGTGCCGATCTCGTGTATGGTGCGCGCCTCACGCACGCCCCACCCGAGCATCCGTCCATGGCCGCACGCCCCTCCGCCGCCCCTAGCCGCTTTCCCGACTTCTCACTCGAGGGCCGCGTCGCCCTCGTCACCGGCAGTTCGAAAGGCCTCGGCCACTCGCTGGCAGCGGCCCTGGGCGCCGCCGGCGCACGCGTCGCGGTCAACTACTTGTCGGACGAGGCCGGTGCGCAGCGCACGCTCGCGCGCATTCGCGCCGCCGGGGGCGATGGCGCGATTTTCTGCGCGGACGTCATCGATCCCGCCGCAGTCGAAGACCTCGTCGCGCGGATCACGAGCGCGCTCGGGCCGATCGACATCCTGGTTCCCAACGCCACGCCGGACCAGCCGCAGAAGCCCATCGAGGAATACGACTGGGAGTTCTATCAGTCGATGCTCGACTTCTTCGTCAAGAGCCCGTTCCTCTTGACCCGTGCGTGCTTGCCGCACATGAAGGAGCAACGCTGGGGTCGGATCGTCAACATCGGCTCCGAGGTCTTCCAGCGTGGTGTCGGGAACTTCAGCGCGTACGTCGCGGCCAAGGGCGGCCAGAACGGATGGACGCGCAGCATGGCCTCCGAGCTGGCTCCGTTCGGGATCACGGTCAACATGATCGCGCCGGGCTGGATTCCGGTCGAGCGGCACGAGAAGGACCCGCAAGAGCTCAAGGACGGCTATCGCGCCTTGATTCCGGTCGACCGCTGGGGCGTGCCCGACGACCTGGCCGGCGCGCTGGTCTTTCTCGCGAGCGAATCCTCCTCCTTCGTCACGGGACAAACGCTTCACGTCAACGGCGGCATGACCGTCTCTTGAGACCCTGCGCGGCAACGCCCATGCGAACAACCGAGAGCTCCCGAGTGCGCAGGTTCGCGATCGCGGCCCTGCTCGTCCTGGCCTGGGCCTGCAGCGCAAGCGAGCAGGGCGCCGACGGGAAGACCGTCCCACGGCTCGCGTTCGTCACGAACGGCGTCGCGTCGTTCTGGGTCATCGCCGAGAAGGGCGCGCGCGCGGCGGGCAAAGCCACGGGGACGAAGGTCAGCGTCCATATGCCCGCCGAGGGCATCGCGGACCAGAAGCGCATCCTCGAGGACCTCGTGACGCGTCGGATCGACGGGATCGCGGTCAGTCCGATCGACCCCGCCAACCAGACCGAGCTCCTGAACGCGACCGCGGCGCGAACGAACCTGATCACGCACGACTCCGATGCGCCGGACTCGAAGCGGGTGTGCTACATCGGCATGGACAACTACGCGGCCGGACGCTCCTGCGGCCAGCTGGTGAAGGAGGCGCTGCCGGACGGAGGTCAGGTGTTCCTCTTCATCGGCCGCCTCGAGCAGGACAACGCGCGCCGGCGTCGCCAAGGGGTCATCGACGAGCTGCTCGCGCGCTCGCACGATCCCGCGCGCTACGACCCTCCGGGCCAGCCGCTCGTGGGTGAGTCGTACACGATCCTCGGCACGCTCACCGACCAGTTCGACCGCGCCGTCGGCAAGGCGAACGCCGAGGATGCGCTCTCCAAGCATCCCGAGGTCGACGCGCTCGTCGGGCTCTTCGCCTACAACCCTCCGCTGTGCCTGGCCGCGCTCGAGCAAGCGGGCAAGCTCGGCGAGATCGTGGTGATCGGCTTCGACGAGGCCGACGAGACCCTGCGCGGTATTCAGGACGGAACGGTTTACGGGACGGTGGTCCAGGACCCTTACCAGTACGGCTACCGCTCGATCGCAGTCCTCGCCGCCCTGGCGCGCGGCGATCGGACCCTGCTGCCCGCCTCCGGTTTCATCGACATCCCCGCGCGCCAGATCCGCGCCGCCGAGGTGGACGCGTTCTGGGCGGACCTGCGGGCGAAGACGGATGGTCGCTGACGAGCGCAGGCTGACGGCTACGCCGCTCGTGCTCGAGGCGTGCGGGCTCCACAAGCGCTTTCCGGGCGTGCACGCGCTCACGGACGTCGATCTGCGGCTCGCATCCGGCGAAATCCTGGCGGTCATCGGAGAGAATGGGGCCGGCAAGAGCACCCTGATGAAGGTCCTTTCGGGCGCCCTCGCTCCCGACGCGGGCGAGCTCCGACTCGACGGGCGTCCCCTTCGCCTGCGGTCCGTGCAGGAAGCCCTCGCGCGCGGTGTCGCGCTGATTCACCAGGAGCTCATGCTGGCCGGAGACCTCGACGTCACCGCCAACATCACGCTCGGTCGCGAGCCCCGGCGCTTCGGCTTCCTGGACCGCAGGGCCGCCGAAGAGCTCGCTCGCCGCCACCTCGGCGAACTGGGCCTCGAGGTGGCGCTCGACACGCCCGTGAGCGCGCTGGCGCTCGGTCAGCGTCAGCTGGTCGAGATCGCCAAGGCGCTGGCGACCGACGCGCGCATCTTGATCATGGACGAGCCGACCTCCAGTCTCTCGGCGACCGAGGCGACGAAGTTGTTCGACGTCATGCGGGCGTTGCGGCGGCGTGGCAAGAGCATCATCTACATCTCGCACAGGTTGGGCGAAGTGCGCGGCATCGCGGACCGCGTCCTCGTCCTGCGCGACGGAGCCAACGCCGGCGAGCTGACGGCGGGCGCCATCGAACACGACGCCATGGTCGGCTTGATGCTGGGCCGCTGCGAGTCCGTACTGCGCGAACGCGCCCCGCGGACACACGGTCCGCTCGCGCTCGACGTCCGCGGGCTGCGGACGGCGGCGTATCCGACTCAGGCGGTCGACTTCTCGGTCGCCGCGGGAGAATTCGTCGGCCTGGCCGGCCTGGTCGGAGCCGGCCGGACCGAGTTGCTCGAAGCCGTGTTCGGGATCGTCCCGGCCCGCGCCGGCACGGTGCGCGTCGCCGGCCGCGACGTCCCGCGCGGAAGCGTGGCCGCCGCGATCGCAGCCGGCCTGGCCCTCGTTCCGGAGGATCGCAAGCGCCATGGCCTGGTCCTCGAACAGGACGTGCGCGCGAACGTCAGCATGGTCGCGTCGACGCGGCGCGGAGGCTTCGGACGGCGCGATCGCAAGGCCGAACGCGACTCCGCGCGACGCGCCATCGACGAGCTCGGCGTGCGCACGCGCGACGACCGGACGAACGTTCGGACCCTCTCCGGGGGCAATCAGCAAAAGGTCGTCCTCGGCAAGTGGCTGGCCGAACCCGAGCTCCGACCGCGAGTACTCCTGCTGGACGAGCCCACGCGCGGGGTCGACGTCGGCTCGAAGGCGGAGATCTATCGCCTGCTGGATCGGCTCGCCGCGGACGGCATGGGCATCCTCTTCGCCTCCAGCGAGGCGGAAGAAGTGCTGGCCCTGGCCGATCGCGTGTTGGTCTTGCGCGAGGGCGAGCTGACGGGCGTTCTCGGACGCGATGAAGCCAGTGAGGAAGCGATCCTGCGGCTCGCCGCCGAACCGCGCGCGTCGGAGTGTTCGGCGTGAAGAAGATCCTCGGCATCCTGGGCCTGCTGATCGCGATCTGCGTCTTCACGTCGGTGGCGAGTCCGTACTTCCTCACCGCCTTCAACATCGAGAACCTGCTGCGACGCAGCGCGCTCTTCGGCATCCTCAGCATCGGCGCCGGGATCGTGATCATGGGACGAGGCATCGACCTGTCGATCGGATCGGTCGTGTGCCTCACGGGCATCGTGACACCGTGGCTCTTGACCGAGCACGGCTGGTCGGTCGGCCCGGCCGTCGTGGTCGTTCTCGGTCTCGCGCTCACGCTGGGCGTCGCCCACGGACTCCTCATCACGCGCCTGGGCCTGCAGCCGTTTCTGGTGACGCTGTGCGGGCTCCTCCTGTACCGCGGCATCGCCCGCGGCCTGACGGCGGACCAGACCCAGGGCTTCCGCGGCGAGTTCGCCGCCCTGCGACACCTCGGCAACGGTCGGATTCCCGTTCCTGGCAGCGACAGTTTCGCGTTGCCCGTACCGTGCCTGATCGTGGGGATCTTGGCCGTGGGCGCAGCCGTTCTGCTGCACCGCACGGTGTACGGGCGACACCTCCTCGCGGTCGGGAGCAACGAGGAAGCCGCGCGCTACAGCGGCATCGACACGCGCCGCGTCACGACGGTGTCCTACGCCCTTTGCAGCCTGCTCGCCGGCCTTGGTGGTCTGCTCTTCGTCTTGGACGTCGGCTCCGCGCAGCCCGTCGACTTCGGCAACTTCTACGAGCTGTACGCCATCGCGGCCGCGGTGCTCGGGGGTTGCAGCCTGCGCGGAGGCGTTGGCACGATCACGGGCATCCTGATCGGTGCCGCGGTCATGCAGGTGCTGCGAAACATGATCACCCTGACCGATTGGATTCCGGACACCGTGGAGTACGCCGTCATCGGCGCGGTCATCCTCGCCGGCGTCGTCGTCGACGAGCTGGTCAAGCGCTGGGCGGCGGCGCGTGCGCGCAACCTGGCCGACACCGGCTGAGTCCCTGCTCCTTCCAGAATCCCGGCCCTCGAACTCACCACCGCAGCCACGACCCTCGGACACGCGCGATGAACGCCAGCCTCCCCCGCCTTCCCTTCGAACCGTCCCTGCGCGCCAAGGCTTCGTGCTTCGCGCTGCTCATCGCGCTGGTCGCTTCCTGTTCCGGAATCCGTTCCATGCACATCGCGGAAGAACCCTTCGGCGAGGTGGACGGTCACGCCGTCCGTCTCTTCACCCTGAAGAACGCCAACGGTCTCACGGCCAAGATCACCGACTACGGTGCGATCGTGACCGAGCTCTACGTCCCGGATCGAGACGGTGAGCTGTCCGACATCGTGCTCGGTTTCGACACGGTCGAAGAATACGTCGACGGTTCGCCATACTTCGGCGCCATCGTCGGTCGCGTCGCCAATCGGATCGCCGGCGGGACGTTCGAGCTGGACGGCAAGACGTACACCCTCGCCAAGAACAACGGTCCACACCACTTGCACGGCGGCGTGCGCGGCCTCGACAAGGTCGTGTGGAAGGCGCAGGCGGTCCCGACCGAACACGGCCCGAGCGTCGTCCTCACGTATCGCTCGCCCGCCGGCGAAGAGGGTTACCCGGGCAACGTCGATGTCACCGTCGTCTACACCTTGACCGACGCCGACGAACTGGTCGTCGACATGCGGGCGACGACGGACGCGCCGACGCCCGTCAACCTCGCTCATCACAGCTACTGGAACCTGGCCGGGCACGCGAGCGGCACGATCCTGGAGCACGTCCTGCGCGTCGACGCCGATCGCTATACGCCCGGGGACGCCGACTTGATCCCGACCGGCGAGATCGCACCGGTCCAGGGCACGCCGTTCGACTTCCGCGCTCCCCGCGCGATCGGTGCGGACATCGATCGCCTCCCGGCGGCCGGAGACGATCCGGGCGGCTACGACGTCAACTACGTCCTGCGCGGAACCGAGGCGCCGCGGTCGGCGGCGCGCGTCCACGAGCCGGCCAGCGGGCGCGTGATCGAGATCGAAACGAGCGCGCCGGGCCTGCAGCTCTACAGCGGGAACTTCCTGGACGGGATCGAGGGCAAGGACGGAGCCAGCTACGGCAAACACACCGGGTTCTGCCTCGAGACGCAGCTCTTCCCGGACGCGATCCACCAGCGCGGACGCCCGGGCTGGCCCGACCCGATCCTGCGCCCGGGGGAGACGTACCACCACCGGATGGTGCATCGCTTCCGTACCGAGTGACGGCTCCCCTCGTTCGAGTCGGCGTCGTCGAACACGAGCAGTGCCTCCTGCGCTTCCTCCGATTGGAACGGAATGGCGCGGGAGCTCGGGATGGATGCGGGCTAGACTGCGCCGCATGACCAGACGACGCGGCAGGATCCGCGGCCCGCTTCGGTGGGGCCTGCGCGCGGGACTCGGCGCCCTGTTCATCCAGCTTGGGCTCAGCGCCTGCGGGGGTCAGAGTGTCCGTGGGGCCGACCCCCTGCTCCTGGCCGCGGCCGCGAGCCTCCAGGACGTGGGCAGCGAGCTCGCGCGCGCCTTCGAGGAAGAGACCGGCGTCCCGGTCGAGCTGAACTTCGCGGGCTCGAACACCCTGGCCCGGCAGATCGAATCCGCCCCGCGAGCCGACGTCTTCATCTCGGCCAACCCGCAGTGGGTGGACTGGCTGGCCGAGCGCAAGCTGGTCCTGGAAGGCTCTTCGACCGAGCTGTGGACCAACCGGCTGGTCGTGGTCGGACGCGCGGACTGCGTCCACGCCATCGGCTCCGCCGCGGACCTGGCGGCCTCCGACCTCGAGCACCTCGCGCTGGCCGACCCCGACGGCGTGCCGGCCGGTCGCTACGCGCGCGATTGGCTCGAATCCAACGGGGCCTGGGACGACCTCTTGACCCGCGTCGCCCCGTGCCTGGATGTCCGCGCGGCGCTCGCGCTCGCCCTGGCGGACCGCGACGTCGTCAGCATCGTCTACGCGACCGATGCCGCCGCGAGCACGGCGCGCATCCTCTACGAAGTTCCGGCCGACGAGCAGCCCGCGATCACCTACACCGCCGCTCTCGTGCAGAAGCCGGACGGCCTGGTGCGGGAAGAAGCGCGCGCCTTCATGGAGTTCGTGCAGGGCGAGCCTGGGCGGGCCTTGGCGAAGAAGCACGGGTTTCTGGCGTTGGAGCGCTAGTGGGGTGAAGCTGCGCTGTGGACGCGATGGAGTTGGCGAGGGATGCCCGACGCGCAGGGCGCTTCTCGGGCGGTCCCCCTTGCCGCGCGACGTGACCCAGGTCTGACGGAGCCGACGATCGAGACTTCCCTTCCGACGATCCTGCTCTTGACGTTGCGCGTCGCCGCGGTCGCGACCGTCTTCGTCGTCGTGCCCGCAACCGCCCTGGGCTACGTCCTGGCGCGCTACGAGTTCCGGGGGAAGCAGGCGCTCTCGGCGTTCGTGGGCCTGCCGCTCGTGCTGCCTCCGACGGCGGTCGGGTTTCTCTTGCTGCGGCTCCTGGCGAACGACGGCCTGCTCGGGGTCGACGCTCTGGGCTTCGATCTCGATCTCTTGTTGACGTGGAAGGCGGCGGTGCTGGCGGCCATCGCGATGTCCTTTCCGATCGTCGCGCGGACCGCCCGCGTGACGTTCGAGGGCATCGACCCGCGGCTCGAGATGATGGCGCGGACGCTCGGGCACGGACGCCTGCGCACGTTCTTTTCCTTCAGCCTGCCGCTAGCACGGCGCGGTCTCCTGGCCGGAACGATCCTGGGCTTCACGCGCGCGCTCGGGGAGTTCGGAGCGACGGTCACGCTGGCCGGCAACATCCCGGGTCGGACGCAGACGATCGCCTCGGCCATCTTCTCGGCGCAGCAGGTGGGCGACGATCGCAAGGCCTACGTGCTCATGCTGGTCGCCCTGGTCGTCGGCTTCGTGGCGATTTTGACCTCGGAGTTCCTGTCCCGCGACCGGCCCCGACACGGAGCGGCGCGATGAGCGCAAGCGACGACGGCGTCACCCGGCTCGAGCTGCGCGTCGAGCTCCAGCTCGATCGCTTCAAGCTCGAGCTCGCTCTCGAGACGCGGGCCCCGGTCACGGGAGTGTTCGGCGCTTCCGGTTCCGGCAAGACGAGCTTGCTCGAGACCGTGGCCGGCTTGCGTCGGCGCGCGCGCGGCGTGGTGCGTTGTGGCGACACGGTCTGGCTCGACAGCGAGGCGGGCGTCTTCGTCCGTCCCGAGCATCGTAGGATCGGCCTGGTGCCCCAGGACGGGCTCCTGTTTCCCGATCGCAGCGTGCGCGCCAACCTGCTGGCTGGAGCCGCGCGCGCACGGGCGGCCGGGCGCGATCCCGCTGCCGAGCTGGGCCAGGTCGTGGATCTGCTGGAACTCGCCGGGCTGCTCGAGAGCTCCCCGGTCAAGCTCTCCGGCGGGGAACGTCAGCGCGTCGCGCTCGGACGGGCTCTGTGCTCCGGTGCCGAGCTGCTCCTGTTCGACGAACCCTTCGCGTCGCTCGATCTGCCGCTGCGTCGACGCCTCCTGCCCTTCTTGAACCGGGTGCGTGAGACCTACCGCATTCCGATCCTGTTCGTCTCCCACGACCCGGTCGAGGTCCAGGCCCTGTGCGACGAGGTGCTCCTGTTGCGTGAGGGTCATGCCATCGCGCGTGGCACCCCGCGCGAGATCCTGTCGGATCCGACGCTCTACTCGCTGGCCGAGGGCGAGAGCTACGAAAACGTGCTGCGCGGTCAGCTGGTCGAGGCCGCCGAGCGCGGTGGGCGGCTGCGACTCGGGCAGGGCTCCGAGGCGCCGACGATCGAGATCCCCGCCACGACGGCGACGCCGGGCGAGACGCTGTTCGTCGGGTTGTTCGCCTCCGAGATCTTGATCGCAACCGGGCCGCCCACGGGCCTGTCCGCGCGCAACGCGCTCGGCGCCCGGCTGGAGAGCGTCCAAGACGGCCCCAACGGCAAGATCGTCGCGGCCCGCTTCGCTCCGGACGTTCTGCCGTTGACGGTGGAGGTCACCGACGCCTCCTACGTCGACCTCGGACTCGCGCCGGGTCGGGACGTGGTGCTCGTCTTCAAGGCCTCGTCCTGCCGTCCGTACGGGCACGGTCGCCGGCGTCCGGGCGTACCAGCCTGAGGGAACGGGCGTTTGTCAGAGCGTCGGGTCGAGCACGACCAGCGCAGCCGGAGCACCCGCGGTCAGGCGCAACGGTCCAAACTCGACGAAGAGCGCTTGCAGCGGCAGTTGCAAGGCCTCGAGCCCGGGGGGCACCGCGGCGACGGTGAACGACGTCGTGAGTTGCCCGGCACCGTCGAGCACGCCGCGGAAGATCGGATTCACGCTGGCGAGGTGCACGGGCGGCCCGCCGAATCCGGCGACGGGGCCCGTGGGCACCGCGGCGGAGCCCGACCAGACCAACCAGACGAACGTCCCCGGGGCACCCTCGTAGGACTCGTTCACCGGTGAACCGGCGCGCACGGGGGAAGCCACTTGGAAGAGGCCTGCCGGTGCGGCCGAGCTCGTGACGCTGCCGGACTGCACGTCGAGCGCACTGCCGTCGAGTCCGTTCGTGCACGTCCCCGCGCCTGCAGCCGAGCCGCCGAGGCCGGCGCTGGCGACGACGTCGAACAAGAAGGCCGCCGGCGCGCCGGCTCCCGCGAGCTCGAGTCCGTCGCCGCCATTGCCGCCTGATCCGCACAGGCCGTGAAAGTCGAGGCCGTCGCCTCCGTCGCCCCCCTCGAGCACGGCACCCAGAGCGGAGAAGCTGCCATCGACGACACGCACGGCGCTCGTGCCGGTGCCGCCCTGGAATTCGGTTGTCGCGCCATCGAACCCGAGCACCGTCGTCTCGACGAGGTGCAGGTTCGAGCGCTCCGACAAGACGGCCTCGGCGAACGGAGGCGAACCGCCCGGCTCCGACACCTGGCAGCGCGCGAGAACCAGCGAGGCGCTGTCGGTGGCAGCGACTCCACCGGAAGGAAAGCCGAACGGGAAGCTGCCCGCGATCGTGCAGTCCTCGATCCAGACCGTCCCGCCGTTGTCGTGCGCAGCCACGGCTCGGACGTTGTTCGCACCGAAGATGTCGAGTCCCTGGACCAGCGCCCACTGACCGCTCGCCAGGTTCCGAACGGTGACCGCGCCGGTCGTGACCGTCGCGCCCGCGTCCGCGACGACGGCGAGCGACTTGCCGTCGATCAGGATGTGGTCGTAGTTCCCGGTCCGCACCAACAGGACGTCCCCATCGGCGGCGCTGGACCAGCCGTCGATCAGGCTCGTGAAGTCGGTTCCTGGACCGGCGTTCGCGTCGATGACGTGGACCTGCCCCTGTGCGAGGGCGGGCGCGGACAAGAGCAGGGCGCTCAGAAGGGCATGGCGTGTCATGGTCGATCCTCTCGGGCCGGTGGTCGTCACGAGCTGGATACCCGTTCGGGCCCGAACGGGTTCTGAAACTTCGGGACTTCTGCGGTCAGCGGCCCTCACGACTCCCCCGTGGGCCCTGCAGGCGCGCTTCACAACGCGTCCACGAGCAGCACGCGGCCCTTGGCGCCGACCGCGGTCCGGCCGTCGGAACCCTGCAGGCGACCGCGCAGCTCGACGATGTCCCCCGCGCCCGGATCGGTCGAGCGTATTCGCACGCCCACGACCAGCCACTCGATGCGCACCGTCTCGTCGGCCCAGACCGGTCGACGGAAATCGAACGTGAAGCCGAGCCCCAGCATCGCACCGGTCCGTGCGAAGTGCGTCGCCGTGCAGGCCATGAGCAGTGCGCTGGTATGGGGTCCGCTCGCGATCGGGCGCCCGAAGCGCGTCCCCGCGGCGTACGTCGCGTCGTGGTGGAGCGGATTCGCGTCCCCCGCCGCGCGCGCGAACTCCGTCACCGCGTCCGGGGTCAGATTCACGACGCGTCCGAAGCGCTCGTGCGGCCTGGCGCGGGGTGTCTCGGAGGCGTCGGTTCTCACCATGTCAGTTCCGCTTCGTCAAGAGCTTCGCTTCGAGCAGCCAATCGCACACCATCTGCGCGATGATCGCGTTGCCGCGCGCATCGTAGTGGGCGTCGTCGAGCTCCGGATAGAAGGTCATGACCTCGTAGGTATTCTGGCCGCGCTCCACGTAGCGCCGCGCACGGCTGTTCACGTCCAGGCACGGGATGCCGTGTCCGGACGTAAAGTGCTCCAGCCAGGGGTCCGTGATGAACTGGTTGCGTCGGACGCGCGGGTTCGCGAAGACGGCGAATTCGGCACCGGCGGCCCGTGTTCTTGCCTGCATCTGTCCGAGGATCGCGTCGACCGAAGCAAAGAGCTCACTCGTCTCGTCGTTCAGGGAGTCGCGCTCCTTTGGCTTGCGCATCAGCTCGAGATCCGGCTTCGATAGGATCTGCTTCAGCTCGCCCAGGTCGATGACGGGCAACCCGGGCGGCGAGAACGACAGCCCGAAGCGCGCGGCGGAACGATGCAGGAAGCCGTCGGGGTTGTAGTAGTAGTCGTGCACCATCGTGTTGTTGTAGACGCGGTAGACCGCCGAGAGCCGATAGAGCGCTTCGTGCAGGGCCGTCGCCTCTTCGCCCGGCAGTTCGGGCAGCTCGACCTCGTGCTCGACGAGCCCGTCGGGACCCAGCACGTGGCGCACGTGCGGCCCGAACAGGTAGTCCATGAACTGCGGGAACTCGTCCTTGTAGTCGTTGGCCGGATTGGCCTGCAGGAGGACGAGGTCCGGCGCGAACTCGAGGGCCGTGTCCAGCATTCCGAGCACCTGGGAGAAGCCGTAGCCGGCCACGCCCAGGTTGAGGACCTCGTAGCGCGGAGTCCCCGCGGCACGGCGCTCGTTCAGGCAATTTTGCAACAGCCACGGGTGCGAGAGCTCGAGACTGACCTGCGTGATCGCCTGGGAATCTCCCAGCAAGACGATGCGGAAGACGCCCTCCGCCGGCTCGCGCGTCGTCTCCGGACTATGCATCCCGAAGGCGTTGATGCGGTACTCGTATTCGAGCTCGCCGCGCGGGAACGAGCGGCGCGTACCGGGCGCGTTGCGCCAACCCAGCACGGGGTCGGAGACGTAGAAATCGGCGTAGTCGAGGTTGCCCGCCAGGAAGTGGAAGCGGCGGTGATCGCTATCGGAGCGGCGCGCGATCTCGGGATCGACGATCCGAAGCGCGAGCTCCGCGAGCAACAGGGCGGCGGCCAGCCCGCAGGCCATGGCCACGAGGCGCCGCACGACGGCCCGCAGGCAACCGGAGGGCGGCGGAGCGGGAGTGTCCTTGGTCGTCGTCATCGAGCCAGCGCCCGGCGGGGCTGCGTCGGCCGCGAGCCAGGCCTCGCAACGCGCCCCGCGGCGCAGGCAGGCTACGCCCCGCTCCCGGGCACGGCCAGCCGCAGCGCACCGAAAGCTCCGGGAGTGTCGGACGTGGGCGCCCGACCTCCGAGACAACGCGGTGCGTCGGAACGGGCCCGGCGGCGGCCGCACGCACCCGCGCGGTGCCCTCGACCTCGGGCACCGCGCGGAGGTTCGTCAAGCCGTGGTGTGGGTGGCTCGAGCGCGACGTTGGAGGACGAGCGAACCGGCCGCCAAGAACGAAAGGAGCATGCCCAAGAGGCCCCATTCCGGCAGGGTCGGCACGGGACAGGCGCCCCCGCTGAAATCCCTCAGGCTTTGGCCTGCGGCAAGGCTGTCCTTCTGCGCGTTCGCCAGCCCGGAGGCGTGCGTGGCCGGGCTCGCGAGCGCTCCCTCGAGTTCGCCGATTCCGTGTTCGATCCGTCCCAGAGCAGCCTCGTAGATCGGAGCCTGTTCCGGGAGGATCTGCGGCGCCATGGCTTGGAGCGAGTCCCGGGCCAGGGTCAAGTCCTCCCACGCCGTGGAGGCCCGGAAGAAGGTGCGCATGTCGAAGGCGGGTGAAACCGACACCACCGAACCCAGGGCACCGAGCAAGTCGACGCGGAGGGGTTCACCCGCCGCCTGAGCGACGAGCAGGACGCCAGGAACAGGAGCGAGGATGCAGTTGACGTTGACAGCACGGGCCCAGGGGTGGGCGTTGATCGCGTCACGAATGGAAGTGGCCACGCTCTGCCCGGAATCGCGGTGCGCGACAACGTGTATCGGCAGCTCGAAGCGTCCCGCGTTGTCCTCGAGGGCGATCTCGATCGCACCTTGGGCACTCACCCGTGGCGAGATCGAAAGCACCGTCACACGCCAATCCGGCTGCGGGGTCGTGCCCTTCAGAGTCGAGTGTGCGCGTTCGACGTGCCGCAGGGTGCCCTGAAGGCTCGTGTCCTCGAGGCCGAAGTCCGCGCCGCGATGGATCCGGCCGTCGCCCCCGATACCGAAGGTAGATTGGGCCCCGGCGCTCGTTCCCAAGATCAGGGCCCCGGCCAGCGTGAACCATGATCCGACCAGCGTGCGTTGCATCTCGAGTGCTTTCATGATGGTTTGATTCCTTCCTGGGAAAAGCTCTGATTCAGGGTCTCGACCGGTGCCTTCCGACGGCTCCGACGGGCTGCCTCCAGTGCCAATACGACCGCCAAGAGGGCGATCCAGAGTTCGGGCCGATGCTTGTTCGTCGTGCTGAAGAGACCGGCGAGCTCCTGCCTGGATCCGAGGACCAGCACGTAGCCCGTCCACCCGGCACCAAGGAGATCGCGATCGACCCAGCGCGGCGTGCGCGGTGGATCCGAACCGAGGACACGATCGCCCTCGACGTCCCAGATCAGCACGAAGTGTCCATGCTCTTCGCCAACCTCGGGCGTGCTCTGATGTGGCTCGTTCAAATGGGCCACGAGCGGCAGAGGAAGGCGACCGAGACGATCGACTCCGACCTTCAAGACTTCGGCCTGGACGCCGCGACTGCGCAGGGAATCCGCCAAGGCCAGCAGGCTTGCGGGACTGGAGTGTTCGACATAGACCTCGCGGTGAAGGTCCTTCAGCGAGACGGACAGACCGGCTTCGGCGAGCACGAGGTACAGACAGTTGGCGCCACAGGCTGACTCGGTGGCGACCGTGGAGCACGCCGCCCGCACGCCTTGGCACCCGGAGAAGAGCACGTCGTCGTAGTCGAGGAGTCCGTCGAGCAACTCGGCTTCGGTCGGACTCTCCGCGCTCGGACGACCGTGGATGTAACCGGTGCCGCGCACCTCGTCTTCGATGCGACACCACGCGGGCCAAGCGATCGAGAAGTCGACCGGCACCGCATCGGTGTTGACGTGCAGGGACGTCGCGTCGATCCGGAAGGCAAAGGAGTCCTGTCCTTCGGGGGCGAGCGGAACGCTCATCCGGCCGGACAGCGCCATGTGCGTTCCGGGCCAGACCTCCACCAGATCCTCGGCCTCCCACCGGATGCACGTGAAGTACTTCGTCGAGGCGAGTTCCAAGGCGGGATGGGGGCGCACGTCCCCCTCGAGGCGTCCTTGAAGGTCTGCCAGCGCGAACTCCGGGATCAGGAACTCCACCCGCCGTGGAGCGAAGTCCTTCTCCAAGTCCAGCCAGAGCAAATAGCATCCGGAAGCCGCGGAGCCGGCTGGATCGGCCTCACGAGTCGGGACGGCGACGACACGAAGGCAGAGTGCGTCTTCGAGCAACTCTTCACCCTGCTCCGACCAGTCCCAGGTCCGAAGCGCGTCCGCCAACGACCGGTCCATGAGGAAGCTCCCGAACTGCTTCGGCAAGTAGCTCGAGCGCAGGACGGAGGGTTGAGCCTTCGTGATGCGACCCGTTCCCGGCCGATCGAGGGCAGGGGACATCCAATGCCGAAACTCGTCCCCCTCGCGAAGACAGCGCTGGATGTCCGACCCCGTTCTGCGCACGGAACGCAGTTCCAGGAACTCGAGTTCGCGACTGGCGTCGCGAGCGTAGGTCCCCTCGGTCTGGTAGACCTCGAGCTGGGCCCCGCCGGCGACGTGGAAGTCGTACGAAAGGCGCTCGATGCGACCCGCTTGTTCCCCGAGCGCTCTGCGCCATTCCGGGGTCTCGCTCGCCGCCTCTGGTGCAGTACCTGGTCGGACGTCTTCGCCGGCCCGCCCCTCGAGCTCGTCTTGCGATTCGAAACCGCCCACGAGTGCCAGGACTCCGAGGAACCCAGACAGCCGCACTGAATCATTCCGTGGAGCGACCACCGCTACGTCGTGGTGCACTGGGTCACGGTCCCGCACGGCCCGGAGACCACTCCGGTCGACACGCAGATCCCCGTACCGACCATGCACACCCCGAGGACCTCGTCCCCGCAGTTCGCGGCAGGATCGACCGTGCACGAAGCGAACGGGTTGAACGAGAAGCCGCACTCTTCCTCGGCTACGTTGATGGTGCACTGGGAGCACGCGCTGAGAATCGTGCACGCGATGGCGTTCTCGATGTCGCAGGTCGATGTCACCGAGCAAGACTCGCAGAACCAGCCCCGTGCATCAGCGGCCTCCGCCGTCGTCGCAAAAGCCCACCCCGCGGCT